>CAZQKZ010000009.1:101694-107790 GCA_964594095.1 uncultured Leptospiraceae bacterium | reverse complement strand
TTTTTTGTTGTTTTTTTTTTTTTTTTTTTTTTTTGGGGTGGGGGGGGGGGGGGGGGGGGGGGGGGGCTGAAAAGTCGAATGAGGCCTTACTCATAGCAACTGGAGCTTCTTTTGTAGCATCAGGAGTCAGCACAGCAACCCCCTATACCAACGAGGATGGCAGTGTAATTTTACCAGATAATCAGTCTTACCTAAAGGTCAAGCTTCAGGACGACCCACTTGAGGTTCCCCAGAACAACGGGATGGTACATTACATTCTTGATTTCAGTGAAGCATCGCATTATATCTATGAAGATGGGTCAGGAAGGGCAATCGACCGGGCGGAATTTGATTCGGTAATTTTAGTTCTTGATTCAATAGAGGTTAAACCCGCAGGGAAAGAATCTGTTTTTTATCCGGCACAGGATGTAACCATAAAACTTTTTGAAAAAGATCGTCAGTTCGGAAGAATTTTCAATCGGTTTCCTTTGCCTGAGGGAGATTACGAATTCCTTAAAGTGCACCTGAAAGGTGGACCTGGAGCTAAGTACGAACACCCTCATACTGTAAAGGTGGCGGACACAGTGTACCAGCTGGATTTTACAAAGAAAAGACTGCAGTTTTCAGCTCCTTTCAAAGTTGAAGCAGGACGACTCACCACTCTGCATGGAAAACCTTCTCAGCATAAAGTAATCCATTATCAGGTGCAACGGAAAAAATACCGGTCCCAGCTTGAACTGAGAGCAGAAGGATATACAGTCACCTGGCCGATTGAGAAAATCCGGATCAGCATGAAATCGGTTTTGGTCACCCATGAGTCTGGCGAAAAAATTCTGTTATCCGATGAACCAACACGTTTTGAACTGCTATCCCTTCGCGATACCTTTGTTCTGCTTGTTGGTAATGAAATGGTGCCTGCCGGAAAATATCTGAACCTCGTTGTTGAACTCGATTCGGATCATGGGATTCAGTTGCTCGTGAAGCTGAGGCAGTTTTTGAAGGTACTGTTACAGGACTGCAGTATACAAAAGAACCGAATATAAATGGTCAGAACATGATCTACACTAACGCAACGATTCAGATTGATGATCGCCTTCGCGGTGAGATAGATGATCAGCAGTCTTTTGCTCTCAGAACACCCGGAGGTATTTACGAAGGAAAACAGCTTTGGGTAAAGGGAATGCCTGAATTTTTCCCTGAGAACGATCGAGCACTGTTTTTTCTGAAAAAGGTCAATAACAGATGGAGCTTCGTCAGGGGCGAAATGGGAAAAATTAATCTGTGAGGTAAAGCAATGAAAGATATAATAGTTAAAATCTCTGTAATCGCATTTATGATGGCAGCTCTGCCGCATTATAAATTCATTGATTCTTCTAAGCTTCGCTGGGAAGGCCAGTTTCCGGTTGTTACACTGCTAATAAGCGAATCTTCGTTTTCCGGAATGACAAACAATCAGATTGCAGAGTCAGTCGGAAAGGCAGCTCTCCTGTGGGCTCAGTCAGGAGCATAAAGGTTTTCATTTTCTGTTGCAGAAGGTCCGGCTGAATCTTCTGTACCTGGTTTCGAAAGCACTGACTGTGCTGGTCAGCAGACTGAGAACATGAAATTACCAGATGTAATAATCACAGCGCAATATGCGGAAGATCCTGATTGCACCGGGGATAGTTGTGTATACATATGGAGCTGCAGCGGCCAGCCATTCATAAAACAGGCAGCATTGCAGTACAATACACGGGATTTCCGATTTTCCCCGGTGTCCGAATCTGATACGATACCGTTAGCAGAAAAAACAGCACATCTGCTGGGACATCTTGCAGGTCTGGATCATTGTCCTCCCGGAGCTGCTATGATACAATGCAAAAAACAAATGACCGAAAACGAATCGAATCCGGTTGCTGATGCAGTCATGTATGCATTTTCTGGTAATTTTATAATTACAGAAGACGACAGGAAGGGACTGCAGGCAATGTATGGGGTATTCGCTTCACCCATTCCTGCCTCCGGAGCGTTCAGGATCCGAAATTCATCAGATTGCACTTCAGGATTTTAAAAACGGTAATTCAGATGGATTCAGAACCCGTCTTTCTCATTCGGATGCTGTAGCCGGGGAAAGAGCAAGGGCCGAAGCATTTTCCGCTTCGCTGAAATCTCTGCTGAGTGAAGCTCCTGATAATACTCTGATTGCTTTGCGAAACAATCTGGCCATGGGTCTTACGATGAACGCACTTCTGCGAATGAACAACAGTGGAAGTTACTCAATGCCCGAAGTATTTTTTGATATTTCCGAGGAGACTTTAACAGATCTCAGAAAGGCAGTAATCGATGAAATAAAGGCAAGATAAAGGAGCTGTATTATGAAGCATATTATAAGAGTGCAGCTGAAAAAATTTCTTATCGTAATTGTATTATCCATTGCCGCACTGGGTACAGGATGCAGCAATAAACCCGAATGCGATACGAACTGTAAAGTATTACAGCAACTTCATTGGTTGCGGATGTTTGGAGTCTGGGATGTTTTCCAGTACCTTGAACCCTGTATGGATCCGCCGGATTATACCATGAAACCCGGGGATTCTATTTTATATAAGATTCCTGCGAGTGCATATTCTGATTATAGGCAACGAGGATCTAAGCCTTTGGTTCTTGCTGGATGCTCCAAAAACAACTGGAAACTGACCATTATACCTAAATCATCCGAAAGTGATATTAGTATCTTTTACAGATATCATAAAGGAATGGAAGATAAGTGTAGTGAGACATATTTTGTGGATCAAAGAGCTGGGATTGTCAGTATCGATGGTTCCCCTGGATGTTTACCCGGTAACGAGGTAAATGGGGTAAATGGGGTAATAATATGGCTTGGAAGTAGTATTAAAGAAGATGAATTTGAGATTGCATTTGAATGAGGTGATGAATATGAAAAACTTAACAATTATTTTGATTTTATGGATTGGTATTCCTATGTCGCTTGCAGCACAATCAAAGTATTATGCACCAAGAGACAGATGCAAATTTCATGAAGATATGGATTATGACAACAACACCGGGGTCACTTTCTATGGCGATTCCCGTGGTCATTATGTATCCATGCCTTTTTATGGAGAGGCGCAGGAGGGATGGATTCCGTATTTTAAATCGGGAAAGGCTGTGGATATGGGAATTCATCATCTGCATCTGCATTCATATATAGGAAATCAGGCTGATTGCTCTGTTGGTGCCTGCTGGACAGCGAATCCGGTTTATTTCAGGGATCTTATTCATCCGAACTGGATCGGATATGCAGTTCTGGGGCAGCAGATCGGAAAATGGATGGGGGAACAGGGCTGGAATAAAGCAGATGAATACACACCAGTGGCATTGACAGAAGCGGAAGGTCTAAGACAAATATCATTGATAATAGCAAAAGCGAAAGTGATTGGTGCTAATATTGTGAGCGAAACCAGGGTTCATGTGAGTGTAACAGGGACTACCGGCAGATGTGCCGATGCTAATATACCGAACAGTATAGTATTCTTAGATCCAATACGGGTGACGATCTGCGCTTATAAAGATGTCGCATCGGCTAACTTCACAGTCGGCGATATCAGAGGTTATTACCTGGGAAAAGGAGGGACATCATGGTTTGGATTTGCATTGACTGATGAAATGGTACGGGGTACTGCCGGTATAGACAGATGTCAGAATTTTGAGAAGGGCTATATTTACTGGTCTCCGATTCACGGGATTCGAAATGTTGTGCCGGATCAGGCATGCCCGTAGTTTTTATATACACATTGAAATTTCGCGGGTGGCAACATCCTGTTTACTGGAACAGCCTGTTATACAGGATCAGGTATGTGAAATTTATAATATATAAATAATTGGAAAGAAGTTTTCATACAGAATTATAAGGGAGGCTGCTTTGATATTCGCTTTAAGTAAAATTAAACAATTTGCAGTAATACTGCCTGCCGTCGGCCTGTTTCTGTGGTTATCCGGATGTCAGTATACAAACAGGGATATAGAATGTGACGATGACAGATGCCACCTCTTCTGGACATTTTTTTTACTTAAAGCAACAGACACCTGGCATTACGATGATTTTTTTACTCCATGCACTATGCCTGATCCTGATTACATATTAAATCCGAAAGAGTCTGTTTTCTATAAGCTGCCTGAATCAGCAGCGCGCGGGTATATGAATTGGGCCGTCAGTAGTATTGCCGTAGCCGGATGTTCCGGTCAGAACTGGAAACTGAGTGTAATCCCTCAGACAGAATCCGCTCAGGGTAGTCTGGCCATCTACAACAAATCCCGTAATTTTACCAATGGCAAATGTGAATTTGCTGTTTTTCAGACAACAGACAGTCTGAATGAAGCAGCCATTATAGAAGGATCGCCGGGATGCATTCCAGGAAATGAGAATCATGCAGTATTTATTGAAATGAGCAGCAGTCTGGATGAAGACGAATTTGAAATACGGTTTGAATAAAAATTCCGGCTGACCGTGAACCCCGGTATCTGCGAGTATGGCCAATCGAATAAAAAATCAAGGAAACTGTATGTCAGAACTGAAAGCAACAATCAATACAAGCAAAGGAAAAATCGAACTGGTCCTTTTTCCGGACGAGACACCTGTTACCACTTCGAACTGGGTGAATCTGGCTCAGAGAGGTTTCTATAATGGTCTCACTTTTCACAGGGTGATTGCCGATTTCATGATCCAGGGAGGCTGTCCTGAAGGAAGCGGGCGCGGCGGTCCGGGATACAGATTCCGCGATGAGTTCAATGCTTCGCTGAAACATGACCGGCCAGGAGTCCTTTCTATGGCAAACGCAGGCCCCGGTACAAACGGAAGCCAGTTCTTTATAACTCATACACACACTCCCTGGCTGGATGGTAAGCACACTGTATTTGGCCGGGTAACTGCCGGGCAGGATGTTGTGAATGCAATCGTGCAGGGCGATTCTATAGAAACCATAGAAATAACCGGGGATACCACGGATCTGTTTAAAATCACAGAAGCCCATCTGGCTGAATGGAATAAAATTCTCGATGCAGGGAAATAAGAGCAGCGGTCGCTGCTGCAGTTATGAATCCTGATCCCGAAATTCTGCTGGAAATCTGTTCCCATACCATGCCTTTCGGCAGATATCAGGGTACCGTTTACCGGAATCTTCCTGTTTCCTATCTGGAATGGTTTGCTTACCGGGGGTTCCCTGAGGGTCGCCCAGGAGTTCTGCTCCAGACTGTTTATGAAATTAAAATAAACGGCCTGGAGTATCTGCTGGACGGAGTGGAGCGGCTCAGATAATCCTCTGCGCATCGACTGCTGCGATTGTGCTCATATGGACAATTTCGCGGACACTGCATTCCAGAGGCACCACATGAACCGGTTTGCGGATTCTCAGAAGAACCGGCCCGATAACTTCAGCTCCTCCGAGCTCCTGCATCAGCTTAAAGGCAGCATTTCCCGCACTAAGGTTCGGAAATATCAGGGTGTTAACTTCCCGGTCACCGAGTTTTGAAAAAGGAAATTTTGACATTCTAAGGTCTTTATTAACAGCAAAGTTGGCCTGAATTTCACCATCTATAATCAGGTCCGGATGTTTTTCATGCAGAAATTTTACGGCTTTTCGTACTTCTTCAGGTTCCCTGGCTGATTCTGAAAAAGGCACGGATCCGAAGTTTGAATAGGAAAGCATTGCGATGACCGGTTCTATTCCGAATTTCCGGACTTCGGCTGCGGTAAGCAGGGCAGTTTCTGCAAGTGTTTTGTGATCTGATTCAGTGTTTACTGTAGTGTCTGAAAAGAAAACGGGTCCTTTTCTTGTAAGAACGATGTACATTCCGGCAATTTTTCCGGTACCTTCTGCCGGGCCGATCAGCTGCAGTGCAGGCCGGATAACTTCGGGATACTTACTGGTAACTCCGGAAACGAGAGCATCAGCCTCACCTGTTTCCACCATCATAGCTCCGAAATAGTTTCTGTTCATAATAAGCCTCTCTGCTTCATCGCGGGTGACTCCCTTTCGTCTGCGTTTTTCGCAGATCAGATCGGCGAACATTTTTCTCTTTTCAGCCATATCAGTCCAGGGAGATGCGGGATCGATGACCTGGACTTCTGAAAGCTCGGGG
>CAZQKZ010000009.1:88256-101666 GCA_964594095.1 uncultured Leptospiraceae bacterium | reverse complement strand
CAGCCTGCGGATAGTCTCTTCCGGTCCAAGCAGAACCGGAACGGCAATTCCGTCCCGGTGCACTTCCGCAGCCGCTTTGATAATTTTTATGTTTTCGCCTTCCGGATACACAATGGTTTTCAGGGACTGTTTTGCCTTGAGAGTAAGGGAATGCATGATCTGGCTCTCGAGTCCCATTCTTCTGCTCAGTTCATAACGGTACTGCGCCCAGTCCTGAATCGGTTTTCTGGCTGCTCCGGAATCCATAGCAGCCTTTGCCACTGCAGGAGCCACTGCTGTGATCAGACGCGGGTCAAGTGGTTTCGGAATAAAATATTCCCTTCCAAAAGATAAAGACTTTAAATTATAGGCCCGGCTCACATTTTCCGGTACATCTTCTTTGGCAAGGGCGGCGAGTGCGTAAACTGCTGCCTTTTTCATGTCCTCGTTAATCGCGGACGCTCTTACATCAAGGGCACCACGGAATATATAAGGAAAACCGAGTACGTTATTGACCTGGTTCGGATAATCGGATCTTCCGGTTGCCATAATCACATCGGACCGGGCCGCCACAGCATCTTCATAAGTTATTTCGGGATCCGGATTTGCCATAGCAAACACAATCGGATTTTCTGCCATTGACCTTACCATTTCCTGTGAGACCATTCCTTTTACGGACAGGCCGAAGAAAATGTCGGCACCTTTCATCGCATCCGCAAGAGTGTGCAGATCCCTTTCTGTTGCAAATTCCAGCTTAAACCTGTTCAAGTCCGTGCGGTCTTTTCGCAGTACACCTTTAGTGTCGGTCATCACTACATTATCTTTATTAAGCCCCAGAGAAATAAGAAGCCGGGTACACGCTATAGCCGCTGCTCCGGCCCCGCTGACTACGAGCTTCGCATCCTGAATTTTTTTTCCGGCGATTTCCAGCGCATTGATCACACCAGCCGCTGAGATGATGGCGGTCCCGTGCTGGTCATCGTGCATTACCGGTATGGTCAGTTCCTTTTTAAGTCTTTCCTCGATTTCAAAACATTCAGGTGCTTTTATATCTTCGAGGTTGATTCCGCCGAAAGTGACAGCAATATTTTTTACGGTTTCTATGAATTTTTCCGGATCTTTCTGGTCGACTTCAATATCAAAAACGTCAATATCGGCAAATATTTTAAAAAGAAGACCTTTCCCTTCCATAACGGGTTTACCGGAACCGGCACCGATATCACCGAGTCCCAGCACAGCCGTGCCGTTTGAAATCACTGCGACCAGATTTCCTTTCGATGTGTATTTATAAATATCTTCCGGGTTTTTCTGAATTTCAAGGCACGGAAAAGCCACTCCCGGGGAGTAAGCAAGGGAAAGGTCCCTCTGTGTGCTGTGAGGCTTCGTGGGGACTACCTCAACTTTTCCTGGTCTTCCTTCTGAATGATAATTCAGTGCATCTCTTTCGCTGATTTTTGCCATGATTTACGTTCTCCGTCTGTCAGTTTAAAGACCAGGGAAAAGATGTCAATGCTATTCAGGCTCCGGTCAGCTTCTGCAGAAATATATGCGCGCATATTAATCTTGACAGAAAAATGGACCTTAAATAATATGTGCGCATATTAAAAAAGGAGGTCACAGTATATGACTGCTGAACTTGTTTTCAGGCTGATTCTGGGAACCGGTATGATAATATTTCCGGTGAATGCGCTTTTTCTGAAGGTTTTCCGGCCGCAGATTCCGGAAAAGGGAGCATTGCTGATGCAGGCATTTCAGAAAACCGGCTATATGCTTCCCTTGATTCAGTTTACTGAGCTGATCGCGGGAGTGCTCCTGGTTCTGAATGCGGGAACTCCCCTTGTGCTTCTGTTTCTTTTACCGGTCACTCTGAATATTTTTCTGTTTCATCTGTTCCTGGCTCCTCCGATACTCGGTCCGGGTCCGGCTTTTTTCTTTCTGAATGCAGCATTAATTGCTATGCATTATGAAACCTATCTGAAGATCCTGGTCTGATCAGGATTATGCAGAAGAAAACCAGAAAAGATTCATTGTTTATTCATCGAAAGCCCGAGGACAGCCCTGGTTTTGTACTCTGGGCTGTCAGTAATCAGTGGCAGAGAAACATGCAGCAGGCTCTGCGGCCGTTTGGTCTGACGCATGTTCAGTTTGTTCTGCTTGCCAGTCTTCGCTGGCTGGAAGAAACCGAGGGGCCGCCGGTACAGAAAAGGCTGGCAGACCATGCCTGTGCAGATGAAATGATGACTTCGCAGGTTATACGGAAACTGGAAAAAAACGGATGGCTGCAAAGGACACGAAATGCTGCTGACGGTCGGGCATTCACGGTCAGTCTGACCAGGTCTGGCACTGAGATTCTGACTGCTGCTCTGCATAGCGTGGAAGAGGCCGATTCCGGATTTTTTAAGCCTGTTTCGGAGCGCAGAAAGGCTTTTCTGAAAGATCTGAATTCTCTGAAAAGATAATCCGGTTCACCCGGTGCGGATCATCTGAAGGAGGGTTTCTTTGTTATTCAGCTCCGGGTTCATAATCACTTTCAGCTGCAGTTTTTTCAGTATTCTGCCGATCTCCGGTCCCTGTGTACCTGCATCCATCAGGTCTCTGCCTCCGATTTTCAGATCGGTGATTATAAGGGGAAAGGAGTCAAGTATCCGGAGCAGCTCGGTTTTCGGAATATTCTTTGAAAACTGTGTGGCTGCGCCCGATATAAAATCTTTCGTTGTATTTCTGTAAATATCTTTAAATTCCGAAAGAAAAAAACGGATTTCTTCGGGTTTGTACGGGTAAAGGGGGCTTGTCAGGAGGGAGGAGGCCGGGCGTTCCTGAAATTCAATGTAACGTATATAATTTTCAATATCTTTAGATTCGGCCCCGGAAAGACGAAGTTTTGCGGCTGCTTCGGCAATTTTATACCGGTTATCAATTCCGAGCATCCGGAACCAGACAGCCATTCGGAATGAAATACTTCCGTCAAAGGCATCATCAATCCGGCGGATCTGCCTTGCTGAAAGAGTTCTGTAGGGAACTGATGACAGTTTCAGAAATCTTCCCAGTAAACCGGTATCCTGGAGAGAGATCAGCATCCGCGAAGTATTACGGGATCGGAAACCTTTTCGCAGCTCATCAGTGAAACGTTCCGGTGCAACTCCTTCTGCTCTTTTTAGTACCTCGGGCTGCCTGATTGCCTCAAGGGTTGCACTTTCAATGGAAAAACCCAGTGTTGCCGTAAAACGGCAGGCTCTGACGGGTCTCAGTCCGTCCTCCATGAAGCGGTCTTCCGGCCGGCCAATGGTGCGGATGATGCGCGATTCAAGATCTTTCATACCGCCATGTTCATCGGTGAGCTCTCCGGTGAGGGGATTGAGTGCAATTGCATTCACTGTAAAATCCCGTCTCATAAGATCTTCGCTTAGAGTGCTGCTGAAGGATACAGAATCAGGTCTTCTTCCGTCGCTGTATTCCGATTCACTGCGGTATGTTGTTACTTCCGCTGCGAGAATTCCGTCTGTATCTGTTATTTTTTTATCGAGTAATACAGTTACTGTGCCATGGGCTATCCCTGTAGGAACAGTTCTTTGAAACAGTGAAATTACGGCATCGGGCGGTGCATTTGTGGTGATGTCCAGATCCTCTCCTGGTCTGTTCATAAGCAGATCTCTGACTGTGCCTCCTACCATCCAGCATTCATAGCCGGCCCTGGTAAGGGTACCGGCAATGTGAAGTGCTGCCTTTCTAACAGGTGCCTTCAGCTGATCCATCAGATTTTCAGTTTTCATGATTCTGTAATTTATCCGGCTTAAAAAAAAATTATTATTTGCACAGCCTGGCTTTACCTGTATATATGACCATAAAAAAAATCCCAAGTGAGGATAAAATGAAGGTTCACGAATATCAGGCCAAAGAAATCTTGAAAAGGCACGGAGTAAACGTTCCTGAGGGCAAAGTAGTGGAAAATGCAGATCAGATCGGATCAGCATTTGATGCACTGGGCGCATCTGTTGTGGCAGTAAAGTCCCAGATTCATGCAGGCGGAAGAGGAAAGGGAATCCTCTACGACGGAGAAAACCCGGCAACTGCAAAGAAAGTTCAGGAAGGCGGAGTAAAAGTGGCTAAGACAAGGGAACAGGCCATCGAATACGGCTCCAACATGCTTGGAAACTATCTGGTAACACATCAGACCGGCGGTACCGGAAAAAAAGTGCTTAAAATCTACCTTGAAAAAGGGACTGAAATAGCGAAGGAATTATATATCAGTATTCTGGTGGATCGCGCACTCTCCAAACCCATCATTATGGCATCCACGGAAGGTGGTATGGATATCGAGGAAGTGGCCGCACACACACCCGAAAAAATCATTAAAATTGCAGTTGAACCGGCCATCGGAATGCAGCCCTGGCAGGCCCGCGAGCTTGTTTTTAAACTGGGTCTGCCTGCGGAGTCAATGAAAGCAGCGGTTCCGTTCTTTCTGAAGCTCTGGGAGGCCTTCGATAAGGAAGATGCTTCCATGCTCGAAATCAACCCTCTTGTTCTTACAAAATCAAATGATATCATTGCACTCGACTGTAAATTTACTTACGATGAAAATGCGATGTACCGTCATAAGGAATCCATGGATTACCGGGATACTACTGAAGAAGATCCTCTGGAACTCCAGGCATCCGAATACAATCTTAACTATGTGAAAATGGACGGAAATGTGGGATGTATGGTGAACGGGGCCGGTCTTGCTATGGCTACTATGGACATCATTAAACTGGCCGGGGCCGAACCCGCAAATTTTCTCGATGTAGGTGGCGGTGCAAACAAAGAAACCGTAGCCAAAGGATTTCAGATTATCCTCGGCGATCCGAATGTTAAAGCTATTTTCGTGAATATTTTCGGCGGTATTGTTCAGTGTAACCGGGTTGCCGATGGTATCGTTGCCGCTGCTAAAGAAGTGAACATTCACGTTCCCCTTGTAGTAAGGCTTCGCGGAACCAATGCAGAACTCGGTAAAAAGATCCTGCTGGAATCAGGTCTTCGCATTGAAGTGGCGGACGAGATCGGGGAAGCCTCGAAAAAGGTTGTGGCAGCGATCAGCTGACTTGCTCAGTAAAAAACATATTAATAAGTAAAAGCAGGTAAATATTATGGCAGTATTAGTTACAGAAAAAACAAGGGTTGCTGTGCAGGGCATAACCGGTAAAGAAGGGGCCTTCCACACTGCGCAGATGCTCGAATACGGTACAAAAGTGGTTGGCGGTGTCACACCGGGTAAAGGAGGGCAGAAATCCGAACATGGTCTTCCGGTATTTAACACTCTTTCCGAAGCCGTCGAGAAAGAAGGAGCCAATGCCACAGTTATTTTCGTTCCGCCACCGTTCGCAGCAGATGCCATTCTCGAGGCAATCGGAGCCGGGGTAGAGCTGATTGTTGCCATCACCGAAGGCATTCCTGTTCGTGATATGGCCCGTGTATACAGCGTACTTCAGAATTCAGGCAGCACTCTGGTAGGTCCGAACTGTCCTGGAGTCATCAGCCCCGGTATTGGTAAAATCGGAATTATGCCAGGAATGATCCACCAGAAAGGAAGTATCGGTGTTGTGTCCCGTTCCGGAACCCTTACCTATGAAGCGGTAGGCCAGCTTACTGCTCAGGGACTCGGTCAGTCCACATGTATTGGGATCGGCGGTGATCCGATTATCGGAACAAAACACCTTTCCGCCATTAAAATGCTGAACGAAGACCCCGAAACAGAAGGCATCATCATGATCGGCGAAATCGGCGGTACCGACGAAGAAGATGCTGCTGCATTCATAAAGGAACATGTGAAAAAACCGGTTGTTGGTTTTATTGCAGGTCAGACTGCTCCTCCGGGAAAAAGAATGGGGCATGCAGGGGCCATCATCAGCGGTGGTAAAGGAACAGCTCAGTCGAAAATGGATGCCATGAAAGCAGCTGGTGTTTCGGTAGTAGCCTCTCCTGCCGATATCGGTATTACCATGAAAAAACTTCTTGGTAAATAATATCTCAATTAATCCCGTTCTGTCAGGGAACTGGCTGGGCGGGGTTTCCTATCACCGTATTCATTATGGCAGCTTCTTCTCCTAAAAATAAAAAAAGTCGCATTCAGCGAATCACTCGGATTCAGGTAAAAGGTTATAAATCACTTAAGGATGAAATATCTGTAAAGATTAAACCACTTACCATAATAGCCGGAGCCAACAGCTCCGGTAAATCCAGTTTAATGGAGCCATTGCTCCTTTTAAAGCAGACACTGGAGGCATCGGGTGACCCTGGTGCTTTAAAACTGAATGGCGATCATGTAAAATTTACAGATGCAGATCAGCTGCTTCATAAGTCTCCGAAAGGTAAAACTGATACAAAATTTATTGTCGGAATTTATTTTAACGACAAGGATTCTATTAAGCTGAGTTTTGCACACCAAAAAGGAAAAGGTTTTGATGTGGATGAAACACAGTATTCACTTCATGGCAGGGATCTGCATCTTAAAAAAGATCAGTCATCCGATGAATTAAAGGAAATCTTTTCCGAAAAATTCAATCTGCCTGAATACTTAATCGAAATGCATAAAGATTCGACAGGCAGTAACAAATTACCCGAGTATAAGCCAGTGAGAAGCCGTTGTTTTTTGAAAATCGGACTCGAATATGAAAAAAACACTTTCAGTAATTTCCCTTTCGATTTTTTTTATTTCCGAAGTTTTCAATATGAACAGATTATAAAAAGCATCCTTCATCTGCCAGGTCTTAGGGGAAATCCTCAGAGGACTTACCCCGTCAACAGTACAGATGGAATTTATCCGGGTACGTTTGAACTGTATACAGCAAGTGTGATTCATAAATGGCAGTCTGATCCGAAATTCAGTCACAAAATTGACCTGCTGAACCAGGCTCTGTTTAAGACCGGACTGACTTCAAAGGTAACTGCAAGTCAGTCGAATGATACAGAATTAGAGCTAAAAATCAGTCGATTTACAGAATCCGGTGGCCAGGTAACTGAAAAGAATCTCATCAGCATAGCTGATGTTGGCCTTGGAGTGTCTCAGACCCTTCCGGTAATTACTGCATTGATAGCAGCAGAACCTGGTCAGCTTGTGTTCCTTGAGCAACCGGAAATTCATCTGCACCCAAAAGCGCAGAAAGGTCTTGCTGAAGTTATTGCAGATACTATCAATCCCGATATCGGATTGGTGGTTGAAACGCACAGCTCCATTTTTATTAAAAAAATTCAGACTCTTGTGGCCCTTGGCAGGATTAAACCTGATGATGTTGTCTTATACTGGGCTTCGCGGAACAGCAAGGGAGAAACAGAGGTAACGGAGGGTCTTCTGGATACGGATGGGGCTTATGGTGATTGGCCGCAGGATTTTGATGATACAGAACTTTCCACTGAAAGTGATTATCTGGATGCCATTGAACAACGGACCTAATTTGAATGATGAGCAAAAAGAAAAAGCCAAAAATACTCATTGTCGATGCATCTGTCCTTCGTGCGGCCGGAGAGACGAATCATCCGGTATCAGCTGCCTGTCGCGAATCCTTAAAAGGAATTTTAGAAATATGCCATAAAGTTGCTGTTTCTTCTGAGTTATACGAAGAATGGAAAAAACACGAAAGCAAATGGTCAAAGATCTGGTATGGGAGCATGGCCAGAAAAGGTAAAAAAGCTGTATTAATAGAAACAGATAGTCAGGTCAGAATTCATGATCACAATTTAAATGACAGGGAAAAAGCGGCACTGCAAAAAGATTTGTGCATCATTTTACCCTCTCTTTCAGGGAAAACTGATGGAATTGTAATTTCACTTGATGATCAGATTCAGAAGATTTTTCAGAAATCAAATCCTGGTCTGGCAAAGAATATAAAATGGCACAATCCAGTAAAGACAGCCAGCCCGAAGGATTATTTAAGAAGTCTGTAGATCAGTAGATCAGCTCAAGAACCGGGCCGAAACCGGATTTTACAGAGCGTATATAAGTTCCATCGGTTCCGTCTGCCTTCAGGGTCAGCGTTATCTGAGAAAAATCTCCCAGCGCAGAAGCATTCAGAGATATAATTACTTTGGCGTTTCTTTCAACCTTACCGCTGCTCCCGATTTTTCTGTCTCCCAGCCATACTGAAAAACCATGAGGGGATTCTGCATATTCGTGATCTGAGGTGTTCACGATCAGATTTGCGGCGGTCGGTTTTTTCCGGAAATTATCATTAAACCGAACGTCTGCGATTCCCATGGTATTATCACCGTCTATCAGCAGGGAATCTTCAGAGGCGAGGGGATCTTTTTCAGCAGAAGGACTGACTGTCACCCTATCGGAAACCGCTGAAACAAAACGTGATGCTCCGGCGGAAAGGGAAACCTGCCCGGACAGAATAACAAAAACAAAAAGCGCTGTTTTAATTTTCATATTAGTTTAACGTATTATACCAGCTTGTTTCTGCAACAATATTTTGAAAATACGGTCTGAATTTCACTGGACAATACTGCTTCTGATTCGTTTATAAGATTACTATGAACCTGATTTATCTGCATGGATTTGCCTCTGGTCCGGATTCCTCAAAAGCCCGGTATTTCAAAGAACTGCTGGGGCATAAAAATGTAAACATTATTATACCCGACCTCAATCTTCCTGAATTTGAAACTCTTACCATAAGCCGGTCTCTGAAACAGATACAGGAAATCGCCGATTCTCTGGAAGGGGATATCCACATGATGGGAAGCAGTCTGGGCGGTTATCTGGCAGCTCTGTTCAGCGAAAGGGAACACCGGGTTAAATCAATGGTTTTGATGGCGCCTGCTTTTGAGTTTCCTTCCCGAAAAGCAGAAACTCTTTCCGTGGAAGATGTTACCGAATGGAAGAGAAAAGGATACCGGGAACTCATGCACTATGGATATGAAAGGAATGTGCGGCTTAACTATTCCTTTTATGAGGATGCTGCTCAGTATCCGGACCTGCCCTGTAAGCGGAATATTCCCACCCTCATTTTTCACGGTGTTTTTGATGATGTTGTGCCTTATGAAGTCAGTGTAAACCATCTGAAGGAAAATCCGCATACCAAAATGCTGCTCCTGTATTCTGACCACAGCCTGGGAAATCAGCTGGATGTAATGGGGCTTGAGGTAACAGATTTTTTACCGATAGTATAATTATGATGACCCGGAAACGCACAGAAGCAGCCAAAAGTACTTTTTATTTTACACTCTTTTCGGTGGTGTTTTATACTTTCCTTGTTTCTCCGGAAATCGGGGCCCAGGAAGCGAAAATAACAGTTATGGCTGCCCATGATCGGGGAGCAGGAGCAGCCTCTGTCATTGTATCTCCTGACGGAAAAACCCTTGTGATTTATGAAGAAAAACGCGCGGTTCTGAAAGATCTTGCGAACGGTTCTGAAATCGGAACTTTAGCCGGAGGTCCTTTCCTCCACGCATTCAGTGAGGATGCTGCCTTTGCAGCGGTTGCATCCCGGACTGGTCCAGGAGCTGTGTGGGAACTTGCTACCGGTCGAAGCATTCAACTGGAGCTTACCGCACCGGTAATGGTTTCCTTTTCAAAAGATTCTCTTTTCCTGATCACCGCAGCAATGGACGGAAGCATACGCAAATTTGACACAAAAACCGGAAAAGAAACTTCCAGGATGCTGACCCCAGGTCTGAAAAGCGCTGTTCACTTCAAAGGAACCCCGCTCGTAGCTGCCGGGGATCGGGAAGGCTACATTCATTTCTGGGATACAGAAAATGCGACTCTGCTGCACAGCTTTCAGGCATTCCGCCAGCCGGCTGAGACTCTGATTTTCAACAGCGCACCGCCTCTTCTTATCAGTCAGAGCCGTTTCGGAGAAACTAAAATCTTCAGCGGGGATCTCAATGAACTCTTTCAGAACACCGGAGATGACCTGAGAAAAAAAGCTGCGGAATATCAGAAAGCTGCAGATGAACTGAATGCTAAAGTCCAGGGTATCCTTGGCGGTACCGGAAATGCGAATCCACCCGGACCAGGTTCTTCATCCCCTGGGGCACCTGCTCCTGTAAAAAAGTGATATAAATTATGGGTAAAGAGAAAGATAATATCATTGATTTTCAGACGATAAAAGCTGTTTCAGAACTGGAAGCGGAACTGAGCGGTGTGTTCGGTATCACCCAGGAAGATATCCAGAAGGCAGCTGAGAGACTTCTGAAAGAAGGGTTGAAAGATCCCCGGGAAAGTCTCGAAAGGCTTTCCCCGGCACTGAAGAATGGAGTGCCTCACCTCGACATACTGAAGTCCCTTGCCGAAGATTATGCTTATTCAGGAGATCAGGAAAACCTGAATCAGATAAAAGAAGTAATGCGCCATTATTATGAAAGAATCAATGCAGTAACTGTAAAAAAATAAGAATAAAAGTCCGTATCATCGGGAACCGGAACCGCATAAGTATTCAGTAATACAAAAAAGGCCCGCCTGAGAACAGACGGGCCTGAAAAGGAACTGAGAGGTAGAAAAAATGAATTTCAGACTCGGGGTCCGTGGGCTGTATAATCAAATTCACCTTTTGCATACTGTTTAAAGTTTTCAATAAACATAGCAGCAAGCTTTTTCCTCTGAACTTCATATGCAGCTTTATCGGCCCATGTTTCCCAGGGATGTAAAGTCATTTTATCGTAATCGTGCAGTCTGTTAGGTATCATCAGATTCATGACAGGATCGTGGGTGTAATCATCATGATCCAGAGAACCGTCAAAAATACCATCCAGAATGGAGCGGGTAAGTTTGATTTTCATGCGGCTACCAACGCCGTAAGGTCCGCCGGCCCAGCCGGTATTGATCAGCCATGCCCGTGATTTATGTTTATGGATTTTTTCTGCCAGAAGCTTTGCATAAACAGTCGGATGGAGAGTCATAAAAGCTGCTCCGAAGCAGGTGGAAAAGGTTGCAGAGGGTTCCGTTACACCGCGTTCGGTTCCTGCTACCTTTGCTGTATAACCTGACAGGAAGTGGTAAGAAGCCTGTTCGGGGGTCAGTTTAGCTACGGGAGGAAGAACTCCGAATGCATCGGCAGTAAGGAAAATTATATTTTCAGGATGACCTCCGACTGCTTCTTCCACCCGGTTTGGAATATGAAAAATCGGGTAGCTTACCCGGGTGTTTTCTGTTTTTGCTTTGGAGGTGTAATCGACCACTCCGTTTTCATCGAGGATGACGTTTTCCAGCAGCGCGCCTTTCTTAATGGCATTATAAATTTCGGGCTCATCATCCTTGCTTAAGTTGATTACTTTAGCATAGCATCCGCCTTCCAGATTCCAGATACCCTCGTCGTCCCAGCCGTGCTCGTCATCTCCGATCAGAGGTCGCTTGGGATCCGTGGACAGCGTGGTTTTACCGGTTCCGGAAAGTCCGAAGAAGAGAGCGGTATCCTTTTTTTCTGCTCCCATGTTTGCAGAGCAGTGCATGGTAAGAATGCCTTCGAGTGGCTTATAATAATTCATCACGGAAAAAATGCCTTTTTTCATTTCTCCGCCGTACTGGGTTCCCCCGATGATTGCAATTTTACGGCCGAGATGGAAGATGGCAAAAATATCAGAGTGCAGGCCGTGTTTTTTCCATTCTTCATTCAGAAGATCGGAAGCGTTATAAATAGTAAAATCCGGTTCAAAGTTTTCCAGTTCGGATTCTGAAGGCCGGATAAACATATTGGTGCAGAAATGGTGCTGCCATGCTTTCAGAGCCACCACCCGCAGCGACATCCTCGTGGATTTTCTGGCACCGGCGAATCCGTCGAATACGTACAGCGGCTTATTGCTGAGATATTCAGTGACTTTACCGTAAAGTTCGCTGAAAATTTCTTCGGAAACCGGCTGGTTTACATTCCCCCACCAGATATTTCCTTCGGATGTTGATTCTTTGACTATATATTTATCTTTTGGAGAGCGACCGGTGTAAATTCCGGTATCGATCGTCATTGCTCCCTGTGAAGTGAGTTTTGTGTAGCCATCCTTACTTTCATGTTTAAAAATTTCATCGTAGCTGAGGTTTCTGAAGATTTCCGGGGTGTTCGTAATTCCGGGTATCCTGATCATGGTTTTCATGCAGTGGGCTCCTTTGGTTTCCCTTTGATTGTTTTTTGGTGAAGATATGAGGCGATACTCTTTTTTCTTCATTATCATAATAATGATCTTGCCGGATTTGTCAACGAAAAGTACCTCAAAATTTTTTCCCGTGTAAAGAATATTTGAAATGCAGAAGCCTTTCCTGTGCAGTGGTTCTGTGGCAGATCTAAGTCAGCGTTTTCAGATACTTCTTACCGAAGAGCAGTACCGCTTTATAAAAGAAAAAGCAGCAAAGAGCGGTCAGTCTGCTTCAGACCTAATCCGTCTTGCAGTGGATACTGCCTACCGACCCCGCTCAGAGCCGCCTCCGTGGAAAGAAGCGGCTGCCTTTTTCAGAACAGCCGATTTCGGGTTTACTGCAGATCCTATGAATGCTTTTGACCTGATTTATGGTCCGAAATCAAAGCCCGGCCCATAACCTTAAAAATATGAAGTTATATTTAACAGCAGAGAGTCTGATCGGACTTACAGTATCCCCTGACCCGGAAAGGGAGTTTCTGCTGTCTACCGTTACGGATTTTCTGGAATCAGGGGGCAGGCTGTACACTTCCTGGCACTCCCTTTCTGCAGCAGTCCTTTATATAGAAAAAAAGTCTGAAAACCCGCCGGAGGGGCGGGGGAATGCAGCTCTTTTTCTGAAATTTATTCAGCCCCTTTTTTCCGAAATTTTTTCAGTGACTGCCCGGACATTTTCCGATGCACTCCACACTTCCCATGAAATCCCGCTGTCCTATGCTTTGGATCTTTCCTCTGCAAGGGAAAACGACATTCACAGAGTTGCATTCTGGGCTGACGGGGTGAGGCTTATGCCTGGATTTATTTTTATTCCCCTCAAAGAAATCGGAAACAGCGGATTCAGGGGGATAATCCGGTGAGTTTCCTGAAAAAACTTGAAGGAATGCCCATCAGCTTTGCAATCGTAACACTTTTCCTGGGTGTAATGATCGGTTCGGCCGGAGGATCCCTTCTCAGCAGGGTATTTGGTTTTCACTTTCTGGATCAGGCACTCTTTGCAGAATCAGTTACTATTATAACAGATTTTTATTTTTTATCGAAAGTTTCAGTGCGGATCACCCCCGGTGCCATTGCAGGATTTCTTATAACGGCAGTAATTCTTTACAGAAAATCCGGAGAGAATCCGTCTGCGTTCAGTAATAACCAGAAAAACTGAAAATGCCTTTTGGTAACACGGATCTTTCTTATTGACACCGGCTCCTCCCGAAAAAATCATGGTTGAAAATCTACTGAATTCAAATTTAAAGGAAAGGTTTAATGTCAACAATTTCTATGAAAAACCTGCTGGAAGCCGGAGTACACTTCGGTCACCAGACCCGGAAATGGGATCCACGGATG
>CAZQKZ010000009.1:19845-88246 GCA_964594095.1 uncultured Leptospiraceae bacterium | reverse complement strand
TATTTTCACAGCCAGAAATGGAATTCACATCATCGACCTGCAGCAGACCGTGCAGATGGCAAAAAAGGCATACGAAGCACTGCGTGAGCGCACTCACCAGGGCGACAAAGTCCTGTTTGTAGGAACCAAAAAGCAGGCCCGCGCCGCCATCGAAAGAGAAGCTAAGCGCTGCGGAATGTATTATGTTAATACACGCTGGCCAGGCGGACTTCTTACCAACTGGAGCACTGTAAAAAAATCCATAGCCCGGCTTAAAAAACTGGAAGCCATGGAAGAAACCGATACTTTCGAACAGGAAGCCCGCACTAAAAAAGAAGCTCTTCTTCTGAAGAGGGAGCTTGTAAACCTGCGCCGCAACCTTTCCGGTATTAAAGATATGGCTACCCCGGCTGAAATCATGTTCGTAATTGACCCTTCTAAAGAAGGAATTGCGATTGCAGAAGCTAAAAAACTGGGTATGACTATTTTCGGAGTTGTGGATTCCAACTGCAATCCTAATGATATTGATTATCCGATTCCTGGGAATGATGATGCTATCCGTGCCATAAGCCTGTTTCTGCAGACCATGGCTGATGCAGTCATCGAAGGAACTCAGGGAATTTCCGCAGGTGCACAGTTCGATGAGGACGACTCATCAACTATGGATCTGGATGCAATCCCTGCAGATATCAAATACAAGGGTGAATACGACGAATCCGGTGAATTTATTGAGGATGATCAGCCAATTGTGGCGGCCGATGAAACAATCGACGATATTGTGCCGTCTGCTGATGTATCCATAATCAAAGAAACCGAGGCAAAGGCCGAAGGCGCTGCAGTCTGATCAGAAAAGCACCTTCGGGTGCTTTTTTTTTGTAAAATAATGAATAAATACAATATAAATCGAGGAAACAATGG
Organism: uncultured Leptospiraceae bacterium; assembly: GCA_964594095.1. Lineage (GTDB taxonomy): Bacteria > Spirochaetota > Leptospiria > Leptospirales > Leptonemataceae > CAZQKZ01. The sequence goes on along the minus strand of CAZQKZ010000009.1, from coordinate 87,349 downwards.
CTGAAATTACTAACGAAGAAATTAAAACACTGCGCGAAATGACTGGTGCAGGAATGATGGACTGCAAAAAAGCTCTCCAGGAACACAATGGAGACATGACGAAAGCAGCCGACGCACTCCGCGCGAAAGGACTTGCAAAAGCAGCAAAAAAAGTGGACCGGACAACCGGACAGGGCCGTGTGGTATCTTATATACACGGGGAAGGAACTGTTGGCGTTCTGCTTCAGGTAAACTGCGAAACAGATTTTGTATCCAGAAATGCCGATTTCGAGGTTATCTGCCGTGATATCGCAATGCACATTGCCGCTATGAATCCTCTTGCCATCCGCGGAGAGGATCTGGATCCGGAGCTCATAAAAAAAGAAGAAGAAATTCAGCGTGAGCTTCTGGTTAACGAAGGTAAAAAGCCGGAACAGATTGAAAAAATTCTTCCAGGTAAAATTAAAAAATTTCAGTCTGAAATGTGTCTGCTGGATCAGCCTTTTGTTAAGGATCCTAAAAAAACAATCTCTGATCTGATCAACGAAGCTATTTCAAAATTCGGTGAAAACATCACAATAGGACGTTTCCAGAGATACTCAATCAGCTGAAAAATATGAGCAATCCAAAGTTTCCATACAGAAGAATCCTTCTAAAGCTTTCAGGGGAATCCTTTTCCACACAGGGAAAACTCGGGATTGACTTTGAAATCGTAAGACAGGTGGCAGAGCAGATTAAACTCTGCCATCAGTCCGGCATTGAAATTGCCGTTGTCATCGGCGGGGGAAACCTTTTCCGGGGCCAGGCTGCGGAATCAAGCGGTATGGACCGGGCCACTGCGGATTATATGGGAATGCTGGCCACAATCATGAATGCTATGGCTCTTCAGAATGCCTGTGAATCCATTAATCTGATCACCCGTGTTCAGTCAGCCATAGAAATGAAATCCATTGCAGAATCCTACATTCGACGTAAGGCCATGCGTCACCTCGAAAAAAACCGCATTGTGATTTTTGCGGGAGGAACGGGGAATCCCTATTTTACTACAGATACAACCGCAGCACTCCGGGCTACAGAAATCGGCTGTGAGGTGATTCTCAAAGCCACGAAAGTGGACGGGGTCTACGATGCAGATCCTAATAAGGTATCCGACGCCAGACGTTTCAAATCGATTTCGTATATGGAGTCCATCCAGAGAAGGCTGAAAGTGATGGATACCACAGCTCTTACTCTTTGTATGGAAAATAATATTCCGATTATTGTTTTTGATATATTTCAGGAAAATAATCTCCAGAAGCTGATCAGCGGTGAGCCGATCGGTACACTGATTTCATCTAAGGAAGGAACTGAATATGCCTGATAACAAAACCCAGGGCGCTGAACCCGGTATAGAAGACATTAAAAAAGATCTAATCACCAGAATGGAAAAGAGCCTTGAGGCTTTTAACCGCGAACTGGCTGCTATTCGCACTGCAAGGGCATCGGTATCTATGGTTGATCACATCCAGGTCGAATACTACGGCGCCATGACCCCTCTGAATCAGGTTGCCACTATTGCAGTTCCGGAACCCCGGATGCTTTTAATCACGCCGTTCGATAAAACTTCCATGAATGCCATTGAAAAATCAATTATGAAAAGCGATCTCAATATTACTCCGCAGAATGACGGAGTTGTGATCCGCCTTGTTCTGCCTGAACTTACAATGGACCGCCGGAAGGAACTTGTGAAGCAGGTAAAAACCAAACTGGAAGAAACCAGGGTATCAATGCGCAATATCCGGCGGGACGGTATCGATTCCATTAAAAAGCTGACAGGTAAAGGTCACTCTGAAGATGAAATTAAAAGTGCTCAGGATGAAGTGCAGAAGCTGACAGACAAGGAAATTGCCAAAGCAGAACAGCTGGCAGCGCAGAAAGAAGAAGGTATCCTGAAAGTCTGAGCTGGTTTATGGCTGCAAAAAAAAAGGCAGACTCTGCTGAAAATCCTCTGAAACATATAGCGATCATTCTTGACGGAAACGGTCGCTGGGCTCAGAGCAGAGGTCTCAGCAGATCGGAAGGGCATAAAGAAGGAGCCAGAAACCTGGACAGACTTCTGGAATATTTTCTGAGTCTTGACATTCCTTATGTATCTTTGTACGCTTTTTCCACAGAAAACTGGAAACGACCCAAAGACGAAGTAGGTTCTATCTGGAAGCTTCTGAATGAGTTTTTTAAAGCAAGGCTTGATATGTGTATGCGCCGCGGAATTCATATCAGAGTTTCCGGAGACATCAGCAGGCTCCCGAAACTCAGCCAGGCTGCAATCCGGAAAGCTTCCGAACTAACATCAAAGGGAGACACAAAGCTCACTGTCAATTTCTGTATTAATTATGGATCCAGAAATGAAATTGTCCACGCAGTCAATCAGATTGTAAACATGAGGGTTCAGGATGCTGTAAGAACAAAGAATTACAGTCCTGCTCCGGTTTCGGAAGAAGAATTTGCATCGTATCTGTACACCCATCCCATACCGGATGTGGATCTCCTGATCCGGCCGGGAGGAGAAAGCAGAATTTCCAATTTTCTGCTCTGGCAGTCAGCATACGCAGAAATTTACGTCACTCCGGTTCTCTGGCCTGATTTTAATGAAAAAGAGCTGGACAAGGCCATTGCATGGTTTAAGAAAAGGGACCGTCGTTACGGCGGACTGAACGAAACAGTCTGAATCCGTAAAAACGGACGAGTAAGTTATGAGTGAAGTAACCAAACGAATTCTCTCCGGATTTGTCCTTTCCGGAATTATTACAGCAGCCTTATTCTGGAACAGTTTTTTTTACTGGATCCTGCCGCTGTTATTTACTCTTCTTTTTTCACAGCTTGCCGCTGTTGAATTTTTCCGACTTGCAGAGAGGGGCAGCGACGGTCGTCCTTTAAAAACAGTTGGTCATACCAGTGCATTTATTGTGACTCTGGCATTTTATCTGATGCTTCTTCAGAGTTCTCCAGGCTGGACCGGCCCGGAAATCAGCGGAAAGGCTGTTGTTTCTGTTATACTCCTTCTGTCGATGCTTGTAATGATGAGCTGGCAGATGATGTTTAGGCCTTTGGCCGGGGCCCTGTATTCAGTTTCAGTGACTTTAACCGGCGTTCTTTATACCTCCGTTACATTGTCCCATACGCTTCTGTATTTCAGCCTGGAAAACGGCGTTTTTTACCTGGTATTCATAATTACTGCAACCGTCTTTACAGATATTGGCGCTTATTTTGCCGGAAAATACCTGGGTAAGCACAATGCAGGGCTTAAAGTCAGCCCTAAGAAAACTTACGAAGGTTTTGCCGGCGGAATTGCCGCTTCTTTTCTTTCAGCTTTTATTTTCCAGCAGGGAGCTTTGGCAGCCGGTCTGATTGGCAATCAGGTTTTTTCTTTGCCCGCCCTCGGGGCTATAACCCTGCTTCTCTCTGCGCTTACTATCATTGGTGACCTCACAGAAAGTATGCTTAAGCGTGATGCTTCTGTGAAAGATTCAGCGTCCATCATACCGGGCCACGGAGGGATGCTGGATCTGATTGATGCTCTTCTCTTTACCGTACCGGTAGGATACTACCTTGTTATTTTCTTATCCGGTGAGATCGTGATATGATCTGCTCTTTAGATATGATCCGGCCGGAAAAATCTGTCCGGACCCGCAGGCTGATCATACTGGGAGCCTCCGGATCTGTAGGGGGAACAGCACTCAGTTTTGTAAGAACCCTGAGTCTGCTTAAACCGTCCGATCCGATCACACTCACGGGTATCTCAGTTCATTCCTCTGTGAATACTCTTCGTAAAATTCTGAGCGAATTCAGTCCGAAGTATGCCTGTATCACTCACCCGGAAACAGCGGCAGAACACATGGAAAGCCTTAAAGCAGAGTTTTCAGGGGTGCTTTTTTTTTCGGGGGAAGCGGGAGTGCTTGCAATGCTCTCCGAAGCCGCTGCCACTGAAAACTGTGATACAGTGCTTACTGCAGTCGTTGGATCTTCCGGTATTCGCGCTACTGTAAAAAGCATTGAACTTGGATTCAAAATTGCTCTTGCTAATAAAGAAACCCTGGTAACAGCGGGCCCTGCGATTCAGGCATTACTGAAAAAAATGGGCGACCGGGCTCCCTGTATCATGCCGGTTGATTCAGAACACAATTCTCTTTTCCAGCTGCTTCAGGGAAAAGACCAGGCTCATATAAAAAGAATCATACTGACCGCCTCCGGAGGACCGTTTGCGCAGCTGCCTCTTTCTGAAATCCGAAGCATGGGAGTAAACCAGGTTCTTTCGCATCCAACCTGGCAGATGGGTCCTAAAATCACTGTGGACAGCGCTGGTATGATTAACAAAGGTCTGGAGGTAATTGAAGCCCATTACCTTTTCGGAGCCCCGTACGATACCGGAATCGGAGTTTATATACACCGCAAAAGCATAGTTCACAGTATGATCCAGATGAAAGACGGTTCTTACCAGCTTGGAGCCTCAGCTCCTGATATGATTTATCCCGTTGCCCATGCGTTACTTTATCCGGAACCTCTCCCCGTTCTCCACGAAATCAGCACTGACCCGCCATCCTGGCCGGCCCTGGAGTTTGCAGATGTCAGTCTCGAAAGGTATCCTGGCTTTCGCATGGCTCTGGAAGCTGGCAGGACGGGCGGAACCGCAGCGGCTCTCTTTAACGGAGCAAATGAAGCTGCGGTATCTCATTTCTTAAAAGGAATTATTGGATTTACGGATATTCCCGCTCTTATTGAAATGGTACTCAATACTGTTTCTCCGGAATACGGGGAAGAAGCCGGATTATACACAGAAGCGGATGCAAGAGCCAGAGCTCTTGTGGATGCAAAGGCCCTTAAGCGGACTTTCGGTTAAAAAAAAGAAAGAGGAATTCAATGATCTTATTTATAATCGGCGGAGCACTGATGCTTGGTCTCAGCATTTTCATTCATGAGCTGGGGCATTATCTGGCAGGAAAAGCGGTTGGTGTAAAAGCGGAAATCTTTTCTATCGGGTTTGGAACACCTGTCTGGAAAAGAAAGATTGAAGACACCACATGGCAGATCGGGGTTTTTCCTCTTGGCGGATTTGTGAAGTTTTACGGAGACGATATCACAAACCCTGAAAAAATACCCGGAGGATTCTTCAGTGTCCCGCCGCTGAAGCGCATGATCCCTGTACTGGGAGGGCCGATTTTTAACCTTATCCTTGGTTTTATTCTGTTTCTTGCTGTGCACAGCATCTCCGGTCCTCTTGCACCAAGGGTTGCTTTCTGGGAGGAAGTGGAAAAGCAGACTCCGGCTTACCTTGGAGGGCTTCGGGAAGGGGATCTTGTAACGGCAGTCAACGGTCAGCCTGTGAGGAGTTTTATTGATATTAAAAAATATATATCAATGGTTGGCGGGAGTCCTGTCACTTTTACGGTAATCCGAAAAGATGGCGAAGAAAATAAAGAACTTCAGTTTACGATAACACCCGAAGTTGATCAGTCAGGTCTCTCATTTGTGGGTATCCGACCTCCGGGAGAACGTTCTCTTGAGGTGAATTATCCTACTGATGAATACTGGATCTACAGAATCCGCTCGATTTTCGGTACAGTGACTCCGCCAAACTCTCTGAAAGCCATGCAGTATCTCAATAATGAAGATATTATTCTTTCTGTGGAGGGAAGGGAAGTCCGATCCGTTACGGCACTGCAGAAAATACTCGGAGAATACCACGGCGAGACAGTCACCGTAAAAGTCAGGCGGCAGTCCCTTCCCTGGCTGGCACCATGGTTTACATACGATACCGAAGTCCGGATACCAAGCACCGGGGAATACCGGATCCGGTTCACCGGAATCACCGATTTAAAATACAATGCGCCTGTTCCTGACAGGGATCTTCTGTCAGCAGTGGATGAACATCAGAGAGCACTCGCCGACATACAAATTAACGACCAGCCTGCCGGTTCATTTCAGAAAATGTATGATCTTGCGGAAAGTCTGCGGCTTCAGTCTGAAACAGAATCATCCCCGGCTGCCTCAGTGCGTTTCCGTATAGGGAACAATGAATACAGCGGAAACATTCAGGCCGAAAAAATCGGACTCCTTGGGTTTCGGGCCCGGGACCAGTACAATCGTGAATATATGGAACGTCATACCGGAATCGGGGAAGTGTTTCAGTTTGCTCTGAACGATACTTATGACAATATAGCAGTGTACCCGGCGTTTTTCGGGAAGCTATTTGACGGAAGAATGTCCTTTATGGACAATGCAAAAGGACCAGTGGGTATGTTTGCGATTGCAGGCGTGGTCTTCAAGTCCGGCCTGCATGATTACCTGCAGCTGTTTGCATCCATTTCCATTGCTTTAATGGTCATGAATCTGCTGCCTTTTCCGCTTCTGGACGGAGGCCATATTATGTTTTTCCTGTATGAGGCAGTGGCTGGTAAACCTGTGAATGCCCGGGTTATGGATGCAATGTACAGGATCGCTTTTCTTCTGCTGATTACCCTGTTTATGGCGGTTATGTATCAGGATGTTATATTTTTTATTGGAATGTGATAATTAAAAAAAGAGATTAAAAAACATGAAAGCCAGTCAGTTCCTTATTGCCACCTTAAGAGAAAATCCGGGAGATGCAGTCATTATATCTCACAAGCTGATGCTGCGTGCCGGTCTTGTCAGAAAGCTCGGAAGCGGACTGTACCACCTGCTTCCGCTGGGTCTTCGCTCTTTCCGGAAAATCGAAAACATAATCCGCGAAGAAATGAACCGGAGCGGTGCTCTTGAGTTTCAGCTTCCCATTCTGACTCCTGCGGAAATCTGGGAAACCTCAGGGCGCTGGAATACAATGGGAAAGGAAATGTTCCGGATTTCAGACCGGCATAATGTATGGAATGTCCTCGGACCTACCCACGAAGAATCATTTACGGAACTTGTAAAAGGACTGATCAGTTCTTACCGGGATCTGCCGGTGAATGTGTATCAGATACACACCAAATTCAGGGATGAAATCCGCCCCCGTTACGGAGTGATCCGGAGCCGTGAATTTGTTATGAAAGATGCTTATTCCTTTCATACCGACGATGCCTCCCTTGATGAAACTTACCAGGAAATGCGTCATGCTTACAGACGGATTTTTGCCCGGCTGGGTCTGAAGGTGCTTCCGGTGGAAGCGGACTCAGGGACCATGGGGGGAAGCGGTTCAGAGGAATTTATGGTGCCTTCCGAAATCGGAGAAGAAACTCTGCTTCTATCGGAAAGTGAATCTTACAGGGGAAATCAGGAGAAGACTCCTGTTCAATATAAAAATGCACTTTCTGAAACGGAGCTTCAGAAAGCTGCCTCTGAATTCAGCGCAGAGTCCCTTAAGGAAGTTCATACACCGAACTGCCGCACCATAGCCGATGTGGCTGCTTTTTTTAAAGTAAAAGAAAATGAAGTTCTCAAAACAGTACTATATAAAGCAGACGGAAAAATCACTGCAGTAGTAATCCGCGGCGACCGCGATGTAAACGAAGTAAAATTAAAAAACCATCTTGATGTGCAGGAACTGGAGACTGCTTCAGATGAGGATTTCCGGTCTGTGGGCAGTGTACCAGGTTTTATCGGGCCATTCGGTCTCAAAGGGGAAGTGACTGTACTTTTTGATTCTTCCACAGCAACCGGAACGTCCTGGATTACTGGTGCCAATAAAAAGGACTTTCATGTAAGCGGCTACGCTGTTCCGGCTGATGCGAAACGGATTGACCTTGCCAGTGCCGTTGCCGGAGATCCTGCTCCGAACGGAGACGGTGTGCTTTCAGAAGTAAAGGGAATTGAAGTCGGTCATATCTTTAAACTTGGAAATAAATATACTAAAGCATTTAATGTAAATGTACTTGATGAAAAAGGCAGGTCAGTAACGCCTGTGATGGGATGTTACGGCATAGGAGTGAACCGAACCCTTGCGGCTGTAATAGAACAGAACAGCACCGAAGACGGAATCGTGTGGCCACTGTCTGCAGCACCTTTTGAAATGGTGCTTGTTTCAATTGCTAAAAAAGCAGAAGATATTGCTAAAATTGAAGGATTGTATCAGTCGCTTCTGAAATCCGGTGCGGATATTCTCTGGGATGACCGCGATGAAAGACCCGGAGTGAAGTTTTCCGATGCAGACCTGATCGGCTTTCCTGTCAGAATCACAGCCGGTAAAACTTTTATTGAAAGCGGTTCAGTGGAAATCCAGGTCCAGGGTTCCGCCGAAAAGCAGCTTTTATCAGGAAGCACTGAGGAAATCACCGAAAAGATCCTTACTATTAGAAACGCGCTGCAGAAATCTCTGGATGATCAGGCTGCAGCTGCACTTGCCCGGAACTGAACCGGAGGGAACATGGCACAGAAATTTAAAAAACTTAAGAAAGATAATTCGGGCTATTTTGGTCAGTACGGAGGTGCTTACAGCCCTGAAGTGCTGGTACCTGCGCTGGAAGAGCTGACCGAAGCTTATTTCCGGCTGAAGGATGACCTTGAATTCCGCAAAGAACTTAAAAAATTCCATAAAGAATATATCGGAAGACCGTCAATAATCACTTATGCCCCCCGTCTTACAGAAAAATGGGGAGGGGCCAGAATATACCTGAAACGGGAAGATCTGAACCACACCGGCTCCCATAAAATCAACAACGCCATTGGCCAGGCTCTGATTGCGGTTTCCATGGGAAAAAAACGTCTGATCGCAGAAACAGGAGCAGGCCAGCACGGAGTGGCTACAGCAACCGCAGCAGCACGATTCGGGCTTGAATGCACGATTTATATGGGTGCAGAGGATGTACGCAGGCAGAAACTGAACTGCTACCGCATGAAGCTTCTTGGCGCAGAAGTAATCCCCGTAACATCCGGAACTGCAACCCTTAAGGATGCCACGAATGCAGCGATGAGAGACTGGGCTAAGAATGTCGGGAACACCCATTATGTGATAGGCTCTGCCATCGGTCCTCATCCGTTTCCCATTATTGTCCGGGATTTCCAGACCATCATAGGCAAAGAAGCCCGTAAGCAGATGAAAAAAAGAACCGGAAGTCTTCCTGATGCAGTGGTCGCATGTGTCGGGGGCGGATCCAATGCAATTGGAATATTTTATGAATTTTTAGATGATAAAAAAACGGCGCTCTATGGTGTGGAGGCCGGGGGCAGGGGGGATGATCCCGGTGAGAATTCAGCCACTCTTACGTTCGGTACAACTGGTTTTTTCCACGGCACCAGGTCTCTCTTTATTCAGGCAAAAGACGGCCAGATTCAGGGAGTCCATTCCATTTCAGCCGGGCTTGATTATCCCGGTGTAGGGCCAGAGCATGCTTATCTTGCTGAAACAGGCCGGGTAAAGTACGTTAAAATTTCTGACTCTCAGGCACTGGATGCATTTCAGGAGATTTCCCGGTATGAAGGAATTCTTCCTGCACTCGAAAGTTCACATGCCATTGCATTTGCCCGGGAACTTGCTGCTTCCCTGGGGCGGGGTAAATCAATTCTGATAAATCTCTCCGGCCGGGGAGATAAAGACGTGGCTGAAGCCGCATCGATTCTGGGGATTACAGTATGATAAAAGATCTGAAAGATTATATAATAGAAAAATCGGCCGGGCATCCGCTGTATATGCCTTACATTACAGCAGGAGATCCGGACCTTTCGGCAACAGTGCTCTTTGGAAAAGCACTGATCGAGGGGGGAGCAGATATTCTGGAAATCGGTATACCTTTTTCGGACCCTACTGCGGACGGCCCCGTTATTGAGGAAGCCATGGTCCGTGCCATGAAAAGGCCGGATTTCAGTCTTGACGGAGTCTTTCAGGCAGTTGGGGAAATTTATAAATCTCACCCCGAAATACCGGTTGTACTGCTGACGTATGCAAATCCCGTACTGAATGCCTACCCGCTCGGAAAAGAAGGCGCTCATGCGGTACTGCGGCGTGCCAGCAGGGAACACTATACAGTGAGTTCTATGCAGGCCTTTCTCGACCGCTGCAGCCAGTCGGGAGTCAAAGGTCTTGTGATACCCGATCTGCCGTTTGACTCCCCGGAAGGAAGAATTCTCAGGGAACTGGGAAAAGAAAACGGGATTGATATTGTCCTTCTGATTACCCCGAATACCAGTGAAAAGCGGCAGGAAGCCATAGGAAAAGCAGCCCAGGGTTTTATTTATTATGTCACCAGTATGGGTGTCACCGGTGAACGAAAAGAGCTTCCGCAGGAAATCAGCCACCGGATTCTTGAAATCAGGCACCAGTCGGGAATGCCGGTATTTGCCGGTTTCGGTATCAGTACACCCGAACAGGCAGGTACAATCGGAACTGCGGCTGACGGTATAATAGTAGGCAGTTTTAATCAGAGAATCATAGCAGAAAACGGCTCTGAAACTGCAGAATCTGCTGCTCTTCTGAAGAAATCAGCTTCTGAATTCAAAGAAGCACTCCGTAATAACAAAAAAATGTAAAGTACTGAAAAAAAAGTTGTATGAATCAGGCTGCTGTGAGATATCATCTTCCAGTATGAAGAAATATCTCAGCCTGATTACCATAATCGTACCGGTCATTCTTGCCCTGCTTGCGCCTGCACTACTGATGCTGGCCGAATTCACAAACGATCAGAACCTTTTCCTGTCTATGATGGGAATATTCAATACTTATTATTTTAATCTTCTGCCCGGCCTTTTCCTCTTTACAGCTGTTTATTTCTTCCGCGGGAAAATTAAAAGTACAGTAAAAAAAGGCCCTCTTCTGATTCAGGATTACATTGGTCTGGGTCTTACGGCAGCTGGTCTTCTATTCTTTTTCTGGGTTTACTCTGTTCCGCCGGATTCCATCCTGTTTCAGGTCGATTCCATTATCCCTCCCATTGGAACCCTCGCTCCGGATCTGCAGACATTCCTTCTGTGGAATGTTATGTTTCTGACTGTAATGGGTGGGCTTCTTTCCTACTGGGCAGCGGAGAGGCTTGGTCTCGATAAAACCATGATGGGAGGTATGCTCCTTGCGGTGAGCATTTCCCTTCTGATGGCCGTTTCAGTTCAGAAAATTCCAGTGGTTCAGACTATGGAAGACCTGCTTGTGAACGTAAGGTTTTCTTTAATGAGGAACCCGGGGAGTCAGATTCACCAGGGATCCGGGCTTAAATACTGTATGCCCCCGGCTGACATTTCCGGTCAGAGTGTGTCTGCATTTGCCCCGAATCCTCCCGGGGTCCGTGATGATATCGAAATTATTGGTGTTTCCAATAAAACTATTGAGGAAGTTCACGGAAACTGGCCTCTGGACTGGGGAATTTACGCAAGGCTGATCAACGCATTAAGCAATGCCGAAGGCAACATTATGCTTTTCGACATCAGCTTTCTCGACGAAAAGGGAGTTTTCGGCGGGAATTACTGCGGAATCTATTTTAACTGCTCTCCGCTCAGTGAGAATGTGGAACTGAGAGGACAGAGCACGATCCTTGCAGAAGCCATGCAGAATGCAAAAAATGTTATCATCTCCGACTACCCGATGGAAACCACCGATGAATCCCTGGCATCCATTGTGAACTATAAGGAGCGAATGGAAGTTCTGAAAGAAACCTCTGCGCTTAAAAATGTAAAAAACGGAGCGCATGGTTATGTATGGGCCAGAATGCCGCTGCCTCCGGCTATGTCTGTAGCTAAGGTTCTGGACGGTATGGGTTATGCGAATGTTCTGAAAGATGAACACGGTTACAATCGATGGATTCCTATGGTAGTCCGCATTCAGAACCGCGCACGGGCCTCTCAGCCTGATTACAATCCTGATATCGATGATGAATATTATCCGTCCATTGACCTGGAACTGGCAGTAAAGTATTACGGAGTCGATCTTCAGAAAGATGTAGAAGTCGACTGGCTTGCCGGATATATAAAAATCAGTAATATTCCTCAGAAAACCATAACCAGACTCAATAAAGAAACCTTTGAAATGGAAACCCTCGACATTATGGCGCAGCCAAATGCAGACCGAAGTGTTATAATTCCTATCAATCAGAAAGGTCTGATGGATATCAATTTCAGGGGGGGGCGTTACTGTTTCAAATATAACGAGCTTTTAGCCTCATCAAAAATGGAGCCGACCCAGGCCGCGCAGTATTACAAAGATAAAATCGTACTGATTGCTATGTATTATGCAACAGGTGTAGGTACTGCAAAAGATACACACCTTGCCCCCTACGGAGATATGGCGGGTATTGAGCATCATGCGTATGCACTCAATACAATTCTGAACCAGGATTTTATCACCAATGCAGGTCCTCTGACAAACCTTATAATTTTATTGTCATTTGCTCTGCTGATCGGTTTGTATCAGTCTAAAGTATCCACTCTGATGAATTTCATACTGGTCACTATAGTGACAGCCATTGCTGCTGTGGCCACAATGATCATCTTTGATCAGTTCAGCATACTGCATGTTTTTCCTTCTCTGATTCTGCAGCAGTTTCTGATCTTTGTGGCCTTTATCGGTTTCCGGATTTTAACGGAAGAAGAAAATGTGAAGTTCATCCGGAACACTTTCTCGAAATTTGTGTCACAGGATGTGGTTGAGGAACTCCTGGCAAATCCGGATGCCATATCGCTTGGCGGATCGAAAAAAGAAGTATCAGTATTCTTCTCCGATGTGCGGGGATTTACAACAATTTCCGAAGCTCTCGGCCCGGAGCAGCTGGTACAGCTCCTTAATGAATATCTCTCTGAAATGACGGAGATCATTATTGATTACCGCGGAACTATTGATAAGTATATGGGTGACGCCATTATGGCGTTCTGGGGTGCTCCTGCGCATAATGACGATCATGCTTATTTTGCCTGTGTATCGGCACTGGCCAATGTGGAAGCACTTATGAAACTGCGGAAGCAGTGGTCTGAAAAAGGTGATATTCCGGTTCTGGATATCGGAATCGGTATAAACACCGGGCAGGCGGTAGTAGGAAACATGGGTTCCAGTCGCCGAATGGACTATACTCTGATGGGAGATACAGTGAATCTCGGTTCCCGGCTTGAAGGTATTACCAAGCAGTACGGGGTGAGAATCTGTATATCTGAATTTACCTACGAACGTGTAAAAGACAGAGTCTACGCAAGGGAACTGGATCTTGTAAGAGTAAAAGGTAAACTGGAGCCGGTAAGAATTTATGAGTTGATGGGACTGAAAGATTCTTCAGATATGGACAAACTGAAGGTCAAACAGGTCCATACTCATTAATGAAGCGGACCGGTAACACCGGTCCGGAGGAAGTTTATCTTACAATGCCCACAGGGAACCGAAGTTTTTTATCTGATATCAATGATCCCGGAGATCTGCGGAAACTGAAAACCAGCGACCTGCCGCAGGTCTGCAGGGAGGTCAGGGAGCACCTGATCGATACTGTTTCTTCTGTCGGCGGGCATTTTTCCTCTTCCCTTGGAGTAGTGGAGCTTACGGTAGCACTTCATTATGTGCTGAATACTCCGGAAGACCGGATTGTATGGGATACCGGCCATCAGACTTATCCCCATAAAATTCTCACGGGGCGCAGGGATTCTCTGCAGACGGTTCGGCGGTTAGGCGGAATCAGCGGCTTTCCCAAACGCCAGGAATCCCCATACGATACCTACAACACAGGGCATGCGGGTACAGCGATTTCTCAGATGCTTGGAGAAGCACTCGCGAGGGATGCCCAGGGAAAAACATATAATACTGTGGCCGTCATCGGAGATGCTTCCATTGCAACAGGAATGGCTTTTGAAGCGCTGAACCACGGAGGACATGTGAAATCAGACTGTCTGGTGATTCTGAACGATAATGACATGTCGATTTCACGGAATGTAGGGGCACTGAATCAGTATCTGAACAGCATTATTACCTCACCGGTTTACAACAACTGGAAGCGCCTGATGTATAACCTCATCCTTTGGGTGCCGTTTATTGGCCCGGCACTGCATTTTTTTCTCAGGAAGGTTGAAAACAGCACGAAGGGTTTTTTTACTCCTGGAAGTCTGTTTACAGATTTTGGCTTCCGCTATATCGGGCCGGTAGATGGAAATGAGGTGGAAGGCCTTGTGGATGTTCTTAAGAAAACCATTCAGATGAAAGGTCCCATTCTCCTGCATGTGCTTACACAGAAAGGAAAAGGTTACAAGCCTGCCGAACTCAACCCAACCCGATTTCATTCTGTAAGCGTTTTTAACAGGACTGACGGGAGTTTTCTGGAAAAGTCGCTCAACCGGGTAGGTTACAGCGAAATTGTAGGTGAAACACTTGCTGAGATTATTGAAAGAGATCCGCATACTGCGGTCATTACACCAGCCATGATAGAAGGCTCCGGACTCAGCATCATTGAAAAAAAATATCCGCAGAATCTTTATGACACCGGTATCGCAGAACAGCATGCAGTGTCTTTCGCCGGTGCCATGGCTACTGCCGGTATGAAAACATATTTCTGTATTTATTCCACATTTATTACCCGTGCCATGAGTCAGGTAATTCAGGATATCGCCCTGATAAATGTACCCGTGCGGATCATTATTGATCGGGCAGGCTGTGTTGGCCCGGACGGGGAGACCCATCAGGGACTTTTCGATCTGGGTATGATACTTGCTGTACCGGGTATTTCGGTCTATGCGCCTGCCGGAGGATCTGATCTCAGAGCAATCCTGCTGCATACAGAAAGCCGGGATCTGCAGTCAGCCATTGCCATTCGTTTCCCAAAGGGAACTACCGACCGATCAGCTCTCGATCCGGCCAACCTTCCCGATATTTCCTCGAAACGGCCGGTAATCTACGGAACGGGACGTGATCTGGCCATAATAGCTGTGGGAGTGATGTGGGATATTGCGCTGGAAGCGGAAGCAGCACTAAGGGAAGCCGGAATAAGCTGCCTTGTCGCGGGGATGCGCTGGATCAGACCGTTTGACTCTGATTACCTGGAACAATTACTTTCTAAAACAGATAAATTCATTATAATAGAAGATTCCTATATAAATTCAGGGGCTGCTTCCTGGATACTGAGTAACATCAGTCCCGAATACAGGGGCAGACACCTGCGGACATTTGCTTTCCCCGACCGTTTTATAGAACATGGTACACGGGAAGAAATTCTCCACAAATATGATCTGAGTGCAGAGGCAGTTACCGACTGGATACTAAAACACCCCGATCTGGCTGCTAAAACACGCAGTCACAGTGTCCGATCCATTTCCTGAAAAAAACTTAATCCAGGAAAAAGCGTTCCCTGTCGATGATAAAGACGAGGAACTGATGTGAATACTACTGCGGAACATTATATTCAGACCGGATTACAGTTTACTATGAAAGGCGATGCTGACAGGGCGGAGTTTTATTTTCTTAAGGCTTACGAAATAGAACAGAACAGCACTGTCCTTTCCACTCTCGGCTGGTTTTACGGAATTCATCTGAACCGGCTTGAAGAAGGTTTTAAATATTTTCGGCGCGCAGTCAGATGCAATCCCGATTCCGGCGATGCTTACAATGAATGCGGTAATCTTCTTTTCCGGGCAGGACTGGAAAAGGAATCCATGAAATGGTTTCATAAATCCCTCACATGCAGGGACAACTCCAAAGCCCATTATGTTCTGTTTAATCTGGCAGTTGTTTATTACAACCTGAATCGTCCGGAGAGGAGCATACAGTATCTGAACCAGGCTCTGAACATTGCACCGGACTTTAAAAAAGCGGAAAAATTTCTGGCCGATATTCAGAAAAAACTTTCCGGAAAAGCAGCAGCCGACACCTGATAAATCATGCCGGATACTGATCCATATGATCCTCTGTCTTTTTTCAGCAGAGGAGACATTACATTCGAAAAACACAGATTCGAGCACAGACCACAGCAGGAAAAGATGGCTAAGGCTGTGCGTGATGTTTTTCAGAATTCAGAGATTCTTATTGCAGAGGCCGGAACAGGAACAGGAAAAACCCTCGCTTATCTGATACCCGCACTGCATCATGCAAAAACAAATAAAACAAAAGTAGTTGTATCCACTGAAACCAGAAACCTGCAGTCTCAGATTCTGGAGTCAGATGTACCGGCCGCTGCCCGTATACTTCGCACAGAAATCAGTGCCTGCACCGCATTCGGGTCTGCGAATTATCTTTGTCCGCGCAGGCTTGAAAAAGAAACAGAAGCCGGTTCCGTTGACATCTTCATGGCTGAACATCTGGAAGCCTTTCTGAACTGGTGCGATAAAGATCCGGAGAAAATCCTGTTTTATTACGGCGGCTTTCTGTCTTCTGAATTCCGCACAAAAATCTGCAGGGATAAGGATGACTGCCCTGGACGGAAATGCAGACTATTTGATGAATGTCCGTATTATCTGGCAAGAGAGAACTGGAAGAAGGCCGATCTGCTTCTGGTGAACCACAGTCTTCTGGCAGCCCACACTGCCTCCGGGAATCAGCTTCTGCCTGATTTCTCGTTTCTGATAGTGGATGAAGCCCACAGATTTCCGGAAATCTATGAGCAGTCCAGCCGGCCTGAATTATCCTTAAAATCACTGAATGGTCTGCTGCGTCAGATGGCATTGGATTTTACTAAGAGTAAATACCGACTGAGAGATTTCACAGAAAATGATATCAGACCGGCCCTGGCTTCCTTTGAGAAGTCCTTTTTAAATGAGTATTCCCTGCTGCCAGGAAAAACTCTGAGACTGCGGACAGGACTGAAGAATAAAGACCTGGAAACCCTTAATGCCGGGATAAAAAAAGCCGTCCAGATACTCGAACCACTGGCAGCAGCAGAGGAAAAAAATAATGATCAGGATTCAGAACCCGCGGATGAAGAAAAACAAAAATATATTTTTTATTACAATAAACTGAAAGAAGTATACCGGATTATCACAAGACTTCAGAAGGCTCCGGAGGAGCAGTCCGTTCACTGGGTAATTCTGAATGAGAGGGAAGCACGACCTGACCCGGTCTTCACAATCGGCCGTATCCGGGCAGGTGCTGAAATAAAAAAACTGATCCTGGACAGTATGGAAGCAGCAGTATTTACTTCTGCAACTCTGACAGCTTCCGGCAAAGAACCTTTTGAATACTATCTTAAAGAACTCACGGCAGAAGCAGAGCGGGGAATACGGATGAAACTGCTGAAGCTGGAGTCTCCCTTTGATTACGGAAAGAACTGCCTTCTCTATCTGCCGGCCGGTATGCCGGATCCTTCGGTGCAGGAAAAGCAGTTTCATGCAAAAGCAGCAGAGGTGACTGCCTGGCTGGATTCCGTATCGGGAGGGGGGATGTTTGTACTTTTTACTTCCATCCGAAGCCTTCGGGAAATTCACAGTGAACTGATCCGCCTGAGGCCGGAAATCGGAGACAGAATCATTTCCCAGGTGTCTTTAGGAGCAAAAAAGGCCCTCGATGAATTCAGGAACCGTGAAAACCCGGTCCTGCTTGGCCTTGCTTCTTTCTGGCAGGGAATTGATATTCCAGGAGATCACCTGAGACAGGTTGTTCTGGTGAGGATTCCGTTCAGACCCCCCGATGATCCGGTAACGGAAGCCCTCACTGAATTCGAAAAAAAACAGGGGGCCGTACCTTTTTTCACTGTGCAGCTTCCGCGTGCGGTAATCCAGATTAAACAGGGGTTTGGAAGGCTTATCCGTACCGGAAGTGACAGAGGAGCAGTGACAATCCTTGATCCCAGGATGGAATCGAAAGCATACGGAAAAGAAATACTCAAAAGTCTCCCTCCTGCAAAACAGATTAAAACCGGTCAGGATTTCAGCAGGGAATACAGGAAAATTATGCAGGTTGTGCGAAATGACCGATAATCTGGTATGGGAGTAAAAACTGTGACCAAATCTGCTGTTTTTAAAATAAAGATATTAATTTTTTCAGCAGCAGCTTTTTCCATAGCCGGTATTGCAGCCGGTTCTCTGAAAGGTCAGGTGACCGAAGAGCGAAGCGAGGGAGATCTGATTAACTGGACCACAGGTAAAATTCAGTCCTCATCCGCAGCAAAGCTGCCCAGACTCATACAGAATCCTTCAAACCCTGAGTTCCGTTCTCCTGACACTGCGGCGAGCCTCACCGAAGCTCGATCAGACGCAAGAGTCAGAGCCTCAGAGCGGGCAAAACTGCAGCTCATGCAGACCATTATGGAAATACCACTGAACGGTGATTATACGCTGCGGGATCTGCTCGAAGAAAGTCCGGAATTCCGTGAATCTGCGGGTGATCTGCCTTCCTGGTTTAAAACGGTGATCCGGATCACCGGAGAAAGCTCCGTTACGGAAACCATGGAAATTTCTTTCAGAGGCGAAAAGGGACTTTACAGGTCTCTGGCATATGCACTGCATCGTTCGAACAGAATTCCTGTGCCAATAACTGATTCTTCCGGACCGGAAGGAATCTCAGACCCTGTTACCGGAGTCATCATTGACGCGACGCATATTAAAGAATTCCGGCCTTCTCTCCTTCCTCGCATCTACAACGAAAAAGGAAGGCTGATCTATTCTCATGAAATGCTTTCCCGCGGAGCTCTGATTCACCGCGGACCTGTGGTATATTACCGGGACTATAATGCAGCAAGGAAAGACGGAAGAGCAGGGAACAATCCTTATTATCTTACTGCTGCAGGGGCTGTCGGCACACTGAAAGCAGATTTATTTCTGGATGATGCAGAAGTCGACCGGATTCTGTCCTCTGAACAGGGAAGGGAAGCACTCAGAAAAGGATCGGTAATCATACTTACAGATACCGGGCGGTAACCCAGCGGTCCTGCCCGCTGAATGTATGCAGCGGGCAGGAATTAAGAATCAAAAGGGACAATTTACATAGCGCACGGGTGCCCCTTAGTGAGGAAGCTTATCGTGCAGAGCACCATAGGTGTAGGTGCCAAGGACCGCCCCTGCTAACGGAACCAGTAAAGCCGGATAGCCTTGTCCGATTAAAGTAAAAATCGGGCCAGGGCATGATCCCACAAGGGCCCAGCCTAAACCAAAAATCACTCCGCCAATGATATTTCCGTGCTGATATGTCAGTGGAATTGGTTTGATAAGTTCCCCGTAAATATTTCTGAGCTGCATCTTCTTTATAATAAGAAGACTGATGGCTGCAGTTGCAACGGCCGAACCAATAAAACCATACATATGGAACGACTGAAACCGAAACATTTCCTGAATCCGGAACCAGGAGATAACCTCACCTTTGGTAAGCACAAGGCCGAAATAAATTCCTATAAAAAATACAATTCCGAATCTTTTCATTTTAAAAACCATCCCAGCAGCGGTGCCAGCAGAACATGAGTCATAAACAGACCACCTGCAAAAAATCCGATCACAGCGATCAGTGACGGAAGCTGAAAATGGGCCAGTCCCATAATGGCATGGCCGGATGTGCATCCGTCAGCGTAACGGGAACCAAAACCAATGAGAAATCCTCCGATCAGGAGAAGTATAAAGCCCTTGGGAGAGAAGGCAAAACTGAGGCTGAAAAGGTCTTCCGGTATGATTGTAGTAAAATCTTTCACTCCAAGAGACTGAAGATCAGCTATGGTCGCAGGATTCAGATTCACCGGGTCAGGATTTCCCAGCAGGTAACCGCCAATAAAACCACCGATAGCAATTCCGCCCACAAAATAGAATCTCCAGAGATCGGATTTCCAGTCATAATTGAAAAACGGCAGCTTTGTGGAAACAATGGAACAGGTTGTTTTAAAAACCATTGCCAAACCAGGTTGTTTACCTGCCAGATACATCATGAGCGGAACCGATAAGCCCAGTAACGGACCTCCGACCCACCATGGCCAGGGGGCTAACAAATACTCCATAGAACACACTCCTTTTTTTATATGGAATGACTATACAGTATATGGTATATTAATCAATCATAATTTCTGAATGTGATTCAGAAATTATCCATTCTGTTTTTTTAATTCTTCAATCATAGAGTCAAGAATTTTATTTACTTCGTCCGGAGGAGCCTGACCTTTTGTGGCTTTCATTACCTGACCCACAAGAAATCCCTTCACGCGGTCATTTCCGGACAGAATTTTAGAAAGGGGATCCGGATTTTCATCGAAAACTTTTTTTATAATATCGGGGATACCGGATGCATCCATTGGTTTGTAGCCGTACTTTTCTATAACGGCTTCGGGATCCAGATCCTCTTCATAAATGTGTTCAAAAACCTGCTTAGCAATTTTTGAAGTGATTTTTCCTTCATTGAGGAGGGCAATCATACGGCCCAGTCTTTCCGCCGTACAGGGGAAAGACTCGAGAGGAATATCTTTTTTATTAATAACACCCAGAACCTCATCCTTTACCCAGTTGGAGGCTTTTTTGGGATCTTTGCTTACTGATGCCGCAGTCTCAAAGTAAACGGAGATTTCCTTTTCCCGGGAAAGTACATCTGCATCGTATTCAGGGAGCCCAAAATCAGACTCGTATCTTTTCCGCTTGGCTGCAGGCAGTTCCGGCATTGATTCTTTAATGGATTTTACAAAATCCCGGCTGATTTCAAAAGCGGAAATGTCCGGATCAGGAAAATACCTGTAATCTTCAGCATCTTCCTTGGTGCGCATGAGTCTTGTGACTCTGCGGTCCGCATCCCAGAGAACAGTTGACTGAATAATTTTTCCGCCGGACTCTATTTCATCGATCTGGCGTTCGATTTCGTAATCAATGGCAGCTTTCACTGCCTTGAACGAATTCAGATTTTTTATTTCAACCCTGGTACCGAAAGGTGCATTGGGACCCTTCCTTACGGATACGTTTGCATCGCAGCGGAGACTCCCTTCTTCCATATTGGCTTCTGTGATACCGGTTGCACGAAGAATGCTCCGGAGAGTTACCAGATACCAGTAAGCATCATCCGAACTTCGGAGATCCGGCTCAGATACAATCTCAAGAAGCGGCACTCCTGCACGGTTCAGATCCACAAAGGAGCGCGAATCTCCCCGGTCTTCTGCTGCAGTGTGCATCAGCTTACCTGCATCCTCTTCCATGTGAATGCGGTGGATTCGAATAACTGTTTCCCCTGAATCCCCTTTCTTTTTAAAGGAGACTTTGCCATTCACAGCATAGGGTTTATCATACTGAGAAATCTGATAGCCCTTGGGGAGGTCCGGATAAAAATAATGCTTCCGGTCAAATCTTGTGTATTCAGCGATTTCACAATCGAGTGCAAGCCCCGCCGTTACTGCCATTTCAAGCACTTTTTCATTCAGAACCGGAAGAACTCCAGGGAGCCCAAGGGTCACCGGTCCGCAGAGGGAGTTCGGTGAGGCACCGTAATTGTAAGGATCCGGTGCAAAAATCCGGGTGTTTGTATTCAGCTGGCAGTGGACTTCAAGTCCTATAACGGGTTCGTATGTACTCACATGCCTATCCCAATTTAAGGTCAGTTTCCATCAAGTAAAAATCAGCTGCACCCGGTTGTGGCACCGCAGCTTACACATTTCAGACAGGATCCGTTCCGGACCAGAGTCAGCTGACCACAGTCGGGGCAAGGGTCTCCCTCATAGCCTTTCTGTTTTGCAATGGCCACGAGCTCTGCCCTGGATCCGGCTGCACCGCTGCTTACAGAGGCAGAGGGAGCAGGCGCAGGAGTTTTCCGGTAGATCAGACTTTCTTTCTGGCTGTCTGTGTAATCAGTCATTGCGGAAAGGGATGTGGTTTCCGGTTTTTTCTGTTTTGTATCTGAGTTTCCTACTGAGTCAGATCGCAGATCATCAGCCTCCAGTGAAACATGGCCAAGATCATGCCTGTTGAGGTATGTAATCGCCAGTTCCCGGAAAACATAATCGAGGATGGATGTGGCCAGCTTGATTCTGTTGTTTCCGTTCACTGTGCCATTTGGTTCAAAGCGGGTAAACGTAAAGGCATCGACATACTCATCGAGCGGCACTCCGTACTGCAGGCCAAGAGAAACGGCGATTGCAAAGGAGTTCATTAAGGAACGGAAAGCAGCTCCTTCCTTGTGCATATCGATGAAAATTTCTCCGAGTTTACCATCCTCATATTCTCCGGTCCGGAGATAAACCTTATGACCTCCGACGGATGCCTTCTGGGTGTATCCGGCCCGGCGGTTTGGCAGTCTTCTTCTTGTGGAAATGTAATGATTGATGATTTTTTCTGCTGTGCGAAGAACCGGATCCCGCTCAGTTTCCAGAGATTCGGAATTTTCATCGGAAAGATCGTCAAGGCCTGCACTGAGAGGCTGACTGAGTTTGGAACCGTCGCGGTAGAGTGCAATAGCCTTCAGCATACAGTTATAAGAGACCATATACGCTTTCTGCACATCGGCCACGGTGGCTTCATTTGGCATGTTAATGGTTTTGGATATTGCTCCCGAAACAAAAGGCTGTGCTGCTGCCATCATAAGAATATGACCTTCTGCGGAAAGAACACGTTTACCGTACTTACCGGACCGGTTTGCACAGTCAAAAACGGCATAGTGTTCTTCTTTAAGATGAGGAGCATTTTCAATAGTCATTACTCCGCTCACATAATCATTTGCGGCGCTGATCTGGTCCTGAGTGAATCCAAGGGCTTCCAGGAGACTGAATCTGTGGCTGTTTATTTCATCCCCAAAACCAAGGCCGATTTTCAGAAACTCCTCGCCAATTGTGTAAGAGCTGAAAGCAAAATTTATATCAAATGAAGTAGGCAGAGCCTTTTCCACTTTTTCGATTATGGAATCTGTGAATCCTTTCGCTTTAAGGGTTTCGTGGTTAATAAACGGAGCGCCTTTGAGGGTTCCGTGACCCGTTGCATATTTCTCAATATCATCTATCTGCCCGGGTGTGTACCCGAGGACTTTCAGAGCAGAAGGAACTGCCTGGTTTATGATTTTAAAGTATCCGCCACCAGCCAGTTTTTTGTATTTCACAAGGGAGAAATCCGGCTCAATACCTGTTGTGTCGCAGTCCATCACAAGTCCGATAGTACCCGTAGGAGCAAGAGCCGTTACCTGAGCATTGCGATAGCCGTATTTTTCGCCCAGAGCAAGTGCCCTGTCGGATTCTTCTCTTGCGGCTTTCAGAAGGTAATCCGGGCATTCAGAAGGCAGAATTCCGTGCGGAGTAACGGAGAGTCCTTCGTATTCAGCAGGGTCTGCATTGTAAGCGGCCCTTCTGTGGTTGCGGATCACGCGGAGCATCTGATCCTTATTGGATTCATAACGTTTAAATGTGCCCAGCTCAGATGCCATTTCAGCACTGGTGGCATATGCATTCATATGCATAATTGCCGTAATTGCTCCGGCAATGGCACGTCCTTTTCCTGAATCATAAGGGATACCCATTCTCATCAGGAGGGAGCCAAGGTTTGCATACCCAAGCCCCAGTGTGCGGTAAAGGTAAGACAATTCCGCGATTTCCTTCGATGGGAATTGTGCCATGGTCACGGAAATTTCCAGCACAATTGTCCATAGCCTCGAAGTATGCCGGAATCCCAGATCGTCGAATTCACCGCTTGCTTCATTAAGAAAACTAACAAGGTTTACAGAGGCCAGATTGCAGGCTGTATTGTCGAGGAACATATATTCTGAGCAGGGATTGGAAGCATTGATCCGGCCATCATTGATACATGTGTGCCATTCGTTAATAATCGAGTCAAACTGCAGACCAGGATCCGCACTGTCCCACGCAGCATAGGAAATCTGATCCCAGAGTTCTTTGGCAGAAATCGTTTTACAGGCTTTAGGATTCCTTTTTTCGGCGGCTGCTTTTTCTTTTTCAGTCCTCCAGTAAAGATTCCATGGGCGGTCCTCACTGACTGCTTCCATGAATTCTTTGCTTATTCTGACAGAATTATTGGAGTTCTGGCCTGCCACAGTCTGATAAGCCTGGGACTGCCAGTCAGATGTCATTTCTTCGAAAAGAATTTCCTTATAACCCTGCCTTGCGAGATCCATTACTCTTACAATGTAATTCTCGGGCACACCGTCTTTCTTACATTCAATCAGTGCTTTCTTCAGAGCTGTATTTCGATGCTTGTCAAATTTAACGGTTTCGTCAGTTTCACCGTGGATGGCTTTTAAAACATTATTCAGTCTGGTGTTCGCGATTCTCGAGCCGATGATAAGAGAAACTACTTTTTGTTCTTCTTTCACCTTCCAGGAAATAAACTCTTCAATATCAGGGTGATCCATATCGAGGGAAAGCATTTTGGCTGCCCTTCTTGTAGTTCCGCCGGATTTAATGGCACCTGCGGCGCGGTCACCTATTTTCAGGAAACTCATGAGGCCGGAGCTTTTCCCGCCTCCGGAAAGGGGTTCTCCGTCACCCCTGATGTTTGAATAGTTTGTACCGGTACCAGAACCGTATTTAAACAGACGGGCTTCGCGTACCCAGAGATCCATGATACCTCCGTCGCCTACCAGGTCATCGCGTACTGCCTGAATAAAGCAGGCATGCGGCTGCGGATGTTCGTAAGCGGAGGCTGATTCTGTAAGCTCGCCGGTAACCGGATCCATGTAGTAATGGCCCTGTCCGCTGCCCTCGATTCCGTAAGCCCAGTGTATACCGGTATTGAACCACTGAGGGGAGTTTGGCGCTCCGACCTGGGCTGCGAGGATGTAGCACATTTCTTCGTAAAAAATTCTGGCATCTTCCTCAGAGGCAAAATAATTATGTTTATAACCCCAGTAGGTCCAGGTGCCTGCCAGCCTGTGGAAAACCTGCTTTGATGATGTCTCTGTAATATATCTTTTTTCTTCCGGAAGTTTATCAAGTTCTTTCTGATCGGGGACGGATCGCTGCAGCCATTCAGGAACACCTTTTTCAGCAACTTTTTTCAGACGGGCCGGGACCCCTGCCTTGCGAAAATACTTCTGCGCGATTATATCCAGGGCAACCTGACTCCATTTTTCCGGGACTTCCACGTCTTTGGCTTCGAAAATGATTTTTCCATCCGGATTGGTAATGCGGGATGGTCTGCTGGTCCATTGGAAAAGAGTCCATGCCGGATTCTCTTTCCAGTCGGTGCTGTATTTTTTTTCGGATGCTGCAATTGGTGCTGTGAAATATCTTTTAATTCGCATAATGATTTCTCCCGGATTATGTCCCTTTAGAAAAGGGTAAATACAAGGCTTTCAGAACCTGAATCCGGGTCAATAAATTTAAGCGAAAATCATGTGTATTTCACGGGGAGGGGATAATTTTTTTAGTAAAGATCTGAATTAATTTAGGTAAAAGTACGGACAGGTCTTCGCTGATTGAGCGTTAAAAAAACGCTAACCGGCGAAAACCTGTGCATAAACCGGGGTGTCAGTTGGAAGGGATTTCGGTTCTGACTGCTTTAAAAAAAGAGCCTGCTGCATCTTTAGTATGAAGCCGGATTTCCCAGGGGCCCGCTCCCGCAAGAGCAATATTCATGGAACAGATTCCTTCTGAATCAGTCACGCATTTCGCATTTGAATCCTGATTTACAGTTGCCGGACGGCTGAACCGAAGGCTGACTTCGGAGTCAGCTACTGGTCTGTTTTCCAGATCAGTAACCTTAACGGTAACTGTGTTATCCCCGGGTTTCAGGGTGCTTTCCGGGCTGCTCAGAACGGAGGTTTCAACGTGACGGTTATGTTTATCAAGTTCTTTTGCATAAGCATCGTAATTACGGTTGATGTAATCGTAATTTTCATCCATAATCGGCTGGTGCGTTTTAAGAGCGTAATAGATCTTAAATACATAAGCAGCAGGAAGCGTCAGAAAAATAAGCAGAGGCAATGTTAATAATTTAACAATTTTTTTTGTTCCCTGATCCATAATTATCTCCAATTAATAAAAATATTTACTTTTTTGCGGCCGGCACCGTAAACTGACTGTATTTGTATACAGTGTTGCGCGGATTCTCTGTATCGGTTACAGAAAATCTGATTCGGAGATCCCTGAATGATGTAAGGGAGTCCGCTGCTTCCGATACAGAACCCTGGGCAATAAACCGGACTCTGCGAAGCTGGCTGGGTTCCACAATAATAATTCCGTTGTCCGTCAGAGGCTCAATGCTCTTCAGAATTCCATGGCCGTCGGTGACTTCTACCTTCACCTGATAGCTAACCTGCTTTTCTGAAAGATTCGCTATGTTCAGGTTGTAGTAATTCTGAACAAACTGTTCATAACGAACAGGCTGCAGTCTTGGATCCCGGATAATTCCGAAATAGGAAGGTACCCTGATATACATCAGGTATCCGAATATACTGAGCAGAAACACCATCAGCACAGAATAAATGATGGTCCGCGTACGGAAAATCTTCATCGGTTTGCGGTCTTCGAACCATGTAATCGTTGAGTATTCCACAAGGCTTTTTTTACCGAATTTTTCCATTTCCCGGGTGCATGCATCAATACAGTGAGTGCAGTTGATACAGGAGACCTGAAGACCATCCCGTATATCGATTCCCACCGGGCAGACCAGTGTGCACATATTGCAGGAAGTGCAGTCTCCCTTGGTGGAATCATCTTCGAGCGGAGCTGCCGCTACGATATTCATACGGGTATGCTTTCTTGGCTCTCCGCGGCTGGAATCATAAGCAACCACAAGGGAATCCCGGTCCATCATTACAGACTGAAATCGTGAATAAGGACAGAGATAAACACACATCTGCTCCCAGAACCAGGCAATATCAGCATAGAAAAGAGCTGTAATCGCAATGAAAAAGTAAGGCCAGCTGTTCTGAAAAAAGATATCGGAGCCGAGAGTCAGAATTTCGCTGATCATTCCTCTGATAGGTACAAAATAACCAATAAAATGAAAAACCAGAACTCCGGAAAAAATAATCCAAAGTGTGTGGATAATGATTTTATGCCAGAGTTTTTCAGACCTTTTTCCATAATGAGCCGGGAAGATAAGACGACCGATATCATCGAACATTTCCACGTACACAGTCTGAGGGCAGGCCCAACCGCAGAAAAGACGCCCCAGCCATGCAGTGAAAAGAAACAAAGCAAGGCCGCTGATAATGATGAGGAGCATTAAAAAATAGAATTCCTGAGGCCAGATAATAAAACCGGGAAAATAGAACTTCCGGTTATCCATATCCATTAAAATCGCCTGCCTGCCGTTATACTGAATCCAGGGAATTCCCATATAAACTGCTATAAGCAGATAGCGTATATAAAAACGAAGGGTGTTGTAAAAGCCAGTAATATGCCTTGCAATGATCATCTTAAAATATCCTGATTAAAAAAATGGAATAGACGGTGACCTATGATTCTGAATCTGCATTAATTAGTCAATGGGATTTTTTTATAAAGACCGGAAGAACATAATAAAAAAGCCGCCGCAGCTGACTGCGACGGCTTCCTTCCATGTTTAAAACTGACGGAAATCAGTTAGAAGGCTGAATGTTTTTATATGTGTTTTCCAGGTAAGCAACCACTTCCCAAACAGACTTAGATCCTAAATGACTATGAGGGATCATCGGTCCTTTAGGAGGATTCTGCTTAACTTCTGTCAGTCGACCATTAAACACGATATCAAACATCAGGTCTTCGTTCATAACTCCGTCCACTCCATGGAGCCATACGGAATCAGTCAGATCCGGACCAACAAGGTTTTCGTTCACAGAATTACCTTTTGCATCTGCTCCGTGGCAGGCTGCACAGGTTCCTTTGAAAGTACCTTCTCCGGCAGCAATCGCACCTGCATTACCACGAAGGGTGTTTCCACCAGTGGCAGCAAGTTCGCCAGTGCCGAATTTTGCCACATGGGCTTCTGCTTCTTCATTGTACTGACGATGCTGTGACCATGTACTGTCGATTATATGATAGTTTAACAGATAAACAACAGCAAAAATCACTGTACCGATAAAGCTGATTACATACCAGCCTGGCATTGGGTTATCGGCAGAAATAATGCCATCAAACGTTTTTTCTTCGCTCATGAATCGTCCTCCTCGAGCATTCTCTTAGCTGCTGCCTCTGACTCCTTACCGCGTTTGGTGAAGTAGAGGTACCAGATAATGAAGTAGAGGGCTCCCACCATGAGAGCCACTCTGAATACTTTATAGTAAATTAAAGTGTCGCCTTCTAAGACCATCTGGGGTATCAGTTAGCTTTAAGATCGCGGCCTAACTTCAGAAGATATGCAACCAGTGCATCTCCTTCAGTTTTACCGGCGATTGCAGAATCTACACTTTCAAAATCAGCGTCAGAATACGGCAGGCCGACTTCTGTTCCCTGATTCAGTCTCCATAAAGTGTTCATAGCCTTCATAGATCCAACCAGCATATCCTTGTCTACGTTACGTCCTTCTGTAAAGAGGAACGGATACGGAGGCATTACTGATCCCGGGGAAGTGGACTGAGGATCGATCAGGTGACGCTTGTGCCAGTCTTCGTTTGGCTTCATTGTAGCGGTTCTGGAAAGATCCGGACCAGTTCTCTTGGATCCCCACTGGAATGGGTGATCGTAAACATATTCCCCGCCTTTAGAGTAAGGAGCCTCAGGATAGTTTCCGCCGCCAAAACGATCAGTTTCCCATTTAAACGGACGGATCATCTGAGAATGGCAGTTGTAGCAGCCTTCACGTATGTAAACTGCTCTTCCTGCAAGTTCCAGAGGAGAATAAGGCTTTACTGCCTCGATCGGCTTTACGGTAGCCTGGGGGCTCATGAGCAACGGAGGAAGAAGTTCCACCGCGCCGCCCACAGAGACTGCCAGAGTTGTTAATAAAGTGAAAAGGATCCCGTTTAATTCGAGGTATTTTTCACTCCATTTTGTTAAAGGTGAATGACCCATTGTAATTTTCCTCCCTATTGATCAGGCTGCAGCTTTTTTGCTGGAACCGCTGATGGTTAACACAAGGTTAACAATCTGAATTACAAACCCGGTGAGGAAAAGAGTTCCACCGATGGCACGAACCAGACGATATGGCCACTGTACTTCAGTGATAGCCACCCAGTCAGGATACATCAGAGCACCTGTTTCAGGGTTGATCGCTCTCCACATAGCACCTTCAGTAATACCGGATACCCACATAGAAGCTACATAAAGCAGAATTCCGATGGTTCCCAGCCAGAAATGAGCGTTAGCCATTCCTTCTGAATGAAGCTTTGTGTTCCAGAGACGTGGAATCATGTAGTAAAGCATAGCCATACCCATAAAACCTACCCAGCCAAGAGTTCCGGCATGAACGTGTCCGATTGTCCAGTCAGTAAAGTGAGACAGAGAGTTTACTGTCTTAATTGACATCATTGGACCTTCGAATGTGGACATACCATAGAAAGTGATGGCTACGAGGAACATCTTGAGAGTAGCATCATTGGTAACTTTTTCCTTAGCCTGAGTTAAGGTTAAGAAACCGTTGAGCATACCACCCCAGGATGGAAGAATCAGCATAATAGAAAACACTGTTCCAAGTGACTGTGCCCAGTCCGGAAGCGGTGAATACAGCAGGTGGTGAGGACCAGCCCAGATGTAAATAAACACCAGAGACCAGAAGTGGATTACAGACAGACGATGCGAATAAATAGGCAGGTTCAGGTGCTTAGGAAAATAGTAGTACATAATTCCTAAGAACGGAGTAGTGAGAACAAACGCAACAGCGTTATGTCCGTACCACCACTGAATTGCCGCATCGAAAGTACCGGAGTATATTGAATAGGATTTCACCAGGCTCACTGGTAACGCCAGGTTGTTGAAAATGTACAGGATAGGTACTGCAATGACGGTAGCCATGTAGAACCAGATTGCCACATACATCTGCTTTTCCTGACGAACGGCGATTGTACCGAAGAAGTTGACCATAAAGATCACCCACATAACGGCGACAAGAATGTCAATCGGCCATTCCAGCTCAGCATATTCTTTACCCTGACTAATACCGAGAAGCAGAGTTACCGCTGCCAGCACGATAATAATGTTGTAAAGAACAAGGTGAACCATTGCCAGCATGTCTGAGAACAGACGAACGCGAAGCAAACGTTGAAGAGAGTGATAAACTCCCGCGAAGACGATGGATAGTGCGTATCCGAAAATAGCTGCGTTAGTATGAAGCGGACGGAGTCTACCGAAAGTGATATACTCTAAGCCCATGTTTGCTGCAGGGAATACCAGCTGGAAAGCTGCTATTACACCGAACAGAAACGCTGCTGTACCCCATACCATAGCAGAGATAGCAAATCCCTTGACCACGGTATCATTATACTTAGTGCCTGTGTTTTCCATATGGGTCCCTATTGAGTACAATTTCATGACAATTACAAATGATAAATCACATGATAAAATATTGATATATATCAATGAAAAAGGTCTACCGGTTTAGTATAGAAACCTGTGTCACATACAGAAATCCCCAAGGTTTGTTATCACTGCGGTCAGGAAATTGACCCGAATCACAGTTTTTCTTCTATAATTAAGGGTCAGGAACTGGAGTTCTGCTGTCAGGGCTGCTTAAGCGCCTGCCTTATTATTCACGAGGCGGGGGAGGAAGCATACTATAAAAACCGGACTGCTCCGGCACCGAATTTTTTTAGTGGGCTAAGCATTCCAGGCGAAAGTGATGAGCTTTTTGCTGCCCCTGAGAGCCGTTCCCGAATGAACAAAGCTTACGATCTGCCCGGAGTCACGGAAGAATATACATCTCCGGTTCCGGGAAAAGAAGGACTCCTGCGTCTCAATCTCTCTCTGCAGGGAATTCACTGTTCCTCCTGTGTCTTTCTGAATGAAAGACTTCTGAATAAAACCAAAGGGATTAATTCTGCCAGCGTGAATTATGACACGGGAAGGGCAGAAATAGAATACAATCCTGATATTATCAAAATATCGTCAATTATACAGATTATTCAGTCCATTGGTTATGACGCACGGCCTGTCAGACCTGGTCAGAAGTCCGATGCCATAAAGAATGAAGGGAAAGACCTGCTCTGGAAAATGGCAGTGGCCGGTTTTCTTGCCGGAAACATCATGATGATTGCCATGGGGGACTGGTTCGGCTATTTCAGCAACACGATGGATGAACGGTTCAGGCGTTTTTTTCACTGGATGGAGTTTATCCTGGCTACACCGGCTTATATTTATACGGGTTCTGTATTCCACAGGGGCTGGAAATCCTTTTTTAAAACATTTATGCCGGGAATGGATCTGCTGATAAGCGCCGGGCTGTCTGCAGCTTATTTTTATTCTGTTTATGTGGTTCTGTCCGGTAAAGGCGAAATTTATTTTGATTCCGTTGCCACCATTATCTTTTTTCTGCTGATAGGCCGTTATTTTGAATGGCTTGCCAAATATAACCAGCGTATGCGAATGGAAGAGCTCATCCGTCCTCTTCCCGCTCACTGCAGCAGGCTGAAGCCGGACTGGGTTTCCAGGACTGCAGAGCTTTACCAGGAATCCCTTAAACCGGCTTCTTCATCGGAGCATTTTCTTCCCGAAGCGGATATGCATCCTTTTGAGGAGGTCATTCCTCTGAAAGATCTTCGTAAAGGAGACCATATAACCGCCTATCCCGGGACGGTTCTCGCTGCGGACGGGATTCTTGAAACCGAACTCTGCGAAGCGGATGAATCTGTATTAACCGGCGAAACACTCCCCGTTATCCGGAAAAAAGGAGACCGGCTTCTTGCCGGATCCCGCATTGTCTCCGGGTTTGCAGTATGCCGGGTGGACAGTCTGCCGCAGGAGAGCTCGTTATCAGTACTGGGACGGCTTGCGGATATGGCAGGAATGGCCAAATCCGCAATCGAAAGAACCACCCTGAATGTCACACCATACAGTGCCGCTGCAGTTCTTCTTATTGCGGCCGGCACATTTGCAGGATGGTTCTTTATCGGCCATCAGACATTTGAATTTGCCATAGTCGCAACTATCGCTGTACTGATTATCAGCTGTCCCTGTGCTCTGGCCCTCGCGGTTCCCACAGCCATGAGTTCAGGTCTTTATCTTGGGCTTACAAACGGTATACTTGTGCGCGATGGAGGTGTGTTTGAAAATCTGGCAAAGATTAAAAATTTTTATTTTGATAAAACAGGAACCCTTACCAGAGGAAGACCGGAAGTGGAAGCAGTCTGGGTCTGCGAAGAGTATTTCAGTAAAAAAAGTGAACTTCTGAAGCTCATTATTCTTCTTGAACACGGCAGCCCGCATCCGGTTGGAAAAAGTCTGCTGGAGTATTCACGGACAGGGCTTCATCTTACAAAAATCCCGTATTCTTATACTCAGGATGTGATTATTAAAGAAATCCCAGGCCAGGGGATGGAAATGGATTTAAACGAAAACCATTCCCTTTCAGAAAGTCTGCGGGATGATTCTGTATCAGAATTTCTGAAAGGCAGCCTGATCAGAATCGGTAATTTACAGTATGCTGGAAACGGTGACTCTGAAACAGACATACCCGGAACAGTATCGAATACAGCCGGAGATACCGAGACTGTAACCATTGGAGAATTTCTTAATTCAAATCAGGATGGAACTGTTGCTGTGCTCCAGGTTTCAGGAGTCACTGCAGCAGTCTTTGTGCTTCGGGATTCAGCTGATTCTGCCAGTGCCGCAATGATCCGTGAATTAAAAAATCAGGGAGCTGAGGTGTTTATGCTTACAGGGGACAACCGGGGCTCTGCTCTCCGGATTGCCTCGCAGATGGGTATACCGGAAGATCATGTCCATGCAGGGCTTCTTCCCCATCAAAAAGAAGAATTTATTAAAAATGAAGAAGAAAAAGGAAACAGAGTATGTATGGTTGGCGATGGGTTTAATGATGCCATCGCACTTTCAAGAGCATCTGTATCGGTTGCCATGGCCAGGGGGGCGCCGCTTTCTCTGGAACATGCCGGGATCATACTTCTGAAAAATGATCTTCGCGGTCTGATCAGAGCCGTAAAGCTCAGCAGGAAGACTCTGCGGACAATCTATCTGAACTTAGCAATTTCGCTTCTTTACAACGGAATCATGATTCCGGTTGCAGCCACAGGCCTGCTGCTGCCGGTCTGGTGTGCTCTCTTTATGTCTATGAGCTCGCTGACAGTAGTGGGGATTTCTCTGAATCTGAGAATGCAGGGTCTGGAAAAAGAAAGCTGACACTGAAGAAAGGTTATAACGAATCAGCTGCTTTTTTTTCGTAAGTACCCATAAGTGCGGCCTTATCGAGAATGTGACCTTCCATGGCCGAAAGAATTTCCGGAAGGGTTTTCTTAGAGGGGAGATTCAGCAGAGTATCCAGAGCATAAAGAGTAAAAAAATACCGGTGCTTCCCTTTGGGTGGGCAGGGGCCGCCGTAACCTGCACGTTTAAAACCGGTCATCCCCTGGGTTCCGATTCCAGGGAGCATTTCTTTCCCGGGCTGTTTTTCCGGAATTTCGTTCCGTTTGTAAGGAATATCATACAGCAGCCAGTGAACAAAGCCTCCGCGTGGGGCGTCAGGGTCAAAAACAGAAAGTACAAAACTCACAGTGCCTTCGGGCGGATTTTCCCACCGGAGAGCAGGTGATTTATTTTCGCCATCGCAGGTAAAGACCGGGGGGATCGGCTGCCCGTTTCCGAATGAATCAGAGAAAATCTGAAACATGTTTTTACTCCTGCAGACTGTATTTAACTTCAGTGAATCCTGCATGATGCAGGGTCCAGTATTCTTCTGCTGATTTTAATTTAAAAGAAATATAATCCGGAGTCCAGAGCCCGGCAAGCAGAAAAAATTCGTCAGAGGAGGGCTCATCGGTAATCAGAAACCTGAAAGTTTCAGGAATTTCTTTTTCAGTTTTTAAACTCCGGATGATTTCAGCAGCAGAGGCTTCGAGGTACAAAGGGAGGCAGTTGGCAGCTTCTTCGCACCAGTCGGGGTGGTTTCTGAAAAGATTTAACGGAACAAGAATACACGCCCGTCTCTGAAGATTAATACCTTCATAAATCACGGATCTGGCAAGGTAATATCCCGGATCGGATAAGAGTATATCGGATACAGTATCGGCGTAATTCAGGGGAAACGGAGAATCTGCACGGATAATAAGATCGACGACGGAATGGGGATCGGTCCGGATTCTGTTCAGGATTAAACCGGAATCGATGCCCTGACCGGCATTGATGATGCAGCTTTTGTGAAAGCCCGGCTGTTCCTCGGTGATATCGGCTGCTTCGGTAAAGCCGATACGGGCGAAGTCTTCAAGAGGGCGTCCCAGGAGATCTTCGCACTGAAGCAGCGTATCGGCGATACCTGCAAATTCAGGAGTTTCTGTAATGTGATACGGAGGCAGATTCTGGTATCGGATTCCCCATTCCGCAGCATTCCTTCTGAGCGCTGTGCCGGGCAGAACCGATACCGGGAAAATCTGAAAATAGTCTTCCAGCCCGAGAGCCTCTGCCTCATCGATGGCCCGGAACACATCTTCCGGAGAATCGCCAGGTAACCCTGCCATAATGTCAATGAGCAGCTCAATCCCTTCCTCGTGCAGGAAAGCCGCCCCTTCGAGTGCTTTCTTAGGATCGGAGGGCCTGCCATTTCGGATCAGAGTCTTTGTATTGAAAGACTGAATTCCGATTTCTATCCGGCTGAAACCGGCCGCTTTAAGCCGCTTTGCTTCTGAGGCATCAATATCTTCCCCTCGCAGTTCAGCAAAAAAATTAATTTTGTGCAATTTATGGAAATCTGCAAGATGATCAAGCAGTTCTGAAAAACCTGGTCGTCTGCTGAATGTAGAATCCAGAAATGCAATCTCCGCTGCACCGAGGACTGTCAGATCCTGTATTCTTCTTATAACTTCCTGGATGCTGAGAGTGCGAAGTCTGTTTTCAAATCTGGGGTAAAAACAGTAAGAACAGGAGGATGCGCAACCTCTGGCTGTCTCAAGATAAAAAGTCTTCTGCGGATCAGGTTTAATAAGCCAGGGCGAATAACCGTATCCATGAGACAAAACGGTTAAATCCTGCAGAGGGGCTCCTGGTGCAGACAGTTTTGCAGGGAAATCCACTGCGCGAAAAGGTTTACTAAGTACCTCTGCAAAAAGCTCCTCGGACTCTCCCTGAAAAAAAAGATCAAACGGAGTTTCAGGATCTCCGGTAAGCCAGAGATTATCATGCGTTACCTCGGGACCTCCTGCAAAGAGCAGAATCCCCGGATCTGCCTTTCTGACCTGGGATGCAATGTAGCGGGATCTTTCAGAGTTCCACAGATAAAGAGAAAAAGCACACACAGTGGCACCGGAATTCAGAATGTATTCCGTGATTTGTGAATCTGATCCGGTTTCGCACAGATTCAGGGGTGCTATAAAAACATCAATTCCCCTTGTGTGCAGATAATCACCCAGAACGGCAGAAGCGAGAGGACTGAATCCGGAAGGCAGATATCGTGACGGAGAAGGTACGGGAAGCTGTATCAGCAGAACCCTGTGCTTCATAGGAGGAACGGAATCCGTTCTGCGCCGTTGCGCAGCTGATAAATGGTTCCGTCCCGGAACCGTACATTTTCAATCTCCGGGTAAACCGGAATACGGTAAGAAACTATTTTTTCAAGTCTGCTGTAAGGAGTATGGTTTCTTCCAGGATCGGCAAAGATTACCGGAACAGAAATACCGCTGAAAAGACTTAGGCAAAGATCTGTAAATTGTTTTTCATAGAACACATCTGAACAGAAAATATAGTCAAAGGATTTGTTTAAATAATCTTCTGTTTCAGGACCTGGCTCCAGAGTGCTGCATTGATAATCAAGCCGGATACCGTTCAGTTCAGCCATGTGTTTACCTGCATATACCGCAGCGGGGTCTGCATCAATTGCCAGAGGTGCCGCTCCGGACAGGCCTGCAGCAACAGCAGCGACTGCGTTACCGGCTCCAAAGTCAAGGATCCGTTTTCCTTTCAGAAACGGAATTTCTGAAAGGAAATGGGCCATCGCTCTTCCCCCTGGCCAGACAACAGCCCAGTATGGCAGGTCAGCAGAGGAATCACAGTTATTTATTATATACTCCCAGAGCGCGGATAAACGGAAGGTATTCCTGGTAAGAATCTGCGGAGTCATCGGGTCAGGAGAAGTTTCTGCATATTCCTGCAGATAAAGATTGTAAATATCTTTAATTGAGCAGTTCATAGTTATTCAGCATCAGAGCGGATGGGGTTTTCCAGTTCTGACGGAAGCTTAAATGAGGGATCAGTCAGATGCTCTGTTGCCAGACGGATTCTGGCAGACTGAGGGTCATCCGAAGCCAGCTTCAGATATTCCTTCCACCAGCGGACAGTTTCTTTTCGGTCAGAGTAAAGCTGAAAATAAACAAGCCCGATGTAAAAACGGTTCAGGTGAAGATCCGGTTTTCTGCGAAGAGATTCCTCAAAAGAAGCAAGGGCTTCCTTCCCGTTTTTCAGGAGCAGATAAGTCTGACCCAGACGAAAAAATTCATAAGAAGGCTCTTTGCTGACTTCAATCGCGATCAGAAAATTTTCCCGGGCTTCCGGCAGGTTTCCAAGAATCAGATGAATATCTCCGCGGTAAGAATAAGCCCCTGGGTATTCGGGATCTTTTTCAAGAACTTTATTGAACAGAGCCAGGGAAATACGGTATCTTTTTTCAAAAAAATGATCCTCTGCCCGCCGGAAAAGGGCTTCCGGAGAATCCGGCTTTTCCTTTACCGCCGGGACCTCTTCTCCTGCAGCATGACCTGAGACTGCAAAAATCAGTAAGGTAAAAAGAATCTGGCGCATATCAGAGATGCTCCGGTGCCTCCAGTATCTGAAATGTCTGCAGTGCATCAATATTCATTAGAGCTGAAATAATTATCATCCCTATAATAAAACCTACAATGCTTACGGAAGCAAAAATAACAAAGGAATTCCGCAGAAAACGGTAACCGAGGAAAGCAGCCCCTGCGAAAAATTCCCGTTTTCCATCCGGCAGAGAATCAGAGGAAACACGGGCATAAGCTGTAATGTAAAAAAAAGCAAGCATTGCCAGAGCGAGTGACAGCAGTGCCGAATAGGCAGCCGGAAAGCTCTGCTGCATTATGTAAACCGGCAGAAGCAGAGCATTAGCAGCCGCAAGAGATATCAATCCGATCAGAATAATGTGCCAGCTGATACTCAGAAAGGATCTTGAGAGACCCGTTACGGAGGCCCGGTCAGTAATGAGGTGCTGCATAAACGGAGTCATGATTGCTCTTTCAGCCCCGGATCTGGGCAGAAAGGACCGCAGTATAATGGCAGCCGAACCTGATACAAAAAATCCTTCTGTAAGGACTTTTACAGTAAGCAGCGTGTTGTAACCATAGTCAAGTATTTCAGTCCTTCTGACAGACAGCAGAAGAGTCAGAAATCCCAGCATCAGAGGTAAGTGAATGAAGACCGTCATAGGATAAGAAAACCAGTGTCTTTTCCATGCAGTGTAGGCATTGAGCAGGAGAAGGACTGACCAGATCGACACTATAGTTAAGAGAGCGAGCCGGATAATATAGGCCCGCTCAAGGTTCTGAAAAAGAATCTCCGGGCGTGCATCTGACTCAAGAAGAGGATCATCAGTAATGGTAATGGTGTCGCGGATCTCCTGAATTTCCCTGATAAGACCAGGTTTCCAGTAAGTAAAATCCTGCAATTCCTGAGGCTGCACAGTGTATGATTCTTCAGCAGGTTCTTCCTCTGTTTCATAGAAATCTTCCGGAGTATAGGCCGGTGGTTCTGCATACCAGGTAACCGGTCTGATGACAAGGAAGGACACCAGATACAGAAAAACGAAAGATGTAAAAATTAAGGAAAACCAGCGGTAAAACTGCATAGGGCCAGTATAAAATTCTGCCTTTAATTTATCCAGAATTATTTGCAGACGAGAATCAGGAATAGGAGCACAGCCTGCAAAGGTCCGACGGATTTACCGGGAGCCTCCTCTTCTGATCTTCATGCTCTTCATGGTGAAAAATGAACCCTGAAGAAAAGAAGGAGAGAAGGGGTTACGCTTCGCGCAATGTTGAATTGTGAATATTGCAGACGGATATTATGTAATATAATGCGAATCCCCGGAGATATTCATCGCATTCAGCCTCTGATTCTGTTCGGAGTAAAAAATCTAAGTCCCTCCATCGGCCCGGGAACCTGCGGTGCATTCGGATAGCGGATTGTATCAGGTTACGGAACAGTCAGACTTCTTTAGACAGTCTCTCAATATCTTCGTTGGATTCCATTAGATTACAATGATTTAGATTGTCAACTGAAACTCAGGCGCAGAGGAGACGAAGAGATTTCGGTCAGTGAAGATTCTATTATATCAGGATATCGATATATCCTGCTATTCTAATGCGATATTTTCCGGAATTATGTCCCATCCAGCTTTTTTAGAAAAAAGCCCCCGCCCTGTGTTTAGGGAGGAGGGGCGGGTCAGTGGGAAGATCCGCGCTGGCGAGCATGGTCACCTATATCATATAGGCCGTCATCTGTCAAGCATATAAGGACCCCCTCACTTAATGCGACATTTTCCGGAATTATGTCCCATAGCGCGGCTATCCTTGGAAAAAATCGTCTTCGCCGATTTCTTTGAGGTGACGAGCAGATTTACCGGAAGCCCAATCTTCTGATCTTCATGTGCTTCATGGTGAAAAAACGGACCATAAAGAGGAGAAGGGGTTTGTGGTTACGAATTTTATGCCTGAAATATGTCTATATTGTAATAGACATATTTTGATGCTGTGGTAAAAGAGCAGAATGAAAGCTTCTATACTTGATTTACGGTATAAAACCAGGGATATACTGAACGCCCTGGGAAACGGGGAAGAAGTCACTGTTACAGAGCGTGGCAAAATGCGGGGTGTGATCCATCCTGTAAAAGAAAGGGAGAAGCGAAAGGTTGAAGAACATCCCTTCTTTGGGATGGACCGGGAGTGGCCGGTTTCGGTTGAGGAAGAAATGAATGTGCTTCGGAGAAGCCGGTATGATGTTTGACACCGATGTGCTTATTTTCGTTCAGAAAGGAAACACGAAAGCGGCAAGGCTCATTGATCAGACAGAAGAACGCAAGATCTCTGTGCAAACGATTCTGGAACTGCTGCAGTCAGCCAGAAATAAGGAGCAGCATCGTGTAATTCAGAAGTTCATCACCGATTTCGGTTTCAGTATTCTTCCTTATTACAGAGAATACCGGACACAGGGCTATGGTCTATATCGAAGAATTTGGTCTCTCTTCGGGATTAAGGGCTGGCGATGCAATTGTAGCTGCGACAGCTTCGGAAAACAGGGAGCGGCTCTGTACAGCAAATATGAAGCACTTCAGGAACATTAAGAACCTGGATCTTTATCAGTTCCGGCCTTGAAATCGAAATATAAAAAGAATACTGATCGTAAAGAAATCAGGAAAGCCATTGCAGGTGGCAAATTTTGGCCTGAATGGGCCGGGATCACCCCCATCAGAATGTATGCTCGATGTTCACAGCATGATCTCTGGCGCCTGCTTTTATGTTGGTATCCTTGCGTCAGCAAAGATCCACGAGAAGGTCGATTCCGCTGCAAAGAACCATCCGCCTCTCACAGCGGACACAGGGTTCACGGAGAAATTCCCTTACCTAAAGCAACCCTCCGCGCATCTTCGTGTGCTCCGCCTGCCTGTCGGCAGACAGGTGAGAAACCGTTGCTGGACCATGAAGAGGAGAAGGGGGGAGGAACATTTGGTTGATGTTTGATACCAGTCAGCGTTCTCAGTTTCTTTCGTAAAGAACAATTCCAATGGTATCGATATGCTTCCGAAGCTCCGTATTCCTATTCGGATGCTGCTTTATGGGAACCCATGGCCCTTGAACCGAACAGAACGGCTTTTTTTACTTCCGGATAACGCGCAATAAAATCAGTGATTTCTCTGATCTGCTCTTCACTCAATCCGTACTTCATAGCTTTTTCTGTAATTCTGAAACCTTTGTTTCCATCTTAGAGGATTTGTCATTTAGCACCTGATCCGGGAGTCTTCCGTCTGCAGGAATTAATGTATTGAATCGGAGTGATTCAGTCATGCAGATTCTGTGAGGTTCCTATGAGGGCAAAAAAATCATATGGTTGACCCTGATCGGAGTCAATATGATTCTGGTTCTGAACTTATGCTGTATTCATTTTTTCTGGAATTTTTCATTGCCCTTCGGTATCTGCGCGGTCAGGGTCGCACTGTTATATTCAGCCTGGGCACCCGGCTTTCGTTTCTTTTTATGTCTCTGATGGTTTTTATAATGGTTGTGGTGCTGTCGGTTTTTACCGGCTTCCAGGCAGAAGTGCACCGGTCTCTTTGGAACTCTGGTTACCATGTGACCATTACAAGGCAGGGATCCGGCAAAATGATCAAAGAATACGAGGAAGTGGTGGCTGCAGTGATCCAGTCTCCCTCCGTTGGAGAACAGGTCAAATCAGCATTCGGCAGTATCTCCATCAATGCCCTTCTGGAACAGAACAACCGTTTTGAAGGAAAGGGTATACGTGCCATTCCTGTTTACGAAGAAGACATACCTACCGGACAGCTCCGGGATTTTCCCCGGATCGTTCACTATAATAAGGATATGCTGCAGGATTTTGATTACGGCAATTATGTGATTGTCGGGCGCGAAATGGCGCGGTATTACGGCTGGCAGGTGGGGGACCGCATCCGGCTTCTTATGCCTCAGGGGGGTAGTCTGGGCAGAAATATGCGGGTGCTTCAGGACGAATTTGTTATCGCAGGATTTTTCCGGACAGGCTACTACGAATTTGATCTTAATCTTATTTTTATGTCTCTGAATACTGCGCAGCGCGTTCTGTTTTCGGGGGATGCTGTTACCGAAGTCATTGTCCAGATGAAAGACCTCTCCAACATGGATGCAG
Source organism: uncultured Leptospiraceae bacterium (assembly GCA_964594095.1). GTDB lineage: Bacteria > Spirochaetota > Leptospiria > Leptospirales > Leptonemataceae > CAZQKZ01. The sequence goes on along the minus strand of CAZQKZ010000009.1, from coordinate 46,682 downwards.
TCAAATCCGGGGTCCGGGAGAGCCTTCCTGGAAATTCTTTTATGTATAATGTTTATACAATCAAGGATGAAAGGGGAAACTTTCTGGCGGCTCTGCAGCTGGAAAAAACGCTTATGGTTATCATCATGGGCCTGCTGATTGTGGCAGGGATTGCCGGTATATGGGTTACGGTGCATCTTCTTGTCCAGTCTAAAAACCGAAGTATAGGAATGCTCCGAGCTATGGGGCTGCCTATGAATTCAGTGATCGTAATTTTTACAGCTCACTCTATGCTGATTGGCCTGCTGTCTACAGCAATCGGCGGTTCTCTTGGGATTTTTACTGCAAACCGTCTGGAAAACATAATCACTCTTGCCGAGGAAACTGTAAACGGAGCCTGCGATGCTGTGGCAGGCAACTGTGTTCCGGTTCAGTTTATACCTAAAAATATTTATTATTTTGACCATCTTCCTGTTTATGCCGATATGAATATAATTTTCGGTGTTGCGTTAACTACTATGATATTAAGCGGACTTGCCGGTTATTTTCCGTCAAGAAAAGCTGCAAAGCTTGATCCGGTGCGAACTATAAGGAATGACTGAAAACAGGATTATTAAAATGTCTGTAACTGCCAATATTATCGAAATTCATGATCTTGTAAAAGAATACCGGGGAGAGGGGGAGACTGTCCGGGTTCTTGACAGTCTGAGCCTCACTGTCCCCGAAAAAAGTATTCTTTCGGTAGAAGGTGCATCCGGAGTCGGAAAATCCACCCTTCTGAATATCATCGGAACGATTGATTCTTACACTTCCGGCAGTCTGGTTATCAGCGGCCAGGATATCAGCAGACTGAATGAGTCAGGCAAAGAGCGTTTCAGGGCAGGAACCCTTGGGTTTATTTTCCAGCACCATTATCTTCTTCCTGATTTCACGGTTCTCGAAAATGTGATGATGCCTCTGCTGATCCAGCGGAGACCCATCAGCGAGGCAAAGAATCAGGCATCAGATATTCTTAACAAAGTGGGACTTTCTCACCGGCTTTTACACTATCCGTCCCAGATTTCGGGCGGGGAAATGGCCAGAGCAGGAGTGGCCCGGGCACTGGTAGGCGGCAAATCCCTGATTCTGGCCGATGAACCAACAGGAAACCTGGACCGGAATAACTCCATGAAACTTGCTGATCTTCTGTGGGAGCTGCAGGCTTCTCTTGGATTTACCTTACTGATTGTGACCCATGATCAGGAGCTGGCTTCCCGAGTGCCGATCCGCTACCGTATTATGAACGGCAGGCTTCATCCTCTCCACTGAAACCCTGTTGACAGAGTTTCGGGGTCATGATTCTATGTAAAATTATGAAATACGGAATAATATTTTTCTCTGTAATTCTGGTGACCGGGTGTACCAGTCTGAAAGAAGCCTCTGAACAGAGGGATTCTCACACTTTGGAGAAGCTCATTGCAAAGGGGCATGCAGATCCTGATGTTCTTAATGATCATGCAGAGCCGGTCCTTTACAGAGCAGCGGCCAACGGTCACACAGAAACCGTGAAAATCCTTCTGGAGGGGGGGGCTGATCCGGACAGACCGGACGGAATGAAGCGGACTCCGCTCATGGCGGCTGCTTCCGGCGGATATACCGATATTATAAAATTACTAATAGAAAAAAAAGCCAATGTAAATGCAAAGAGCGCTTCCGGATATTCCGCCCTTCACAGAGCGGTGATCAGCGGAAACCGGGATTCTGTGGATGTTCTTCTGAAAGCCGGTGCAGATCCCAATGCGGCAGACCTCAAAGGAGAAATTCCTCTTTTTCCGGCAGCTGCCAGGGGCCACACCGAGATGGTGAAAATTCTGATGCCACCTAAAGCTGACGTATTTGCAGTAAACTCCTACGGACAACAGGCGATCGATGTATCCGATAACCCAGCCATCCGGTTATTAATCAAGAAAGAAATGGACCGCCGCCGGGAAGTCTACCGGGGAAGTCTGGTTGCATCCCAGATTGCCGGAGGGACTATTACTATTCAGCTTACATCGCGCAGATTTATTCCTGTGAATGCAGCAGCCGTGATTTTTCGTGGTAATCAGCAGGTCGGGGGTGGTGTTGTTTCTGAAGTCCAGGATACATTTTTCCGGGTAAGAATTACAAAAGGAACACCGGAGCAGGGTGATGTGCTTGCTGTATACCGGCGCTGACCCGGTACAGCAGAGATTCATTAATTATAGTTTTTTATGAATGGTTCCATTTTTAAAGAGATTGAGTCCAGAATATTTCCGGACAGAGAAAAACTGGCAGAACACCTCAGAACTGCGGAAGCGGGTAAAATCCGGGTGTTTACGAACGGTTGTTTTGATATACTGCACCGGGGGCACCTGAAGTATCTGGCGAGGGCAAGGGAGCTTGGAGACCTTCTTATTGTGGCTGTTAATTCTGACTCATCCGTCCGGCAGCTCAAAGGACCTTTTAGGCCGGTCAATCAGGAGACGGATCGGGCTCTTCAGCTGGTTTCTCTGCGTTTTGTCGATTATGTTACTTTTTTCCCGGAACAGACTCCTGAAAAAACCATCAGTATTCTGCGGCCTGATATACACACAAAGGGGGGCGATTACAGGCCTGAAGACCTCCCCGAAAAGAAAATTCTGGATCAGATCGGAGCCCGTATAGAAATTATCGATTTTGAGGATGGGTATTCCACAACCTCAATCATCACCCGTATGAAACAGCAGAACTGATCCGGAAGCCCGGAAGTGCCAATGGTGCTTTCTCTGCCCAAAGAGAGCCGGATTTTTTTTCCGGTACGGCATTTACTGTTTAAAAAAAACTTCTACCTTGCAGGCCCTCGGGGATTCTGGACCATATGAGCACTAAATATATCTTCGTAACCGGCGGAGTGAGTTCATCCCTTGGAAAGGGTGTGACTGTGGCCTCCCTGGGTACACTTCTTGAATCCCGGGGTTTTAAGGTAGCACTCCAGAAAATGGATCCTTATATTAACATTGATGCAGGGACTATGAGCCCATTCCAGCACGGCGAAGTATATGTTACGGATGACGGAGCTGAAACGGATCTTGACCTGGGTTACTACGAACGCTTCACCTCAAGCGTAACTCTGAAAAGAGCAAATTCTGTAACGACCGGTCAGATTTACCATGCTGTCATTGAAAGGGAACGACGGGGGGATTACCTCGGCCGTACAGTCCAGGTCGTTCCGCACATCACCAACGAAATCAAGGCCCGGATTCTGGAGCTTACCAAAGACGAAGAGGTTGATTTTCAGCTTGTTGAAATCGGCGGAACTGTAGGCGATATAGAATCCATACCTTTTCTTGAGGCTATCCGTCAGCTCAGAAGGGAAAGGGGTCGGAAAGAAACAATGTTTATCCATCTTACCCTGGTTCCCACCATTACCGCAGCAGGCGAAGCAAAAACAAAACCAACCCAGCACAGTGTGAAAGAACTGATGACCTACGGCATTCAGCCCGATATTCTGATCACCCGTGTGAACCAGCCCCTTTCTAAAGAACTGAAGGAAAAACTGGCCATGTTCTGTTCGGTTCATGAAGAAGCTATTATTTCCGCTGCGGACATCAGCACATCGATTTATGAACTGCCTGCTATGTACCGGGATGAAGGGCTTGATAAAGTGGTACTGCAGCATTTCGGAATTGAAGGAACAAAACTGAATTTCAAAAAATGGAACGATCTTGTACATACAATTAAAAATCCGAAAAAAACTGTAAAAGTAGCGGTCTGCGGTAAATACATAACTCTGAATGATGCTTATAAATCGGTTTATGAAGGCCTCAAGCACGGAGGCATAGCTAATGAAGTGGAAGTAGATATTATTCAGGTGGACTCCGAAGATCTTGAAAAAAATGATCCTGCCGATTATTTTAAAGGAATTCACGGGATTCTGATTCCCGGGGGATTCGGATCCCGTGGTGTAGAAGGTAAAATTGCAGCCATCAATTACGCCCGAACCCGAAAAATTCCTTTTTTCGGAATCTGTCTGGGGCTCCAGACAGCGGTCATTGAATTTGCCCGAAATGAGCTGGGTCTGGAAGATGCACATTCCACAGAATTCAAACCCTCCTGTAAAAATCCGGTGGTGAGTCTTCTCGAAGAACAGATGGGCCTGCAGCAGATGGGAGGCACCATGAGACTTGGCGCTTATCCGGCTCACATAAAAGAAGGTACCATTGCACATTCAGAATACGGAAAAACAAAAATAAAGGAACGACATCGGCATCGTTTTGAGTTTACTTTACGTTATAAGGAACAGTTTGAAAAAGCCGGAATGATTTTTTCAGGACTCAGTCCGGACGGTCGTCTGGCAGAAATCATTGAACTGAAAAATCACCCCTGGTTTGTGGGCTGTCAGTTCCATCCGGAGTTTCAGTCACGTCCCATTGCGGCACATCCGTTATTTGCAGGATTCATCCGTGCAGCGGCGAAATCGGTAAAGTGAGGAAATTATGCTCATAAAAGAACGGGAATTTTTCAGTACAAAAATCGGAGGAACCAATCCTTTTTTTCTGATTGCAGGCCCCTGTGTTATTGAATCAAGAGATATGCTTAAACAGGTTTGTGAAAGCATGATGAGGGTTTCCGCAGAGCTTGGTATTCAGTACATATTTAAAGCAAGTTTCGACAAGGCAAACCGTTCCTCCGCCTCCAGTAAGCGCGGACCTGGTCTCGAAGAAGGCCTCAGGGACCTCGAAGCAGTAAAAAAAGAATTCGGCGTTCCTGTTCTGACGGACATTCACGATCTTTCCCAGGTAGCACCTGCGGCAGAGGTTGTGGATATTCTTCAGATCCCTGCATTTTTATCCAGGCAGACTGATCTCATCTACGCCGCTGCTGATACCGGCCGTTGGGTGAATGTAAAAAAAGGGCAGTTCATGGCCCCTGGAGATGCAGATAAAATCGCAGAAAAAATCAGATCCAGAGGAAATGAAAAGTATCTGGTCACAGAACGGGGTGTCAGTTTCGGATACAATAACCTGGTTTTTGATCCGCGTTCTCCGGAAATCATGCATAGGGTCGATATTCCTGTGGTTTTTGATGGTACCCATTCCACACAAATGCCAGGAGGGGGAGTACAGAGCGGGGGAGACAGGACAATGGCCCCTGTTCTGATGAAGGCCGCAGCTGCGGTAGGAATTGAAGGTCTTTTTATGGAAGTTCATCCGAATCCGCCCGAAGCATGGTCAGACTCCTCCAATCAGTATTATCTGGATCAGGCCCCGGAACTGCTTCGGATGCTTTACAGAATTGACAGACTCGTGAAAACAGGAGGCTGATCTGAAAACACTGCTCCGGATAATCATACCGGTTCTGCTGATACTCAGCAGCACTGCCTGTGAGGAAGGATATCCTCTGGTCCACGAGGATACCCGTGAATCAGGAGCAAATCTGAGGATACTGAATTTCAAAAGGCATTCTGTAAAAACAGACGGCACTCCCCAATGGTATCTGGATGCCAAAGAAGCTTATCTCTTTACCGCCAGGGATTCTACCGGACGAATCATTGTGTATGAGTTTACGATGGATCTCTACAGCAGTGAAGGAGCCTCATCCGGGAGTATTTCCGCTTTCAGGGGTGAGGTGAATCACGAAGAAGGAAGAATTTTTGTTGAGGGAGATGTCCTCTTCCAGGATGCTGAAGGCAGGGAGCTTCGCACTGATCATCTTACTTATACAATGGAAACCGATACGATCGATACGGACGCAGAAGTGGAACTCACCGAAGAAGGAATGAAAACCATCTGCAGGGGCGGGATGTACATTGAAAAAGAAAATAATAAACAGATATGCAGGAATCCCGCAGGAAGTGCAGTAACAAGGCCGGAAGCCTCAGACAGCAGCAGCCCGGGAGGTTCATCTTTTGACAGTATATTTAACTAAAATAAAATACACCGGGGCTGTGTTCCTCCTTGCTGCAGGTGTCTCCTGTATCAGTCCTGCAGTAAAAGATATCCCGTTTCCTGAGGATCAGTATTTTACAGACGGAGATCAGACTCTTCTGCTGCGTGATTATGATCCAGAAGAAAACACCCTGCCCGGAAACACAGACGGGTCTGACCGAAAAAGAAAACAGGAAAAACGGGAGCGCGTGCCTGAACAGGCTGTCTCACAGAACCTGAATTCCAGCAATGCACCTGACGATAAGGGAAGGCCGGTAAGGACTGACTTTTTCGGAGCAGAACTTATCCGGGAGATTGTTAACATTGAAGGTGCCGATATTACCCGGATCACTCTGCGGGGAAATGCAACTGTAGTTCATAATAAAACAGTACTGCGGGCACCCTCCATACGTATTGACGGAGGAAGTATCGGCCTGCTGACCGGCGGAATTACCGTAGAAGATAAAGAATCAGGAACGATCATACGGGCTGCGAGGGCGGACTACAGCCGGCAGGAGCAAAAAGTGGTTCTTTCCGGTCTCCCCAGTATTACGGCCAGAATGGATGACGGCCGAACAGCGCTCATAACCTCTGTAAAGATGATTCAGGATCTGGCACAGAAAACCTCCTATCTCGAAGGAGATCTGCGGATCATCCACGAAAAAAGCACTCTGATCGGAGACAAAGGGATTTTTCATAACGATACAAAACTGCTTGAAATTGAAAAGAACTCAGTCTTTATTGGTCCGGATCATTACCTGTCGGGAAAGCGAATCCTTTACAGTATGGAGGCGCGCACTCTGGACATAGCCGATCATCCGGTTGTGCTGCTGCGAAGTGATGATACCGATATTCTGCCTGTTGGTAATCCGGCCGACTCTGAAGAAGACGAAGCGCTCCCGGAAAAGAAAAAAGAAAAAGTAACTGCTGCGGTATCAGCAGAGAATATCCGCTATACTATGAAAACCGATTATAATCCGGAACCGAAACTGGAGATGCTGGGATCTGTGGTTATCACCCGGAAGGGATTCACCCTGAAAGCACCTTCGCTTAAAACAGAAGGAGAATCTCTGCGCTATTTTACCGGGCGGGAATCCGTGGATGTAACGGATCTTGATCAGAATGTCAGAATGCGTTCCCAGGTTATGATCTATGACAGGGAAAACAGTTTTATGCGCATGGAAGAAAACGGACAAATAGATTTTCTTGATAAAGAAACCAAAGAAATTACCGGAAATCTTAAAGCAGCTGTCATCGAAACCGATATGAAGGAACGCATTACCAGGGCACGGGGCGGGGTGAGGCTGAGTAATGCCGAATACACTGCCACAGCGGAGCAGGCTTATTATAAAGAATCCGATAAAGTCATCATTCTCGAAGGAAATCCGGGCCTGGAAAGCGGTAAAAGTACCGTTTACAGTGAAAAAATCCTGATTTACCCCGAAACAGGTCAGATTAAAATGGAGAGCGGACTGCGTGGACAGTTCTCCAGGGATTGAGGTAGAAAAGTTTTGGAAGAGACCGGAAAAAAAAGGGCAGCTGTTAAAAAGGACAGGCCAGGTCATGACGCCGTATTATCCAGATCGGATTACGAGGCAGCCACTCTGAAAACAGATCCGGCTCTGAGTATTATCCGTGCAGAAAATCTCATGAAGACTTACAACAGGCGCACAGTCGTGCATGGGGTCAGCTTTGAAATAAGGCAGAAAGAAATCGTGGGACTTCTTGGTCCGAACGGGGCCGGTAAAACCACCTCTTTTTACATGGCAGTCGGCATTGTAAAACCGGATTCCGGCAGGGTCTTTATCAATAACGATGAAATCACTGATATGCCCATGTATAAACGGGCCCGGAAGGGAATCGGTTACCTTGCACAGGAAGCATCCATTTTCAAAAAGCTTACTGTACGCGAAAACATTGAACTGGTTCTGGAAATGCATCACAAGGACCGGCGGTTTATAACCGATAAAAGGGACAGTCTGCTTGAGGAACTGCACCTTACAAAAGTTATTAATCAGAAAGGATTTACCTTATCGGGCGGAGAAAGACGCCGCTGTGAAATCGCCCGGGCTCTTGCCACTGATCCTGACTTCATTCTGCTTGACGAACCTTTTGCGGGTGTCGATCCGATTGCTGTGAAAGACATTCAGTCTCTGATTGCCCAGCTGCGGACAAGAGGTCTTGGTATACTGATTACAGACCATAATGTCAGAGAAACTTTAAAAATCACCGACAGATCCTATATCATGTATTCAGGGGAGATTCTGAAATCCGGCACAGCCCAGGAGCTGGTCAGTGATGCAAGAATACGGGAAATTTACCTCGGGGATGACTTTTCTCTGTGAGGAATCAGGATGGCTCTTTCAGCACAGATCACACATAAACAGCTGCAGAAACTGGTGATGACCCAGGATCTGCGTCAGTCTATTGAACTGCTGCCGTTATCGAATCAGGAACTGCTGGAGCGGATTCAGAATGAAATCATTGAGAACCCGTTTCTCGAGGAGGCAGTCTCAAAGGAAACCGAAAAGGATCACGAATCATCACAGCCGGAACTCGCGGACAGCCGCAGTTTTCAGGAAACGCAGAGAGTAAGAGATTCCGAGGTCAGTGATAATGTTCTTCATACAGACAGCTCTTATACGTCCGATTATTCCGGCGATACATCGGATTCCAAGCACCTGTTTATTCAGAACGGATTATCCCGCGCAGAGACTCTTTCGGAGCATCTCCTATGGCAGCTCAGACTTTGCGATCTCAGTGAATCAGAGATGGAAGCAGGTGAGTTTCTGATTTCCGCCATAGATCAGCATGGTTTCTTAAGTGAGGATCCCGAGAGACTTACGGAATCCAGCGGAATCACAAAAGAGGATGCTTTGAAGGCACTGGCACAGATTCAGAACCTGGATCCCATTGGCTGCGGGGCCCGGAATATCGGGGAAACTCTCCTGATCCAGGCAAGAATTCTGAATCCTGAGAATCCCCCAGGCTGGCAGGTAATTAAAATTCTGGAGCATCACTTAAGCGATCTTGAAAAACTGGATTATCGTAAAATTGAAAAAGAAACCGGGTTTACTCAGGAAGAAATTGAAAAATGCATTCAGTTTATAAAAACTCTGGAGCCTTATCCGGGGACTCTGTATTCCCCGTCACGCTCAAATTACATTATTCCCGACCTCGTAGTGGAAGTAAAGGATGGAAAACCGGATGTCTTTGTGAATGATGAATGGCTCCCGGGTCTCCGCATCAACGAGGAATACCAAAGGATTGCAGAAGACAATCGCTGGAAAAAAACCGAATCAGACCGGGAATATCTTCAGTCGCGGCTGAGTTCCGCAAACTGGCTGATGAAGAGCATTGAACAGAGAAAAATAACAATGTATAAAGTAATGAGGGCTATTGCCGATGTTCAGATTGATTTTTTTCTGAACGGACCAGGGCATCTGAAAGCTCTTACTCTGAAAGATATTGCAGAAATCATATCCATGCATGAGTCAACTGTATCAAGAATCACCACAAATAAATATGTGCAGACCCCCTGGGGAATTTTTGAACTGAAGTATTTTTTCTCGGGATCAGTTAAATCAAGGGACGGGGGAGAAGGAGTATCGTCCACATCCATCAAGGACCGAATAAAAGCCCTCACCGATGCAGAAGATCCTCAAAATCCCTTGTCAGATACCGATCTTGTGAATATATTAGAAAATGAAGGTGTGGAGATAGCGAGGAGAACTGTGGCAAAGTACCGCAATCTGCTGCAGATTCCTCCGGCTGATCACCGCAAGAAAATTAAAAAAATAAAATAATCTGCCGGTCTTTGGCCGGGAAGGAGGGTCCATGTCAGTCAATTATTTTTTCCAGAACATGGAAAGTTCAGATGCACTGAAAGAATATGCAAAAGGAAAAGTGGATAAGCTTGCCGCCCATTTTGATTCAAGCTATTCGGCAAATATCCGCTTTAAAGTCGAAAAAATTCATCAGGTGGTGGAGTTTGAACTGACTAATGCAGGGGACCGGTTTGTGGTAACTGAAAAAGCAGACGATATGTATGCTGCCATAGACACTCTTGAAAAGGTTATGGAACGTCAGATCCGCAGACACAAAGAAAAGCATCTCGGTAAAAATTTCCGAACTAACGAAAAAGGTAACTGAAAAAAATGAAAGCCATCCGGGTATCTGATCTGCTGACAAGAGCTCCCGAACTGGAACTGAAGGTTCTTGCCGGGGAAGAGGAAGGTCTTGCCAGGGAGATACTCTCGGTGGATGTAAACCGGCCGGGTCTTGCTCTGGCCGGTTATTTCCGCAATCTCGCAGCCGACAGAATTCAGGTTTTTGGCCGCGGCGAAAATGCCTATCTGAATGACTGTGATTCCGATAAACTCAGCTGTATCAATGCGTCTTTTTTTGACTATAAATTTCCAGGTCTTGTTTTTACCCACGGGAACCGTCCTCCGGAATCCTTTCTTTTAAGGGCCGAAGCCACAGGAACTCCGGTTCTGACCACACCTCTCTCTACGCATAAATTTGTTGTTCATTTTTATAAAATTATGAGTGAGGAACTGGCTCCCATCACCTCTGTCCACGGTGTGCTGATCGAGGTGTTCGGGGTGGGGATCCTGCTGACCGGAAACAGCGGTATCGGGAAATCAGAAACAGCACTTGAACTTGTGGAACGCGGACATCGCCTGATCGCAGACGATATGGTGACTGTGAAATGCATCGGCGACACGGATCTTTACGGTCTGGCCGGCGAAATCATAGAGCACCATATGGAACTGAGGGGCCTGGGCATTATTAACGTGAAGGATCTGTTTGGTGTAGGTGCGATACGGCGCAGGAAGAGGGTGGAACTTGTGGTTCATCTCGAAGAATGGAATCCCTCCAAGGAATATGAGCGGCTGGGACTTGATGATGACCAGGTAAGCATCCTTGATGTCTCGCTCCCCAGACTACTGATACCTGTGAAACCCGGCCGGAATGTACCAATACTCATAGAAACTGCAGCTATGAACCAGCGCTCCAAAGGTATGGGATACCACGCAGCAAGGGAATTAAGCCGCAGAATCAACGATGAAATCCTGAAAAAGAATCAGGAATCCGGCTTCTGAGATGGTTCAGAAAGAAGTAATCATACAGCACAGGGAAGGAGTCCATACCCGTCCGGCGTCTGTTTTTGTCAGGGAGGCCGGCAGATTCCGAAGTCAGATTCACCTCACTGTGGATTCACAGACTGTAAACGGGAAGAGTATCATGGGCCTGCTGATGCTTGCCATGGGTCAGGGTACCCGCGTTCTGATTACGGCAGACGGAGAAGATGAGAATCAGGCGATATCTGTTCTTTCCTCTGTTCTCGAGGGAGATTTCTGAGTCATTATGCAGCCCCGGATCACCAAAGAAGAACTGGAAATTTATATAAGGGATTTCCTTTTTTTTATTTTCACAGCTCTGGTCAGTGTTGCATCAGCTGAGATTTTTCTTATCCGCAAAGGCTCCTATCTTGTGGACAGGGTATTTGCATATCTGATTATTTTTATTCCCCTTATAATATTAAATTTTATTGCTCATTTTTATTACAGAAACAGACGCATCCGGCTGACGGGAACGCTTAAATCCAGCTTTCGTTATCAGCTGAGTCTCGCTTTTATGCTGGTTTCCGTTATACCTTCTATTCCGATTTTTCTTTTATCCTCAAACATGATGGAAAAGATCATTTCCGGAATATTCCGGGTGGATGTAATTGAATCAATGGATGCAGCAAACGGAATCATTCAGTATTACATTAAAGAAGAAGAGATGCGTTTTGCAGAACGCACCAGTAAACCAATTCTCAGCAATCCGGGTCTACCCTATCTTTCCCGGCCGATCCTGGAAAGTTATTTCCGTTCGGGACTGCTTTCTGAAAAAAACGAATATGCTGCTCTTTACAGAAACGGGAGAGTCCTTTTTGAAAAAGGAGTGGTATATCTCAATGGAAAACAGCCTCAGTTTCACCGCTTTGAAGATAACAAAGAAAAGAATATAATCACGGTCGATGGAAAAGTACTGCTGATGTACCGCTTTTCAGATGCGGTATCAGGCACAGATCTCATTATCGGACACAGGCTTTACGAAGGTCAGGAAGAACATGTAAACAGATTCCTTAAAACCTACGAATCCCTCCAGAATGAAAAACTATGGAATATTGAAATCCCTAACAATATACTCCTTTTTCTTGGTGCGATTTATATATTTATGATTCTTGTCGCTTTGTTTTTTTCCATCTATATTGCGCGTCAGATATCTCTTCCGATCGTAAGCCTGGCTCACGCCACCCGGTCGGTAACGGAAGGGAACCTTAATACTAAAATTCAGTTAAAATCTGCAGGGGAAATGGGGGTTCTCATTGAAAGCTTCAATCATATGATTGATGAACTGCATGATCTCAGAAAGAATCTGCTTCACACTCAGAGGGTGGCAGCCTGGCAGGAAGTGGCCCGGCGGCTTGCGCATGAAATAAAAAATCCCCTTACTCCTATTCAGCTGTCTGCGCAAAGGATGCTTCGAAAGGCAGATCAGAACAACGATGAAGACTTCAGAGGGGCCGTTAAGACAGGTGCTGCCACGATTATTGAACAGGTCAATGTGCTTCAGAATCTTCTGGAAGAATTTTCTGACTTTGCCAGAATGCCAAAAGCAAGGCCTGCCCCTGAATCTCTCGAGGCCATAATAACAGAATCTGTAAATCTTTTCCAGGGAATCAAAGGGGTTACTGTGGAAACCGTTCTCAGCGGAAATCTTCCCCTTATTCAGCTCGACAGAAATCTCATTCTGGGTATGGTGAATAATCTTCTGAAAAATGCAGTGGAAGCCGTAATCGAAAAAAATGAAAAATCGGGTATGATTGACGGAATGGTCAGCGGCAAAATCCGGATCAGTACTTCCGTTCTGCGCGAAGGGGTCCGCAAATATGCTGTGCTTTCTGTGGAAGACAGCGGAACCGGGATTGATGAAAAACTTCAGGACCGGATTTTTGAACCTTATTTTTCCACTAAGGGAGAGCATGGCAGCGGACTGGGACTTGCCATAGTGGAAAAAGCACTGCATGACCATGATGCAAAAATCACGGTTCGCCGGTCCAGGGATCTGGGGGGCGCAGAGTTCCGCATCCTTTTCCGGGTGAAGGACATAGTCACCTGAATCACATCAGCGGGAGTTTTACTGATTTGGATAAAGATACACAACTGGCAGATATAGCCGATGAACTGGCCGCATTTCTTGAGACCGACCCCTTTATCACCCTGAACTATCAGGGGGAAGAAGATCCTTTCCGTCTTGAATTTTTCTATGCTCCTTCACCAGACCGCCTGGTCAGGCTCAGTACAGACAGGGAAAGAAGCGGAAGTATAGTGGCAGCTGAAAGCCGGGAATCAGCTCAGGTCACGGTTCCCAGAAATATGAAATGCTCGCTTTGCTCAGATAAAATGTACGCTTTAAGACGCTACAGAAAGGCTCCTGCCGATGGTGCCCGGATACTTGTGATTACCTATGCAGGCAGGATTGATTCCGGAGAAGGATTCCGGGACAGAACTGATGAATGGTTTTTCAATTCAGAGGAAGAAGAAGAACTTTTCAGCCGAATGGTCAGGGCTGCAGGAATGGATCCTGAATCCGGGATTGTTTACCAGCAGTACCCCGGCTGTGTATTCAATGCAGAACGTTCCTCTCCGGAGGACTGGAACCGCAGGAATACAAACTGCCTGGAGCTCATTGCGGAAACAATTAAAGAGTATAAAATAAAAGTTATTCTTGCCACCGGCAGTGCGGCAGTTTTTCTTACAGGTGAAGAAATTGCAAAAAAGCATTCTGTAAGCGGAAAACCCCTGGATTTTGCAGCCGAAGATGGAATCCTCCCGCTCTACATTATCCGAAGTCCGGCAGCGATTCTTGCATACGAAAAAAAGAGAAATCTGCTTAAGAAAAAAGCCGCGGAAGATCCGGCAGCAAAGAAACAGCTGGAGGATCATCTGCAGGCTGAGAAGGATCTGAAAAACAGTATATTAAAAAACCTGAAAACTGTTACGGAAAAACATGTTTTATGAATACGCAGAAACCGTACTGAATCTGCCGGTTGAGGGAACCTTTACCTACAGTATAACCCCGGATCAGAGAGAAATCATCAGACCTGGCAGCCATGTGGCCGTGATGTTCCATGGCCGGGAAGAGGAGGCAATCGTAACCGGAATACACAGTAATCAGCCGGAATATGAATGCCTGCCCATTCTGAAACCGCTGTGCGAAATTCCCCTGGTAACAGAGGATCAGCTTCGTCTGGCAGAGTGGGTTGCCGGCTATTATTTCTGCTCATTTGGTGAAGCTGTATTCCGGACATTTATTAAAGGAAAAAGAATACCGGCTGCTCAGAAGAAAGCTGCTGAAAGAGTTTTCAGACCTTCCCATGAACTGAATGAAAAGCAGTCAGAGGTTTTCAGAAAAATAGCTGCGGATCTGGAAACAGCGGTTTCCGGTAAAAACAGTTCTGTTCCGGTCCATCTGATCAGAGGGGTGACCGGATCAGGTAAGACTGAGATCTATATCCACCTTCTTAAGCAATGCCTTGAATCCGGCCGATCCGCTGTGTTTCTTGTGCCGGAAATTGCCCTGACAGTGCAGCTTTTTGATCGACTGAGGGAAACATTCGGCGAAGAACTGGCCCTGCTCCATTCCGGCCTGAAAGGCTCACAAAGATTTGCATCTTATGTATCATTACTTCGTAAAGAAAGAAAGCTTGCAGTCGGAACAAGGTCAGCGGTTTTTGCCCCTGTCGAAAAGCCGGCTCTGTTCATTATCGATGAAGAGCATGATCAGTCATATAAAGAACACAGTGCACCGCGCTATGACGCCAGACAGATCGCAGTAAAAAGGGCGTCTGAAAACGGAGCTGTCGTCGTTTACGGTTCAGCCACACCCCGCATCGAAACCGAGTTCATGGCCCGGAACGAATCCGGAAACAGTCAGTCTGCATGGAAGTTCAGTCTGCATATTCTTCCGGAGCGGGCGGGAGGGGCCAGACTTCCGGAAGTCAGAATCATACAAAGGGGACCTTCGGATATTCCCGTAGGACCGGAATTAGTTTCAGAAATAGATAAAAATATTAAAAATAAGGAGCAGACAATTCTGCTTCTGAACAGGCGCGGGTATGCCCCGTGGCTCCAGTGCAGTTCCTGCAGCACTCCTGCAAGATGCCCCCATTGTTCTGTAAGCCTGACATACCACCGCAGCGGTGAACTGATCTGTCATTACTGCGGGTTTAAAGAAAACACATACACTAACTGCAGGGAATGCGGCGGTAAAATGAAAAAAGCGGGCGCAGGAACGCAGAAGGCAGAAGAATACATTGCCAATCTCCACCCGGAAATCCGCCTGGAAAGAATGGATACAGACATCAGCCGCTCCGGCACCCATGTGCGGGATGTGATTACGGATCTTGCAGATGGAAAAATGGATTTACTTGTTGGTACACAGATGATAGCGCGCGGTATCGATGCACCGAATGTAACTCTGGTAGGAGCACTGCAGGCGGACTTTATGCTGAGTCTGCCGGATTTTCGATCCTTTGAAAGGACTTTTTCTCTTCTGACTCAGGTTGCCGGAAGGGCGGGCAGATCATCAAAACCAGGAAGGGTAATCTTCGAGGCCCTGAATCCGGAACACCCTGTTCTGATCAAAGCAGCCGCTCAGGATTATGAATCTTTTTATTCAGAAGAGATACTGCAGAGAAAAGAATTTGGTTATCCTCCTTTTTCGAGGCTCTTCCGGCTCCTGATCAGATCCAGGGATCAGTCCCGATCCGCATTGCTTGCGGAAAAAACAGCTGAAATCCTTTCTGCTCTGCCTGCGTTCCGGGAGCAGCACACCCAGTTACTTGGTCCGGTTTCGGCTCCGGTAGAAAAAGTAAACGATCAGTACAGAAATCACATTGTAATAAAAACAAAAAAACCGGAAACTGTCAGAAAAGAAATGAGATCGGTTCTTCCCGATATCAAAAAACTTCTGGGTAAGGAAGATTATCTGGAAATTGATCCTGATCCGGTGGATCTGCTTTGATCAGGGATGGCTGCGTCCGACTATCTCAGAAATCCGCGAAGAAATCATCTGAAGTTCATCGGAAATCTGGTTCATGAGCTCGGCTGCGTTCATATATTCTGAAGCTGATGCAGATAAAGAATCCAGTACATTCAGAACCTGATCCAGCCCCTTCGACTGTTCTGCGGTAGACTGGGTAAGATCTGTAAAAAGAATTGCATTCTGCTGTATGACTGGTATGATTTCCCGGATGAGGTCTCCGGCATGAGTCCCTTTCTGAACACCTTCTTCTGCAATCACTATTATTTCAGTAGAAGACTGGGATGCTTTTTCAGCAAGATTCCTGACCTCTCCTGCTACAACCGTGAACTCTCGGCCCTGATGACCGGCCCGGGCCGCAATAATGGCAGCGTTCAGTGCAAGCAGATTCGTCCTTGCGGCAATTTCCTGAATAACAGAGATCTTAGAGGCAATGGTTCGAATGGATTCAATGGCCTCAGCAACAGCTTTTCCGCCTTTTTCAGCTTCCGCTGAACTTTTTTCTGCAATGGATCCGGTAAGCTCTGCATTTTTCAGGGCACTGCGAATGGATTCTGCCAGGTCTTCAATAGTATGGCGCGACTCCCTGATGCTTCGGGACATACCGGCAGCATCATGCAGAGTGGAAGAGGCATTTTTCTTCATGGTATCGCAGACATGATTCAAAGTACCGGACACCTGATTCATGGCAGTGTAAACCTGACCATACTGCTTCCTGAGAAGATCCAGCGGGAGGAGGTAAGGATTCATTTCCTCCGCATGAACATAATCAGAATTAAAGTCTCCCTTTATCATTGCCTGACTTAAATCCTGAACAGCTAAGAGCTGATTTCGGAGTTTTAAAACCAAACCTGAATCTGAAAGCGAATCATTCAGCTCTGAAAAAACAGAATGATTCAGATCACCTGAAACCAGAGCATTCAGAGCCGCAGTAATCCGGTTTCTGTTTGAAGCAGAGGGCTTTCCGCTATGGCCTTTTTTTCTGAATATTTCTGATAACCAGCGCATCATCTTTTATATTAACGGAATCCTGTTCCTTTGTAATTCATTTTTTTAAAATTCTGATGATTTCCCTGGCAATAAATGGGGCATGTGTCAGAAAAAGAATGTGCCCACCCAGCGGCACAGTAACATCAGGTGGGCGGACTTCCCTGAGCCTGCGGTAGGAGAGGATCGGATCCATAGTTCCATGGATCTGCCAGAAGTTCCTGACGGGCAGGTTTTCCGGTCGGCATCCCTTCCATCGGTGAATCATTCGGGATGCCTGAAACAGAAGGTCTTTGTCGGCCCTGCGGATCATCGTGGCAATGACAACCGACCAGGGAACCCAGAATCTGAAAACCGGATAGAGCCACGCAACACAATCTCTTAAAATGCCCCGCAGCGAACCTGGAATCCAGGGAAAAACCGATAAGGATAAACCTGAAAACCAAGTAAGTCCCCTGCCGTTCAGTGCACTGGAAATCAGAAACAGAGAATCTGTCTGAATCAGTCCTTCTTCAAGAGCCTTTGCAGCAATCATCCCTCCCATAGAACAGCCGACCACTGCATCGAACCGGCCATTGTGGCCCTCAGGAAGAGCTGCCTCTATGATCCGCTTAGTATAGCTTTCAAGAGATTCATCTTCTGACTGCATAGGCAGATTCTCGGTGGAATAAGGGGTAAACGGAAAATGCAGGGCCATCAGTTCGGAAATAACAGCAAGATACATGTCCCGGTCTGCGCCAAGGCCAGGCAGAAAAAGAATCTCAGCCGGTCGGTTGCCGTTTTTTACTGTGATTCTTTTTTTTGCCATGAAAATCCCCCATATACAGGTAGGAAAGAATCAGGAAAAAATCTCCTGAAGGGACTTCAATGAAATGGTGCTGCTCTTCATCCGGGAAATTCCGTCGATCACGGCTCGTGTACCCGCAACAGTGGTCATATACAGAATTTTATAGCGCACTGCTTCCTGCCGGATAATGAAGGCATCATCTCTCGTTCTTTCAGACTGGGGAATGTTGATGATCAGCTGAATTTCCCCCCTCGATATTACATCAATCGGGTTCGGAGACTCCCGATCCCTCATTTTATTGAGAGTCACTGCCTTAATTCCGTTTTCTTTAAGATAATTGGATGTGCCCAGGGTGGCATAAATCGTGAATCCAAGTTCGGAGAGCGTCCGGATACTGTCCAGGAGCTGCGGTTTTACTTCGTTATTCACACTGAAAAAGACTCCTCCGCTGAGAGGCAGTTTATCGCCGGCAGAAAGCAGGGCCTTGTAATAAGCTTCTTCCACAGTCGGAGCAATTCCCATAACCTCGCCGGTGGATTTCATCTCTGGTCCGAGAATCGTATCTGCACCAGGAAACCGGGAGAATGGGAGTACAGCTTCCTTAACCGAGACATAGCTGACTGCAGGAGTTTTATCGAGGCCGAAAGAGCTCAGTTTTTCCCCGCACATAATCCTCGTTGCAATATTGGCCAGTGGCACACCTATACTTTTACTGACGAAAGGCACTGTGCGGCTTGCCCTGGGATTCACTTCTATTATATATAGTTTATTTTTCTGAATAGCAAACTGAATGTTCAGAAGGCCGCATACTTTAAGGCGAAGTGCGATTCTCGTGGTTGCTTCCCGGATCTGAGTGAGAAGATCATCACTTACATCCTGGGGAGGGAGAATGACGGCTGAATCCCCTGAATGAATACCGGCTTCCTCAATATGCTGCATAATGCCTGCCACAAAAACATCTGTTCCGTCGCAGAGTGCATCCACATCAATTTCCATGGCATCTTCGAGGAACTTATCGATGAGTACAGGATGCTCCGGGTTGATGCTTTCTGCTTCTTCCATGAACCGGATCAGTCTGTCCTCGTTATGCACGATGGCCATGGCCCTGCCGCCAAGAACATAACTCGGGCGGACGAGAACAGGGTAACCAAGCCTGTTTACAATTTCCCGGGCTTCCGTGATATTGCGGGCCATACCGTTTGCAGGCTGGTTCAGTCCCAGTTCTGTAAGCATGGCGCTGAAGCGGTCCCGGTCCTCAGCGAGGTCGATGGAATCAGGAGATGTTCCAATAATAGGAACTCCTGCAGCACTCAGGGATCTGGCAAGTTTCAGCGGAGTCTGCCCTCCGAACTGAACGATGACTCCGTCAGGCTTTTCTTTTTCACAGATATGCAGAACATCCTCTGCGGAAAGCGGCTCGAAGTATAGTCTGTCAGATGTATCGTAATCGGTGGAAACGGTTTCAGGATTGGAGTTCACCATAATGGATTCAATGTTAATATCCTGAAGTGCAAAGGAGGCGTGACAGCAGCAGTAGTCAAATTCAATTCCCTGACCAATCCGGTTCGGCCCTCCGCCAAGAATCATTATTTTTTTATTTGCAGAGGGAGGGGCTTCATCTTCATCTTCGTAAGTGGAATACAGATACGGGGTATAGGCCTCGAATTCTCCGGCACATGTGTCGACTCGTTTGTAAACCGGCCTGATTCCTGCAGCTTTTCGGTTTCCTGTAATTTCTTTTTCCTCGCGGGAAAGAAGCTCCAGTACCGCTTTTCTTTTTTCGGGCAGGGAAAGGGAACCATCGGCAAGCATAGTGTCAATCCGGGAGCGGGAACGGATGTAAGCGAGCTGCCGGTCAGAATAGCCGTTCTGCTTGGCTTCGCGGATTTCCTCTGCGGAAAGATCTTTCCGGTCGGAAATTTCCGCCTCCTGCTGCACCAGAAGATGCAGCTGATTCAGAAACCAGGGGTCTATTTTAGTAATATTATAAAGTTCGTCAAGTGAAAATCCAAAGCCTTCGCCCCTGAGGTATTCATCCATAGCTTTCTTAAGATAGTAAACCCGGGAAGGATGCGGTCTGCTGAGTTCCTTCTGCAGATTTTCCTGGAAATACTCTTTCCCTTCAGCCTTCCACTCCTGGAAAAGAATGAGATCATTCAGATAGCCATCTGCTCCCCAGCCGAACCGGTCGGTTTCCAGGGAACGGAAAGCTTTCTGGAAGGATTCGCGAAACGTTCTTCCTATACTCATGGTTTCGCCGACGGATTTCATCATTGTACCCAATGTATTATCGGAACCCGGAAATTTTTCAAAATTGAAACGGGGGATCTTAGTCACTACATAATCAAGAGTAGGTTCAAAACTGGCCGGTGTTTCTTTGGTGATATCATTCGTGATTTCATCGAGTGTATAGCCTACAGCGAGCAGAGCCGCGATTTTTGCGATAGGAAACCCTGTTGCTTTACTGGCAAGTGCGGAAGAACGGGACACCCGGGGATTCATTTCAATGACCATCATATCGCCGTTTTCGGGATTAACAGCAAACTGAATATTGGAACCTCCTGTCTCCACACCGATTTCCCGGATGATGGCTATGGATGCATCCCGCATTTTCTGATACTGAACATCGGACAGAGTCTGCTGGGGTGCGATAGTTATAGAGTCACCGGTATGCACTCCGACAGGATCAAAGTTTTCAATGGAGCATACGATAACCACATTGTCTTTGTTATCGCGCATAACTTCAAGTTCATATTCTTTCCAGCCAAGTATACTCTGGTCAAGCAGAATCTGGCCTGTAGGACTTGCGTAAATTCCGCCTTTTACCAGGGATTCAAACTGCTCATCTGTATAAGCAATCCCGCCTCCGGTACCGCCAAGAGTGAAGGACGGCCGGATAATCAGAGGAAGACCGTGTTTTTCCTTAAACTCAAGTGCTGTTTCGTAATCGTGGCAGAGAACAGATTCAGGCATTGCCATACCGATGCGTTCCATACACTCCTTAAAGAGTTTTCTGGATTCTGCCCTGTCTATGGCGGCAACATCCGCACCGATCAGCTTAACCGGATTTTTTTCAAAGTAACCCTGTTTATGGAGACTCATTACAAGGTTCAGCGCTGTCTGGCCACCGACAGTCGGAAGGATGGCATCCGGTTTTTCTTTTTCAATAATCTGTATGAGGACTTCGGGAGTCAGTGGCTCTATATAAGTGGCATCAGCCATGCTGGGGTCGGTCATGATGGTGGCAGGGTTGGAGTTTACCAGGATAACGCGGTAACCTTCTTTTTTCAGTACACGGCAGGCCTGTGTGCCACTGTAGTCAAATTCACTGGCCTGACCGATTACGATCGGACCGCTTCCGGGGATTAAAATGCTTTTTATATCGGTTCTTTTTGGCATATAGAAGACGTTTCCTGGTTGGGGATTCACCTGTCATACTTTCAGAAAAGCACTGCAGTGCCAAGTAATTCTTTTAATTATTTTCGGAGCCTGCATGAAAACGCCGACAGAGAAGCGATTTGAAATCCACGGAACATAAGAAAGATTTAGGATCAATCCTGTTGTTTGCAAGAAATATTTCGTAATGCAGATGAACTCCCGTAACCCTTCCGGTGGCACCCATATACCCAATCAGCTGACCTTTTCGGATTCTCTGACCGTTTTTTACAATAAACTTAGACAAGTGTCCATACAGAGTCTGGTAACCGAATTCATGATCCACTACCACGAAGTTACCGTAACCAGCCCCCATAAAATAGGCTTTTGCTACAGTGCCGGAAGCTGTTGCATAAATGGGGGTACCGTAGGGTCCCGCTATATCCATACCTGTATGGAATTCGAGCCTGGAACGGGTAACGGGGTCAAGCCGGATTCCGTAAGGCGAGGTATCCCTCAGAAGACCGGACATTCTTACGGGTCGTCCCATTGGTTTGGCATTGTAGATACCCAGCCCATCTCCTATGAAGGAGCTCAGACTGTAAAGGAGAGGGCTGATCTCAGAGAAATATACTGTGTTTGTTTTGTAGGAATAGACAGATTGCAGGTAATTGCTTCCAGGAGCCATTTCTGCCCTTTTAAGGATTTCTGTGCGGAGCGATGATTCTGCTATAGAACGGGCATCGGAGTAATCGGGAAGTCTTCCTGTGCTTTCATCGGAAAAGCCGGACTGTACTGCAATGGTTTTGAGATTATCTGTAAGCCGGGAATTGGTTTCAATAATGCTGTGAGCAGCTTTCTGCAGGTTTACCGCATTCTGGAAATTGACTCCGTACAGGCTGCGCAGTTCTTCCACTTCTGCTTCAGCCTTTGCCTGATTGTATTTACCGTAAGAGGTGATTCCTATGACCAGAGCAAGAGTGCCCGCGAGAAAAATAATCATGAGCCAGCTTATGTGAACACTGAAGATTTTATCCTGACTGTGCGGGATGATCATGATCGTCATTTTTTCCTGATTTTTCTGCCTGAGAGCATCCATTACGGTGTTCAGTATATTCTGAACCAGGTTACCAAATGACGTATTCATTAAGATGCATTAAGCAGGAATGCCGGTCTTCTGTCAAGTCGTTTTCTGTAACATGGTTCAAAAAATTACGGTCATTTTGAATAATAATTACAGAAATGACTGATTTTAGGCAAATTATTCGTTGTAAATTGTTTATAAACTATGTAACTTTGGCAGAATGGCAGAAAAAGGAAACGTGTCGCAATCCGGACTGAAGCATCTTTTTTTTCGGGAATTTGCGGAGTGGTACTGTAAAAAGCGAAAAGTAAAATGCGCAAAGCCGGATGCAGATGATATACTCAAAGAAGCATACTGCCGGTATTTTCTTTGTTCTGAGCCTGGTTTAGAAAATATTCAGCGGATCCAGTACAAAGCAGTTGTAAACCACCTGCAGAAGGAGGGGATGATCGATTCATTCCGGAAGCGTGATTACCTGGGTCTGTTTCATGGTCTCTGTATCCTGCCGCCCTCAGTATTACAGAAAATGTTCCAGAATGCTGACACATCAGTCTATAGTACCGCATTGATGACACTTTATGCAACCGGAATCAGGGGCGGAGAAGTCACTCAGATAAGAGTAAGGGATTTTGACCCCGAAAACCTGCATCTGACAGTTCGGAATTTAAGAGACGGCAGATCAAGGCGAGTATTCTGTCCCCGGAAACTGTATTACCGGCTTATCCGGCTTTCGAATCTGAAAGAACCCGAAGAATATCTTTTTTCCGCAGCACAGCGTAAAAATGGTAAAACTACCCGACTTTCGGAAACCTGTTTAAGGCAGCATTTCAGAAGATGGCTGAATGATGCAGGACTGTCTTCGGCCCGACTGACCATGCTGCGGGACAGTTATGCCATTCATCTGCTGATGAATGGAGTGGCGGAAGAATTCATTGCCGGAAATATGGGAATGACTCTGAAGAATTTCCGAAGGCGGTACCGCAGGGCAGCGGCCGTGATCATCCGGGATGCTGCCATACTGCCTGAGCTGCCAGGAATTCCCGGCTGATTTTTTTCTTTACTCCTGACAGCCGTTTTCAGGATTATGTTATGAAATGAGCACAGAACAGCATCAGCCCGAAGCAGGCGACCAGTATGAAGTCAGACTCGAAAAGCTTCAGAAATTAATGCAGGAATCAGGAAACCCATACGACCGGTCCTTCGACAAACAGCACTCCATTGATTTTATACTTCAGACTCCTGAAGCGGAATTCGGAAAGACAGAATTTAAAACAGCCGGACGTATCCGCTCAAGGCGTATCATGGGAAAAGCTGCGTTTACTGACCTGGAGGATGAATCCGGCCGTATGCAGATTTATGCCAGTGAAAAGGATCTTGGCAAAGAAGTTTACGAAATGTTTAAACACCTCGATCTTGGTGATATCATCGGGGTTACAGGTATTCTCTTCACCACAAAAACGGGGCAGACTACGCTGCACCTGCATTCTCTTGAACTGCTTTCGAAATGTCTGAGGCCTCTTCCTGTTGTTAAAGAAGCTGATGGTCAGGTATTTGACGCCTTCTCCGATAAAGAAGCCCGTTACCGGATGCGTTATGTGGATCTCATTGTAAATTCAGATGTGCGTGAAACCTTTATTACCCGAAGCAGAATCATTGCCGCAATACGTGCCTTCCTGAACAGCAGGGGATTTCTGGAAGTGGAAACACCAATGATGCACACAATTCCGGGGGGCGCCACGGCACGTCCTTTTATCACTCATCATAATACTCTGGGTATGGATCTCTTTCTGAGAATAGCGCCTGAGCTATATTTAAAAAGACTTATTGTTGGCGGATTTCCTAAAGTTTTTGAACTGAATAGAAACTTCCGGAATGAAGGAATCAGTTATAAACACAACCCGGAATTCACGATGCTCGAGCTTTACCAGGCATGGAGCGATATGGGCGGAATGATGCAGCTCTGCGAAGAAATGATTGTCCATGTTACAGAACTGGTCCACGGAAAAACAAAAATACCTTACGGAGAATATGAGATTGATCTGACTCCTCCGTGGCGAAGAATGACTTATCTTGAATCTATTAAGGAATTTGCAGGGGTCGAAATCAACCACAGTCTCACTCTTGAGGAGGCGAAGGACCGGGCCATGAAAGCGGGTCTGCGAAAAGACCAGGTTTCTGAATGCCAGACCATATGGCAGGTAGCAGAACTTCTTTTCGATGAAAAAGTAGAGGCAAAACTCATACAGCCCGTATTCCTTACAGATTTTCCTACTGAAATTTCCCCTCTGGCAAAGGCCTGGCCGGAAAGACCGTCATTTGCACAGCGTTTCGAGCCTTATGTGGTAGGCAGGGAACTGGGAAATGCATTTTCCGAATTATCTGACCCGATCGACCAGAAAAAGCGCTTTGAAGAACAGGTCAGGGAACGCGAAAGCGGGGAAGGGGAAGGTGGCTACATGGATCACGATTATATCCGTGCCCTCGAATACGGAATGCCACCCACCGGGGGACTCGGAGTAGGAATCGACCGACTTGTAATGCTGCTTACTAACACCCATACCATCCGGGATACCATACTTTTCCCGATAATGCGACCAGAAAGCTGAAAAAACTCGACTGATATCGATTACTATCCAAATATTAGTCGAATGTGGTTGCTGCGGCCTGAAACAGCTGCCGCGAAGCAGGGTGCTGAGCATATGGGAAATTGGCGAAGCCCTCAGTCAGGTATGAATTTCAGCACATTCCCGTTTATACAGTACCGTTTATAAGTGGGCGGAGGTCCGTCGTCAAACACATGACCCAGGTGAATTCCGGAACTGGCACTGCGCACCTCAGTCCTCGCCATACCGTGACTGTAATCCTCATGCAGAGTCACAGAACCTGGCACCGGTGTGAAAAAACTGGGCCAGCCGGTTCCGCTTTCAAATTTTCCGTCGGTGCGAAAGAGAGGTGCCCCCGTAATCGGATCAGCAAACGTTCCCGGTCTTTTTTCATCGAGATGGGAGCCGGTTCCAGGCCGTTCGGTTCCTGATTCAAAAGCAATTTTCTGCTGTTCCGGAGTAAGAAGGTGAAACCCCAGCCATTTCCAGAAACCTGCTTTGTCGCCGTTGTAACCTGTGTAGCGCGAGATCTCTTTTCCGTTTTTAAACAGAACAGAAGTAGGTGTGGCAAACAGAGTTTCGCTGAGAGTCCAGCCTTCCGGGGGAAGGGGGTTCTTGCTGGTTTTTACAGGAACATCGGATCTCCAGCTGCTGAGTATTTCCTTCCGGAATTTTTCGCAGAAAGCGCAGCCATCCGCTTCAAATACAATGAGCTGCAGATTGCCGGATAATTCAGAACTCCTCAGGCGCGGATGATTTGCAGCCGTGTTGTTTTTTTCAGGACCGGATTCCGCAGCCATAAGAGGATATCTGACTCCGGTTCCCCCAAGCCCGCAGTAGCCGTTGGGATTTTTTTTTAGATAATCCTGGTGATACTCCTCTGCGCTGAAATATGCAGTGAGCGGAGCTATTTCGGTGGTAACCGGGCCGAATCCGTTTTCTTTTAATGCTGACTGATAGATTTCTTTGGTTTTCAGTGCGGCATTCATCTGATCATCGGAAACAGTATAAACGGCACTGCGGTAATTAGAGCCTATATCATTTCCCTGGCGGTCTCCCTGTGTGGGATCATGGTTTTCCCAGAATTTAATCAGGACAGTTTCAAGGGTGACCCTGGAGGGATCGAAGGTAACCTTCACAACTTCTGCATGATTCCGTTTTCCGGATTTTCCCCATGCCCGAAGCTTCTCCTGAAGAAGAACTGCTTCATAGCTGCCGTCCACTTCTCCATTTGCATAACCGCTTTCCACGTCCAGGACTCCGGGAATTTCTGACATTCGCTTTTCTGCACCCCAGAAGCAGCCCATACCAAGCACGATGCTTTCGGATTGTTTTTCATTCATAACAGACACATCCTTTGCGCAATTTGACACAGTGAATACAGAGAGTGCTGCAAGCAATCCCAGAGTCAGCAGCGGTGATCCCCTTAACAGTGACATAGAATCATTCTAATATTTTTAGGTCTGAACGGCTACTGAAATTTATATGGAGCGCTCCGTAAAATTTAAAGCAGCAGGAATTGATCTGGACACAGAACAGTCCCGGTAACAGATGGATAAATGATTTTTAACCGAGCAGAAGATATTATCGCTAAAAAAGAGAGAGATGGTCTCCGGTTTCAGTTCTTTATACGGATTTTAGCGAACCTTATTTATCTTATCATGGCCGTTGCAGCAGGAACAGGCACAAAAACAGAGATTTATCTTAGTACAGCGGTGGTTCTTACTTTTACGATGCTGAATGCAGGGCTGCTCTGGTTCACTTACCGATGGGTAACAAAGCCGTTCTTTCATTTACTCGGAGTCATTGCAGATACTGTTTATATAATATTTCTGTCATATACTCTGTATTCAGTGATGCAGCAATATAATGCTCCCGTATCCGTTCTGCTGAAAACCGATATTTTTCCAATAACCATAGTTTTTTTATTATTTCATATGATTACACTCAGGCCTGGAACTGTGCTGCTTTCCGGCATTCTGCTTGGGGGAGTAAATATCGGAATTCTCTTCCTC
>CAZQKZ010000009.1:0-19833 GCA_964594095.1 uncultured Leptospiraceae bacterium | reverse complement strand
GTTTTTATGAGTAATAATTCTATGACATCTGATTTTTCCGAAGGTTTCACCAGTTATAAAGTTAATCCGGAATTTGAGGCCGGAAAAATACTGATTTTTTTTATAATCTTCGCACTTGCCTATTTTATCAGCAGGCGCATCAGAAAAACAATTACAGACGCTGCTGCTGCGGAAGCTGCGAATGCTGCACTGAGCAGATACTTCTCTCCGGAAGTTTCAAGAAAAATCGCTGCATCCGGAATTTCACTTCGTCCCGGAGGGAGCATTCGTAAGGCTGCCGTTCTATTTTCAGATATCAAAGATTTCACATCAATATCAGAGAAAATGTCTCCTGAAGAAGTAGTTCAGTTTCTCACAGAGTATCATTCTTTGATGGTTGATATCATTTTTAAAAATAAAGGAACACTTGATAAATTCATAGGAGATGCAGTAATGGCTGTGTTCGGTGTTCCTGAGAATACTGAAGATGACTGCGGCAATGCAGTGACCGCAGCCATACAGATGCAGGAAGCTCTCAGTCATTACAATGAAGAAAGAAGGAAATCCGGTCTGTTTACCGTGGAGCACAGAATCGGGATTCACTACGGAGATGTACTGGCGGGGAATATAGGAACCGAACAAAGAATGGAATATACTGTGATCGGGGATACTGTAAACACAGCCAGCAGAATAGAGCAGGCCTGCAGGCTTAAAGGAAAAGATCTGCTTATCAGCGAAGAGGTTTTCCGGTCTGTTAAAAAAGCAGACCAGCTGCATCCCCTTTTTACAGATGCAGGATTGACAGAAATCAGAGGCCGGTCTGAGCCCGTCCGAATTTATGCACTGAACAATGAAACGAACGGGGGTCAGACCTGAGATTTTTCAGATCTTTTTAAAGAGGCCGGAAAGAAGACCTGCGCCCATGCTCACAATCTGATCGTCCAGCTTTCCGTCACCATCGCTGTCCAGGAGTTTACCGAATATGCCCATTGCTTCAGGAATCTTCACTTCCAGAGTGCTTTTCTGATCGCCAATAAACAGCACTCTACACCCAACCTGCCAGGAAAATGGCACAGGCTCGAAACCGATCAACCGTGTGAATGGGAATTGAGAAAGGAGCTTACGAGAAAATCATTGAGACTGCCAAGGCGATGCTCCGCAGAAAACCGACCTTAATATGGTTGCGGAAAGAACGGATCTGCCGGTGGACACTATCAGGGAGAATGAGATTTTAAAACAGCACCTTTTAATAATCTCAGTGAGTAATAGCAATGTTATGTTTCAGCGGTTTTTTTATTTGCCGGGACTCCAGCCGTCCGTTTTACACCTGACAAACACAGCTTGACTAATTAAGCCGCTAACGAATATTCAGCTCTTATGGATGCTGTTATGTTTACTCTTCCGATAGCCCTCGCTGTGGCATCGGTCTTTCTTGGCCTGTTTTACTGGGCGTTTCGGCAGGGGCAGTTTGATAATCCGGAAGGACCTGCGGAACGGATGATTCATGATAACGATGATGCCCCTTTAGTTAAAAAACAGGATGCCGCGCTGAAAACTCCTGAATCCGGTAAATAAAACAATGGAAAGCATCATTCTTACTGGTACTTTTACTGCTGGTCTTCTGTCTCTGTCGCACTGTGCGGTTATGTGCGGCCCGCTGATGCTCGTCTTTCGTGAGGATTGGCTGGCCTACCAGGTGGGACGGGTGGCAGGCTATACCGGAGTGGGGGCCCTTCTGGGTCTTGCCGGTTACAGCCTCGATCAGGGGGGGCACCTCATTTCTATCCAGAATGCAGGTATGTGGATTGCCGGTATTCTGATGATCCTTTACGGACTTATGTATATTATCCCTGCAAATGAGACTGGCAGGCGAAAGGGAACAGCTTCGTGGTTTCAGGGGCTTCTGCAGAAACCGGCTGTTCTGATCAGCAGACTAAGGAAACGGTCTGGTCTTCCTGCTTTTATTTCTGTTTTTCTGGCGGGAATCCTTTCAGCCCTTCTTCCCTGCGGAGTGCTGTATCCGGTCTGGGCACTGGCAGCTGGTTCCGGCTCACCGGTTTTCGGTGCTGCTGTAGGTGCGTCCTTTGTAGCAGGCACCATTCCTGGTCTTCTGGCCTTCCAGTGGTTTGTAAAGAGAGCGGGTAACAGAATCAGTGTCTTTCAGATGCAGTGGATACGCCGGATTGCTATGGTCATACTGGTGGCAACCGGGATCAGTATGATCTACTACCGGGATCATACTGCCCCTTCCATGAGTTTTACTCCCGAGGCGAGGGAAAATGCTGAGATTTGTACAGACCCTTCCATGAATTCAGATGGAAAATAAATTCATAAAATTCTTGACTCCTCAATCCCTTCCATTTTTCATGGTTCTGTGGTAAAAATCAGATTACAAAGATTTGGCGGTAAGAAAAACCCTTTTTACAGGGTGGTCGCTGCTCATTCAACATCTCCTCGGGATGGGCGTTTTATTGAATTATTAGGTACATTCAATCCAGTCAGTTATAAGTTTGATACTGATCTCAAAGCAGACAGAATCAAATACTGGATCGATCATGGTGCACAGCCATCAGAAACTGTATCTGGTATTCTTAAAAAATCCGGCGTAATTGCCTGAAACAGTCCAGGGTGAAACGATGCAGACATTAGAAATGCTGGAATACGTCATAGAAAATCTCATAGACGAACCTGATCAGTTAAGGCTCACTGAGATTGAAGGGACGGAAGAAAACGTTATCGAAGTCCGCGTCGCACCTGAGGACATCGGCAAAATCATCGGTAAAAACGGGTCCGTAGCAAGAGCCCTGCGCACTCTGCTTACCGCTGCAGCCAGTAAAGAAGATAAAAACTACGTATTGGAAATCATCGACTGAATCCGAGGGGTCTTCTGGCTCTTGCCCGGATATCCAGATCCGATGTACGCAGACCGGGGTTATTTCGCATCACATCTAAAGGCGATGTCATTCGCACTCTGAAGTTTCCTGCAGAACTCATTATCCATATTCCTGGTCAGGAATTTAAACTGAAAAAAACGAATTATCCTGCGGATGGCCAGTTCGATCCTGAAGGAATGTATTACAATCTGCCTGTAAGTTCTGTGAAAATGAACGGTGATGACGGCATGCTTCAGGTTGACAGCGCATGTGTTCTCCATAAAGAGCTGTCTGAATCTGACTGGAAAGGGTCCTGGATCTGCATAGAAAAAGAAAAACTCAAAAAGCTTTTTCCTGATGAAATTTTCTATTTTGAGCTGGTTGACTTTCCTTTGTACCTGAACAGTACGGATGCGGAACCAGTGGCTTCCATTACTGGTATTTTGGAAACCGGTGCGCATCCGGTTCTTAAATGCCTTTTAACGGATAGCAGGGAGATTCTTGTTCCATGGATCGACAATGCAGTCACACTAATAAAAAATCAGGAAACAGGTCTGATTGTAAAAGCCGTTTGCCCGGACTTCTTTGATTATGACCCGGAACGAATCGGATGATCTTTCAGATTTTAACACTTTTTCCGGAAAAATATCAGGATTATCTAAAATATAGCTTGCCTGCCAGAGCCCATGAAAAAGATTTGTTCCATTTTAAGGTTTCTGCGCTGCGGGATTTTGCAGATCCGGGCAGGCAGGGACGCGTAGACGAGCCCCCTTATGGCGGGGGACCGGGGATGGTAGTCCAGATTGGACCTGTTTACAGGGCTCTTCAGTCTCAGGAACACAGTCTGCCGGTGGTACTTTTTACTCCAAGGGGTGAAAAGCTGAATCAGAAGATGGTTCGGGAATTTTCTGCCATGGAAGGATTCACTCTGATTCCTGGTTTTTACGAAGGGATAGATGAACGGGTGGCTGAGCATCTGGCTCATTACCAGATTTCCATCGGAGATTTTATACTGAACTCCGGAGATCTGGCAGCGCTTTGTTTTATTGAAAGCGTAACACGGCTTCTGCCGGGTTACATGGGAAGCGATGAAAGCGGTAATGAGGAAAGCAACGAGGGCGAAGGCCTTCTGGAATATCCTCAGTATACCAGGCCGGCTGATTTTAACGGCTGGAAAGTTCCGGATGTTCTCCTTTCCGGTAATCACGCCAAAATACGGGAATGGCGGGACCAGGAACGCAGAAAAATTACGGAACTCAGAAGAAAAAACGAAAATTATTAAATTAAAGCAGGGACACACAAAATGGAAGAACAGAACAACACAGAAAACACAGCAGAAGCTGCAACAGCAGAAACAACCGAAACCCAGTCGACCAGTGAAGCCCCTGCAGCAGTAACACCAAAAACTGAAATCCGCATAAATGGCGGCAAAATTGTAACCAGCCTTGATAAAGATGCAGTTCTGAAAACATGGCCGGATTTCAATATTGGGGATACTGTAAAGGTTCACTACCGCATTGTAGAAGGGGATAAACAGCGGATTCAGATTTATGAAGGCAATGTAATTGCTATCCGCGGGGAAGGCCTTGGAAAAACTTTTATTGTACGCCGTATTTCTCATGAAGTGGGTGTGGAAAGAATTTTTCCTTATCACAGTCCGGTAATTGCAAAGCTGGAACTGGTTCGCAAAGGTAGTGTGCGTCGCAGCAAACTCTTTTATCTGCGTGAAAAAACCGGTAAATCAGGCCGCATTAAAGAAGCCAAGCGTCCGGTTACTGCTGATTCTAAAAAGAAAGCAGCCAAAAAACCAGCAGCCGCGAAAGCTTAATACTGCGAGGTCCGGAGGAGGGTCATTTCTCCTTCGGATTCCTTACCGCCTGAATCATGGCCTTTGATCCCTTCGAAAAAGAGTTTTACAGCCTTCATCCTGAAAGTCTGATCGCCGGAGTGGATGAAGCAGGCCGGGGACCCCTGGCAGGACCTGTCAGCATAGGATTTACTGTTTTTCACAGATCTTTTTTTGAATCCATTCCGGATGAACTCAGATTACTGAACGATTCAAAGCTTCTGAAACCGGAAGTCCGCGAAAGGCTTACAGAACCTGTAAGGAAACACTCTCTGTTTCATACAGTCATACATATTTCAAATAAAAAAATTGACGAAATTGGAATCAATCCGGCTATCGAACTTGCCGTAATACGGTCCCTGCAGAGATTTCACAGTTCCGGTGCTGAAAAGCACGGGAGACTTGCAAGGGTTCTGGTGGATGGCAATTACAGGCTCAATTCGGTAAAAAAGGCCTTTCCTGATACTGAATTTCTGTCCGTTGTAAAAGGGGACAGCAGGGTATTCAGCATTGCAGCGGCTTCCGTCCTTGCTAAGGTGACCCGTGACCGCCGCATGAACAGATTCCACAGGTATTTCCCGGAATACGGATTTGACAGACATGCCGGTTACGGAACAGCCCAACACCGGAAGGTAATGGCCGAAATAGGACTCAGTCCTCTACACCGGAAAAGCTACAGACTTAAAAACGGCTGATGGTTTACAGATTCATCCGCTGTTCTGAAATCGGTCTATGAATGTATGGAATCTGTTTCAGTCCGGGGGACCGGTGCTCTTCATCCTCATAATTGTGTCTGTGTATACACTCGGTCTTATACTTAAAAAATTATATGAGTTCAGGCAGTTTAAACTCTCAGATTACAGTTTTTCCCGGAAGGCTGAAGAGCTTCTGAAATCAGGGCAACCGGATGAGGCGCTGCGCCTTCTGAAAGAATCGGTTCATCCCGGAGCCTCAGTCCTCAGAGCAGCAATTCATGCAGGGAGCCATTCCTCAGTCAGTCCGGAAATGGCTGCGGCTGAAGTGAAGCAGGAGGGCTCCCGGATCCTGCGCAGTCTGCAGACGGGTCAGAGGGCACTGTCTGCAGTTTCTCATCTGAGTCCTCTGCTGGGACTGCTGGGTACGGTCACGGGTATGATTCAGTCATTTTCCGAAATTCAGAAGAACGGGGCTGATCCATCGGTCCTTGCCGGAGGAATCTGGGAAGCTCTTCTGACTACAGCTGCCGGTCTGATGATTGCCATTCCTGCAATGGCAGTGCTTCATTATCTGGAAGGTGTTACGGATGAATTCCGTATTATTATGCAGGAAAAATCAGAAAATATTCTTTTATTTTACAAAAAATCTTACTACGTAAAAAGTATCAGTGATCCTGCAGCATCCGGGAGTGAAGATTAATGGAGTTTGAAGGATACTCCCGGATTCGAAAGAGTCCGGATCTTGCCCCCCTGATTGATGTGGTTTTTCTGCTTTTAGTATTTTTTATGCTTACCGGAAGCTTTAAAAAAGAAACAGTGCAGAAGCTGCTGCTTCCTGAATCAGCTTCTGAGGGACTGTTATCAGATTCGAAAGAGCCCGCAGTGATTACAGTTACCGGGGAGGGCGCATTCTTTCTGGATGAGCGGAAGGTTTCCGGAATTCAGGAACTTGGGGAACTGCTTAAAAAACGAAAGGAAAAATCACCAGGCCTGACTGTTCATCTCAAGGCAGACAGGAATACGGTTCTGCAGACCGTGCTGCATATTATGGATGCGGTAAGGGAGGCAGGAGTGGAAGACCTGAACCTGATTTCGGAGCCGAAGCGCTGAAATGCTGTCTTCTGAAAATAAAATGTTTCCATGGCTCATTGTGTCTGCGGCGGGGCATATGCTGGCAGGAGTCCTTCTGATAACTTCAATGCCGGACGATCAGCAGACAGTAAAAAACTACAGAGTATCTATGAGTCCTGGCGGCTATTCATTGTTTACCGGCAGCGGGGGCCGTCCGGAATCAAGGGCCGGTAATCCGAATAAGGAAGCCGGTAAAAAAAGCAGCGAAAATATCCAGAGAGGCGGACAGGAGGATGCAGCAGCAGCTGTAAGTTATGCGGAAATGGTTGCCGCATTGCTTAATGAAAATAAAGCATATCCTCATGCTGCCCGGAGAATGAAAATCGAAGGTACGGCAGTGATCCGTCTCCGTATTGAGCGGAGCGGCCGGCTGCTCAGTGCAGACTTAACGGAGTCTTCCGGCTCTCCGCTGCTCGACGATGCAGTTCTGTCTATGGTTAAAAGAACCGGTAAATTTCCTCCCTTTCCGGAATCAGTTTACTCTGAATCTGAAGTTTTTTCGGTTCCGGTGCGTTTTTCGCTTAAAAAAGATTGACGTTACGCCGTCTAAAGGCGATATTTCTTTCAGTGAAACACAGAAAGCAGATATTATCCGGATTCCGTAAATCCATCAGTACGCTGCGGCTGGCAGCGGCAGGGGTATTTCTGCTGTCCCTTTCTGTTTCTGCCCAGGGGATCCACTGTTATGCAACAGGCTGTATCGGAGATCTCGCAGATTTTTCTGCTGCAAAAAGCACTCCCGATTGTCCCCTGCATTCCGGTAAAAGCGTTCCTGATCAGGAAGAAGAAGCATTGTGTCCGCATGCTGTCTCACCCGACTCTGAAGCATTTCTTTCTGTAATTCATACAGATTTTTCCATTTCAGTCCTTTTTCTTCCCGTCCCTTACGAAAACCGGATCATAAGACCCGAAGTCCGCATCCGCGGAGCTGCAGTCTTTACTGAATTACCGAACCGGTATCCGGATGTCTCTGTCTGCATTCTCAAACAATCTTTTCTTATATAAAATAACACATACATTTAACGTTTACTGAAGCAGCTGCGTCGCAGTCTGTATTCGTACCGGAGCTCAGTCTCCGGAGTTATCAGATCCATTATGGTGTAAATGTATGAGTAAGATTAACAATAAACGGAGAATTCAGAGTCTCCTGCTTTCCGGAATTATTCTGTTACCTTTCAGTCAGCTGGTTTCCGGGGAGGCTGTAAGTCTTCCGGATCAGATCAGGAAGATTGCGGACAGGCACCCGGCTGTATCTGCAGCAAGGATGCAGACCGAGAGTGCATCCGCTTCTGTGAAGTCGGGTCTTTCTCCCGAGGATCCTGAAGTGATGATTGCACGCTCCGAATCATCGATGAATGAAATCACTGCCGGAATGGACAGTGCCGGGTTTATGAAATCAGGGACTGTTACGGAAGAAGTCCGGGTAACTCAGAAAGTTCCTTTTTACGGAAAAAATATTTTTCGTTATAACGCATTATCTGCGGCGGCAGGTGCTGCGGAAATAAGGCAGCAAATGCGTAAAAATGAAGTAATCGCAGGATTTCTGCTGAGTGCGGCAGTTCTGCATGAATCCAGGGAAAACCTGAAAATTACAAGAATTTTCCGGAATCGTTCCCTTGTGTTTTCTGAAGTTATGTCAGAACGATTCAGGGCAGGCAGAGTGAGTCTGGCTGATGTGAGCAGGGCAAAGCTGCTTGCTGCGTCTTATAACGAAAAATCCAAAGAATACAGCCGTCAAAGCATTGCAGCTGAAAGAAACCTGGAATATTTTTCGCAGGACCCGGTATCTGAAAGTTCGTTCAGAGAGCTCAGTGAACTTGTGAATCAGGTTTCCGGGTTCATCCTTTCTGATTCTTTCACTCCCGAAAAATCCATGGAACAGTCTCTCAGTCTGAAGGCAGCAGAATATGCCAGTGCTGAGGCAAAAGCCCGCAAAAGAGAAAAATACGCCGATTACTTTCCGGATGTCGCAGTGTTTCTTGGTACAGGCCGTTCCCGGACAACAGGTTCAGGAACAGGATTTGCAAAGACCAGTGAATCCATGGTTACAGCAGGTGTCAGTTTCCGGGTTCCGGTCTGGTCTCTGATGTTTGATGCAAACCAGGCAGGAAGTGCATCTGCTGCATCTGAAGCTTCCTTCCATGAACTTTCTTCTGTAAAGGAAAGAGTCAGTTCTGATATAAAAAAAATTAAGGAATCGATAAGGCTCCGAAAGGAGCGGATAAAAATTCTGAAAACCGAACTCTTACCGGCCGCATCCCTTGCCCGGGATTCTCTGCTGTCCTCTTATGAGGCAGGCCGTGCGGAATTCACTGCACTTCTGAATGCCTGGGAAGATCTCTACCGGGTTCAGATTCTGATTCATGAACAGGAAAAGGAGCTTGCCGCAGAAGTATTCTCTGCCGCAGCAGAATTCAGTTTATTTGAGGAGGTTTTAAAGTGAAACTATTGAGCAATATTAAACAAAAAGTGTTACACAGTGACAATCGTTTTTTAACGAATGCTGTTTCTTTTATCAGGTCCAGGCCTCTGCTGAGCGGGGCGGCAGTTCTGATCCTGGTGATCGCTGTTTCCGGCGGCGGATGGCTTGTTTTACACGAAGGAGGGCATGATCATGGAATTCTGCATTATACGTGTCCGATGCATCCGCAGGTGAAGGATCATAAACCAGGTAAATGTCCCATCTGCCATATGGATCTTGTACCGGTTTACAAACCAGGGTACGGACCGGATTCAGGTAAGTCAGATTCCGGAAACCAGGCTGCAGCGGCAGACAGCGGAATGGAGCCCGGGGCAATTCATATAGTGAATTCAAGAATTCAGCTTCTCGGTGTTAAAAAATTTACAGTAAAAAAAGGGATACTTGAAAAAGAGCTGCATACTACCGGCAGAGTCGCTTTTGATCCGGAACTTGCAGTTGCCGTCCGCGAATATCTTCAGGTGGCCGGTCGTGATCCTTCCCTGCGAAAGGCTGCGGAATCCAGGCTCAGACTTCTGGGGATGGGGCAGGAGGAAATTTACGGAATTCTTCGCGCTCCTGGTTCTTATGAAAGCTTATATCTTCCAGGAGGCGGAGATAAAGTCTGGGTTTATGCCACTGTTTATGATCAGGATCTGCCTTATATAAAACCGGGAATGACTGTCAGAATTCAGGCGGTTTCCCTTCCTGGCAGAAAAATCACGGGTATTGTAAAATCACTATCTCCTGTAGTGGATCCTCTTACCAGATCAGTGACAGCAAGGATTCAGACGGATTACAATGAACGTGGTCTGCGTCCTGATTCCTACGTGGATGTTTTTTTCACGGTTAAATCCGGCGAAGGTCTGATCCTTCCGAGATCCGCCGTAATCAGCACCGGCCGGTTTTCTGCTGTTTTCCGTCTGGATCAGGGGGGAGTATTTACTCCGGTTGAGGTCCATGTAATGGCAGAGTCCGCTGCTGAGGCACTGATAGCAGAGTTTCCGCAGACAGATAAAAAAGCTGTAATACGCGAAGGCGATACGATAGCGGCGACCGGTGCGTTTCTCCTTGATTCAGAAAGTCGCCTTATGAATCCGGGATTCTTTGACAGTACTGAAGTTAAGGAGGCATTGAAAAATGGTCACGAAAATCATTGAATTCAGCGCCAGAAACCGGTATTTCGTTATGTTCGTTATGACCATACTCTGTCTCTGGGCATGGTATGCTACAGCGAATATGCCAATGGATGCCCTTCCTGATTTAAGCGATACTCAGGTCATTATATATTCAAAATGGGACAGAAGTCCCGGAATTATTGAAGACCAGGTGACATATCCGATTACAGCCGCCCTGCTGGGAGCACCGAAAGTAAAGAGTATACGTGGATTTTCGGATTACGGATATTCCTATATTTATGTTATATTTGAGGACGGAACAGATATTTACTGGGCCAGATCCCGCACTCTTGAATATCTTTCAGCTGTCGCGGCAGATCTTCCCGAAGGTGTAAGAACAGAGCTCGGACCGGATGCCACAAGTCTGGGCTGGGTATTTCAGTATGTTCTTACCGATGATACAGGAAAACATGATCTTGCGGAACTGCGAAGTTATCAGGACTGGTTTTTAAAATACCAGCTGCAGAGTGTTGAAGGGGTTTCCGAGGTGGCCGGTTTCGGAGGGCATGTAAAACAGTATCAGGTCAATGTGAATCCTGCGGCTATGCTTGCCTATAATATTCCCTTCAGCCGGATTGTGGATGCGGTGCGGTCTTCTAATGACGAAACAGGAGGCCGGGTTCTGGAAATCGGCGGCCGGGAATACATGGTCCGGGTCAGCGGATACATAAAAACAATACAGGATATTGAAAGCATTCCTGTGGGAATGGATCCAAAAACAGGTACCCCCGTTTATATCAGGAATGTTGCGAGGGTCAGTACAGGTCCGGATATGAGGCGCGGTGTGGCGGATTACAACGGGATGGGAGATTCTCCAGGCGGTATAATAGTTATGCGGCACGGAGAAAATGCGCTGGAAGTCATTGAGCGTGTGAAAGAAAGAATTGCTGAACTTGAGCCAGGTCTTCCTGAAGGAATGAAAATCATTCCTACTTATGACAGATCACATTTAATAAACAGGGCTGTGAGCAATTTAAAATGGACACTGCTGGAGGAGATGATACTGGTCAGTCTTGTAATTATGCTCTTTCTATGGCATCTTCCGTCGGCCACAGTAGCCATACTTACCATCCCGGTATCCGTATTTCTTGCTTTTATTCCTTTTTATTATATGGGATTAACAGCAAATATCATGAGCCTGGCAGGCATTGCCATTTCCATCGGTGTCCTTGTGGACGGGACCATTGTAGAGGTTGAAAACGCTTATAAAAAAATTGAACACTGGATGGAAGAAAAAAAAGATACGATTCACACAAAGGATCACAGCGAAGAATTCTTTCACCTTAGACTCGAGGCCCTGAAAGAAGTAGGTCCTTCGGTGTTTTTTTCCCTTCTGGTGGTTGCGGTTGCATTCATTCCGGTGTTTACTCTCCTCGTTCAGGAAGGAAGGCTTTTCCGTCCTCTTGCTTGGTCAAAGAATATGGCGATGGGACTTGCAGCACTTCTTGCCCTTACCCTGGACCCTGCTTTCCGGATGATGTACAGCCGTTACAGAGATTTTGATTTCAAACCTGAATGGCTGTCAAAATTTCTGAGTCATTTATTAGTCGGAAAATATTATAATGAAGAAGTGCACCCTGTCAGCCGTGTACTTTTCCGGTATTATGAACCGGTATGCCGGACTGCTCTGGGACATCCCTGGAAATTCCTTGGTGGGGCAGGCTTTGCCGCGATGGTAACTGTTCCCGCATATATGTCACTGGGAAGCGAATTTATGCCTCCTTTAAACGAAGGTACGGTTCTTTATATGCCAACCACCCTTCCGGGAATTGCAGTGGAGGAGGCGGAGCGGTCTTTGCAGATTCAGAGCAGATTGTTTATGAGCTTCCCTGAAGTCGAAAGTGTTCATGGAAAAGCAGGCAGGGCGGAAACGGCTACAGACCCGGCACCATTTTCCATGGCTGAGACAGTTGTTGTTCTGAAACCTGAAAGTGAGTGGCGCAGGGTGCCGCGGTGGTATTATTTTATGCCGGAATTTACGTATCCTCTGTTCCGGCTGATCACCAGTGACCGGATTACTTATAAAGAGCTTATGGCTGAAATGGACGCCGAGCTCAGACTTCCTGGCTGGACGAATGCATTCACCATGCCGATACGCGCAAGGCTTGATATGCTTTCCACGGGGATACGCACTCCGATTGGTATAAAAGTTTACGGAAATAATCTGAATGAAATTGAGAAAATAAATAAGGATATTGAAGAGATTCTGAGGAATGTTCCCGGTACCCGAAGTATTTACGGAGAACGTGTTTCCGGAGGCTATTTTCTGGATTATGTTCTTCGCCGGGATCAGCTGGCAAGGTACGGCCTGACTGTCGGGGATGCGCAGAAAATCATCAGCTCGGCAGTGGGAGGAGAAAACATTACGGTTACTGTGGAGGGAAGAGAAAGGTATCCTGTGAATGTACGGTATGAAAGAGGTTTTCGGGAAAGCATGGATGATCTGAAGCGGATCCTTGTACCGCTGCCGGGGGGCGCCCATATACCGATAGGTTATCTGGCCGATATAGAAATGAGAACCGGTCCGGCGATGATCCGCAATGAAAACGGAATGCTCGCAGGTTATGTGTATATTGATATAGAAGGAAGAGATATCGGAAGTTATATCGGTGAAAGTAAATCACTGCTTCGCGAAAAACTCTTTCTTCCGGCCGGTTATTCGGTTCAGTGGAGTGGTCAGTATGAGAATATGGAAAGGGTAAAGGAAAGGCTCAAAGTAATCATTCCGCTTACTCTGCTGATTATAATACTTCTGATTTATATGAACACCAGGTCTCCGCAGGGAACGGCAATCGTGCTGACTGCGGTTCCGTTTTCGCTCATCGGGGCAGTCTGGATTCTGTTTGCCCTTGATTATGATGTATCCATTGCAGTGTGGGTGGGGATGATTGCTCTGCTCGGTCTCGATGCAGAAACCGGAACCTTTATGCTTCTGTATCTCAATCTTTCCTATAACCGGGCAGTTATGAACGGAAAGATGAATTCAAAAGAGGATCTTACAGAAGCGATTGTGGAGGGTGCCGTAAAAAGAATCCGACCGAAAATCATGACAGTTCTTTCCGGAATCATCGGACTTCTGCCAATCCTCTGGTCGGACGGTACAGGGGCGGACGTAATGAAGAGGATTGCAGCTCCGATGGTGGGAGGGCTTGTCAGTTCCTTTGCCCTGGAACTGCTGCTGTATCCGGTTCTTTTTGAAATCTGGAAAAAGAAAGAACACGGATTTAAATAAACTTATTTAACTTCCAGTACTTCCAGATTTTCCGTTTCCAGCCTGGACCTCAGAAAAAGCTCCAGGCGTTTTTTTTCGGATGCACGGACCGGCCGCTTCCATTTTACAAGAAGTGATATTTTTTTATGAGAAGAAAGATCCTTCATATCAGAGACAGCAAGATCCCCGAAGGAAAGAGAAAGAACGTCAGGAAACAGTATGCTTACTTCCCGCGAAGCGTGCTGCATAGCCCTGGATTTGCTGCGGTACATCTGAAGCTCCGTTTCCAGAAGTCTGATTTTTTCCTCCAGAGAGCGTGCTGCTTCGATCTGCTGGAGGTTTACTGCGTCCTTAGCCGACAGATTCCTTGCATAATCCTCATAAGGCTGAATGATCCTCAGTTCCGCCTTTTCCAGTCCGTGCCGCCCAAGAAGCGCTTTCAGGTGTTTTTCCATTTCATCTGAAACTGGTTCTCCTACAATAGTCACTTCAATCCGGTTTCCGGTAATATTTGAAGAGAGAACGCGGCTGTTTTCAAAAATAAAATTACTTTCAATAAACTGCGCAGCATTTCGTTTAAAATTAGCCTCTTTTACGATTGTATAGGCAAGGAAAATACTGGGCAGAATGAAAACGGTCAGAAAAAGGTACATATAGATATGAATTCTTTTTTCGGCGGATTTTTCCAGATACACAATTTTTTTAAATTTTAAATATTTAACAAATATGAATGTAGACAGTCCTATAAAGATACTGTTAATCATATAAAGGTAAACAGCTCCTGCAAAGAAACGGAGATTTCCGCTGGCCAGACCATAGCCTGCAGTGCACAGGGGAGGCATAAGAGCAGTGGCTATGGCAACACCGGGAATGGCATTTGATATTTTATCCTTCCGGGAGCCTGCCATGATTCCGGTGGCGCCTCCGAAAACTGCTATAAGAACATCATAAATGGTGGGATTCGTCCTGGCAAGAAGCTCGGACTGAGC
Organism: uncultured Leptospiraceae bacterium; assembly: GCA_964594095.1. Taxonomy (GTDB): domain Bacteria; phylum Spirochaetota; class Leptospiria; order Leptospirales; family Leptonemataceae; genus CAZQKZ01. The sequence continues at coordinate 5,473 of CAZQKZ010000009.1, read as the reverse complement.
ATCCGTAAGAGGAGACAGCCAGAAATATGCGGCTGACGTTCCAATGCTGATTACAGTCATTACTGCCAGATTTCGCAGGGATTTTTTCATTAGGTCAAAATCATTGACTCCCATGGCAAGACCGGATCCCATGATAGGCCCCATCAGAGGGGAGATAAGCATGGCTCCGATGATGACAGCTGTGCTGTTTGTATTAAGACCGATGGATGCAATAAAAACGGCAAATATCAGAGTCCAGAGGGTGAATCCCCGGAATTCAACACCTTTTATAAGGGATTCCCGCGTTCCTTTTTCATCGATTTCATCGCCAATATAGAAAAGATTGCGGATGTAGAGAAGCCCGTGAGAAGGTTTTATTTTTAGTTCGGATTTCCGGGGTGCTGTTGCCATATTCAGTTACCTTTTTCGAGATAGATGGTTCTTGTGGGGAATGCAAAATCGACATTAATTCTTTTCGCGAGTTTCAGAATGTCGAGATAGATTTTTTCTTTTTCTCTGAGCTCCTCAGCCCAGTTGTTTACTTTCAGGAAGCAGTAAAGCATAACATTCAGGCTTGAATCTGCATATTCTGAAAATACCACATGGAAATTATCTTTCCATATATAAGGATTTGCAAGCAGTATTTCCTTTACTCCGGCAGTAAATTCCTCAATTTTTTCCGGTGGGGTGCTGTATACGAGGGACAGGTCAGCTCTGATTCTTCGGTAGGTGCGCGCTCCCATATTGTCAATCCGTGCATTCATCAGGTCCGAATTGGGGATTGTGATTAATGAATTATAAAAAGTGCGGATTCTGGTGCTGCGGAATCCGATTTCCTCGACTGTTCCTTCTGCAGCCCCTACTACAACCCAGTCACCCATTTTGAAGGGACGGTCGAAAAAAATCATAATAGAACCAAAGAAATTAGCCACTGTGTCTTTGGCAGCCAGAGCAAAAGCGATACCCCCGATTCCGAGACCGGCGAGCAGACTCATAACGTTAATTCCCAGATTCTGAATGGAAAGAAGAACTCCGAAAATAACAGTGAATACTTTGATCGTTTTGCTGAGTACGGGGATAAGCTGCTGGTCAAGCGATGTTTCACTGGAGCGGCTTTTCACTTTTAAGTAATCAGTTGCAATTCCGACAAGTCTGTAGGACAGCCAGACGAGAGAGGCACTGATAATGACCCGGACGGCGGTTATCAGGATTGTATAAGCTTCACCCTCAATGCGAAGCAGCTTCATGGCAGGAAGCCACAGAAGAGATGCAATCAGCAGATCCAGGGGGCCTTTGAGATTTTCCAGGATGGTGTGATCCAGATGATAGCGGGAACGCGAGGCAGCTTTGTGACCTAAGATCAGAATGATCCGGATGAAAGCTCTGACAGTCAGCCCGGCCATAACTGCCGCGAAAAGTCCGATCCACTGCCAGACATAAAGCGAAACCGTTTCCTTTTTAGCCCAGTAAGGCAGAATCCTTTCAGGAAACGGATCCGAAAGTCTGGCACCCATACCGCTTCCCTCAAGATACGGTAGATGTTTAATTTTTTTATAAAACTGGTCAGCTCTCTGCACTGTATCTGCAGAGAAAAGATATTCGCCTGCCCTTTCACCGGAATCAGTATAATTTATGGATATTTCTGTGTTTTTCAGCCTCCAGCGGATCATCGGTTCGTCAGAGACCTCGTCTTCGCCAGGAATCCGGCTGTAATCAATCAGGATTACCCTGTCGATGACTTCTTTCAGGAAAACAGCAGACTCTCTGCCCTGCAGGGAACGGGAGACTGCCGGAATTTCAGACAGATCAAGAGTACGGACAGCATCCTCAATTCTGGCAAGTTTTTCGGGCTCCCCTGTTTCAAGGCCTGTACGGTAATCATTCATAGCATCCAGAAAGCTTTTCATAGTATCGCGCGGACTTTCGGTTTTAACCGGAAGAAGAAGGTTCTGTGCCGTATGCTCTTCAGATCTGAGCGGAGACATGTAAATAAAAATCAGTGATAAAAAAATCTTAAGATACAATCTTTTGAAATTCATGTCTCCATGAAAGCAGAAGACCTCAGAAATTCCAGGATTTTTTATTAAAGAGAGTATTGTCTGAAAAAAAAATTGACTTCTGTCCCTGTCAGGGTTATCTGAGAGAAAGGAATCCGGATAATGATTCAAACGTCAGATCTGTCACAGTGTGAAAAAGAGCCCATCCACATACCGGGAATGATTCAGCCGCACGGATTCTCGATTGTATTCCATCGTGAATCCGGGGTCATAACCAGATGCAGCAGGAATCTTTCTGAACTCACCGGATTCAGTGCCTCTTCCTGGATCGGGATTCCGGTTTCCGATATACTCAGCTCAGCCTCCGTCAGGGAAATACGCAGAAAAAAACTCAGTCCTGATAACGCGCGAAATATTCTTTTTAATGTAAGCCTCCCTTTCTGCAGCAGAAAAAGCGATATACTGATGGCCTGGTCCGGGGACGAAATCATACTCGATATACTGCCGCATGATCTTCAGTATCAGGAACATGACAGCGCTGTGCTGGAATATATGCTGAATCTTATGATCCGCCGCATAACAGAAGCAGGCAGCAGCCGGGATTTCCTTTCCGCAGCTGCGGCCGAATTCCGCAGATTTACGCATTATGACCGTGTAATGATTTATCGATTTGATTCAGATTATAACGGAACCGTTGCTGCAGAATCCTGCGAAGAAGAGCTGGAACCTTATCTGGGGCTGCATTATCCGGCAAGCGATATACCTCCTCAGGCACGGGAGCTCTATCTTAAAAATATGACCCGGGTAATCAAAGATATAGATTATATGCCTGTTGGTATGGATCAGTCTCCGGACTGCAGAGCGCCTCTTGATATGACCTGGAGTTTTCTGAGAAGTGTTTCTCCGGTGCATCTGGAATACCTGAGGAATATGGGGGTTAAAGCCACTCTGACTGTATCGATAATTGTAAACGGCTCATTATGGGGACTGATCAGCTGCCATCACAGAACACCGCGGATGATCAGTGCTGCCAGACTGAATCTTTCTGAAATTTTCGGAAACATTCTGGGCGGCATCATACATATGAAAGAGCAGAGTGAATATGAAAAAAACAAATCTGCTCTCCTCTCAAGGGTTGATTCCTTAATGCAGATTCTTATGGCTTCAGGGAGCAGGGAAAGCCTTTTCAGTCTTTCACCCGGACAGGCAGAATTATTCCGCTCTTTATACCAGGCTGACGGATTCTGCCTTAAAACCGGTTACCGGTTTTTATCCTCTGAAAACGGATGTCCGGAAAATGTAGCTGAACTCATTATTAAAAATATAAGTCTTCTGACGGAATATGCCCCTGGGGTCTGGTACACGGAAAATCTCAGATCCGCGGTTCCCGGGCTTCCTGAGCCGGTCTATTCAGACTGTGCCGGACTGATGGTTCACAGACTGAAAAACGAAACCGAATCCTGGCTCATCTGGAGGCGGTCTGAGGAAATCCGGACAATAGAGTGGGGGGGCAATCCGGCGGAAAAAGTGATTTTATCTGAAAAAGGAACCATATCGCCCCGTAAATCCTTTGAAAAATTCAGCGAGCAGATCCGGTTTCGCTCGGCTCCCTGGACCATCGCCGAGAAGGAAGGTTATCAGTATCTGTTACCGCATCTGAAAAGGCTGCTGGATTTCAGTGAATCAAGCACGAAGCTGCTGCGACTTGAAGAAGAAAAGGAGCGACATTATAAAGAGCTTATAGAAATGCTCGCGGGTGTCATTGAACAGAGAGATTCCTACACGGCAGGTCATACCCGGCGGGTGGCTGATTATTCAGCTGCCATCGCACAGGAGCTGAATCTTCCGCACGAAGATATCGCGAGACTCAGGGAGGCTGCTGTACTTCATGATATCGGCAAAGTTTTTATTCCGGATTCTATACTGCTGAAACCCGGCAGACTGACTGACCAGGAATATGAACTGATTAAAAAACATCTTGAAGCGGGGTGTGAAATACTCGGAAAAATCGATTATTATCAGCCTCTTGCAGAGATCATCCGCTTTCACCATGAAAAATACAACGGAACCGGATATCCTTCCGGTAAAAAAGAAGATGAAATACCACTAATGTCTCATATAATGATTGTGGCTGATGCACTGGATGCCATGACCACAAACCGCATATACCAGGGACGGAAATCTTCGGAACAGGCCGTAGAGGAGCTCCTCGCTTACCGCGGGATCTGGTATCATCCGGATGTAACCGATGCAGCTGTAAAACTCTGCCGCAGCGGCCGGATTTTCCAGGGGAGCACTTCCCAGATGCCGGAGACTGACATTGAAAAAGAAAGATTTTCTTATTTTTTTAAAGATCAGATGACTGGTCTTTATAACGAAAATTATCTGAAACTGATCCTGAACGGAGAACGATACTCAGGATTCGGATTTTTCCTGCTGATTGAGCTGAGGGGTATGTCATTATTCAACCAGAAATACGGCTGGAACAGGGGAAATTCGGTAATAAAAAAAGCAGCAGAAAACCTTCTTAATTTTACAAATGAACAGGAATCCATTTTCCGTTTTCACGGAGACGACTTTCTTATTGCATTTCGTGATTCAGAAAAAGGAAATGTGTTTCTGCAGTCCTGGACCCCCATGCAGCTGGAAGGTGTGGCAGCTTCCGTTTCCGGTATTTCCCCGGAGGAGCTCTGGGCACTTGTTTACAGCAGGGACTGAGAAACGGTTGACAAAAAAACCGATTTTCCAGCATTTGGTATTACAGGCTGGAAACAGTCAGCCTGAATTCAAACCCGTTCTGAAAACATTCACAGCGGGGGAAAATGGGCGGTGGTGATAACGTGTATTGTGCCAATTGCACTCATTGTATAGTAGTCAGGCAGTATGAAGCTGAGCAGGATAAATATATTCTGCGTGTCCGCTGCAATAAAAAGAAGTGGTCTAAACGCTCCGGTGAAGAAAAACTGTATAAGTATTTCACTGTAGCACGGCGTATGCAGCCAAACTGTGAACATTATAAGGAAATGGGAGATCTTCTTCCTTATATTAAAAACCTGAAAAAAGAGCTTCCAATCAAGGACGAAATCTACACTGTTAAAAAACCGGCCAGAGCTGTCTGAGCCGGCTGACCTGCCCGCTAATAATAAAACCAGCGGGCAGGGATCGATTCATTCTGAACCCACCGCAAAAATTATATCTGAGCCATTTGTGGCCGGAAAAAACCTATCCTGCATATAAGTTTAAAAAAAGAAACAGTAATCGAAAACCCTTCGCAATTTACTGGCATTACATTCTCTCCGGCGCAATTAAAACTACTCCTTAATATCAGGCTATTAAATCGGGCGCGGGAATCTAAAGAAAGCCATAATAAAAAACTATGAAGCCATCCTGCCTATACTGCACATCCTGTTCAGAAATAATTCTGGGTTAACAAGATGTACAGGATGGGGCAGGATTGGCGTAGCAGGTAACGGAGACTCTATCCTGATATATCCTGC
>CAZQKZ010000008.1:67258-111355 GCA_964594095.1 uncultured Leptospiraceae bacterium | reverse complement strand
AGTAGCCATTCTGAAAAAGGGACGTTACTTTCAGGTCATCGGTATCGGGCTTGTACTGAACCAGACCCTGGCTCAGAGGTCCTTCACCGGTCTTTTTTCCGTTCTCGTAGAGCGCTCCCCACTCGGGTTTAAAGTCATTGCTGCTGAATTCAAATTCATAAATTACAGTTCCGTTTTTATCCCAGAAAGTCCACTTGCCTGTCCGGGTATGGTTCCTTGGACCGGATGCCATTTTACGGCCGGTTTTATAATATTCTGTCCACATTCCGGATTTGCGGCCGGTCTGCGAATCATAGCCTCCCTCCGAGGCAAGGGGTCCCCTTTCCCCGCTTTTTCCGCCATCGTGATAAACTTTCCATCGGCCGTTTCGCAGGCTGCATTTTTCCGGATCCGGCGAAGCTTCGCTGCGACAGGCGGCCGGGATGCTGAAAGACCCCTCAGAATTTATCGCACCGGAAGGATAAAAAGAAACAGCAGCTCCGTTTTTCAGCCCGCCGGAATACACTGCTTCCAGATTTTTATAAATATTTCCTTCTTTGTCCTGAGTGCACTCGGACCATCGGCCGTCTTTTTTATCGTCTTTGTACATCCCTTCTGACACACAGTCAGTTTTATCGGTAAGACGTTCCTGCCAGATTCCGTTCCGGCCATTGCTGCGGAAAGGGCCTTTCGCACGCCACTCACCCGAGGACGGGAAATAAAAAATTTCCTCGCCGTCCTTGGTTCCGTCTGCATAAACAGAAGTCCGGATCAGTTTTTCATCATCATTATAAACGGACCAGATTCCGTGCCGCTTCAGTTTTCCGATTTCCTTACTGTCCAGAGACTCAAGATCTTTGCAGGATTTTCCTTCAGGGAGTTTCACAGGACCGGAAGACAGAAGTCTGTCAGTTTTTTTATCGCGGAAATTCACTGTATCAGGACATACAAATTCATAATAATTTTTATGTTCAAACTTTTTAACTAAATTATTAGCATAGAGGAACACCCGGCAGACAGAACTGCGGCAATCAGGAATATTGCCTGATATTGTACTGAAAAAAACTTTTTCTGATTCATAAATCCATTCCTCTAAAATGCTTGCCCGTTTCCGGACTGAATCCAAGTATGAACAAGGGTGAAGTTTTTTAAAGCATTTTTTTTGCTGTATCTGACTGCTCAGACAGCTGCCTCCTGCACCTCGCAGAAGCTGGGTCCCCCTTTTCCTGAAATACCGGGTCTCACTAAAGATTCTGTTTTTCCTGCCTACATTACCGGATTCTATTCGTTTACTCCCCTTGCCCCGGTCTATCCGGAAAACCTCACAGGAGAACTCCGGATAACTGAAAACAGAAACAAAAAATATTCAGCATTATTTGAAATGAACATTTCCGGAAACCTGCATAACGGCTCCTTCAGGAACCGGCATTATACCGGTGATGCCTTTTATGTAAACGGTATCCTGGAACTCCAGGGCAGGAAATGCTATGAGCAGGGAAGACGATCCTCCGGTGAACGACTGTCGAATCTCTCGGGCTGGACATGCGATCATCTGATTTTTGCATTTCATGTTCCGGAAAAACCTTCCACCGGAAATTTTTCAGTTACAAAAGTTCCGGGCTATGAACGGTCTGTGAATACAGACTGGATGCGGATCGATCAGATGCTCAGGAAACCCCCTGACTCACCGAAGAAGAAAGCGGGAGCCGGATTATGAAGCAGGCTCCCTCTTCCGTATTGATCACATCAATAGTGCCTTTCAGCTTTTTCTCAATAATCTGCCGGGCCATATAGAGTCCGATCCCGGTCCCCTTTTCACCTTTGGTAGAGACATAGGGCTGGAAGACCGATTCCATTACTGACTCTGAGATACCGCCTCCGTTATCCTGAAAATGCAGAACAGCAAATCCGTTATCTTTCATGATTCTTATATCAATGCGGCCGGCAAAAGAACTGTCTGCCGCACGGCGGTCGGAAATGGCATCTTTACTGTTATTGATGAGATTCAGTATCACCTGCCGGAATTCGTTTTCCGGACCGTTTACTTTAAGCTTTTCATTATTCTGAACAGTAAGACTGGTTTCAATAGTATGATTCCGCATCTGGGCCGAAACCAGTCGAAGCATATCCCCTATGCTGGTTTCAGGCAGAAAATCAGAATGCTCCGGACCTGGTTTAAAAAATTTACGGAAATCCTCAATTGTGGCAGACATGTAACGGATCTGGTCCATACTCTGCCGCACAAAATCTTTTATAAAATCTGTATTGATTTCGCCGCCTTTGTAGGATTCTTCAAGATCCTGTATCATAAACCCGATGATGTTCAGGGGCTGCTTCCACTGGTGGGCGATACTTCCCATCATTTCCCCGATTTCTGCCAGTTTCGACTGCTGTATCAGCATGCGGTCCTGGGCCTGCTTTTCCTCTTCGAAGCGAAGCCGCTCTGTGATGTCCCGCACAGACGAAAATACCATCTCCTGCCCGTCCAGATCAAATACTGAGCTGCTGATTTCCACAGGCACTTCGGTCCCGTCCCTCCGCCTCAGTGAGATTTCAATGACTCCGCTGCCCTTTTCTTTAAGATTTTTAAAATAATCACGGAATATTTCTGCATCGGTTGCGCGGCGCAGTGCCGACGGATGCAGACGGATAATCTCCTCTTTGGAGTATCCAAGAAGCTCGCAGGCTTTGGTATTTATGTTTTTAATGCAGGAAGCTGCCGTATTCTCAGGACATTCCAGAGTCTGAATAATGATTCCGTCACTGGACTGATTGAACAGAAACTTATACTGCTTTTCACTCGAAAGGCGGGATCGGATTTCTTCGTCGATCCGTTCTTCCAGATGCTCATTCAGAAGACGAAACTGATCCTGAATAACTTTCAGCTCCGTGATATCGATAATGACTCCTATAACACCGTTAACGCGGCCGTCCGGACGAAAATAAGCAGATTTATATATTACTGTCTGATGCACCCGGCTCAGACGAAGCTCCGCCTCATACCTGAGACTGGCACCTTCCGCATAAAGCGTTTCATCACCCTTCGAGAGTATATCAATCAGAGCTGATCCGGATTCCCCGGCAGGTTTTTTATGGCCGATGATTTCCTTACGTGTGTAACCGGTAAGATTCAGAAAAGCCTGATTACACCCCGCGAAAATACCTTTGCTGTCTTTATAAAAAACAGGAGCCGGTATGGAATCCATCAGCTTCTGTAAAAAAAGATAATTTTCCCTTAAGGCATCTGTTGAGATCTTCTGTGCAGTCAGGTCACGGAATGCTATTACAGTGAAATCTGAACCTTCGGCCCTCAGTGTCCTTATACGGACTTCCAGAGGAAACACAGTCCGGTCGGAGCGTATGCCGCGGAACTCCACCGGACCACCTGTGCCCAGACGCAGCAGACTGGTAAATTCCTCGCGGCTGGGTCCGTTTTCAATCAGCTCGGGAACAGTCAGATGATGCAGCAGGTCTTCTGTGTAACCGAAGATTTCAAGAGTACTGCGGTTGAATTCAGTAAATGTAACACCGGAGCAGAGGACCAGTCCTTCGAACGCAACATCTGAAAATGCCAGATAACGTTTCGCTGTTTCCTCTGCCTTATTCTCTGAATTCATAAACTATTCATGAATTCAGAGTCCGGATCTGAGTCAAACAATTTCCTGCTTTTCCAGATACTGAAGAGAAAGTTCCATCATTGTATCCAGCTCTTCAGCGCTCAGAGAACCCTGATGCATTTTAGCAAGGAGATACGTATATTTCGCAGCCTTCTCCCTTCCCTCTGAAACGGTCGCATCTCCCGCTGCATCGGTAATTCCTGAACCTGCAATTTTTCTGATTAAGGAATTCCGTGCATTGAGAACCAGTGTGTGCTCGCGGAACAGACCGGAGGTATCCTCTCCACGGCTCATATGTGCTGTCATCTCGCTGAAACGGCGCATCTGTTCAGGAACCATAATCATGGCGGGAACCGCTGCATCCTTCATATTCTCCACTCTGACGGTGACTCCGTCCTTGCCGACCGCTTTTTCGAAAATTTTCTGAATTCTCTCCTTTACAGCAGGCTCGTCAGCCGAAGAAACGGAACTGCTGTCGAGGAATTTCTCAGCAACCTCTCCGTCCACCCTTACAAACTTCACATCAGGATTCTTTCTTTCGAGAAGCTGTATAAAATGAGTGTCAATCAGAGCATTGAGAAGGACAACTCCGATTCCTTCCGCAGCAAGGAGCTTCATAGGGAGCCGCTGCGTTTTAGCATCGTTTATATAGTAGATTTTTTTGTCTGATTTTTCTTTAAATTCATTCAGATAATCCTCAAGGGAAAGATACCTTGACTTTTTATCCTCTCCGGACCCTTCCGACTGAGGATCAGAAACGAGCTTATAAAGCACAGCATCCTTAGCCTGCTCCCAGAACTTGTCGTCACTCAGAAGCCCGTATTTAACAAAAGCGGAAATCTCGTCCCAGATCTTTTCATAGTTTTCACGGTCTTTGTTTTTTTCCTCAAGAAGACGATCTGAAACTTTTTTAATTATATGATTTGCAATCTTTTTAATTACAGGATCATTCTGCACATAAGACCGGGACACATTCAGAGGTAGATCCGGCAGATCCACGACTCCCTGCAGCACAGTCAGAAACTTAGGAATCAGCTCCTGGGCCTCATCGGAAACAAAAACCTGCTTACAGTAGATTTTTACCTGACTTTTGTTCAGATCCATTTCATGAGCAAGTCTTGGGAAATAAAGAATCCCCTGCAGCCTGAACGGGTGATCCACATTCAGATGAATCCAGAAAAGAGGATCCCCCTGATAAGGATACAGATGATGATAAAAATCAATATAATCTTCTTTTTTTAAGGATGAGGGTGACTCGGTCCAGAGTGCTTTGCGGCGGTTCACCTCCTCTCCGTCCACGGTCACAGGAACGGGAATAAAATCAAGGTATCGCCTTACAAGGCCGGATATCCGCTCTTTATCGAGCATTTCTTCCGAATCCTCATCGAGAAACAGGGTGATTGTGGTTCCCCTGACGGTTCTGCTTCCTTCTCCGATCTCATACTCCTCTCCGCCGGAAGAAATCCACCTTACAGGAGCTTCTCCGTTTCTGTAGCTGAGTGTGTCGATTTCCACCTGGCGGGAAACCATAAAAGCTGAATAAAAACCAAGTCCGAAATTTCCAATGATGCCGGATCTGGTTTTATCCTGAGATTCTTCAAACTTTTTTACAAATTCCTCTGCTCCGGAAAAGGCTATCTGAGTAATGTAGCGGACAACTTCCTCCCGGCTCATGCCGACTCCGTTATCTTCAAAAACAAGGGCTTTCCGTTCTTTGTCAGTTTTTATACTGATTCTGAAATCCTGATCTCCGGGATCCCTTATTTCCTCTGAAAGAGAAACCTTTTTCAGTTTGGTTATGGCATCAAAGGCATTGGATACCAGCTCCCTTACAAAGATTTCCTTTTCGGAATAGAGCCATTTTTTAATCACTGGCAGTATGTTTTCAGTGTGTACAGCTAATCTTCCTTTTTCCATGGTCTGTAATTCTCCTGATCTTTTTTAATGAAAAAGAAAAAATCTGCTTTTTCATATTATGCAGCCGGTTCAAAGTGTGCATAATTCATATTTTATTGAACTCTGACTGACAGTCCAGTTACAGAATCAAGTAAAAAAAAGGCGGATTATGCAAAATCTGAATATTCTGAACACACTCCTTCGGATCCTTATTAACGAGATACCCGATACTGCCGGTGTCCGGCTGATCAATAAGGACGGCGGAACAGTTACAGAAACAGGAGTCTGCAATCCCCCCTACACCCGTTTTGAATTCAGTTCTCAGTATCAGATTCTCCTTTCCAAGGCGCCGGAACTCTGCGGTGTTCAGGAAAAGGCAGCAGTCCGCACTGTTAAGGATCTTTATTATCTTTTTGAGAGTCTCAGCCGGAAAAGCCTTTCAGGAAACATTCCTGTTCATGCCTATAAATCCGGTGAAATTTATCCGGCACTCTTCCAGTCCCTTTATACTCATATGCAGTCCACGGCAAGGAATGATCATCTCGAAAGCATTCTGAGCATCAGCAGCGAAATCCTCCAGGCTAAGGATCTCCGCACCGCACTGAATGTCCTGGTAGCCATGGCCCGTGAGGCAGTGCAGGCAGGAGACGCCTCCGTGCTGCTTACCGATCCCAGGACCGATGAAATCTGCTTTTTTGTTGTGGACGGCGAGGATGCTGAAAAGCTGAAGGAAATCCGTATCCCTTCCGGCAGAGGAATTGCCGGCTCAGTGATTGCCTCCGGTAAAGGTGAGATTATCCAGGATGTAGCCCTCGATCCCAGGTTTTATATGAATGTGGACCGCTCCACAGGAAAAATCACGCGCGATATGATTGCCAGCCCGGTCTTTTCGGATGAGCGTGTGGCAGGAGTCATAGAAGTCATCAACTCCCAGAGAAAAGGCGGATTCACCCGGGAAGACCTTGAATTTCTGAACGCAATCTCCAGGCATATGGGCCTTCTGCTCGAAAATGCAAGAAATCAGGAATATCTCCTCCGGTCAAGGGATGGTCTGGATCAGAAAAATAATGAGATTAATCTGTTTTATAAATTAGCTGAAATTCTTTCTTCGGAAAGCGGGACCAGAAGAACAGATTTCTTCCGGCATTTACTGAGCAGCACAGGTTACCGGAGGGCGGAACTTCTTGCTCCTGAGGACGGTTCAGGATCGGTCGCTTCCCTGCGGTCAGTCGCAGCAAGAGACGCCTCACAGCCGGCAGACCAGCCGGACAGTATCCCTGCCACAGTCTGGAAGGAAACATCTGACATTGTAATCTGGCTGAAAAATCAGAATGAGCCTTTTTACTTCCGGCCCGGACCGGGTGATCCTGAAACCGCCGGAGGATTTCTGAAAAGATTTTACGAGGCCAATCCATCCGGTGATATACCGGATGCCTGGATCCTTCTTTCCGATGCCCCTCTGCAGATTCTTTCTCTCACGGAACCGGCAGGAAAACCGACCCTTCCTTCCGGGACTTCCTTTTACGCAGCCTTACGCAGACTCGGAGAATCTCTCGAACCTATGTTCATCCCGGAGGAATCGGAAGACACTCCGGAACCTAAATCCATGAAGATTTTCCGCGGTTCTGTACTTGTGATCCGGGTATTCAATCTTGAGGAAATGGAAAACAATGTTTCACCCGGAGGGCTGCGCAAATCCCTGGATGAATTCCATGCGGTACTTATTAAGGAAATCAAACGTTTTGGCGGGCAGGCCCAGGTAACAATGGGAGATCACCTGACAGCGGCATTTCCCCAGAAAAACCGGAAAGGCGCACTTAATGCGGGTCAGGCACTCGATTGCTGTCTTGCCATCCGGGAAAATTTTCGTTCGGCTCAGTCCGCAGAAAGAAAAGACGGGATCATCACCCCGGCACTTCAGTTCGGGATTCATGCAGGAGTGGCTTATCAGTACAGAAATTCTGAAAGTGCGGATTTCGGTCTGGCAGGTACCCTGATCGCAACAGCTCACAATCTCGCCCGGCTCAATTCTTATTATAAAACTGACGTGCTTCTTTCAGAATCTGCAGCAGCTGTTCTTATGAATGAACGTGCCGATATCCGGGAAACCGATCTGGTTCAGTTTTCCGGATCCACTCGGCCTCTTCGGATCTACGGGATTCAGCCCTCTCACCTCCCTGTCAGCGCACGCTATAAGGATCAGTGGCAGATGGCAGTTAAAGAATACCAGAAAGGAAGTTTTAAGCGGGCTCTGATCCTCTTTGAAGGCATACCGGACCAGGAACATGATTCTGTACTGCAACGGTATATAAAACGATGCTCTGAATACGCGGAAAATCCGCCGGGGCAGTTCAGCTCAGTTTTTGAGCCGTTCTTTTAATAACGAGGCAGCATAACGGGTAAACTTTTCTTTTCCGAAGCGGGTCGGATGATGGGAATCATAGAACTCCTGCATTTTCAGAAGTTCTGAAGCATCATAGAAATCATCAGAAATTTCCTTAAGAAAATCAGTGTACCCCTTATACCAGGGGGAACCTGCGTAAAGCCGCAGGGTAAGACTGTTTTCCGGTGCATTAATTATAATAAAAGGAATACCGGCAATCCGGATCCGTTTACTGAATTCCCGCAGAAAAAAAAGAGCCGGAAGATTCTCTGAAAATCCTTCGCACTCCGCCAGTCTTCGCTTTGACTCCTCCAGTAAACGCAGGTATTCTGTTCCGGATCTGCTGTAACTGCGAAGTCGTTTTTCATAGGATTCCGCGTAATCAGAATCACTCATATTCAGGAACACCACATCTTCGCGGCTGACTCTGTTTTTTACAGCACCCTCGGAATCATAAAAAGAAATCTCAGACCCTGCGAATCTGGAAAACCGGGCACTCAGATGATCGTCAGATTCCGGGAAATAACGGTCCTCCGGAAAACAGAGAAGGATTTCTTCCTCTTTCTGCAGCCCGTTTAAGGAAAGAGTCTGCCAGCGGCCTGTCAGTTCAATCCGGAAATCAGGCCGGGTCAGTGCGGCTTCACTGCAGCTCTGAGCGGGATTTCTGAAAACATTCAGAACGGGTAAAGCATTCCCTTTTACCGGCACCTCATAACGGAAACGGATTTTCTGAGAATCCTCTGTTTTTATATGAACTTCCCTGCCGGAATATCCCTGACGCGATATTTCTCCGTCCCTGCCGGCCCTGCCCTGGTAATCATGGTAAAACCGACCTTCGCGAAACACCGCATCAGTGTACTGAGACACTGCATCCTGCATAAGCTTTTTTCTTCCCGCAGACTGAAGCAGGGACGCCGCAGCCAGCCACAGATTTTCCTCTGCACTGAAATAATTACCATAGGTTCCGCCAAAACCGAATTCACGAAGCATACCCCGCGGATGCACTTTCTCATAATGCTCCAGGCGGATCAGATCAGGAAAAAGTGCTTTGTTTTCTGAACTGCAGGGATCTCCCTCTGCACTCCCCGGCACTGCATATCTTTCAGGTCTCAGGTCAACCGGGTTTATATAAAGTACAAATATAGATGGTCTGCGGCGGATGATTTCCCCGGACCAGGCAATCAGATGAACAGGGTTCATCCCCTGATGGGAAAATAAATATATTTTTTTATCAGTATTTATGATTCTTCCGGCAAGTGCCGGGTCTGCTCCGTACAGTGCCACCGAGCTTCCGGCCAGCCAGATACTGTTCTCTTCTGCATGAAGGAATTTTTTCAGAAACGAATAGTGCTGCTTTTCCTCGTTTCCGGTGTAATCAGGCAGGCGAAAGATCATACTGAAGATCAGTATATCAGAAGCAAGAAGAGTTAAAAGAAAAACAGACGAAGCCAGAAAAAACCGGTATTTCACAGCCTCGCCTGTCTGCCGTCAGCCTCTGTAAACCACGAAAGCGGTGTATGCGGTGTAGAGAACCAGAAACAGCACTCCTTCTGTGCGCGTGAGCATATGCTTTTTACCAAGGAACATAAGCATAAACAGCAGCACGGATACACCAAGATTCGTATAAAGGTCCGGATTCCATGACTGATCAAACGGAATCGGATGAATGACAGAGCTGATACCCAGAATCCAGAAAACATTGAAGATATTCGAACCTACCACATTCCCTATGGCAATGTCACTCTTTTTTCTTAAGGCTGCCATAGTGGAAGCCGCCATTTCCGGGAGGGATGTTCCAACAGCCACAACTGTCAGACCTATCAAAGACTGACTGAGACCAAGATGACCCGCAATGAGTACAGCTCCATTCACGATCCAGTCCGCCCCCACACTGAGACCGGCAAGACCAATAATGATATAAACGGATCCTTTCAGAACCGACAATGGCCGATGCTCTTCCTGATCGTCACCAGCCGGGTTTTCTTTGGAGGACAGGGCCATATCCACCGAATAATACAGGAATATAATAAAAAATGCAATGTGAATCAGACCGTCAGCCCTGCCCATAATATCCGTTTCATAGCCATCCAATAAATGGTCATTCACGGAAATGATGACAGTAAGGGCTGCGAGGGCAACAAGAGGAATTTCCTTCCATACTGTACTTTTCTGCACTGTAATCGGATAAATCACTGCTGCAATTCCAAGAATCAGAAGAATATTGGCAATGTTACTTCCGATTATATTTCCTATGGCAATGTCTGAATTCCCCTGAAGAGATGCAGCAAGGTTCACTACAAGTTCGGGCGCTGATGTCCCGAAAGCCACGATCGTAAGACCGATCACCAGCTCCGATACCCCGAAACGGCGTGCAAGACCTGCCGCACCATCGACCAGAAGATCCGCTCCCTTAATCAGGAAAACGAATCCCACCACAAAAAGAATATAGGTCAGCCACTGACTCTGCAGAAAAGCATCCATTGATTTTTCTCCCAAAAAATTAAATAATATCTTCCATTTTGATGGTTGACTTTTCGCTTCCCTCATTCTGCCGGAACCGTTTCAGCTTGTTTTTCAGAGGAAGCCATCTCTGGTTGTATGCATAAGCCAGCCTGTAGATTTCTTCAGAAGAAAAATCAGGGTGTATCCGGACCTCAAGGTTGTAGTCCCATTCACGAAGACCCCTGTTCATAATATAAACCGGATCAGATACATGCTGTGCAAAAATCCTGGCATAAAACAGAAGCATGAAGGAAATAAACATTACAATGGAAAAGAGTGCTATGATATTAATTTTAGCATGCTCCCCCTCTGCGATATGAAAAGAAAGTTCAGCTGTATAACCACCGGGAAGCTCTGCCTTTTTTTTGCGGTAAAGAGTACGGGTCATATTCCGTGCATCCGGATGCTCATAAATCTTCGTCCCTTCTCCATTGTAAAGACGGACTACATCATCATTTCTGGGATTTCCTTTAATATACTCAGTGATTGCTTCGTCTGTAAGGGCAATCTGATCCCCGCTGCCGCGGCTGGAATCTGATATAAAGTTTACAGAACTGACAAGCTCTCTGCTTCGCTGCTCCCAGTAGACCTTATGGTCTCCTATTGCCATAAAGGAGACAAACTGAGACAGTACAAGCACTGTGATCATAGCCATCACCCCGATCACAGAGACAGCACCTGTATGGCGGTTCGTCATAAGGGATTCTGCATTCTGAATCTTACCGAAAAGCTTCACAACCCTGATCAGCCTGAGTATCCGGGCCACACGGATTGCTTTAGCAGTCTTAAGTATATGGAGAAACTCCATGGAATGACCTGTGAGATCCCCGCCAAGTAAATGGACCGTAACGGCCGGACCGGATACCAGAAAAAGCAGCGGGACGGAAGTCAGAGCATCCACCCAGCCCCTTTCCTGAAGGAAATACCTTTTAAAAGCTTTGTGCCTTACGGCAATCAGGGACCGGGCCGCAAATTCCGCTGTAAACAGAAGGTCAAAAAAGAATGCAGCTATATCAATCCGGCGAAAAGCATCATTGGACCAGTGATACACTATGGCAAGTTCTTCAATAAAGGTATGGGCAATGACCAGTATGATTGCCACCATAATTATATTTTCAATTACAGGATGTAAGTAATCCTGAGAGTGCAGTCTGTTTCGCTTCATATCTTACCAGCCCTCTTCGCCTGCTATGGAATAAAGCTCATCAAGAAACTTTGAATCATATCCATAGTAACCGGCTGTTTTACGGTTAATATTAAACCAGGATTTATCAGGTGTTTCCGCACCCCGCTCTGTCTTCTGACTGGGATCAAAATCAGAAGCCCTGTTTACCATTATAGTAATAAATCGCGCGGATCCGGACAGTTCCCGGTATTCAGCTGCATTCAGCCAGCTGTCGAGCCCAGGGCCTGAAATGGCATCCGGCAGAGGCCCGACCTTTTCCTTAAGAACAGCGAGTAACTGCTCTTTCACGGCTGGGTAAGACCGCTTATTCCGGTACACCCCTGCCAGGCTGAGCATATTCTGGCTTCCGGGTTCGGATGGAAATTTATACCAGAAAAACGGCCGAAAAAGTGATGCAAAACTAAGATATAACGGAATGAGATGCTCTGCAAAGTCCAGCCGGTCCCTGCGCACAAGTTCATAATAGATTACTTTACGTCTCCCAAGCAGAGCCGGAATATACCGCTCATACAGACCGTAATCAATAGCATCGAGTACATTTACAAACTGATCGCGCATGGATTTGTTGCGCAGATTCTGGAGGATGAAAGTTCTGAGAGCATCTGTGTCAATCAGCGCGTCTTCATCGGCCTTTACAAAAAAATCTATAAGTTCGGGAGTGTTTACCTGATTGATCACTGCCGTCACCCTGGGCTCAATGGCTGCGATGACTTTTTCTGTGAGAGAGGTAAACAAAAGCCTTACAATCTCTTCCCAGGAGATTTCCGGGAAATACTGCGGCTTTGTGAGAGTGCCTTTCAGCTGTCCGGAGTTCTCTTTTACAAAGGACAGAATCTGATTTTCTTTTTTTAACAGAGGTACATTCCGGACAGACGGGTTAATCCAGAGCCGGGACACAAAGTCGTCCATTTTTTCCCTGTATTTTTCCATAACTGCTTCAGTCTTCAGGACGGCCTTTACAGATCAAGGCAATTTTATTTCCGGTCCCGGTGATTCATATAAGGAATACTGTAACGTTCTGCCACCGCTGCATTCACAGAATCCCTCTGTTTCAGGTCGAGAAACAGGCTGTTCCCGTCAGAAAGATCCACTTTCAGGAATGGTGCCCCGGCCTTATTTTTTTTAATCAGGATTTCAAGCAGATGATCTGTATTCATTATTTCCTCTCCGTCGGCCTTCAGAACCCTGGAATTGGTAAACTGCTCAAAGGACCGGTTTACCTCATGGGGGAGCACTGCTGAGATAACCACAAATCTGCTTTTGTCCTTTTCTTTATTATATCGGAAAAAATCATACAGATATGCATATTCTCCGGACCTTGATTTCCAGTTTCCGCCGTATGTTTCCCGCAGATAAGGTACACTCAGATCTGTAAACACAACCCCTGACTCTACCAGAAAAGCCGGTGCATCGGGCACCAGCCAGCTGATTTTTTCCGCTCCGCCTGAATACTCAGAAAGCTTCAGCGGCAGGGAAACCACCCTGCCATCACGGAAAATTTTCAAAGGAATGGTGTCTCCGGATTTCCGGATGTTTCCATCCGTACTGCGTATCAGAAGAAGGTGAACACTCTGCCTGCCGTAAACAGGGTCCTCATAAAAACCACGCTCGTCAATGTCATGGCCATCGACACTCAGTAGTATGTCTTTTTCAGCCAGCACTCCATAAGCTGAAGTACCGGGAAGTGTTCCCGATATGTAAACTCCCCGAAGATTTCCGGGAACACCCATATATTCCCGGAAAACAGGATCGGTTAATTCTTTTATAAGCAGACCACCGGCAGGAAACACAGATCCGCCTGATGAATTTCTCTCAAGGAATGCTTTAATTACAGAAACTGGAATAGACCTGGTTTTACGTGTCTGGTCGGTATACTGAATAAAGGCGCTCAGACTTCTGCCCTGAAAAAGGAAACCTCCGCTGCCGAATGAATCCACAGTGCGAAAGGAATACACAGGGGTATGGGTAAACCCGTAATCGGCAGAAACATCAAGGTCTCCGTGTCCTGCAGACTCACGATAAACCTGAAATCTTTCGTCAACTTTCACAGCAGTCCAGGGTGTTTGTGCCTTCCCCGGAGCCGGATCACTTCCCAGAGTGAGAGGCTTAAGATCCCGGAAAAAATCCTCATCCTCAGCTCCGATCACTGCCAGATTCGATTCAGTATCTGTGCGAAGAATTCTGCCCCTCGCCGGTTTATAAGAAGAATGTTTGGAAATTTCAAGGAATCCTGCATCCCGGATATCGTTAGCAAGGATCAGAATCCGGTTGCCCGGGATCACCAGACCGGCCGCCCGGTAGGTGTCTCCGGGTATCCGCATCCACGGCTCCCTGTAAGAATAGCGGATGGTTGAGATTCTGACCATCACTATACTGCTTCGGATTTCTGCATCGGTAAGAGTGCGTAAAGGTTCTGCCCCGGCTGCAGCTGTAAAAAAGAAAGCCGTCAGAATAAAAAAGAGTGATCCGGGAAAGGTTTTGAAAATCATATGTGTTTTCCTGAATATTATTTGGATTCCGGCTGCAGCCTTCGGTCCGACATAATCCCGTATTTTCTGAATATCTTAGGGTCCGCCTCTCTGAGATCCTCATTGCGCAGCACAAGAGGAACAGGCTCATTACGGAAACGGATCACAGTAAACGGCTCCCTGTTTCGCGAAATATCCAATTTTTCCGCAAAATCACTGAAGTCCTTAACCGGCTGTCCGTTGACTGTTCCGACCACTGAATATACAAAATCTCCTGAGTGCATATTAACCGGATCAGCCAGTCTGCGGGTAAGCACCACATCCTGCCGGGCTTCGTTCCAGAGCTTTCTGCTGATAAAATAATTATAACGATAGAGAAGCATTGACTTTTCCTGCTGTGCCCAGGTCCGCCCGTAGGTGCCGTAGAGATCCGCATCCAGCGGCTGAAACACAAAACCTCCGGTGATATAGTAAGGCGGAGGGTTGTCATAATTGCGGCGCATAAAAGAAATCACTTTCGTAATCGCCGCAGGGAAACTGAGCTTCAGTATTTTTCCGTTTCGCATTACTTCCGCAGTGATGAGTTCCCCCGTTCCCAGGTTATCCGTTAATTCCGAATATGAAACAAGCTGACCATCGGCTTCCACATCGCCGCTGCCGGAAATCGGATGATCCTGAAGTCTGAGAAGCACATCACCCTCCTGTATATGTCCGTAGGCGGAAGATCCAGGAAGAACAGAATAGATATAGACACCCGAATCATCACCAAAATCAGAACTGATCCCCAGAGCTTTTTTCAGAACCGGGTTTTCCGTTGGGAAATGCGCCACACCAAGTTCAATATAACCATCATATCGCCCGTCCCTGATATCCGATAAAAATTTTTTAATCACCGGAGGCGGAATCAGATAACCGAGGTTTTCCCCCCGGCTGAGACCCTGAAAAGCCACACCGATCACCTTAGAGTCCTGAATGGCAGGCCCCCCGGAATTTCCCGGATTGATCGCTGCATCCACCTGAATCACAAGGTGAGAATCAATCTGACTGTGGGCATACACGTCCATATCGATCCTCGATACAACACCCCGGGTAATGCTGATCCGTTCCCCTCCCATAGGATATCCAACCACTGTGACCGGCGAGTTGAGTTCAGGAACATCCCCCACAGTAAGCGGAACAGTACCTTCAAAAAAACCAGGCTCATCCACTTCAAGAATTGCAAGATCTGCATCATGTGCGATATGCACTACCTTTGCGGTATAATCCCTTCTGTGGACAGGCCGGGCGACCCGGATGGTATTTGCACTGCTGACTACATGGGCATTTGTAAGAATCCTGCTGCCGGAGATTACAAAACCGGTACCACTGCTCCTCTGCAGTTCCGGATTCAGCCAGGGATCCGAATAAGAATAATTATATGATACTGTAGTAATTTTAACGGTTGCATTCCGGATGTCCTGCATCTCCGCCGCATTATCTTTCCATATTCCGCCGAACGGATAAAGCGGGTTGAGATTTAAAAACAGAACAAGAAAAACCGGATAAAATACAGCACTGCGCATATTTGACATAAAACCGCCTCAGACCAGGATTGTCAATATCAGAAAACAAAATAAATAAACGGGGTGCCGGATTCAGGAGACAGAAGGAGTATCACCAGCGCAAGAACTGCCGCCGTCGCAGAAGCCGGGAGGAGCCCAAACCTTGACCAGTGAATTTTCAGAAAATCATAAAACTTTCTGCTGAAGGCAAGAAGGATAAATACTGATAAAACAAACACAGGTTCTGCTGCGGAAGGACGCAGACCTGAACCGGTAATCAGCCCTCTGTAAAAATCCAGTGCAGTCTGAAAACCTCCTGGCTCGCTTCCTGTTCTGAAGAGTACCCATAGAAGTGAAACGGAACCGAGTGTAACTGCCCTCTGTAAAAATGGCAAAGCTTTATTAAGAGGCTGTCCCAAAACAGCCGGAACAAAACGGGAACCGATTCTTTCAGCCGAAAGAAGTAAACCGTGGGCAAGTCCCCAAAGCAGAAAATTCCAGTGTGCTCCGTGCCAGATACCGCCCAAAGTCATCGTCAGTATCAGAGCCGCAAACATCCTCCCTTGCCCGTTTCTGCTTCCCCCCAAAGGTATGTAGAGGTAATCCCTGAGCCAGGCAGAAAGAGTAATATGCCAGCGTCTCCAGAAATCCCGGAAGCTTTCTGCATGGTAGGGAAACCGGAAATTTTCAGGCAGCCTGATGCCGAAGAAAAGAGCAGCCCCGATAGCAATATCTGAATATCCGCTGAAATCAAGGTAAATCTGAACTGAATAAGCCAGAAGACCCAGCCAAAGCCATTCTGCCCCGTAAAGCTGAGGATCCGCAAAAACCGGATCAGCCGTCAAAGCCAGCCTGTCTGCAAGGACGGCCTTTTTTAAGTATCCCGATAAAAGGAAAAACAAACCTTCCTTCCAGTCTGCACTACGAGGCAGATTTTTACTGAAAAACGGATCAAAATGCCTGGCAAGTACAATCGGACCGGCGACAAGCTGTGGAAAAAAGCTTATATATAGAAGAAACCTGTGAAAACCGTCAAAACCAGGGTGGATTCCTTTCCTCACATCCACGGTATATGATATACTCTGAAAGGTAAAAAACGAAATTCCCAGGGGCAGCAGGAATCCTTCCGCCGTAAGAAAGCCCGGAATTACCATTCCCAGAAACAGATCCTTGTATTTAAAGTAAAGCAGCGGAAAAAGAAGCAAAGCCACTGCCCAGTAAAGAGGAACAGTGCGGAAATGGTGAGCCGCAGACCAGGAAATCAGGGCAGTTATCAGAAGAAGAATCAGATACCCTGGCACATACCAGCCATAAAAAAAGAGAGAAGCAGCCAGCAGGAACCACTCTGACGCCCTGCCGCCGGCAGTCTTTTCGCGTGACTTCAGCAGAAGCCAAACAGAAACAACCACCGGCAGAAAAAAAAGGAAAGTTACAGAAAGAAAACTCACATGCTCAGGACTTTCCTTTTTCCAGTTTTTCGATGGTTTTATTCAGAATATGGTCCTGAATCTCCCTGATAAAGGCATCCAGAGACATTTCGCCCTGTACCCCGCTGAAAAAGTTCCGTACATTCACAAGACCGCTTTCCGCTTCTTTTTCTCCAAGAACGATCATTCTTGGAATTTTCATTTTTTCAGCGTTCCGGATCCGTTTACCCAGAGTCTCATCAGAATCATCTGTATGAACACGGAATCCCTGCTCACGCAGTTTTCCCGCAAGTTCAGCAGCCTGAGGCTGATATTTTTCACTTACGGGGAGTATCCGAATCTGCTCCGGCGAGAGCCAAAGAGGAAACGCACCAGCGAAATGCTCAATCAGAAAACCGACAAAGCGTTCGTGAGTCCCCAGGGGGCTCCGGTGAATAATCACAGGAGTTTTAAGAGATCCGTCTTTATCCACATATTTAAGATCGAATTTCATGGGCATAAAAAGATCCAGCTGGCAGGTGGACGCCGTAAATTCACGTCCTATGGAGCTTTTTATCTGGAAATCCACTTTGGGACCATAAAAGGCTGCTCCGTCGTTCTCCACCTTATAGCTGATACCGGAGACTTCCATGGCTTTTCGCATAAGGCTTTCTGCCTTTTCCCACATAGCATCATCGCCGTGGTATTTATCGTTCCCGGGATTGCGAAGAGCGAGCTCCATATAATACTCAGTAATTCCCAGAAGTTTATAATAATAATCGTGCATTTTAAGAACGGTTACAAATTCCTCCACGGCCTGTTCTTCAGTGCAGTAAATATGCGCGTCATTCATGGTCATGGCGCGCACCCGCATAAGACCAAATAGCCCTCCGGAATCTTCATACCTGTGATTGATTCCGTATTCTGCAAGGCGAAGCGGAAGCTCACGGTAACTCCTTGGCCGCATTCCGAAAATCATATGATGGAACGGACAGTTCATGGGCTTCAGGTAATAATTTTCATTATCCAGCTGCATGGGGGGAAACATACTTTCTTTATAATGAGGAAGATGTTCACTTATATAAAAAAGTTCCTCTTTTGTTATAGCAGGAGTGCTTACCCTTTCATATCCGTACTTTGACTCTGTTTCTTTTCCCCAGGCTTCCAGCTGATCCCGGATGATCTGACCCCGGGGCAGCCAGAGAATAAGACCTGGCCCTATTTTTTCTGAGGTTGTGAAAAGCTCAAGCTCTGCTCCTATTTTACGATGGTCCCGCTTTTTCGCTTCTTCCATCATATATTCGTAGGCCTTTAATTCTTCAGCAGTTTCAAAGAGGATTCCGTAGATCCGCTGCAGCTGCTCCCGTTTACTGTCACCCCTCCAGTAGGCACCGGAAACTGTGGTCAGTTTGAAAACACCGATTTCGCCGGTATTGGACACATGCGGACCAGCGCACATATCCACAAATTTTACATCTCCGTTCGAAGGGTTTACATTCCGGTAAAAAGAGATTTCTTTTTCGCCTTTCTCCCCAAGCTCCCGGGCCATTTCCACTTTAAATTTCTGGCCATGCCTTTCCAGATACTGAATGGCCTCAGAAAGAGGAAGACTGTACTGGATGAATTTCTGCCTTGCTTTTGCTATGTATTTCATCCGCTTTTCCAGATCTGCCAGATCTTCGGCGGTTATTGTGCTTTGCGTGAGGATATCATAATAAAAACCGTTTTCAATACTGGGACCTATTGCAAGGCTTGCTTCCGGGTATTTTTCAAGGACTGCCTGGGCCAGAACATGAGCTGCGCTGTGCCTGCGGGCTTCTATAGAAACAGAGGATTGTTTTTCTTTGATTTCTGCCATTTGTTCCATTTTCCCAGCAGAATCATCTGCGGTCGATTCTAAAATTCTGGCTCTTTAAATCTGGTCTCTATAAAATTACCGGTTCTATTCCCAATTTAAAAAGAATCCGACATTTATGCCTGTTTTTAACCACCCATGATTCTTTATATGCTTATTTTTAGGCTCTTTTATGCTTATATTTATCCTTCATTCTGATTAAATTCTATCCCCATAATCTCGTCTTGTGATTTATTTTAGGCATTTCTCTATTTTCTGCTTATTTATAAGCCGCTTAATTCATATTTTCTGTTTATCTCAGAGAACGTATTTATTCTTTGTGGTGCATTTTGGACAGATGCAGGTTACTTCTGCCTTGATTCGGCTTCCTTTGGCGGTTTTGATGCGACCAATAGCCACAAAATCGAATGGAATCCCTTCCGGTACATAATGACCGGCTCCGTATTTAGCAGTTCCTTCAATTTCGTAGCTGCAGGCGTTGCATTTTACTTTAACGCGGACTTTCTCTGCCATTCTTCATAGTATTGTTTTTTCAGTCGTTCGGTCAAGCAGATTATAATTTCCCACCATTGACACGGCATCCCCGGCAAGGTGGCATAGAGTAGCCAGATTCAAATTTCTCTCCAGATAGAGCGGCTTATTTTTAAGCACATGCAGTCAGGTTCCCTTCTCTGCTCCCGTTTGGCCTGCAGACTTGTCTTGTGTATCCTGTCCGACATACACATGTCAATCTGGCAGGTTATTTGAACTGCTTTATTTGGCAATCCACTGGGTTTCAGGGGTTTCCCGGGTGCTTTTCTTTATGGTTCTGTCTGCACAGACTGGTGCAAACCCCTAAAACTATACGGACCCCGAAAACCCACTGCTGCTGCGCTTGGTGAAGCAGGCTGGCGTTTATGTGCCAGTATTTCGGCGGAAAACTTGCCCCTCCTCTCATTTCTGCATCCTAATGGCTGTAAATCAGCGATTACATCTGCGGATCTCATAGATTTTCCATCATTTCCCGGTATATCACCGGCACTTAGAGCCCTGAATACTCCGGATTTCCGTTGCGCAGAAATGATGAATTTGGCGCTTTAAATGCCGATTTGCTGGCGGTTATACGTGCACAATCGAATCCTGCAGGGTAACAAGATTACGGGAGGTCCTTTTTTATATACCTCGTTTCAGAAACATATGCTGCGGCAGTTATATAAATGCCGAAAAATATCTGGCAGTTAAAATTTAAAGTTTAGCTAAAACCGGCAATTAAATTATTATTGGCACTTTAATGCCCATATTTCAGCATCGAATTTGATTCTTATATTGGATTGAGACCCTTAAGTTATGCCTGGATGCGGATATTCCCCCTGCCAGGGTATCCCAGTCATGTATTCTAAAAAGGCTTAAAACTCGCTTTTCAAAGGCAACTAGAAGTGGGGGTGAGAGGAGTAAACGGAGAGATCAAAGGACCTGTACCGGTTCTGAGTTGCTGATCCATTTCGGATTCCGGAAACTAAGCGTAAAGACAATATAATAATCAATGAAAAAAGACGATTTCTGTTTTCAGGAGCGAAAGCCGCCTATAGAACACAGAATCTTTAATGGAGACCCACCCTGAAAACAGCAGTTGTATTCCGTTTCTACTGGTGGTACACTTTTACTTTTTAGCAGTTTTTTTCTTCGCAGGAACAGATGTTTCTTTTGCATCCTGAAGCATTTGCTGCTTTCTGCTCTCCCGTTTCTGCATATAAAGATAATGCATCACGTACTGCGTAAACGGTTCAGGAATCATTTTTGGTTCAATCGAATGCGGTTCTTCAAAGATCTGTCTGGCAATCGCAGGAGTCAGGTCATCGTGGTCAGAATTGATGAGAATTTCAAGCCTTCTGCAGATTTCCTGGTCATTGACCTCCTGACTCAATTTTTTCATAGCAAGAAGCAGTCTTGTTAAATTGGGATTGAGTTTTGCCATAAAAGTTACCTGTAAAAACCAGTTTTGAAAACCCGCTTTTCAGAGCAACTCATATTGAAGCTGTTTTTTACGATATTTTTGCAGTTCCCTTTTGTGTGAGTGTGAGGGCTTTCTGGTCGGATGGGAGTATGGTCGGACGTCGCTTTATTTAAGGCAGCCAAGGTCTGCGCATTAAGGATGTCGTTCATAGGCACATTATCTTGCCATAACACCAGACTGGATGACACCGTCAGGGCACACCTCTCCCCTCCCCTGCCTGGAACACTGCGGACCACCGTTTGCGGAGGCGGCATTGGATATTGAACCCAAAGCCTTAATTCCCCGTCCGGATCCGGCAGAACAGAATCGTGGACATAGATCAGGATTACCGGGGATTCATATTGATTTTTTTTATGAGGAAATTCTGTATTTAAATCGATAGAATATATACCGAGCGGGGAAAAACCGGCTTCGGTTTCCTGTTTAGCAGACAATGATTTCTGAGGGGCCTGGACCTGCTCTACTGGCACAGAATCTGCTTTTACTAATTCCGCTTTTTCAGCGGGCATAGCGGGAGCAGCCAGTGCCACATTTGCTGTTAATATGAGCTCTTTCCAAAACATATGCCTAATTAATGGGCAATTATCAGGAAAATCAACCCTTTTTTTGAAATTTTTGGGATTTTTTTGCCTAAAAATATGACAAGTTATCCCTTCATTTGACCGAGGCGATATTCGCATTCCCAGAGGTAGATTTCGTCATCCTTATTTTTAGTCTTTTTTCTTAATTTAGTCACAACGGGAATCAGAAATCCGGCCGCTTTCGGTTTGACTCCCCTGTCCAGCTCTGCATCAAAAACCTGTTTTTCATCACGCATCAGTATACCCGCAAGCCGGTACATTTCATCAATACTGATGAGCTCATCCTTTGCTGCAATCAGGTCTTTGTCATTTCGTTCATTCCGGATCATTGCAGTTAAAAATGTTCTGATAAACTGCACCTCATCCAGTGTCAGATCATACTGAACAATCAGATCCCTTGCAGCTTCAAGGTCCAGATTCCGCAAATGAATTCTTGCAAGGAAAACAGGATCCCCTGTGAGCTCTTCCGCACCTCCGGATCGTACAAGATCAGCTGCCCTGACATCCGTCTGAAAACGGGAGTTATCATTCTGCTCTGCTGTGTCACTCACGGTTGGATGAAGTATCAGGACCCGCACATTGGGAAATTTTACATTCAGAGTGATCAGGTCAATTTTGGGATTATCAGGTCCAAGTATAACAAACTGGTTTTTCTGCTTTCTCGATAGAAGAGAATAAATTTCCCGGATGGAACGTTTATAGAAAATATAGACCGGGAACTGGTCGCTTACAGAAGTACAGCGCAGCTTCAGCTGATTAAATTCCAGGGCCGGAAGGTATCTGTATGGAATTGTGATTCTGAAATTCTTATTCCCTATGAGGTGCAGCAGGTCTGATTCCAGGTTCAGCTCAAATATATCTCCTACAAAAAAAATTCTTGGTATAGACTGGTCCGTTGATCTTTGCCCGAACTGATCCTTCGGACTCTCTGCCCTGCCCTCTATGAATATGGTACAGGTTCTGCCCCCTGGATGAATCTCTATATCATAACCGGCTCTTGTTTTAAGCCGTGACCCCTGCTCTGCCTGATGTAACGTTAGCATCTCAGACTAACCCCAGCTTTTCCATTTTATACTGAAGAGAGCCTCTTGAGATTCCAAGCGCCCTGGCCATCTGAACCTGGTTCCCTCCATGCAGCGCGTGTGCTTTCAGAACCAATTGTTTTTCAAGCTCCATGGTCCTTTGCCGCAGATTGAGATCATCAGTTTCTTCCGCAGCAAATGAAGGACCTTTGATTTTCAGATCCTCTGCCTGAATTACATTACCCTTGCAGGTCAGAAAAGCTTCCTCCACAACGGTTTTCAGCTCCTCCCAGTTCCCTGGCCAGTCATAACCGAGGAGCCTGTCCATAGCTTCCGGACTGACCTGGATTTTTCTTCGATGCTCTTTTATCAGCGCCTTTATCAGATTCTCCTCAATTACAGATTTCAGCTGCTCAGAAAAAAGCCGGACCGGAGGAACAACAATCTGGTTTTCTGAAAGAAGAGCATGGAGCTCTTTACTGAATTCCCCGGCCTCTGACATTGCATCCAGATTCCGTGAACTGAGAAAACACCAAAGCTTTCCCTTGCTTTTTCGATTTAAAAGAAACTCAGCGAGGAGCCTCTGGGTTTCCGAAGCAAGCTCGCTTACTTCATGAATAATAACAATTGAGTTTTCATCCCTGTGAATCAGGGGTATTGTTTCGGAACTGCCCAGCCTGGCTCCGGCCGCATATCCAAAAATCTCTCGCATCTGGACGGCCGCCGAGAGCCTCCCAGGATAAAAAGTATAAACTTCCGCATCAGGACCTTTATGGAGCCGCCCGATTCTGCCTGCAAAAGCTGCCAGGTCGAGACCAGGCTCCCCGAGAATCAGCTGCACATCAGATGTTTTTCTGTAGCCGGAAGCAGCTGACCGATACCAGGGCAGATCTGATTCCTCCGGTAAAACATCGAGGAACCAGGAAAAAATATCAGAAAGGAAATCAGGAACACTTTTCATTTCCCAGACGACCAGCCAGCCTGACTTCTCAGGCGATACCCAAAGCCCTACATAAGAGGATCGGTCTGAAGAAAATTCCTTATCGAGGGTCAGAATCTTCAGTTCAAATACATCAGTCCATGACTGATCTTCTTCAAAAAAAGAATAAGTAAAACCTGAATCTGAATAGCCATTTCTTTCTTCCAGTCGAAACACGCCCCCGGAAAAAGAAAACACCATATAAGGTCTGTCCCCGAAAAACTGCTTCAGACGGGGAAGGTTTAATTTGCGATCAGGAGCGGACTGTGTTTCTGTCAGTAAGGACATAATCTAATAATATATATCGGCAGTCGGATGTCCGACATAGAGTTCTGCCCGCAAAAAAGAATTCGACAGACAAACTCACTTATAACAAGAGCAATGCAGCTTGCGAACCCGATATTCATTTTCAATTCCTTTTCGCGGCAGTTTTTAAAATATTTCTGTTAACCGCTTTTTTACTCTTGTCGGATGTCCGACAATATAGAAAAGTGACCATACGCAGAACTTCAGATCCGGAACAATCAGAATGAGCAATAAAATAATTATAGCAGTCGCAAACCAGAAAGGCGGGGAAGGCAAAACCACAACGGCCATCAATCTGGCCTTTGGCTTAGTAAATAAGCTGCACAAGAAAACCCTTCTTGTTGACCTTGATCCTCAGGCAAATACTACAGGAATTTTCCGTGACCCTGACACTCTTGAAAAATCCCTTTACGAGGTTTTTAATCGCCAGGCAAAGCTCTCAGAAGTTATATTTGAAACAGACAGGGAAAATCTGTATATAGCTCCGTCAAAAATTACCCTGGCAGAAGTAGAGGCGATCGGACTGAATGTAGATGCGCCGTATCTTTTCCGGGATGCTCTCAGCAGCCTTCCGGATATTGAAGTGGTGGTAATTGACTGCCCGCCAAGCTTATCATTGTTTACTATAAACGCCCTTGTAGCAGCTACGCATGTAGTAATCCCGGCCCAGGCTGAAAAATTTTCCATCGACGGTATGAGCGGCCTCCAGAACACCATTGACTCTATCCGGCGCAGAATCAATCCTGAATTAAGGATTGCCGGGGCACTGATTACCCAGCTGAAACCAAAAACAGTCCTGACCAAAACCATTCTTCCTGTGGTTTCCCAGTTCTTTAATGTCTTCAATACCTCCATAAGTGCCGGAGTATCAATAGGGGAGAGCCATCTGGCCAAACAAAGCATTTATGAATATGCTCCGGATTCAAGACAGGCAAAAGAATATGAAGCCTTTGTAGAGGAGTTGATCAATGAGCTCAAAATCTAAAAAACTCGGTACTCTTGCTGATATCTATCAGGCAGAGACGCTGGATGGCGCCATACACAGAATCCGGGTTGACAGACTGTTCCCGTCACCGGACCAGCCCCGGAAGAATACACAGGTTGGTATAGATGAGCTGGCTGCGAGCATCGACCGGGATGGACTTCTTTCTCCGCTTGTAGTCACCAAAGAAGGTGATAAATACCGGATCATTGCAGGGGAAAGAAGATATCACGCTATCCGGAAGCTGGGCTGGGTTGATGCAGAATGCCGGATCCTTTCCCGAAAGGAAAGGGATCTTTACAGAATCTCCATTATTGAAAACCTTCAGAGAGAAAATCTGTCTGCACATGAAGAAGCTATGGCGCTTGCACGATTAAAGACTCAGGAAAATTACAGTGATCAGGAACTGGCTAACGTGGTCGGCAAGTCACGTAATTATGTAACAGAAATTCTTGGCATTGCCATTCTGCCCGAAAATGTTCTCGATGAATGCAGAAATCTTGGAATTGAAAATAAGAATCTGATGATACAGGTCGTTCAGGCCTATAAGAAGGAAAAGTGGGAAGACTTTCTTTCTGCATTCAAAGAAGGAAGGATCCGGACGGTTAAAAATGCCAAGGACTTTATTCAGGGGAAAGAAACAGAGGAAGAATCGGTCCAGGTAACCCCATCCATTAAGCCCGCCAGGGAATCTTTTAAAGAAGAAAGAATCATGCCTGAAATATCAATCCATGCAGAAGGGTCCAATGTAACCATTCATTGCCCAAATCCAGGCACTGCAGCCTTGTTACACCGATATTTAAGTAAAAACATAAGCAAAATCCTGAGATAGCAAAATCTTTGATTGTTACTGCCTGGATTTAATTAATTAGTCAATTTCTGTACAATTTTTCGCTACGCTGGCCCTTTATTCACATAAAGATTTGACATAAAAATTAATGTGACATAATCTTAGCCAAAATCCGGGGCGGTGTACTAAATATACATATACTGCTTACATTGCTCAGGAAAAAAATAAAAAAAAAGCCCCTTAGCTGCAACTAAGGGGCCGGGGCTTCCAGATAAAACTGTTGGTAAAGACAGAATACTCAGTACATGTATTCTGTCAAATAAAAAATTGGTAAGTCCCGCTGTAATTTTATCAGGAGATGATTATGGCGGAATCAGAAATGACGTATTTTAAATTTGTCACGGATCTGATTGATTCGGGTATCTGGGCAGAATTGAGCCCGGCAGCAAGGACATTGTATCCGGTGCTGCTTCGTTTCACAGATCGGAATTTTAAACCCGTGTATCCAGGCAGCCAGACTCTGCTGAAACTGACTGGTTTTAAGCAGAAATCCAGCTTAAGGAAAGCCAGAAAAGAATTATCTGAAGCCGGCCTGATTCGGATAGAGGAGGGGACCGGTCGCAAAAATTCCCGTTATTTCTTTCGCTTCGACTGGAGGGATCCCAAAACACCCCCCTGGGGCGCGGTATCAGGTCCCCCTGAGGGGGCCGAAGTAACCCCCCGAGGGGTGCATGAGTCACAGCACAGGGAGGCATCCTCAGACCCCCCATATAACCAGATCCATATATCCATAAACAATCATGTACAGGAGGCGGATCTGAAAAAGCTGCTGAATACCGAACCCTATGTCCGGCGATTCGGAAAAAGGAATGTAGATCTGGCTTTGTCGGAACTGGAACTTGCCGGACTGGAAAAAACCGAAGAGAACCTTAAAAAAATCCTGATTCCTTCGGTATCACAAAAAAAGAGACTTTCCTGGCCTGACATTGAAAAATATCTGTGCGAAAAAATCTCTCCAGGCAGTCTGGATATTTTAAGGCAGGCCTTCCTCAAGGAGGAGGATGGTATTTTTATTTTTTCTGACGAAATACCTAAATACCTTAAAAACATTTTACAGCAGCTTAATACCGATGTTTTTTTTGAACCGGCTGCCAAAACACACAGATTCTGGGAAACGCAAGGAGTTTAAATATGACGCAGACAATCAGAATATCGCATCCTGAAGTGCTGACATTTACCCACTGGACAGCAAAAGGAGAGACGAATGAAAACGGAGGTCATATTCTTTCCTGGCACAACAAGGCTGAGAAAATTACAGAACCAGGAACTTTAACAGTCTGCACCGGAAGCTTCGACTCCGTCCGGGCTTTTAACTCCATTGAGCTGAATATGCATCCGGAAATGAAGCATCTTTTCCCGTCAGTATTCCGCATAGAAATCTCATCGGACGGAAAATCCTGGGAAACGATCATCCGGGAAACTGATTTCAAAGCTTCACATATTTCCAAAGGTCTCTGGAATTTTCCGGTTATATCCGCAAGACATATTAAACTTGTAATACTGCTGAATGAAAAGAATCCCATGGGATTTTATGAGGCTGCCTTTGGTCCTTTCCGGGTAATGATATCCGGAATAACAAATCTGGAAGCTTCCAGTGAGCTTGACCGGCTCTGGGTTAAAGAAAATATCATCGACCAGAGGCCTGATTACGGCTGGTCCTCCTCTCTGAGACTGAAACGTCATGAGGAGTATCTGATGATGGACCTCGGGGCCGTTAACAGAGTCTGCGAACTGCGGCTGCTTTCCAAAGATGATCCGGATACATTTTTTCCCGAAAATTTTCGTGTTTCTTACAGTGAAGATAAAATCACCTGGCACCACCTTCTTGATGAAACCGGTTTTACAGCTGAGCCAGGCACATGGTATAAATGGAGATTTATACCCCATAACCTTCGATTCCTGAGGATCAGCATAGACGAATCCCCTCGTACAAGAGAAGGCAAGTATTTAAGCCAGATCATTGAAGCAGAACTCTATGCCTACGCCGATTCCCTTGAAGATTCTTCGGACAGGGTACAGCCTGTCCATATCCCCCATGCTTCGGTGCTTCGTTCCGGTCTCGTTCGTCTGGCTGTTGACGGTGAAAACAGGGAAGGTGTGGTAGTCCAGGCACATGACCGCAGACTCAGGGATGCCACCACTGATTCAAAAGGGATTGTGGAACTGGCAGCTGACGGAGAAGAATCCGCAGGCCTGGCCGTTCAGGCTAATGACAGAAGACTTAAAATTGCCACCGAAGATCTGCCTGGCATTGTAAGGCTCGCCAGAGATGGGGAAGTCAGAGCCGGACATGCAGTCCAGTCCAACGATTCCAGACTTCGTCCTGCCAGTGAATCAGAGGCCGGTCTTGTGGAGCTTGCAGCCGACGGAGAAAACCGTCCCGGGGTTGCTGTGCAGGGGAATGATTCCAGGCTTCGGTATGCCGGTATTTCTGCACCGGGCATTGTCAAGCTGGCAGAGGACGGCTCAGATAAACCGAATGAAGTAATCCAGGGAAATGATTCCAGACTGAAAGCGGCCACCACGGAAAGCAAAGGTATTATGCAGTTTGCCAAAGCAGGAGAAGAAGCAGGCGAAAAAGCAGTCCAGGGGAATGACCCAAGACTCAGAAAAGCCACCACGGAACAGTACGGTATTGTAAAAATTGCCCGGAACGGAGAAAAAACAGAAGGGAAGGTAGTATCAGCGGATGACTCCCGTCTGAATCCGGCTACCGAGGAATCCTTCGGAACTGTGATGCTTGCCCGTCATGGTTCTGACACTGCCGATAAAGTGGTCAGATCAGATGATCCCCGTCTTTCCGATTCCAGACGACCGCTCCCTCATACCCATGATTATGCTCCTTCAGAGCATTCTTTTGAGTCCCACTCCGGCACGATCAGAATTCAGGCCGACATGGGGGAATCTTATAAATCAGTCTCACCGGTTCCGTTTAATCATGCGCCCGTAATCGGAGTCAATACCGGAAAGGGTTCCGGTGTGGCTGGTAACGGCGAAAGAGAAGGTGTAACAGGAACCGCCAGGGAAACCGGAGTGATTGGTTACAGCACAGAAGCCGGAACCGGAGTACTGGGAGCAGCCAGAACCGGGGCAGGGGGACAGTTTATTTCCTTTAATGGATTTTCTGTTGTAGCCGGGGGAAAAAATGTGCAGAGAGGCCTGGAAAGTGCGGATTACGGGCTCCTTTCTTACGGTGTGAATTATCTTACAAAAACAACCTGTCTGGCACCGGAGTCCACAGGTCATGCCTCGGCTATGGCCATGTATTTTCGTGTAAATACGGACGAGGTTATAGTGCCTGGCGATCTTCTGGTAGCCACTGAGAAAGAAGGGCTGCTGAAAAAATCCACAGAGGCTGCTCAGGAAAGAATCATAGGAGTCGCTGTCGAAAAGGCCGCATTACTGCTGAATACTCCGGAGGATTTCCTGAAAAGTGAAATAGTTCCGGAAGGCAGACAGGGTGTTCTGCATCCGAAGGGGATGGAGCTTGTGGCACTTTCCGGAGTGGTGATGGTCCGGGCTACCGCGGCCGGAGGACCCATCAGGCCTGGGGATCTTCTGATTGCCTCATCCGAAGCAGGAATGGCCCGCAGACTTCAGAATGAATCTGTGAAGCCTGGGGCAGTCTTTGCAAAATCACTGGGTATCCTTGAAGAAGGTGAAGGAAAGGTCCGTGTTCTGCTGATCCATACGGTTTAGTCTGCCCGGCGGAGCATCCTTTTGTAGAGATCGTCAAAGTCCAGGATCAGGGCTGTGACCTCATTTTCAACCGGTCCTGGCTCAAAGGTTTCTTCAATAGGTTCTCCGAGCTTTCGGGTGCTTAAAATCCTTGATGCGCGGTTGATTGGCTCCAGGACTGATTTTTCCAGGAAATAATTCAGGCTCATAATCAGGCCAAGGCTCGATAGCACGGAAAAAAGCAGGATAGTAAGTTCCAGAAGCCTTTGTCTTCGGTTCAGGTCGGCAAAGGTAATCTGCACCGAAACTCCTGGAGAAACGTTGTCCAGCTGTATGAAATCATATCCGTAACGGTAGAATTCTTTAACATATTCCGGATCCAGATTATTAATTTCATAGTTTTCTTCGAGTGTTTCCTTTTTCAGTCTCAGTATCCTGTTCTGAAAAGAAGCATTGGCACTGGCCGGCCCGTAAGCAATGATATGAGATGTGATCTGCTGCATTCTTCTTTCTTTTTCGTTCTGAACGGTTTCATTGTGATACTGGGCAATCATAAAACCAAGCATAAAAATCACCATAAACTGGAGACTCGAAATACCTGTAAAAAAACGCAGTTTAAGAGGGGAACTGTAAGAGTACTTTGTAAAACCGCTGACACTCTTAGAATAGAAAAACCTGAAAAAATATAAAAGCCGCAGTATCCTGAAGCCCCGTAACAGAATAATCCCTGGTGTCTGGATAATCCAGAAATCACTGAGAGGTTCATCAATGAATCCGCTGAAGGTAAAAAAACCGTGAACAGTTTCGTACAGAAGCGGAGACAGAGTGATCAGATCGATCCAGAAATGGATTCTTTTGAAATAGGATGGCCTCGCGGCTGCCCGCAGAATCATCTCTCCTGCAAAATAAATCAGCAGGATTCTTTCGAGGAACAGGTTCCACTGAAGAGATCCCGCTGCGTTATCCGTAAGGCTTGTAACCGCAAGCAGGTAAATACTGGCAAGGGCAGCCAGAAGAGCAGCAAAATTATATGATGGATCATCAATAAGGGATTTAACCAGATGACTGCCTTTCCGGTCAGAACTGTCTTTTCTCGGGGTGGAGAGTATATAGAAATACCGGACGAAAAAAAAAGGGTCGAGTAAATAAGACTTTATTCCTTGCTTCTTTTCGGTGCTGCTGTTTTTTTGTTCACTCATGACTAAAATATCGGAATTATTAAAAGAAAATTCAGGAAAACGTCCTCTGATTTCCTGTGAATTTTTTCCACCGAAAAATGAAGAGGGGGAAAACAGACTGTATTCTTCTATAGAAGAGCTGAAAGAGCTGCATCCTGATTTTGTCTCTATAACTTACGGTGCCGGCGGTTCCACCCGGGAAAAAACCCAGGAATGGGCCCTGCGCATACAGAATTATTACGGAATCACGGTAATGAGCCATTTTACCTGTGTGGGAGCAGGGCGGGAGGATATCCGCAGCAGCCTGCAGAAAATGCATGATGCCGGAATCCGGAACATTATGGCTTTGAGGGGTGACCCTCCAAAAAACACAGAGAAATTTGTGCCTCCTTCTGACGGGTTTGCTTATGCAAGTGATCTGATCCGCTTTATCCGGTCCACAGGTCTTGATTTTTCCATTGGCGGAGCAGCGTATCCGGAAGTCCACCTTGAGGCTGCCTCAGCAGAGGAAGACCTCAGAAACCTGAAAACCAAGGCAGACAGCGGTGCGGACTTCCTGGTAACCCAGCTTTTTTTTGACAATTCTCTGTATTTTCGTTTTCTTGAAAAATGCAGGGAAGCCGGAGTTCATCTTCCTGTAATTCCAGGAATTATGCCTGTCACTCATTACAGTCAGATTGAAAGATTCACAGCTATGACAGGCTGCTTTATTCCTGAAGATCTGAAAGCCGATATTGAAAAGAGCAGAGATAATCCTGAGGAAATGCTTGAATCCAGCATCCGCTTCACTGTTAAACAGGTAACAGAGCTGATCCGCGGAGGAGCACCCGGTATCCATTTTTACACTCTGAATCAGAGTCGTGCTGTAATGGAGATTATCCGAAGACTTAAACAGAACAAAGTTATGTAATGAAAAACAGCAGCGGCCTCACTCTTACCAGAATCAATGAAATCACTCTGCGGATTAATTCGCAGCAGGAGCTTAGTACGCTTCTGCAGGTGATAATGCAGACGGCCCGCGAATTTCTCTATACAGAAGGCTCCTCTCTGCTCCTGCATGATCCGGAAACAGGAGACCTTGTATTTGATGTGGCAACCGGCCAGGGGAAGGAATCCCTCACTCAGATGCGTGTGCCTGCCGGAACAGGCATCGCGGGATTGTGCGCTCAGAGCAGAAACCCCGTCCTGGTGAATGATGCCCAGAATGATCCCCGTATCAATAAGGATATCGACAGAAAGCTGGGCTACGTTACCCGGAATCTTCTTGCTGTGCCGATGATTGTGTCCGGGGATCTTGTAGGGGTTCTTGAGGTGGTCAACACCCTGGACGGAAGGGAATTCTCCTCACGGGATACAAAGCTTCTTATGTATCTGTCCAATATGGCGGCACTGGCCATCCTGAACAGGAGGCTGCTTGACGATCTGTCCGGAAGGCTGCGTGAATTAAGCTGCATTTATAATATTTCGGAACAGATTCGTGTGACTCATGATCCTGATGAACTGATGGATAATGTTCTGAGTTCCGTTCGGAAAGAACTTGGGGCCGATAAAGTTTCTCTGGTAATGTACTCTGAGGATACTCATGAATTCATAACTGTCCGGTCGCTTGGTTCTCCGGCAGAAACCGGCAAAGCAGTGCCTGCTGACGGAGGAATTCTCGGACGGGTCCTGAAAGATAAAAAACCTCTGCTTGTATCTGACTATAAAGAAGACCTTGATTTTATACCTGAGAACCATCAGGAGTATCTGACCCGTTCCTTTATTTCAGTGCCGCTCTTCAGGCAGGATTCAGTAAGCGGTATTCTTTCTGCTGCAGATCGCCTTGACGGTAAGGCTTTCGGAGTTTCAGAGATGCAGGTACTGGCTACGGCAGCGGCACAGCTCTCGGAAGCACTGCAGAAAGCTGAATCGCGCCGCAGGGAAGCAGAAGCAGAGCAGTATATGAAAGACATTAAAACGGCATCGCAGATCCAGAGGAGCTCTCTGCCTGTTGTGCCGCCGCGCATTGCCGGACTGGAAATGGCAGCACGGTATCAGGCATGCCGTGAGGTGGGTGGTGACTTTTATGATCTGGTGTATCATTCTGAAGACAGAGTGACCCTGGTTATGGCGGATGTTTCCGGTAAAGGTGTGCCCGCGGCACTTTTTATGGAATATTCTAAAACACTGATTAACAGCCAGATCCCCCGTAATCTGGATCCTGTAACCACTCTGACAAAAAGCAATGCGGAAATCATGAACAAATCCAGGGCAGGTCTTTTTGTTACAGTCATGCTGGTTCAGGTTGAAAAAGAGTACCGCAGACTCCGGTTCGCATCGGCCGGTCACAATCATCAGCTCCTGCTGCGCCGCAAGGAAGGGATTATTGAGAATCTCAGCACAAAAGGCCCCCCTCTGGGAATTTTTCCGCAGGCAGTGTTTCAGGAAAAACTTGTGTATTATGATAAAGGAGATGTGCTGATTCTTTATACCGACGGAATTACGGAATCAGAGGGACAGGAAGACCTGAATTTTTTCGGGGAGGAGCGGCTTTATCAGTCAGTTCTGTCCCGTAAAGATAAAGAACCTTCTTTTATAGCGGACGGGATATTCTCTGACATTGCTGCTTTTACAGAGGGGCGTGAACAGTTTGATGATTCCACTCTGATGGTGGTGCGGCTTTGATTGGTAAGAATACAGGCCTTAGAAACCGTTTGTTTCTTTATGTGGCAGCCCTGTTTCTGGTATTTTATTTTCTTCTTGGTGCATTCAGTTATTTTAATGCATCCGGTGCTCTGAAAACCGAAGCTGCGGAATCCATCAGTGAATCCGGAGATATTCTGTACGGGGTCCTTTCTGAAGAATTTACCAGGGCAGCGGCTTCAGCAGGTCCGGATGATATCAGACTGGTACCGAAGTCCGGAGTAAAACACATCTTTCTTGTAAAAAATCATTATAAAAATCCGGAAACAGTTTATTACTCTGCTGTTACAGAAACGGTATCGGAAAAAAGAACCCGGAAAGGAGACATCTTTTTTGAATATCGCCGTCCGCTGCCCGTACCTCACAGTCAGTGGGTATTCGTTTTTGAAAAGCGGAGTTATTCCTTTTCTGCGGTTCTGGAGAGAATATTTAAGGATTTTGTTTTTTCTTCGGTGCTTGTGCTGCCGGTACTGTTTCTTCTCCTGAGTCTGATTTCAAGCAGGATTACAAAGCCTCTTACTGAAATCAGTGACCAGATCAGGGAGATTTCAGCAGGAAGGGAAACGGATTTTTCAGGGTTTCAGTTCTGGGGTGAAATCGGCGAAGTCGCTTCCAGTGTGGAACAGCTTTCTTCTGAACTCAGGCGAAGAACCATTGACCGTCAGTATTTTGACGATATTCTGAAGTCTGTAACTGATATTCTTTTTATAATAGACCCTATTTACCGGGATGGTACAGAAGGAAGTCTGATCACAGATGGCCTGATCAGAAGTGTGAATCCCGCCGCAGCCCGTCTGACAGGCTTCCACCAGAATGAACTTGAAGGCCGAATGATCGGAAGCATTCTGCAGGAAGAAGGACAGTCAGAATGCGGCATACATTCCCGCCAGGGACTGAATCTCATGAACGCTGTACTGACTGCACCCGCCAGATTCCGGATCAGAAAAAAAGACGGAAACTTTCTGAAGGTGGCTATGCAGAGCTCTTTCATGACAGACCGCAAAGCAGGTCTTCGGACTTTAATCATCAGTGCTCAGGACTATACCGAAGTTTCCGGGTTTGAGGATAAGCTGAGTCTTTCTGAGAGTGTGTTTGAGAATGCCGTAGAAGCAGTGGTTGTTACAGACACAAACGCGGTCATTGAATATGTGAATCCGGCTTTCACTGCAATCACAGGTTACGCGGCCGATGAAGTGCTGTATCAGAATACACGAATTCTTAAAAGCAATCATCACGAAAAGGAATTTTACCGGAGTATGTGGGAATCTCTGGAAAAGGACGGCAGATGGCAGGGGGAAATCTGGAACCGACGGAAGAACGGGGAAGCCTATCCACAGTGGATGACCCTGTCTGCTGTGAAAGATGAATCAGGAAAAATTCAGAAATATGTTTCGGTTTTTCATGATATGACAGACCTTCGCCGCAGTCAGGAACAGCTTCGCTATCAGCAGAATAATGATGCACTCACAGGTCTTCCGAATGCCATGCTCTTCCGGGACCGGATCCGTCAGCTGACCCTTCGCTCAGGTCCGGAACGTTTCGCGGTTCTGATTCTTGGACTTGACCGGTTTATGGCAGTGAACGAGAGTATGGGGCATGTTAACGGAGACACACTGCTTCGCCAGGTCGCCGAAAGACTCGGCCAGATACACAGAAAGGAAGAATCTCTCTGCAGGTGGGGCGGCGATGAATTTGCCATGCTGATTCACACAGATGGCGGGCTTCATAATCTCACAGAAAGCTGTTCTGAAACACTTAAAATTTTTGAAAAGCCTTTTACTCTGCAGGGATTTGAAATCTTTATCACTGCCAGTGCCGGTATAGCGGTTTTTCCTGAAGACGGCGGTGATGCGGAGATCCTGATCAGGAATGCAGATGCAGCTATGCACCGGGCAAAACATGAAGGCGGCAATTCCTATCAGCTTTATGAAAGCGAAATGAACCGTGAGGCAATGGAACGGCTGATCCTTGAAACAAATATGCGAAAGGCTGTGGCAGCCGATGAATTTGTGGTATGGTATCAGCCGAAAATCCGTGCTGCAACTGGTGAACTGATCGGAATGGAAGCTCTGGTCCGGTGGGATGTGCCGGGCAGAGGCATTGTTGCTCCTGGTGAATTTATTGCTGCTGCAGAGGAAACCGGGCTGATTACTGAGATCGGTGCAGCTGTTCTGCGAAAGGCAGTCAGTTACACAAAAAAACTGAATGATCTGCTTCTTGCAGAAGGCAGAAAAGAGCTGAAGGTTTCCGTGAATATTTCTCCGAAGCAGTTCGGCCAGGAGAATCTGCCGGCTCTGATTGAAGATGTTCTTACAGAAACCGGTCATCCCCCCCGACTCCTGGAGCTGGAAATCACAGAAAGCAGCCTTGTTTCCGGTCTTGATGAGACTATAGCCCGGATGGACTGGATCAGGGGACTTGGTGCAGGTCTTTCTCTCGATGATTTCGGCACAGGGTATTCTTCATTATCGTATTTAAAAAAATTTCCGATTAGTGTTCTGAAAATAGATCAGTCCTTCGTTAAAGATATGGAAAAGAATGAGGAGGATGCAGGTCTTGTGTATGCAGTCATTGCCATAGGGAAAGCCCTGGGTCTGGATACTGTGGCAGAAGGAGTCGAAAAAAAAGAGCATTACGAAATGCTTCGTCGTGCAGGCTGCACTGAGCTGCAGGGATATTATTTCAGCCGGCCCCTTCCTCCTGAAGCATTCACAGAATTCTGCCGGAATTATCGCGTCTGATTCCGGCTTCGCGGATACGGTCCGACAGTGCTTTTACAGCCATTTCGCCTTCTTTGCCCAAAGACAAAGAAAATTCATTCACATAAAGTTCAATGTGAGACCGGATAACGGAGTCCTCAAGGCTCTGGGCATGGGACCGGATAAAGGGCATCAGACCCTCAGGATTTTTCCGGGCTGCATCAATGCTTTCTTTTATAGAAGATTCAATACGATCCTGGTCCTTTCCGGAAACATCAGACCGGACAGTGATACCGCCAAGCGGGATCGGCAGGCCTGTACTGCCCTCCCACCAGTCGCCAAGATCCTGGAGAGTATCAAAGCCCAGTCTTCCGTAAGTGAATCTTTCTTCGTGTATGATGACTCCAAGGGAAGGGGTCTCCTGCATTCTTTTCAGGATGAGGTCGTACCGGAGCGGACGAATGATAAAATCCGAAAGAGGAAGGCCAAGACCGGACAGATAAAGAACCGTAAGCAGGTTGGCTGTGGTCCAGCTTCCTGGTATCAGAATTTCAGGTGTTTTGCTTTGCTTCAGAATCTCCGTAAGAGACATGCCTTTCCAGGATGAAATCAGAATAGGTCCGCAGCCCCTGCCGAGAGCGGCACCGGTATCGAGGAGCCGGTAGGCACCGGTTTCCTGAAGGTGGAGGATGGCTGCGAAAGACAGCTTTGCTATGGTATGTCGCGATTCGCTGACTGCCCTGATATTCAGCTCCTCTACATCAGCAAAGTGAACCGGCAGACCCCGGAACGGTCCGTTTTGTATAAAATTGTAAAAAATATAGGTATCATTAGGACACGGACTGATGGCAAGATCGTAAAGCATAGCATCATAAGTGATACAGCTCCGGTCTGAGGCAAGTTTTTTTTAAAAAGATTGCCACAGGGACCGGAAATCGGTTTTTTGTTCCTGTATATGAATAAAAAAAGTAACCCCTTCACCGACTGGCTTTTTTCCCTGAAGCTTACAGTAATACTTCTTTTCCTGACCGGTTTTGTGACAGGCGCGGCCACATTCGTTGAAAACGATTTCGGCAGACCGGCTGCACAGGAAGTTATCTACCGCTCTTTCTGGTTTGAAGGAATTCTGGTTCTGCTCACTGTAAACCTGATCGGTGCGGTAATTCGTTTCCGCATGTGGAAAAAAGAGAAAATATTTATATTTATGTTTCATATATCTTTTATTCTGATGCTGGTCGGCGCAGGTCTCACCCGCTATTTCGGGTTTGAGGGAATCATGCATATCAGAGAAGGGCGGAGTTCCTCGGAAATGTACTCTGAGTTTCCTTATTTTCAGATCAGAGCCTCCGAAGAAGGCGGGAAAGATTCTTTATATCAGAGAAGGCTTGTTATTACCGATCTGACTCCGGCATCTTTCCGCGACTCTTTCACTCTGAACGGAAAAGCTGTCAGTCTGGAAACAACAGCATCCTGGACTCACGCGGGCACACAGGTAACAGAATCACTGTCCGGGGGGAAAGCATTCCTTTCCATGAGAGTGCTGGGTCCGGAAGGAAGGCCTGACGATATCATGCTGGAAGAAGGAACCAGCGCAGCAGCAGGGGGAATTTCTCTGAATTTTTCGGGGGATGGTAACTCTGCGGATTTCAGTTTCCGCAAAAAAGAAGGTAAAATTGAATTTCTGACTGCGGCTCCGGTAAACTGGCTTCGCATGAGCGACAAAGCCGAAGGGGCTCTGACTCCCGGTGTCTGGCATCCGCTGGAGCAGGGAAAGCTTTTCCGTAAAGGCGAAGCAGCCCTTGTCGCAAGAGCCATTGTTCTGAACGGAGAAAGAAAAGCCATGCAGTCTGAAACTAAAACAGGTCTTTCAGGGCTTGCGGTCAGACTTACATATAACGGGGAGTCCGCTGAAGTTTCCGCTGCCGGTTCCTCAGGAATGTTCGGCGAAGAAAGCCGTGTGAAAATCGGAGGAGCTGACTTCACAGTTTCTTTCGGTTCCAGGCCGGTTAAGCTTCCATTTTCAGTGAAGCTCGACCGGTTTGTAATGCAGCGTTATCCTGGTTCCTCGTCTCCGTCCTCATACGAGAGTTATGTAACTGTAATCGATA
Source organism: uncultured Leptospiraceae bacterium (assembly GCA_964594095.1). Lineage (GTDB taxonomy): Bacteria > Spirochaetota > Leptospiria > Leptospirales > Leptonemataceae > CAZQKZ01. Next base: position 73,464 of record CAZQKZ010000008.1, on the reverse strand, counting down.
AGGCGAATTCTGTGGAAATGCCATATCATATTTACATGAATCATATACTGGTTTATCAGGGATACCGGTTCTACCAGTCTTCCTATGACCAGGATGAAAAAGGCACAATTCTCCAGGTTGCAAAAGATCCTGGCATGTGGCCGACTTATGCAGGGTATGCGCTTATGACAATCGGATTCTTACTTGCACCATTTACCAGGGCAGGCCGCTTCCGCAGGCTTGCTAAAATGATTGACCGGGACAGGCTGCAGACAGTGCTGCTGATTCTTTCTGTGGGTGCCGCTGTGACCGGTTTTCTTCCCGGTTCCGGAAGCGGGCTTTTCGCTCAGGAAATCAGGCCGCCTTCCGCTGCGTCGTCATACAGTGAAGCCCATCTGAAAAGCTTTCGTTCTCTCAGAGTTCAGGATATCCAGGGCCGTATTAAGCCTGCAGACACAATGGCCATGGATGTGCTGAATAAAGTATCGCGCAGGAGTGATCTTGCTGGTCTTTCCTGGAACCATGTGTTTCTTGGTATGCTGACGGATCAGGGAGCCTGGGAGCGCACTCCGATGATACGGATTGGTCAGCCTGGCGTGAATGTGATCCTTGGCATCAGTCAGAATCAGAAATACGCAGCCTTCAGTGATTTCTTTGTGAATTCCGGGAGCGGTTCCGGTTATAAAATTTATGAAGCAGTCGAAAAGGCGCAGCGAACTAAAGAATCCGCAAGGTCTAAGCTGGACAAGGAAATCATTAAAGTAGATGAAAGAACCAATATCAGTTATATGGTTTACCGCGGTGATATTATGCGGATTTTTCCCGTGCCTGAGCATCCGGGAGATAAGTGGATATCTGCTTCAGAAGCGCGTAAATACATGGATGAAGAGACCGCTGTTCAGGTAGAGGAAAAATGGTCCGGTTACCTTGCAGCGGTGAAAGCAGCCGCCCGTTCCGGTGACTGGAAAGAGGCCGACGCACTGCTGCAGTGGATCCATGATTTTCAGAAGAAGCACGGAGCTGATGTTTATCCTTCAGATGCGAAAACCAATGCTGAAATTCTGTTTAATAACCTGAATACATTCGACCGTCTTACAGCGGTTTATCTGCTGACCGGCTTTGCTCTGCTTGCGATGGTTTTTGTGCGTGTAGCCAGAGAAGACATATCCTTTAAAATACCGATGCTGATTCTTCATATAATCACCGCAGCTGCCTTCGCAGCACATACTGCAGCACTCGGTCTTCGCTGGTATGTGTCCGGTCATTCTCCCTGGTCAAACGGTTACGAATCTCTGATATTTATAGCCTGGGCAACAGTCCTTGCGGGTTTTCTTTTCTCCAGACAGTCTCTTTTCTCCCTGGCGGCCACTTCGGTGGTCAGCGGGCTGTGGCTTTTCGTGGCCCATCTGAGCTGGATGGATCCCCAGATCACCACGCTGGTGCCTGTGCTGAATTCCTACTGGCTTACGCTTCATGTAAGTGTGATTTCCGCGAGCTACGGTTTCCTTGCTCTGGCAGCACTTCTGAGTTTCATAGTCCTTGTATTTTTCATATTCCGTTCAAAGGCCCGGGTGAGGATTGACAGGTCTGTAACGGAGATGGTGCGGATTTCTGAAATGAGTATGATGATCGGACTGGCAATGCTGTCAGTCGGCAACATCCTCGGAGCAATCTGGGCCAATGAATCCTGGGGCCGTTACTGGAGCTGGGACCCTAAGGAAACCTGGACATTTGTATCTATGGTGATCTATGCAGCTGTACTGCATTTCCGCTTTATACCGGCGCTGAATTCAAATTATGCTTATGCAGTCGGGGGCCTTCTTTCTTTTTTTGCCATACTCATGACATATTTCGGAGTGAACTATTACCTTACCGGGCTTCATTCTTATGCAGCAGGGGATCCTGTTCCGATCCCATGGTTCCTTTATGCGGCAGTTGCTGTAATAGGTCTGATTATCTGGATGTCGGCCCGGAAAAGAGATTCCCGTATGCCGTTCAGAAGCAGTGCTGACAGTTTATGATTCTGAACAGTTTTAAAAAATTTATAACCGGCGGGATCCTTGCCGGTACTGTTGCGGTTTTCGTAATAGTTTATATATTTTCGTTCCTGCTGTTCTCCCGGCTGATGGAAAGCCGGGCAATAGAGACCTCTAAGGCCATATCGGCACAGACCTTCAACTCAATGTATGAAGTAATGCGCAAGGGCTGGGTGCGCTCTGATGTGGAAGACTTTCTTGAGGCAACGAGGCATGCTTACCGGAATACTGCCATGAAAGTGGAGGTTTACCGCGGTCCGGCAGTCGAGGAACTCTACGGAAAAATCAGGCAGCCGGAATTTGACGATGAAGTAAAATCAGTATTTCTTACCGGCCAGGAGATACTCTTTAATGACGGCTCCCTGATCCGCTACACGCTGCCGCTTGCTGCCAGGGCAGAGTGCCTTCGCTGTCATACTAATGCTTCAGAGGGTGCAGTGCTGGGTATCATTCGGGTGGATCAGGACCTGAGCAGCCTTTTTTCCGAAGCAAGAACCAGTTATCTTCTGTTTTTTCTGGGAATGTTTCCTGTTCCGATTATCGGAGGGCTTCTGCTTGCGATGCTGCTGGGCAGAAAAATCGATAAATCCATACTGAGGATCAATCGCAAGGTTGAAAGTATAAACTCAGTAAAAGATATAAAAAACCTTGATTTTCAGGAAATCGATCTGCATTTTACGGAGCTGAATTCTCTTCTTCATAATGTAGCGGAACTTGCTAACAGAATGAAGCATATCGCCATAGATAAAGACATACTTGAATTTGAAATCCGCTTAATGGAGAAATTCATTATCAGCTCAGAAGTAATCAAGGACTGGGCTGAATATGTAAGCCAGCTGATGCGCGATATGAATGAAGTCATTGATGTGGACTGTCTGTATACTATATTTAAGTCCGGCGATGCTGATTTTGAGTTAGATATTTTCTGGAAGACTCCGGTGGGAATCCGTACCCGTGAGGTCTCGGGTGGACGCCTCAGGAGCGAAATATCCGGGCATCCTTCCTACGGAGAAGGGTCAGTTTTTTCCGTCACCCATCACACAGTCTCCCGGCCCGAGCATGATACAGGAACTCCCCCTGAAACAGACCGGAATACTATTATAGAAAGAAGCCGGACTCTGATTCTCGATTCACCAAAGATCGGGGGTGTGGTGGGACTGGGTCTGCAGTCTGTACTTTCAGAAGATCCTCACCGGCGGATTATAATAGAAAGCATTCTGACCACTCTTCTGAACGCAGTCGGTTCAGTACGTGCGGTAAACAAATACACAAGAGATCTGGAATACTATGCCACGCGGGATCCTTTAACAAACCTTTATAATCAGCGGGTTTTCTGGGACCTTCTGGATTATGAAATCGGCAGGGCGGACAGGCATAACTATAAGTTTTCCCTGCTTCTTATAGATCTTGATAATTTTAAAACAATAAATGACCGTTACGGACATGCTTTCGGGGATATTTTCCTGAAGGAGTTTGCAAGGGTTATGCGGGATTCCACCAGGAAAGAAGACATCTGCGCACGCTACGGCGGCGATGAATTCACAATAATTCTTCCTGAGTCGGATGGTAATCAGTCTTTTGCCGTGGCTCAGAATATTAAAAATGCAGTGGATGCAATCACAATACCGGCCCCGGACGGCACCCCTGTCAGAGGCACTGTATCCATCGGTATAACAGTGTATCCGGATCACGGAACGACAGCACGGGATCTGTTCCTGATTTCGGATAATATGATGTACCGGGCTAAAAAAGAAGGTAAAAACAATCTTCAGCTGCCCAGTGTGGATGATGTGGCCGAAGTTTACCGGGGGATTGGTCAGAAATCCATCATGATTCTGAATTCCATCGATCAGAAGAAAATCATACCTTTTTATCAGCCGATCAGGGATCTGAGAACCGGGCAGATTGCAGTGCATGAACTATTGATGCGGATTGATCTTAATGGCCAGCTCGTGGCTGCCTCCGAATTTATTGAAGTTGCGGAGAATATGGGAGTGGTTCATAAGCTTGACTACATTCTTCTGGAAAGGGCGCTGGATGATCTGAAGCGCACAGGTTACACAGGAAAGCTTTTTATTAATCTTTCTCCCAGAGCGCTGCTTGTGCCGGAATTTATTACGAACATGAGAAAACTCGCTTCGGATTTCGGCATTGATCCGTCTGTGCTGGTTTTTGAAATCACGGAAAGAGAAACAGTCCGCAATCTCAGTCTGCTTGAAAAATTTGTGCGTGACCTCAAAGGTGAGGGTTTTCAGTTTGCTGTGGACGACTTTGGATCCGGCTTTTCGTCCTTCGGTTATATAAAAAGATTCCCGATTGATTATATAAAGATTGACGGAGAATTTATCCGGAATATGGTTTGTGACAACAGGGACCGGGCAATGGTTAAAAGTATCACCACACTTGCCGATGAACTTGGGATTGCTACGATCGCTGAATTCGTGGAAGATCAAGAGATTCTGTCGGTGGTATCGGACTCAGGCATCCGGTATGCTCAGGGTTATTATGTGGGAAGACCAGCCTCCCGACTGATCCTGCCTTAAAAAAACGTTTTTTTTTGCAAAAAAAGGAATCCTTGTTTGTTGTACGTATAGAGGAACGATTATGAGAACATTACTGACTACTGTGCTGCTGGCTGCCATATTTGCTGTGAGCTGCACACAAAAAAGCGAAAAAATTGAGCAGTCTGCCCTCCCAGTGAGCATGGCGGCGGTCACTTTCATAGCGGGAACGATGACCCTGGAAAGGGGAACCGAGGGTACTGTGAAGCCTGAAGTAGGGCAGAAGCTCTATCAGGATGACATTCTCGTAACAGGGGAAAACTCCAGTGCCGACATTGCAGTGAAAGATTTTGGAATTATAAAGCTGGGTGCATCCACAAGAATCACTCTGGCAGAGCTGAAGGATACTGCAGCATCCATCAGGATGGATCAGGGTGAGATGGTATCCCTGATTACCAGAAAAGACAAATCGCAGAATTACAATGTAGTAACCCCCACAGCCGTTGCGGGTGTGCGCGGTACTATATTTTTCACATCGGTAAAGGGCGACCAGGCGACTACCTTTGGCGTGGTCCAGGGATCCATAGCGGTGCAGAAACATGGTGAAGGGGAAGAATATATCTTGACGGAAGATACAGAACTTGAAATAACAAGACAAAGAAAGCTGTCAAAGGATATGATCCGCCCTTTATCGGATGAATCTCTGCAGGAAATTAAAAGACTGTCAGTGTTCCACAGAACGAATGTGGGCGAATTTAATTCTTTGGTGGAAGAAATCAGAAATTCAATACCCGAATTCAGAGAGCTGGATTCAGCTTCTACCATGGAACAGTCTCTGGAACGGAGATCTGCCCAGGAATCACGCATGGCTAAGGAAAGGGTGCAGAAGGCCGAAAGCACTGATCTGAACCGCCATGTAAAGCGTGATACGGAAGGTGATCCGCTGAAGCTGCAGACTGATTCGGGTTATGAAAAATAACCGGAATCAGCAGAATGAAACAAAAAAGAAGCTCAGTAAACATTACCATAACCGTCCTTTTAGCCGGTATACTGACATCCGGGTGCGTTTCCTTTGAGAACGTACCCGTGTCCGGTGTACGCAACGTGGAGCCTCCGCTTGTCAGACCTTCTGAATACGAGGAAGTTCCTGCTGATACAGCCTCTGTTTCAGATGATTATAAAATCCGCGACCGAAGATCCGAACGAATCCGGATCGTGCCCTTGTTTTCTTTCCCTTCGGAAGCCATACTTGCGGCATCTGTAACTCAGGCCCAGAAGGCTGCATTTCTGCGCTCTCTTGCCTCTACCCAGGCGGAAATCATTCATCCGGAATCGGAATTTCAGGTGACTTCTGTTAAAGAATCCTCCGCAGCTTTGTTTCTGAAACAAAATGCCATAGACGGAATTCTGGTTTATGAACTCACCCCGTCCTCGTCCTCGTCTTCTAAGGGAGGGAAAATTCCTTTCCGTTTGTCAGTGTCTCTGCATGATCCGGTCTCCGGCGAAAAGATCGCCTCTCTTGACAGAAATGCAGTCTATTATCCGGGAGAAGAACCGAGAAAAGGGCAGCTTGATTTTTACCAGGACCAGGAAGCCTTTCATTTTTTTAAAGAGCAGAGTTATCCCCGACTGAAAACCGATGCTCTTCCTGTGATTGTGTTTCAGGAGTTCCTGAAGAATTCGGTTCAGG
>CAZQKZ010000008.1:57447-67248 GCA_964594095.1 uncultured Leptospiraceae bacterium | reverse complement strand
AAAGGCCGATATTTTTTCTGCAGCTGCTGATGCTGTTCTTACAGTAAAAAATGCGGATGGCAAACATATCTATAAAGGGAAGGGACCTTTAAACGGATACGTTCTTGATGAAGGACTTTATACTATAGAAGCAAACAGACCTGGGCGTCCGGTGAAAACTGTCAGGCTGCGGATCCGGTCTTCACAGACAGCCTCTTTGTTCCTTACCTGGGAGGATGATCCCGACCAGACATTCTTTTCTGTTCATTCGGTGCCTCCGGGGCAAAGACTCGCCCTTGACGGGATTATCCAGGGAGAGACCCCCTGGTACCGGGCAGCTTATCTTCCGGGAGTTTATGAATCTGAGCTTGCTGCAAAGGATTCCTCCGGACGTTATATTATCACTTACAGCGGCCCCACAGAAGTTTTTCAGGGTTTCCGGAACGATCTCATAATTACGGAACATACAGAATTTAACTTTAAACAGTCAATGACTCCGGAATCAGAACAGGCATTTCGTTCCTTCTGGATTCCGTCCGTGGATTCTGCTAAGATCCGGCCGGTTTTCAGTCCGGCAGGTCTTTCTGTGCAGTCCTCCGCAAAAGGAAAATGGTCGGGTATTGTCAGCAGACGGCTTCCGGCAGCTTCATTCCGGTCAGAGTTTACACTGCCCGCTCATGGATCTCCTTACCGCATTGGCCTGGTGACCGGTCATGAATCACTGATTCTCGAAAAAACCGCCGAGGGAGATGTATTCACTGCCCTTATCTCCGGCGCAGAAAGTGCACCGGCACGATCCCGCGCTGTTCTGAAAAAGAGTATTAAACCCGATGCCTCTGTAAAGGCAGTTCTCGAATACAGCCTGAAAGATCAGACCCTGACAGTGACTATAGGGGGTCTTGAGGTTTACAAAGGGCCGGTCCGGAATGAAGGAAGACTCAGACTTCTTGCCGAAACCACAGGTCTGCAGGAGGGCGAAGCTCTGCTTCATGGATTCAGCTACACCCTTGTACCGGAAAAAAAATAAAACCAGGAGGAAGTTATGAAGGAATTAAATTATAAAAAAATTATTATCCTGGTGTCGGCTGCTGTGATCCTGCAGATGCAGATCCACTGCAGTCTCCTCAGGGAAACCCGCATTTCCACTGCAGCTCATCAGCAGGGAATCACAGATGAAGCGAAATACAATAAAGCCGTTAAAAAAGTAAACCAGGCCAATCTTCTGTATCAGAGGAAAAACCCGGCCGGGGCACTGAGTCTTGCGAAGGAATCTCTCGCGGATTATCCCACTTTTGAAGCGCATTATCTGATGGGAACCATTCTCTATCAGGAGGGAAGGCCCGATGAATCTCTGGAAGCCTTTTATAAGGCCGAAAACCTGAACAGCAAGGATCCGCAGCTGCTGCTTTCTATTGCGACTGTTCTTCTGGGTAAAGGGGATGCGGACGGCGCACTGGCCAGATATCTGCATCTGACCAGACTGTACCCCGAAGATCCTCTGTATTATTACAGGGCAGGAGTTGTTTATAAATTAAAAAAGGATTTTGAAAGCAGCTACAGTGCCTTTAAAAAATCAGAGGAATTTATCGCATCTTTCAGTGAACCGGCACAGCTTTATCTTCAGCTGGCAGACACTGCCTCCGAACTGAAGAAATACGAAGAAAGTGATCTCTACTATAAAAAAGCTGCCGAACTTGATCCGGATCTCGCGGAAGCCAGAGAGGGTATGAATCAGTCTCAGGTTGCCCGGATCCTTGAAAAAGGAAATGCGGCTTTATCTTCAGGTGATTATCCGGCAGCTGTCAGTTATTTTAAGGAGGCAGTCCGCACATCTCCAGGGAGCAGCGGGGCACACCTCCTGCTTGGATCTGCTTATCTGCTTTCCGGGGATACCGGCAAAGCAGAGGAAAGCCTGAAACAGTCAGTATCCCTGAATCCGGCTAATCCTCAGGGCTACATACTGCTGAGTGCGGCTTACCACAAAAGGAAGGACTACGGTAAAGCTTCAGAAGTGGCAAAGCAGGGTCTTCGCATCGCACCCGAAAACGCAGCCCTTTGGAATGCGCAGGGCATAGCACAGCGGGATTCCGGCGAGCTGTCCGCTGCCACAGATTCTTTCTACAGAGCAGTGAAACTGGCGCCTAAGGAAGGTTCTTACAGGATCAGTCTGGCTTATGCCTATCTGGATACGGCAGGCTTTACGGATGCCGAAAGGGAGTTCCGGGAAGCACTGCAGAATCCGGATTCTGAAACAGAGGCAAAAAAAGGTCTGGCATTAACGGAAATTTACTCTCTTTTGAACAGAGGGGACCGCTTTCTTGAGGAAGGCAGAATCCCCGCAGCCCAGGCGGAATATAAAAAGGCCCTGTCTAAAAACAAAGAGCTTCCGGCAGTCCACAGTGCCCTTGGCCGTGCTGAATTCGAAAATAAAAAATATAACGCTGCTGCAAAACATCAGAATGATGCCTTAGCTCTGAAAAGCGATTACATACCTGCTCTTCAGGAACTTGTGCGGATCTATACAGCAACCCATAACGGGGGAGCACGGCGGAATACTCTGAAAAAGATTGAATCTCTGACCGGCAGTGATCTGACTGCAGCCCTTACCATGGGACGTATACTGGAAGACGAAGGAAAACTGAAAGAAGCCCGGGATTATTACACTAAGCTTCTGCCAAAGCAGAAGGACCCGGAGCCTGTCAGAATCCGCCTTGGTTACGTGTATTATAAGTCAGCCCTCGAAGAAAACAAAAACGAAAATTATGATAAAGCGTTATCGTATCTGCAAGAAGCCGGAAAATTCAATCCTTCGATCCCTCATCTGAAGGAATCGGTCCGGACAGTTTCAGAGAATAAAAAGGTAGCTCCTCTTCTGCCTGAAATCCGGAAAGCAGATGCACTTTATGAAAGGGGAGAGTATCCAAAAGCAGCCGCAGCATTCGAAGAAATCTATAAAAAACATAAAAGGTCCCTGATTCTCGTTAAGCTGGCAGAATCCTATATAGCCATGGGGCAGGAGGCGAGGGGAGTCCGGCTTCTGGAAGAGGCTTCGGATGAGTTTCCGGACGATACAGAAATTGCAGAAGCAGTGAATAACCATCTCCTGAAAAAAGGTAACCTTGATGCGGCTCATAACGGGTTCACTGATATAGTAAGAAGGAACGAGTCCGCTTATTACTCCTATTACAAACTGGGGATCATTGACCTGAAAAGGGACCGGCCATCCCGTGCTATTGAATCATTTACAAAGGCACTGATCTACAGACCTGAATTCACTCCGGCAAGGATTGCCAGAGGGGTTGCCTATTATGAGAATATGGACATCAGTGCCGCCCGGAAGGAGTTTGAATCGGCCCTCGAACAGAAGGATTCAGGCCCGCTGCCTTTGTATAATATTGGTGTAATTCTTTACAACGACAATCTTCACGATAAAGCGGCTTCTGTGTTTTCTGAAATACTGAAAACGTATCCGGATTTCACCGATGCTCATTATCACCTGAGCTATATTTACTTCAGCAGAGAGGATTACGAAAGCGCAGAATCTGAGATTAAGAAGGCCCTGGAAAAGAAACAGGAACCGGTCTACTGGAATGCCCTGGCTCAGATTTATGAAAAAAGATCAGAGAAGGACCGGAGTGTTATTCCTCAGCTGCGCGAAACCTATGCGTCCATTATCACCGGATTTCCTGATTCACGGTATGCAGCAGAAAGCCGCGAAAAAATCAGGAAAATCAGTTCTGATGTCAGATTTGTTCAGCCATTCAGTGCAAAGGCGCAGGCTGTGCTTCCGCCGGTCTTCGTAAACGGGGAGCTTGTTTTTGCTGAAAAACACACTCTTGTATCCATGCGATCCGACGGAAAGCAGGTTAAATGGAAAATCCACAAGGAGTCTCCGATCCTGGATTTCAAAGTGAACGGTGTAGTGATTCTTCTTACAAAAGGAATGATCGAATTCTTTGATGCAGAGTCCGCAGAGCTGATCGGAGGCTTCGGAGTGCCTGCGACTGCTGATTCACTGCTTGGAACCTACCACAGTCTGGCGTTTACCGAAACCGTCTGGAAAGGGAAAACAAAGACTGCTTATCTGAAACAGGTGGACACAGAAGGGCGGATCTTACAGGAATATAAAGGAGAGGCCGGAGGACGGTTTGTCTTCTCAGGGAATGATTTTTATGAGGTTGTGGCCGGGAATCAGGGAGTGAAAATACGGTCGCTCCGCAAGGGTGAGGCTGTTTCTTCTCCTGTTCTGTCTGCAGAGCGGAATGCGCCTGCAAGGGTGTTAAGGGGCAGCGAAGGACTTTATGTACACGTAAAAAATCACGGTTTACATATCCTGAATCCCGAAACCCTTACATTACAGAAAACCATAAAAACCAATGCCGAAGTGGTTTCCCTTTGGGACCGGGACGGCACGGAAAGTATCATTCTCAAAGAAAAAGGATTGTTCAGAATTCTGAGCGGACAGGGAGATCAGACTGCCTCTTTAAAGCTCAGTACAGAAGCTATGCCAGGCCAGTCCTTTGCACCGGGTGATGCCGAAAGCCTGATATATGCAGGCAGGGACCGGAAAGTCCGCAGGATAAATCTGAAAGGAGAAGAGTCCTGGGCTGCGGAAATTCCGTATACTGCAGTGAATAAAGCAGGAAAGCTGAAAGCAGCCTGGACTCTGTATTACTGATCAGCGGATTTCAGTAACCACGCGAAGCCTGTCTTTACTCAGAAAAAAGCGGGCTTTGCAGCCGGGCGGAAAATCGTAAGTCCGGTCAGGGTTGGCATCTATGGAGATTTCCCCCTCCATTTCTGAGATGACTTCCACCACGCTGTTTTCAGGAACAGTACGGTTCTGATACTTTAAGGTTCGTCTGGTGCTGATTTCCCTTGCAATAAACCGGAAAAACGGGGCATTTTTCGGGAAGACAGCATCGGGCTGAGAAAGACAGTTTTTATACCATCCGGTGGAGCCCACTCCGCAGGCCAGAAGCAGTCCGGAACTTTTCTGTTCTTCCCAGTCTTCCTGTTCAGTGCGAATGATATAGCGGCTCATGGTGTCCGGGAAGCTGGACCGCACGCTGATTTCCGAGGTGCAGGGAACAATGGAGTATTTTCTGCCGTCCGGATAAATCAGTTCTCCCCCGATCCTTGTCCACTCCTCAGTTACATAGCGGTCCGGAGTCAGCGGCCGGTCTCCCCTCTGCTTTACAAAGGATTCTGTTGTAAAGGGGAGAAGTGCCCCAACAGATGTGGTAAGGTCTGAATTGATGCCGATCATATTATGGTCATAAGAATAATGGCTGATGTGGATGAAGTGATTGTCTCCCCCCAGAGCAATGATGGTATGAAACTGTCTGTAATCCAGATGGGTGAGGTCTTCCCTGTAAGCAAAAACTGCATTGGGTATGATTTCCCGGATTGTGTTCAGGGACTGCTGCTGTCTGAGGTGAGAAGCATAAATGCGGTCAAAGGCGTCATTCTGAAGACTGTACAGATGCCGTACGGCTTCCGGGGAGATATAGCGCATGAGGTCCCGTTCCCATTTGCTTCTTTTGATTGCTACCAGAACGTGTCCCATTTTACCTCATTTTACTGCAGTGTGCAGTACTGCCGAACCAAACAGAAAATTGCGGTAATGAACTTCTGTAAAGCCGGTTTCCAGTAATTCTTTTTTCAGTTGTTCCTGGCCTGGATATTCCTCAGCTGAGGCAGGCAGATAGTCATACATTTCATGTTTTTTTCCGCTGATCAGGTGGCCGATTACAGGTACAATTTTTTTAAAGAAGAAGCTGTGTAAGGCTGAAATGACCGGTAGCGTGACTTTACCGGTGTCCAGAATGGCAAGGCGTGTACCCGGTTTCAGGACCCGGTGGATCTCGCGCAAAGTGCGTGCCCGGTCCGCTACATTCCGGAGGCCGAAGGCAATTGTTACTCCGTCAGCTGTGGAATCCTTGCGGAACTCAAGGTTTCCTGCATCTCCCTCTTTTATAATAACTGTTATATCTTTTAAACCGGCGTTATCCACCCTTCTTTTCATGACTTCAAGCATACCGGGACTGAAATCAAGACCCGTGATTTCGGAGCCGGGGCCAAGCTCCCTGGTAAGCAGGAGGGTGAGATCTCCGCTCCCGCAGCAGAGATCGAGAACGGAGGTATTTTTTCTGCCTTTCAGCCCAAGGGAACGAACCGTTAGTTTTTTCCAGAATCTGTGAAGTCCGACGGTGATCAGGTCATTGTATAAATCATAAGAGGCAGCGATTTCACTGAAATTTTTTTTTACGTAATCAGGGCGCACCTCTTTTTCCGGAAGGGTGTAGGCAGATTTTTTTTCTTTGCCTTTTGAGAGCGGTTGTGAATTCATAGGTAAAACACAGCCTGCTGATCCGGTGCTGTCGGGTCAAACCAAATTAAGAATTATGTCGGAAGCCAACACTCATTACAAAGAACTTGCGGATTCACTTCTTGAAGTAACGGACCTCGCTAACGCCACAGATCTGGCCCAGAGTCTGGAATCCAGACCGGATTTTAAATTCAAAGGAATCTTCAGGGTTTACAGCACTATACTTGAATGGACCAATTCCTTCTCATCTAACGGAATTCTTCCCACAGCAGAACAGATTGCGAGGGACAATGAACTCGATCTGGAAAGAGTGCAGATGTTCCTGACCGAAATGATGGCGAGAGGTGTTTCCAATAAAACCAGGCTGATTGTAGCCATCCCTGGCCTCGACTATTCGGGTGCATCCCGGGGCAACCTCAGTAAAATTCTGGTATTTGCAAGACCAGGTAAAGCGGATGCTGGTTCTGCAAAAAGGTATTATCACGCTTATCAGGACAAATCTCTGAAAGCAGTCAGTAACTGGCTGGATGCCAGGCCTTTACAGCAGGGAACCGAATATTCGCAGCTGCTTCATGAAAAAATCAGTCAGGGAAGGCTGATGGATACGCATTACGGAGCTGAAATTGCCACCTATTTTTACAGCCACCTGGACGATACACCCGAACGAAAAAAACAGACATACACGGTTTTTGCCAGGCCTTTGCTGCAGCGTCTTATCGACAATAAAAAGCTGCTTTTTCTTTCCCGCCGGGAAAAATCCCGTCACCCTTATAAAGGAGTTTTTCTGAACCGGCTTGAGCAGCTGGAAGTGCGGTTTAAGGTCCTTGCGGATTACCTTGCTTCGCATATTGAGGGCACTGGTTCCATGGAAACACCGGATCCGGCAGTGGTAGTTCAGTCCCTGGCAAGATACAATGATGCGGTCCTTGACGGAATGCAGCCAGGTCACAGGCAGGTTGTACTCGAGCTTGGTCTTTTGGCCCCTGCTATTGCAAGACTCAGGAAAGATACTGCAGAATCAAAGGTGAGAAAGGAAACCGAAGATTTCATAGCCGAGCTGTCGCGAAAGCCGGGCATTGTTGAAATGGCAAGGCTGAAAAATATGAGCGAAGAAGTGAAGCAGAGTCTGCCTCGGTCTTCATCCATTCTTTATGCTGAGTATCCGACTGCCGGGAGGCTTACGGAGTATGTGCTTCATGTGAATTCTGTTCCCTCTGCCCTGAAACTCGCAGCGGAGCGTTATGAAAAGCTCAAGGACGATACTGAAGTTCAGATTCTTTCCTATATGGGTATTGAGAAATATCTGGATTCCGATCAGATGAAACTTTTTCAGCATCTGGAGCAGAATGTTATATTCAGTAAACTTCCCTGGTTTGTTAAACTCTGGAGGTCCCTTTTCGGTGACGGAAGGGTGAGCCCGGAAGAAGCGGCAAAAATCAGGGCAGAACTTCAGAAGGAGCGTGAAGAAGAAAAGCTCAGACTGAAGACAGCCGAAGCCCGTAAAGCGCAGAAAGAGCTTGCAACCCAGCGAATGAGAGGTGCCGGTTCAGAAAGCGAACCATCTTCGGTAACGGAAGACCGCAGTACAGAACCAAAACGGAAAGCGGAACCGGAAAAACAGGCAGAGGAATCCCCTGGGAAAACCATGCCTGATGATCCTGATGCTGAAGAAAAACTAAAAAAGATTATTGAAATTATTGATAATGCATGGGCGGAGAAGCTGTTTCCAAACAGAGAATATGTGCTCGCAAGGCTTAAAGGAATGGATGAGGATACTTTCATAATGTTTCTTAAAAAATACGGCCGTAAAGAGATTCTGTCTTTCCGTATTCACCACGATAAGCCGGAATACCAGTGGCCTATTCTGGTTACCAGGAAATACCTGAACGCAAACGGATCTAAAATGCTTAAAAAAGCCAAAGCTGATGCGGATGAACAGAGAAAAGCGATGATGCCGAATCAGGAAAAATTCGACATCGCCACATCCATAGAAGATTTCATAAACCGCCTGATTGTGAAATAAGCTCCTGCATAATCATCTTACCGAGCCCGGTATAGCAGGCCCCTGAAAGATGGTATGAGTCTGCGAAATCCCTGCACTGAAATTCAGGATTTTTCTGATAATCTGTTATGAGGATCACGGAGTCCGGGAAATCTGATTTCAGTGAATTCAGGTAACCGTAAAGGCCCTTATGAAACTGCTGCACTTTTTCAGTTTTTTCAAGCATTCTGAAAAGAACATCTGACATTACAGGCTGGTTTACGACGAAAGGTATTCTTTCTTCTGCAAGTCTGCGTGTAAGCTTTCTGAAAAAAGCCACCTGAGTGGGAGATGCTTTAAAGCTGCTGAGTCTGTAGCGGTCGTAAATTTCCTTTGCATTCCGGTCAATATTCACGAGAGGATTCGTAAACTGCATCATATTGGGTATGCCCCCGTGTTCCTGAATCACAGCAGCGTCTATATTATTCTGCATAAACTCACGAAAAGCAAGACCGGTGGTCATCTTAGGCCCTTCAGGTGCAAAGATCAGAAACTCCTTTCTGTTTTCTTCTATAACACGGAGATCAAACGGATAACGGTATAAGGAAAACAGCCTTTTCAGAAGAAAGGTTTCCGTTTCGTCAAAAGAAAATCCTTCTGCATCTGTCTGCCATATATCCCGGGAAGCAGACTGATTTCTGAAAAGATCTGTATGGCTGAGAACAAAGACGGGATCGTAAGAGTAGGAAAGAGAGTAATTCACGGAATCCGGGGTAAACACCAGTGCATCCGCTTCAATAAAAACAAAAGCCGGCCTGATACCTGCTTTCAGAACCCTGTCCAGCCAGTAATAAAAATGAGAGGGAGGAGCCAGAGGAGCACTGAAATTATAGGTAACTGAATCCGGAAGAACCTCAGCAACCGCCCTGGATGAATATTCAGCAGACCTGGAGCTGCCGAGAATGATACCTGCTTTTTTACCTTCCTTCTGGTACTGTGGCCAGGATTCAGTCAGACTGCGAAACACCTTTTCCCGTGACTGATATACGGGCGGCTCCACTTTCATCCAGTGAATCCGCATGTCTTCAAGGCTTTTCAGTCCGAATACCGAATCAAAGGCAAATACGGAAGCAATCAGCAGGAAAGGGAGCAGAAGAAACCGGTTTTTAATAAAAATCATACACAGAACTCCTTAAAACTGAAAATATATAAAATCGGCTCCCTGAGGGGAGAATTTCGTAAGCAGGATCAGAACTGCAGCTGCATAGACGGAAAGCAGCAGAAACTGAAAAACAGGACTGAGCCGGAATTTATAGTTTTTATACTCCGCCCAGTTAAAGAGAAAAACGACAGCGATTCCGTAGATCATCTGTTCCAGCGAAGAAGGCTGCAGATCCGGATTCACTCCGGCAGTAAAAAGAACTGCAAACATGGAGAAGGCTTTATAAATATCAGGTGCATTAAAAAAGATCACCCCGAATGTGAAAAAAGTGAAAGCGTAGACCACACC
>CAZQKZ010000008.1:0-57432 GCA_964594095.1 uncultured Leptospiraceae bacterium | reverse complement strand
GACCACACCGGCCACTGCGGTCAGGGAGCCGGTAATTTTCCGGACGATAATTCCGGATGCGCCCTCTCTGCCGGCTGAGGATTCTGATCTGCCCCGGAATCCGTAAGATGTCCAGACTTTTTTAATATATCCTTCGGCAGCAAGCACAACCCCGTGGTAAAATCCCCAGGCCACATATGTGTAATTGGCTCCGTGCCACAGTCCCCCCAGAGTGAATGTAATGATAAGGTTTATGTTTCTTCTGAGTTCGCCTGCGCGCGATCCTCCCATGGGTATATAAAGGTAATCGCGAAGCCAGGTGGAAAGAGTGATGTGCCAGCGTCTCCACATTTCCTGCATGTTCCGGGAAAGAAACGGACCTGCAAAGTTCAGCGGAAGACTGATTCCCAGAAGCAGAGATGTTCCTCTGGCTATGTCAGTGTATCCGGAGAAATCGCCGTAGACCCGTGCGGAATATCCGGCTGCAGCGACTGCGACGGAAACAGAATCATAACTATCCGGGTCTGCAAAAACCGCATTTACAGGAGCCGCAAGATTATCCGCTATCAGTACTTTTTTAATGAGCCCGGTCAGTATCAGGAACATACCTGACATAATATAATCAGCTTTGGGTTCAATATTTTCAATCTGTTCGAAAAAATCCGAGTGCCGCATAATCGGACCCGCCACCAGCTGCGGAAAAAAAAGAATGAACAGGAAATATTCAGCAAAGCCAGGATCCTCTTTGATCTGGCCTCTGTAAGTATCAATCAGGAAGGCGAGAATCTGAAAGGTGTAAAAGCTGACTGCCAGGGGAAGAATGATGGAGCCTGACCCTGTAAGTGTCTCCAGAGTCTGGTTAAACTGCTCTGCTGTGAAAAGGGGAAGACCTGTGATGTCGTGAAGAACAGTGAGAAAAAGATAAAAGTACTTAAAGAAAAAAAGGTTTACACTGTTTGTGATGACAGCCACCCAGAAAACAGCTGCATTTTTCCGCTTAAGAAGATACCGGACGAACAGATAGTTCAGGGCAACAATAGCTGCAAAGTGCGCCCCGAAAAACGGTGACCATACAGCATAAAAAGCAAGTGATGCAGGGATCAGAAAAAGCAGCCTCTGTCTGCCTTTCAGCAGCCAGAAGACCGTGTAGACCGCCGCAAAAAAAATAAAAAAGCTGAGAGTGGTGAACCGCATTGTTTTTTCCTGTTAATAGTTTGCATTATTTCTGACCGTTTCCGGAAGGCTGAGTGTTCAGTATCTCAGGAGCGGCCTTTCTTAATTCCTCGGCAAGCTTTCTGGTGAATAAAAGAGAGCCTTCTCTGTTCAGGTGGATGGTGTCGTAGTAATAATCAAGATTGCCTGGTCCGTCAAGGGATGTGCGAAGATCAGCAGTGATTATCTGCTTTGTATGCTTCAGTCCGTTCTCCCATACCTGCATACGTTCTGCTCCGAGAGAATCTCTGAGGAGCTCTGAATAGGGCGGGAAAACAACCATAACACGCTGCCCGCTTCTCTGAATTTCACTGTAAAAAGACTTAAGGTTCGTAAAATACAGATCTGCCCACTGATCTCTTCCGGGGTGTGTCCATGGATCATGCATACCAAGCTGACATGTCTGTACAACCGCCCTCTGATGGTGGATATCCGTTACCTCCCGACCGGATGCGTCGACATAGGGAATTCCGGCGCTGCCTTTCGCAATACAATCCTGAAGATCTGCCGGATTTCCGTAAGATGATATGGCGAAGCTGTACTGGTTTTCGTAAGGGTAAAGTTTTTTATCTTCGGCGAATTTTCTGCCAAGCCTTTTAATGCGTTCCGGCGGGTTCAGAGCAAAATCCCGGAGATCCTGCTGGTAAGCGGAAGATTTAATTAGAAAATATGTATAATCAGAGAATCCGGTCTTATACTGATACTCTTTCATAAGAGAAAGGGTGCGGAAAGCCGGGAACTGCGCTGCCATGCTTCGGTTGGGGGGATCCAGAAAGTAGCGGGCTGTCCAGGGGGAAGTGATTTCTGCCACATGGACCACTGCTTTCAGCCGGGGCAGGGAAGGAGAAAGGCTGCGGTACAGGGAATGCTGCGTAATCAGCATAGCCCCTTCCGTTGCACCGCTCTGGACGCGGAGGCCCGTATCGCTGAGAAGTTCATTGAGAAGGGTAAGGTTGATTCCCTGATATGCCACTGAAGTGCCGAGAATCAGCACATTTGCTTCGCTGCTTACCGGTGACTCCCGGACCACATCGGTAATACGGTTTACATTCTCAGCGTAGGTATTCGGTTTTAAGAGATGACGGTAGAGCCCGCTCTGTAGAAAGAGCTCAAAGGCAATCAGGAATCCGGCGGGTATCAGAAACCGGATATCTTTTAGAAAACTGACTACATGATTCATGGGATTTTTTATCCTTTAAAACTGAAAATACAGAAAATTCCCCGATTCCGGAGAAGAAAACACAATAATTGCAAAAATCAGAGCTGTCATAAGGGCTGTCAGCTTCCCGCGGTTTTCCTCTTTCCGGAACCATGACAGGGGATACCGGTCGAAGAAAATATCAAGGAACCAGTAAAGAACAATGAGAACCGCGTAAGAGCTGTAGACAGAAGCGGTGTCCCCGGGTAAAAACAGCTTCTGTATCATAATGGAAGCACTGTTCATATCCGGTGTCCGGAAGAAAATAAAGCCGAAGGTTAAAAAGAACATCGTTATGATTCTGGACAGTAATGTATATGGTCCTGAATATGTCTGGTGGTTTCGAAAAAAAGATGAAACAGATGTTCCGGAATAAACCTTGTGCACCGAGATCATAACAGCCTGCCAGAATCCCCAGACTACAAAATGCCAGGCAGGTCCGTGCCAGAGGCCAGTCAGAATCCAGATAATGAACATATTCAGGTAAGTGCGTGAAACACTGATCCTTGACCCGCCAAGAGGGATGTATACATAGTCCCTGATCCAGGTTGTGAGGGAAATATGCCATCGCTTCCAGTGGTCCGTGATATCTTTGGCAGCCATGGGATTATTGAAGTTCACATCGAATTCAAATCCGAACAACCGGGCTACTCCGCGGGCAATGTCGGTATAACCGGCAAAATCGAGATAAATCTGAAAACCGAAACCGACGGAGGCAATCCAGATGTCCGGAGTGCTGTAGGCACCTGGGTTGGAGAATACTTTATCGACTACAGGCGCCAGATTGTCAGAAAGGACAAGCTTACGGAAAAAACCCATTACAATCCGGGTCATACCGGTGATAATGTCGTCCTTCGTGACGGTAAGCCTGTTATCCAGCTGCTCAAAAAAGGTGGTTCCCCGGACAATCGGACCGGCCACAAGCTGCGGAAAGAACGTAACATAAAGGGCAAAATCTATAAAATCACGGCGTGCTTCGAGCTGTTTTCTGTAAACATCAATAGTGTAAGATAATGACTGGAAGCTGTAAAAGGAAATTCCGACCGGAAGCAGAATGTTCTGCAGCGGCCAGGAAAACACCGTGCCGCCGGCCGGGTGCAGGTCATTGAGAGTGTCGATTCCGAAATTCGTATATTTAAAGTAAGCAAGAAGGCCGATGTTAAACACTACGGAAGAGGCAAGCCAGGCTTTAGCGTGAAGGGATGCCCGATGATTCCGGTAAGCGGCCGCAATTGCCAGGGATGCGACATAATCCCACAGGGTGGAGGCAAGGATCAGGATCAGATACCATGGCTCAAAGACCCCGTAAAAATAATAAGACGCGAGAAGAAGAAAAACCCTCTGAGCTTTGTTTTTCAGCAGATGACCCAGTAACAGAGTTATAAAGAAAAAAATTACAAAATGATACGATGTGAAATTCATGGTATTTGGTCCAGAATTTCAGCAGCGGAAAATCAGGCAAATCCAAAAAAAACAAGTCCTCCTCTATAAGTTGACATTTTAAATCCGGAGCGGATTTATGGTCTTATGTATAAAAGAATCACTCTTACCGGTCTTGTTTTAACTGCTGCGGTTTTTATGGCTGCTTCCTGCGGTAAATCCAAGCCCGATTCATCCAAATACACAGAGGTCTGCTCCAAAGTAATGCAGTGCGATAAAGACTTCCAGGCTATTCCTGGCGGACAGAACCACTGCCAGAATTTCTTTGTGCAGCTGGAACAGAAGTTCCCTGACACGATTGCTCCTATGATGGAATGTGTAAACACAACTCCATGCGAGGAACTCAGCTTTCAGAAGTGCGGGGAACAGAACCTGCAGCAGTTAAAGGGTCTTCTTCCCTGATTCTGCCGTTCACTCAGTATCGGCTTCGTCATTGGCGGGGCCGGTACTTCTTGTCAGCAGCAGGTCTGCAATTCCTGATATCCTCATGGCTCCTTCTGTCCATGTCCAGTCTTCTTCCCTTACAGGAAGAACGGGTGCTTTTTTAAATTTCACAAGTTCTGTCATGGAGAGGATTTTGTCTCCCCAGTCCGCAGCACTTTCAGGCATACAGTAAATTGCATTCTCTCCTGCGACTTCCCGGTAGATTTCTATGTCGGAAAGCAGAAGAGGGGTCTGAAATCGCGCTGCTTCAATTACCGGAAGGCCGAATCCCTCATGCAGACTGGAGCTGGCGGTAAACCAGGCGTTTTCATAGCACCACTGCAGCTCTTCATCGCTCAGTCCCTCCAGAAAAAAGATTCCGTCGGATGTGAGTGATTCGGATTTCAGAAGCCTGTAAAGAGATTCTTCTCCCCAGCCTTTGCGGCCCGCAATGATCAGGATCGGAAATTCAGAGAAAGCACCGGACCAGACAGCTTTGGCCGCAAGATAGCCATCTATCAAAGTGCGAAAATTTTTGCGCGGTTCCAGTGTTCCCACACTCAGAATAAACCGGCGGCCTGCGGCCTGGTAAGGAAGCTTAGGTCTTCGGGAGCCCCCGTTGCGGAAATGGATTCCCGGATATACTGTAACGGCTTTGGACGGATCGGTGTCAGGGAAAAAATGCAGAATCTGTTTCCGGGTGGTTTCGGAAAGGCAGATGACTGCTTCTGCCTGTTTTACAGAATGGTGATTGAGCAGTCGGTGCTGCGCATAATTCCAGAAAGTCATGGTTTTGGGCGCAGACCTTGCATTCAGGTCGTGAAAGTTCACCATTGCAGGAATGTTTTTCAGGCGGAAGTGATAAAACAGCGGCATAGTGGCCAGGGTCGCCCAGAAGAGATCGGCGTTATATCTGCGGAGAAGAGAGGGGATTCTTATGTTCAGCCAGAGGGGGCCTGCATACCGGGTCCAGGTGGAATCGGTTTCCGCAGAAACATTTTCAGACAGAAGGAGATCCGCATGATCCGGGTGGATGCTTTTATGAGATAAAAGCAGAAAATGATCTTCTTTCCGAAGAGGGATGATTTCTTTTAATATATTATACAGATACCTGGCATTCCCGTTCCCGGGATAAATCAGAGGCCGCGCATCCACACAAATCAGATGTTCCACAGGTCCAATTTTTTTTATTCTGTTTGTAAGATCGACTTAAAAAACAGTATGTCAGACATACCCCGCCTGATTATATTGCAGTAAAGAGCGAGTCATGATCTCCGACCAGAATTATCCTTTTCTCGAGCTGCTCACGGAATCCGAGGCAACCAGTCAGGGGATTTACCCTACCGATCGGTATATCTATGCTGTTTATAAATCTCTCCTGGCAGCTTCTGATCTGAGGCACGCGAAATCCGGCAATCTTTTTTCTATGACTTCCGAGGTTCTGGAAGTAAACGATATGACCCGCCAGGACCGCATCAATGCACTGAAGAGGCTTATTTCAGACAGACTGGCCACACAGCTTTTCTATCTTCAGTATGTGCCCGAAAAACAGAATCTGGCTGTGGTTCCTGTTTATATTTCCGGAAGGGATGAAGAGTCGAGGATACCCGGTTATATTTTTGATGAGCTTGCCGCAATGTCGGCCAATGCAGTTCAGCTTCTGACAGATGCAAAATCCGGTGCCGGTCCCGATGTAAAACAGCTCTGGCAGGATCTTGAAAATGATCTGAACGGAAATGCAAAAAAGAATCCGGCGGGACTCCGGACGGTTACGGATCCCCTGGCCCCTTTCCAGGTTCCCGATTTCCCCATTCGTCCCCATGCCTCCCTTGTACCAGCGACTTTAAATAAAATTGAAAATCTGATGATTGATTCCGGCCGTTTTGTGAAGCTCAGGGGATTTGGTTTTCTTCCGGTCAGAACTTATGAAATCATACCTGTTTTTGAACTGGTTTCAGATTTTCTTGCAACCCGCCTTATTCCGGGAATCCGGGACAAAGGAAACCTTCGTCGGGATCTCGGAGAAATCTCGCTGGCAGAGACCAGTTATTATTTAGATGAATTCGCAGTTAAATCGTCTGCATTCTCAGCAAGAAGGGCCCGGGCAGTCAGGAAAGCAGTCACAGGGGATTCCGCTGAATCTGAAAACCAGGCGTCCTTTCCAGGTGCCCTCGCATGCGAAATAATTCTTCAGCTTGAGCCAAGAGCACAGTCTGCTTATGATGATGAGCACCGCAGGATGGTTCATGATCAGATCAGTGAAATCCGGGACAGACTTCTTTCAGGAAAAAACTGGAGGGATCTGGTTCTGTTTTTTGACGAAGACCAGTATGAGTCTCTTTCTCCTGATGTGAAAAACAGCCTGCTCACCGACAACCGGCTGATCTGCGGGAGCTGGGAGGAGGAAAGCGGCACTGTGACCGTTTTTTTGCCCCGCGAAATTATTTCTGTAAAAAAGATTATAACCGGAATGCTTGATGCAGAACCTGAGGAATTCTGGAAAGTTCTTGCGCTGCGTCAGCAGATTGATCAGAATAACGCAATCTACGGAAGCATGTTTGAGGATGCCGATTTTGTTAAGTCATACGGAAGACTGCTCCGTATGGTATATCTTACATATATTTCATGGATTCATCGTTTTCTTTTCTGGCTGGGCATTACACTGTTTCAGGATACTGCTTTTCAGTCTGCTAAACAGACAATCGCAGGAGAACAGGCAGCCCGGGCGGAGCGCAACAGGTCCCGGCAGGCCCGGAAAAGAGAAAAAAAAGAAAGCGAAAAAAAGGCGGCAATTGACAGGCTCGCAGGAAACACTCAGCTGAACCGGCTGATAGAAGCTCTGGATCATTTCTATTTCAGCGAGGAAACAGTGCCCTCTTTTGAAGATATAAAATCCTGGCTGAAAGCAGAGGACGACCAGGCACTGAGGGATCAGCTGAAAGAAGAAAAGTTTCAGATTCTCGATACAGATTCCGATGAAACGCCTGGTGATGCGGTGATCCTGTATCCTCTGGATTTTGACTGGAATACAAAATCTGCGCGTCTTCTGCGGATGACAGACCGGGTGCGGGAGCGTCTTTCGGGTAAGGATGACTTTGAGTCAAAATTCCTGATGAACCGGATTAAAAAAGTTACTGAATTTATAGTAAAATCCAGGAAATCAGGCAGGGCTAAAGGGGCTCCTGAGACGAAAGAAGACCCCTATGAAAAACTTGACCGTGTAATTAAGGAAAAAGAGGGAGCAGCGGCCAGCTCAGCCTGATACCACTCCTGACCAGGGATAATGACCCGGAACCCCGGATCCGTCGCTGTGCGAAATCAGAGTCCCGACGCCTCTATCGGTAAAAATTTCCAGAAGAAGAGCATGAGGAACACGTCCGTCAATAATATGAGTACGCTTCACTCCTGACTCCAGTGCTTTCAGGCAGCATTCCGTTTTAGGGATCATGCCGCCTTTTATGGTTCCTTCATTGATCAGTCTGTAAACATCGGAAGGAATGAGACCTGTCACTGTCTGACCTTCGCGCATAACACCGGGAGTGTCTGTAAGCAGGATCAGCTTTTCCGCACGGAGAGCCCCGGCGATGGCTCCGGCCATGGTATCGGCATTCACATTCAGGCTTTTGCCATCGGAGTCCACAGCCACAGGAGCGATAACAGGAATGTATCCGTCTTTATAAAGATCGGTAAGCACTGCGGTATTAATGCCGGAGCGAAGCACATTCCCAACGCGGCCAAGGCTGACCTCTTCGGTAGTGCCATCTTCGTTTTTTCTGTGAAGAGAATGGACAGTTCCCCTGGCAAGCCCCCCGTCTTTTCCGGAAATTCCTACAGCGCGACCTCCTTCATGGTTAATCAGTCCGACTATATCTTTATTAACATATCCTGAAAGGACCATTTCCACCACTTCCATGGCTTTTTCATCGGTGACCCTGTGACCATCCACAAAATGTGACTGAATGCCCAGTCCGTCGAGAAGCCGGTTGATCTGAGGACCGCCCCCATGCACGATAATGGGCTGCATTCCGACATACTGAAGGAGAACCACATCTCTTGCAAACTGAGTCCGGAGAGCTTCATCCTTCATGGCAGCACCACCGAATTTAATCACGATGGTTTTACCGTGAAATCTGCGTATATAGGGCAGGGCCTCCATAAGGATTTCAGCTCGGTTGATTGCCTGGGTCATTGATTCTTCTCCGTAAATATTATCCTGAATGCGCATAGGATTGTAAAAAAAAAGGGAGGGGACTTTTTAGGCAATCTAAAAATCCCCTGGTGTGCCGATTATAAAGATATGGGAATTTTCAGAACATCATTTTTACCGATTCTGGGTTTTATTGTTATCAGTGCATCCTGCACAGGTTCAGAAACAACCGGAGGCGGTCCGTCACAGATTCGCAGTGCGGCTCCGGAAATCTGCAGCCTCAGTGAGGAGGGTGATTCTTTCACCTGCGATATGATATACGGTAAGTATGTCTGTGAGAACGGTCCGGATAACGGTGCCAGAAGTGAATTTATTAAAAGAATGACTAAAATCTCACTGGAGATGCTGTATCTGGAAAATGAACCGGGGGCGCAGCCTCCCTTCCGATACACGGATCCGGTTGCCATTCTGGCTGCAGTCCGGATTCACAGCTGCAATAAAACAGGTGAAAGCTGTATCTGCAGGCTGAGTTACGAAGATCCCGATATGAAGGAAATTTTTTACGATTCTGCGGGATGCCGTGCTTCATCTGTGTATTCTTCGAATCCGCTGTATTTCAGAGGAAGAGGCTGCTGAAATGGCAGGACAGGAAAAGGAATCACTCAGCAGAGAGGGTATTGCTTCCTTAATCAAACAGGCAGATTTTCTTCCTGAATCCATGAGCTCTGTAGCCTCTGTTCCCGTAAAAAGGGGAGGGGCTGTCATTGATAACTGGGTTGTTTTCAGTATTGGTGGCGATGACTTTAATCCGGATGTGATAACCAAAATGCTTGGAATTGAGCCTGACAGAGTGTTTTATCCGGATGAGGATGGTAAGAATGCTTTATGGCAGATGAGCTCGACAGTGCCGGGTACAGAAAGTCTGGAGACTCATTTCTGGGAGATTCTTCACAGACTGCTTCCTGTCAGGAGGGAACTTCTGAAAATTGCAAAAGAAGCAAGTCTGAATTTTTACTGTACAATCCGTAAAAGCAAAGGCCGCAGCGGTTTTCTGCCGCTTTCACCGCGTGTGCTGATTCTGATCGGCTACATCGGTGCCGGTCTTGATATTGAGATTACAGACGCTGAGGAGTAATTAACGGCTGCGCTTTATTTCTTTGCGGAAACTGCAGTCATCCTGTTCTGAATCAGACCGTTATGGATTTCTTGATAAAAGGATCTGAATCCGATCTGCAGTTTTTCACGCTTATCCTGCGGTACTGCATCTTTCTCTGCAGCTTCCCAGTTGCCGTTTTTCCGAAGGAGGTATTTTTCCATTCCTGCAAAACTGGAAATAAGCACAGCATCATTCAGTATAAAGGCGTAGATCCCGTTATCCTGAAGAATCACAGCTTTGTCTCCTTCTGACTGGAAAAGCGATTTTCCTGTGGAAGTGTAATCTCCGGAAACAGAAAGAAGTTCAAGGAGCGTAGGCATAAGATCTGTGTGGCTTCCGGGAGTCCCGATGGTTTCCGGTTTTACAAAACCGGGAGCATAGATCAGAAGAGGAACCCGGAATATATCCATTATATTGCGATTCAGATTCAGACCCTCGAAGGTATTATGATCAGCAGTAATTATGAAAACTGTATTACTGAAAGCCGGATTTTTTTCTGCATTTTTTATAAAATTATATAAAGCGGAATCGGAATACTTAAGGGTTTTCTGTGCCGGGCTCAGACCCTGGTCATTATCAGGATTATAATCAGGGGGCAGGGTGAACGGATGATGATTTGACAGAGAAAAAATCACTGAAAAAAATGGCTGACCTCTGTTTGCTTCTGCCTGCAATCTCAGTTTATTGTAAAAATAATCAAAAAACTTATGATCGTAGATGCCCCAGTGGCCGTCAAAATCATCGGTCCTGTTTTCTTTTTCGTATTCATCTTTCCCGAAATACTGATCAAAACCAGCCAGTTTTGAATATTTGTCAAGCCCCATGGTTCCGTTTCGTCCGCCGTGAAAGAATGAAGTTCTGTATCCCTGCTTTTTAAAAACAGCAGCCAGATTTGTGTAATGGTTGGTTTCCAGATTTGTACTTATAATCGGAAAGTTAAGAATATCGGGCATGGAGTCCAGTAGGGCCGGGAAGGCTTCGATGGATCTTCTGGCATTGGAATAGTACCGGGTGAAGAGAATTCCTTTTCCGGCAAGGCTGTCAAAGCCGGGAGTTATGCTCTCTCTGGCCGGAATGTTATTCAGGATGCCGGTGTCTTTTCCGTTAAAACTTTCCATTACTATAAGGACTACGTTCTTTCGGAGAGCAGGATTCCGGAATTCTGCTTTTCTGTGAAACGGATGTCCGGGATGAATAATATCTGAATCAAAAGAATTTTTTACAGTATTCCGGATGAAAGTCTGTGCAGCAGCCTGATCGATCAGGGAAACAGGTTCCGGTTTTTTTTCCAGAGAAGTAAAAAGAATATTGTAAAATGTGTTTGAGGCCAGATGACCGGAAAAACGATCCGCACCTGAGAAAGCCATGGCAGGCCTCAGCGGCCGCTCACCGAATCCCCGGAGTATCCCGGCCAGCAGGATCAGAATCAGCGGAAAAACTGCTATTTGCATCAGGTAGGACCTGTGCAGAAGTGTCAGAGGATTCCGTTTACTCTCTGCTGCTTTTTCAGTGATGAATTTTTCCACCACGCCACTGAAATAAGGAATTGTCCGAAGAGAATAAACAACAGCGGTTATTATGAAAATGAATCCGGCAAGAATCGGAAAGAATGCCAAAAGAACGTCAGGAGAGAAGCTCTGCAGATCGCCTTTCAGAATAAAGAGCTCATAGGAAATTCTTTTTTCTGAAAAGGGATAGTATCCGATGTCAATTCCATTGAAAAAGAATATAATACCTGCACAAAGAGCAAGGATCCGGATATAAAGCTTTTCCTTATTTCTGATACAGAAAAGACCGATGGGAAGACTCCAGAGTATATACAGGATACCTGTAAGATAAAACCATGCGGTGAGATCAAAACGGGCTCCGATCAGAAAAGCAGAAAGGATGTCAGAATCTTCTGAGATATACTGACGGTTCCAGATTAAGAAAAGGATACGCATCAGTACAGCACCAGCAGTGTATACCATGACAGAGAGGGTCATAAAAGTGTAATTGTAGGTAAAACAAGGACGGATGTCAGACTTTATTTTCATAGACCTGCCTGAAAATGCAGCAATAACGTCATTTTAATGTAACAATCACAAGAATCAAGCAAAAGAGAAAATACAGTCCTGTATGAATGTAAAAAAGGATTAATCCTGCAGTATGAGTTTCAAAGTACCTGGTCTGTCTGTCTGAATTAGGTCGGCTTTTCCGCTGAAATCTTTCAGTTCCCAGGGCATATTGGGAGTAAACACTGAAAGGATCATCTTTTCTGCCTGAATCTTCTGAAACAGCTCGTCAGTAAGATGCCGGTAAGATACACTGATAAACGGGGAGTTATATCTTCCTTTCAGCAGGGGGATTATGGACTCTGCATTTTCAGAGATTTCAAGCATTGTATGAATGCCACTGCAATTCTTCTGAAGATTCAGAATCAGGAACAGATCAAAGCTGGAGACAATAACTGAATCCTCCAGATTATAGGACTGAATCATTTTGCAGATTTTCTTTTCGGACCCGTAGCTTTGGCCTTTGTCAGTCTTCAGTTCAAGTATAAAGACTAATTTTTGACCAAACTCTGTCAGGGCCGGAGCTAGTGTCTCTATTCTATAATTTTTTTTCAGTTCGGCTGCAGTCAGTTTAGGAACATCCTTGCCATCATCAGTAAGGAAGTCGTGAGACAGTATGAGTTCTCCGTCTGCAGAGACCATGACATCAAGTTCTGTACCATCGTAACCTTTATCGTAAGCAGCTTTTACGGACAGCAGGGAGTTTTCTTTTGTGAATAAATGGGCTCCTTTGTGGGCTATGACCAGGGGAGGGGAATCCGGGGCCGGGAGACCGGCAAGTTTTTCTGCGGGGGTTCTCGGATCTTTTTCAAAGATCATCAGTTCTCCCCGAAAAACCCAAAAGACTGCGGTCAAAGCAACGGTCAAAAATAATAGAATGGTCCGGATATATTTCACAGTTACGTCTTATCAGTCTTAAGGTTCTGCTGTAAAGACGGTTTTTTTCATTGTCGTAGTGTTCGTCGTAGTTTTCTGGTGGCTTGGTTTAACGATACAACGCACATTGATATTTTTCGGAGAGGGTTTTGGTACGGATACAATATAGTTTTGTCATTAGGTAATTGTAAAACCCCCAAATAAAAAAGCAGAAGATAAACGAAAATAAAACACATAGAGAACCCTGAAGCAGAAGAAATCATCCCAAGTTTCGCCCAATCTGACTCATCCGGGTAAAAATAAACCGGCTGCAGATCCAAGCCCGCATCCTGATCCTGCTTTTTCCATTTATCAGACTTAAGCCTGCTCAGCTTACGGTCCAGCAAAGGATCTTTTAATAATTCAGAAAGAAATTTCGACAATCTCCGCCCCTTTAGAGATTGCAGCCATGGAAAAGCCTCTGTTAAAGATGCGCTAATAAGGAATGCTGACTGAGTTTTTCCGGAAGGTTCATGAATGGCAGAGTGAAGGTTCATACCATTACAGGTAAAAAAAAAGCAGAATGCGCAAAAAAACCGGGGTATTTCTGAAAATACCCCGGGAAGAAAAGTCGGAACCTTACACAGGCTTACGGTTTAAGACTGTCTGTTTCACAATGTCAGCAAAAAGTACAAGCGCTCCGAGAACCACAAGCCCGTCAGGAATGATTCTGATCCACATCCAGAACTTCACCTGTTCAATTGTCTCTCGCGTCCTTGCAGCGTAGTAGCCAAGTTCAAATGCAGTCTCAGTCTGATGAAGACCGATGATCAGAGTAGGAAGGGCAAACAGCACAATCCCCACAGTCACCAGCCAGAACGCAAGTTTACCCCAGGAATCGCTCCAGGAAAGCCCCATAGCCATAGCCCTGGATCTTGCCACAATGTAAATAAAAGCAATCGAGATGTAGCCGAATGCACCAAGAAGAGCCACATGACCGTGCGGCATAATCAGATATGTTCCGTGAGCGTAATAGTTTACTATTGGTAAGTTAATTACCATGCCTAGAAATCCCGCGCCGAACCAGTTTAGAGCCGCAGATCCTGCCAGCCACAGGAAAGGAACATTGAAAGCAAAAGCGTCTCCTCTTTCAAGAATCTTACTCCTTTCCTTCCATGCTTCAATCATCAGGACAACAAGCGGGATAGGTTCCAGTGCAGAAAAAATACTTCCGATTGCGATCCAGTATTCGTCGAGACCCTGCCACCAGTAATGGTGTCCGACCCCAAGCACACCCGATGCAGCGACAAGAGTAAGCTCCAGCAGAAGCACCCGTTCGGCAACGGTACGCGGAACGAGTGCTTCCGATGCAGCGACAAGAGTAAGCTCCAGCAGAAGCACCCGTTCGGCAACGGTACGCGGAACGAGGCCGAGGATCACAGAAAGATAAGCAAGCACACCGGCAGCAAAAAGTTCAAATGTGAGTTCTACCCAGAGATGAACCACCCACCATCTGTAATAATCATCAACTGTATAGTTCGGCATGATTTTATGAAGAGGTGCCATGCCGGCCATGTAGAGAGTTGCTACTCCGAAAGCAGCCCAGATAATGGTTCCCACCATAATGTTGTTTTCTTTAGCTTTTCTTATGGTAGAAAAAACCATACCAAACCAGAGAACAAGACCGATTACAAGACCGATATCCCACACTCGGCCAAGATTCAGATATTCACGCCCTTCATTACCCAGCCAGAACCAGTAATCCCGCATCTGTCCCTGTGCACCGAGATACATACCAATGAGTCCGCCACCTCCCACAATCAGAAGAGCTGCCCAGAGGATATCGACAAGAAAGGGAATTCTTAGGTCTTTGCCGGCAACCAGAGGTGCAATGAACATACCACCCACAAGCCAGCCAATGGCAACCCATACAATCGCAAGATTAATGTGAATTGCTCTTGTAATATTAAATGGCAGAATATCTTGAGAAATTATAAAATTTTCTGCAGGTTCTGTGTATATGTGGGCAAGATAACCGCCCAGAATCACCTGAAGCAGAAAAAACAGAGCAACCACAGGAAGGTATTTTGTAAGCTTCAGTTGCGAAGGAAAAAGACCTGTTATTGCAAGAGGGTTTTCTGGCTTTTCCCCTTTTTCCATTAGGTATTCATACAGAACAAAAAGCACCACAATAGTCATCGTCCACAGAATAAGCAGCTGTGCGAGCGACCAGATTACGGAAGAATAACCGTGAGTCTGATCAATCAGAGGCTCCGAAGGCCAGTTGTTGCTCCATGTTCTTTCGGTTCCTGGACGGATCGAAGAAGATACCAGCTGACCCCAGTCAAAAAATGCAGCAATCAGATGTGCTTCATCAGGCCTGATAATTCCGCCTCGCCATGCTTTTTCTTTATTCCCATTTACCAGGAAATCTGTAATAAAATCTCTGTTGGCTTTATACGCTTCCGCTGATGCATCGGAGTAAGTCGCGCCGGATTCTGTGAGAACAACAGAAGAAAAATCTTCTTTAACTTTACCTTTGATGTAGGCAAGTTCCGGATTGCTCAATTCAGAAGATTTTTTACCTCCATAAATTTCAGCAGAGAATTTCTCATAAAGAAACTCTGCTCTGCGATGCATAAAATCGCCGGCGAATTCCGGGCCGAGATATGCACCCATGCCAAGCATGGTGCCGTAGTCCATCAGATCAAACTGCTGAAACAGAGCTTTGCCCGCAATAACGTCGTCTCCTGTATAAAGAATCTCACCTGAGGCAGACCGGACTTCTGCCGGGATAGGGGGGACTTCTTTTACAAGATACGCTGAAAAGCCAACCAGTACCAGAGCGCTGACCACGCCCGAAAACCAGAAGGCAACGAATAGACTTTTGCGGCTCAGAAGCCGCTCCAGAAATGTTTCTTCCATAGAATCTCCCATCTAAATACCATATTTATATAGTATTTAAGTGCATTAAAAAAACCGGCAGACCAGGGTCAGCAGACAGAAGGGGAGTCCGCTGATTCTGAAAATTCCGGTTACAGTTTTCCCGCGGGCTGCGTCATAAGCTCAGCCAGGGTTTTTGAATAAACAGTCTTTAAAATTTTGTTTTTTGTATCGGCCCAGAAAGTATGAAGGGCGCATTTCTTTTCTTCATTACAGGAATCAAGACCCAGTATGCACCGGTGCATATCGGAATTTCCTTCAATTTCTTCAATAATTTCGGAAATTTTAAGATCCTTCGGATCTCTGGCCAGGCGAAACCCCCCGTGCTTTCCCTGACGCACTTCGGCAATACCCGTTTTTGAAAGTTTGGTCATAACAGCTGTCAGGTATTTATAAGGGATTTTCAGAGCAGTGTGGAGATCGCGGACAGAAATATACTCCCCCGGATGCTTCCCAAGATAAAGCAGCACTCTGATGCAGTATTCCGATGTTTTCTGAAATTCCATATACTATAGATCCATAGTATTAAAAGGCAGATTTTCGGCAAGCAGAAAAAAAACGGTGAGTAAGAAATTCGAGGCCATCCATATCCTGAGGGAAAGCCGTATCAGACCTTTGATTAAGTTATTAATCCGGGATTTTTCCTGCAAATCGCAGGTGCGCCCCAGCGGACGAATGCCTTTAAAAACAGCTTGACAGAAATTCATTGATTTGCTTTACTGTATCCGGCGGCACAAACCGCCTTCTATGCGCAGTTAATACTTTAAATAAAATTATTTCAGACCGGTTGACCCGGCTGTTTATTTAAAGGAGTTAACTATGCTTACTGTAACAGATCTTACCTCAGTTCTGCCGAATGGCCGTGTCCTTTGGAGCGGTCTTCAGCTCAATCTTAAAAACAGGGAAATTGTCTGCCTGACTGGTCCGAATGGTTCAGGCAAAACCACTCTTATGCATCGTCTAAAGGATGCTTTAGCGGAATCCGGCCTTTACATTTCAATGATGGAACAGCAGGAATTTCAGGACCCGGTGGAATCCAGATCGGTTCTATCTCCAGGTCAGTCCAGAAGCGCCCGGATTTTCCGGATCCTCCATGAATCCGATACAGCGGATGCTGTTTTTTTTGATGAGCCCGGAAATCTTCTCGATGATTCCTCCCTCAATAAATTTTTAACCGGAGTCCGGGCCTTATCCGTTCCCGTCCTTATCATTTCGCATGATCCGAGAATACTGCGCCGGGCAGATCTGATCTGGCATCTTGAAAACGGGAAAATGGAAATATGGGGAGCAGGTTATGAAAACTATGTATCAGGGAGGCAGAAAGCAGCTGCGGACGCGAGGGCTTCCTTTGAACGATCCCGGAAGGAAATAAAAAAAGCCATGCACGATTTTCAGAATACTGTCCGGAAACAGGAAAAAAGACAGACCAGAGCAGCGAAACATAACGAAGGTCAGAAGGAGCCAAAGGCTATGATTCGCTTCAGTCAGAACAGGGCAGACCGGACTGAGGCGCGTATACAGAATTCACACTCCCGAAAGGCAGAGTCGCTCAGTAAACGTCAGGAGGAACTTCGTGCACAGATGCCGGGGGAAGGAAGGCAGTTTTATTTTGACAGTGAGCCTCAGCTGAATCGATCTCCGGAAATTCTTCTGGAATCCAGGGGTCTGGTCCTTACAGCAGGTGGCCGGGTTCTGAACCGGAAGCCGCTGAATTTTCAGATCCAGGATGGTATGAGGGTTCTGCTTTCCGGACCTAATGGTTCAGGGAAGTCCACTCTGCTGCGTCTGATTGAGGATCCATCCGGCAACAGTGCCTTTATTCAGAAAGGGACTCTGTCTGTGTACCGGAATCAGATAGGGCATTTCCGTCAGATTACCTCCCCGGACAGCCAGGAAAAAGTAATTGATTTTCATAAACAATATACAGATCGGTTTACGGATGCAGAGATTCGCATAATGCTTGCCCGTGCAGGATTTCGGGGAGACGAGGTATTCCGAAAAACGGTTACTTTAAGCGGAGGCGAAAAAACCAGACTTAATCTGGCTCGCGCCGCGATCAGTGGTGCCAGACTGCTGCTGCTCGATGAGCCCGAAAATGATCTTGATGATCTGTCCAGACACTCACTCGCTGAGGCTCTTCGGACAGGAAGCACTGCTCTTCTGATTGTTTCGCATAATCCGGAATTCACAGACCTGCTTGATATACACGAAAAGGTTTCGACCATGTAAATGAATGGACACTCCTGCGGCTGAAAAAATCATTTCATAATGAGTCTGAGCCGCAGGGAATTTCTGAAAATCAGTGCTGATACCGGTTTGAGTCTTGCTGCACTCTCGGTTCTTGGTAACTGTCAGAGTGTTTCCGGACCTTTGCGAACTGCAGGTGGTTATCGCATTCCGGCAAAAACCGGCGATCCTGATCTTATTGTAAGAAGGGGACTGATTGCAGATGGCACAGGCGCTCCTTTATACAAGGCAGATGTGGAAGTAAGGGAAGGGATTATCAGTTATATCGGAAACCTGGCGGGAGTGCGCTCAAAAGCAACGGTCTGGGCAGATAATATGATAGTGGCTCCCGGATTCATTGATCTTCACAGTCACAGCGATCTGATTCTGCTTGGGGACGGGAATGCCCAGTCAAAGATCCGGCAGGGGGTCACTTCCGAAATTGTCGGTCAGGACGGAAGATCTGTCGCACCACTGAATGATGAGATGTATGATACATTCAGAATGTATTACGGATCAGAGGCTAAGTGGAAAAATTTCGGAGGCTATTATAAAGAATTAATAAGAAGGGGCATATCAGTCAATGTACTGAGTATGGTTGGTGCAGGAACTCTCAGGAGGTGGGTTGCCGGGAATGAAAAACGTCCTCTTACTCAGACTGAGCTGCAGCAGATTTCTTTTTTATACAGGGAATCGATCCGCGAAGGAGCCGCCCCTCATCTGTCTGCAGGTCTTGAGTATCTCCCGGGAATTTATGCAGATGAGTCAGAGCTTGCCGCCATAGCCCGCAGCGGAAAACTGTATTCACCTCATATGAGAAATGAAGATGATCATGTGCTGGAGGCTGTGAAGGAATCTGTCCGTATAGCAAGGGAGGCAGGCACAGCTCTGAATATCACTCATCTTAAAGCACAGGGGCGAAGAAACTGGGATCAGATTGATCTGATAATTGCGGAAATGGACCGCGCAAGAGAAGGCAGTCGCAGGCACCGTCCTCTTCGAGTCACCTGTGACCGCTATCCATTCGAGGCTTACTCCAGCGCACTGATTAATCTTTTCCCGGCTGATGCCCGCGAAGGAGGGCCAGGTGAATTCGGAAGAAGGCTGCGCGATCCTCACTGGCAGGAAATCATCCGAAATGGCGTACTGCGTAAAGTCGAATCTATCGGCAGCTGGAATGACATTCAGTTTGCTGTGGCAGCCACTAAGGAGAACATTCCTCTTCAGGGAAAGCGGCTTGGAGAAGAAGCAGCCAGACGAAAAATGAAGCCTTACGATTTTCTGATGTATCTGGCTTTGAACGGAGAACTGTCTGCCGCACTGATAGTTTTCGCCATGACCGAAAAAAATATAGAAAAACTAATTAAATATCCGTATTGTGCCATTGCTTCGGACGGAGCTGCGTTCCCCGCCGGCGGAGGAGGTGCTCCTCATCCAAGGAATTACGGAACATTCCCTCAGGTTCTGGGCCGGTATGTAAGGGAACGTAAAATTATTACTGTGGAAGAAGCAGTGCGCAAAATGACTTCACTTCCTGCTGCGATTGCAGGAATCACCGACCGGGGAATTCTGAAACCGGGCATGGCTGCCGATATTGTGGTTTTTGATCCGGTCAGGGTTCTGAGCACATCCACATATGAACGACCTCTCAGCTACCCGGAAGGAATTCCCTATGTGATTGTAAACGGAACCCTTGTGGTGGACCGGGGAGACCATACCGGAGCAAAGCCAGGTGGTATTCTTAAAGTAATATAAATATCAGAATATTACACTTCCGGTGTCAAGACAGTCTTTCAGGCATTCTTGATGAGTGTCATCTTCAACCAGCGCAGCAGGCAGATTTTGGTAATTTTCTGCAGTGCACCGGGATTCTGATTTCATTCTTTTCCAGTAATCACCTTCGCATCTGATGGCACAGATTTTTGCTCCGTCAGAATATGTCTTAATATCTTCAGGAGCTGTATTGGCAGGTACAGGAACCGGAAAATCGGGAGAATTCAGGACTGTGCTGCAGTAGGCCTTTGTATCAGTATTCATCGGGAGCGTTACTTTGTAAAGGGATGCTTTAAACTGAAGGTAAATGGGTTTTGCAGCCGGAAGTCCGGATGCGTCTGCACAGTCAAATGCCAGCAATGTGTTTTCCTCACAGATCCCGTTCACATCAACCGGACGCATCAGATAGAGAAACAAAGCCTGCTCTGTTTCTCTGTCCTTTTCTCCGGCTTTGGAGTCACAGGCAGCCGATAAAAAAGCAGCGGTCAGGGCCGGCAGAATCAGAACAGCAGGTTTGGATACAAAACGGGTAAAAATATTTAACAATGACATATGTTTATCCCTCTTAGAATTTCATTTCCAGTCCGATGTTAAACAGCGGAACTTTCAGATATTTACCGTTCCCTGCTTCAAACTGTAAGGAACCAAAATCTCTGTTGGCTTCCGGGTTTGTTGCTGAAAAGGGCCGGCCTGTACTCCAGCCTTTTGATTCTGTGTTTTCCCGAAGATAAACATTGAGAAGCTCAAGGTATATGTTTCCGAATCCCCATTCATAATTTATGAATCGGTCAATACGAATATCCAGCCGGTGGTAAGGTTTCATTCTTTTGCTTAATGTTACATCAGAGTATTCCGGATAAAACACAGCCCGTCCGCTGTTAAAAGTGGTTCCTCCGTCATCGTTTACAATTTCTGTGTAAGGTGGTGAAGTGCGGTAGTTCCATCGGGCTCCGAACTGCCATTCCCTGTTCAGTTTCCATCCCAGCACAATATTTGCAACCACAGTTCTGTCAAAGGAAGCGTATCCGTCCTTTGTATTATCATAAAGATGCAGCAGCCTTTTTTCATCGGCGGAGAGAATCATATCTTCCTCTTCATCGGTGATTATATGCTGGTGATTATTTCTCATGGAACGGGACCAGGTGTATGTAAACCATCCGTATAATCCGTTTTTTCCCTCAGGGAGATTGCGTTTAAGATAGAGTTCCCAGCCTTCTGAAAAACCGGTCCCGTCATTGGACCAGCCTGCACGGTCATTCCATTTAATGGGTTCGTCTATGCGCTCCTGAATCCTTTCCTCGAGGGTACCAGGATCGCCTGGGTTTTTTATAAGATCTTTATAGTCATTAAGTCTGTATGGGA
Source organism: uncultured Leptospiraceae bacterium (assembly GCA_964594095.1). Lineage (GTDB taxonomy): Bacteria > Spirochaetota > Leptospiria > Leptospirales > Leptonemataceae > CAZQKZ01. The sequence goes on along the minus strand of CAZQKZ010000008.1, from coordinate 36,664 downwards.
CCCGCAGATATGCATCGGAAACTGCGATATCAGAAAAATAAAACCGGAATCCTTCCATTTTAAATGTCCAGCTTTTATAATTCTGTTCGAATCCAATGACATAGTGTCTTGCTTCTTCCATGCGAAGATCCGGATTTCCCGACGACCTGGAATACTGCCATGGGTCAGGAACCCGGTGGTAGCGTCCTCCGCCTGCATGAAAGGAAGTGCCCTTTACCCAGGATTCCGGCAGAGTGAAGGAGACAGTGGCTCTTGGGTCAACCACCTGCTGCTTTGTGACTCCGAAATATTCACTGCGAAAACCTGGTTTGAATTCCAGTCCCCACTTTTTAAAAGTGAGCATACCGTAGCCGCTGTTATAGTAAGTATTTTCGCTGTCATCGACCGGAACCGTTTCGTAATCCGGATCTTCTGCATCAAACGGGTCAGGAAATCTTCCTGCATTTTTCTTTACCCTTATACTGCGTCCATTCAGGCGGTAAAGGAAATTCCTTACTTCGAATCCGGCGTCGGCCGTCAGAGTGTCTTTGAAAACTTCCCAGGTAAAGTCGTCTTTTACAGCAGCGTATCCGTTGTGTCTGCTTTGTACGGCTTCATAAATACCAATGCTGCCGTCCACATAAGTAATAAAATCATGGTAAATCAGCGACAGTTCGTTTGTTACGCGCGATCCCGGAGTCCAGCGGTGCTTCACTGCTTCAGTGTGGAAGGCACGATTGAGATCCACCGATGCCCCGACGAGGATGGGGTCCGGTTCTGCAGTCGGATCCCAGGAAGGTTTACTGGATATAGTGGCACCGAAAGTGTCTTTGGCTCCGAATGCATAAAATTCTATGGCATGGTGAGGATTGATTCTGTACTGGGTTTTGAACTGGCCATCCCAGTAATATGGAAGACGGAGTCCGTCAGGGACATAGGGTTTCAGTACCTGATGCATATAGGAAATTCGTCCGGCTCCGTACCAGTAACCGTTCCCTTCTCCGAGTGATCCCTTGAACATTGTATTTGTGGACCACAGAGAAAAGTTTGTGACTCCTCCGAAGCGGTCCACTTCGTCAATCGTGTGAATATGAACCACTCCGCCCGTAGCATTTCCGTACAGAGCAGGGTAGGCACCTGTGTAGATATCAATGGCTTTGATCAGGTCATTATGCACAACCTGGTTGAAACCACCTATATGGAAGGCAAATCCCATAGGCAGATCATCAAGAAGATAAGTATTCGCATTGGGATTGGCGCCCCGCACTATAATTTCACCCGAAAGAAAATTCGTGGGCAGAACTCCGGGAAGAGTCTCCATTCCGCGAAGTGCTTCACCGAACTGGCCAGGAATTCTTTTTACTTCATCGATGCGAACCTGATACCGGGACATCCTGGTTTTATCTTTGGTACCGGTTACCATAATTCCGCCTTCCCCTACAATCTGCGGTCCCGCAGCAGGAGCGGATGCCAGAGGCGATGAAGTCTGAGCCTCCGGCTGCGAGGTAAGAATGGTGATCAGCTGACCGGGAGACAAAATCTGGAAGCGGGGCTGCACAAGCTGCCCATCCGGTGCAATGGCCCGGAGTGTGTAAAACCCGGCTTTGGGGACGGAAGCGAGCACCTCGCCTTTTCCATCTGTAAAATATCTGGTTTTTGTTTCTACGACGATGACCTGAGTGTCGGGCAGATTTTTACCGGTTTTCGGATCAAACACCCGGATACGGAAATCAAGGGCATGCAGGAGACCGGCCCAGAAAAATATAATTAAAGCAATGCTGTATCTGAATTTCATGTCAGTCGCCAATCCCCGGTAAATCTGTATAGAGTTCCCAGCAGAAAACCGGATATTCATGGAAAGGGCAGTCTTCGCGGATAATCATCAGGGAACAGAGTCTTACCGCATAGGCCGAAGGATTCTTTGGGATTATCAGAGGCTGATCGGGTTTATGTCCGCAGCGCTTTTCCTTATAATCTATAGATGCATAAATTTCATTCCATGAATCTGCAGTGTTTCCTTCTTCATCAGAGACCAGACAGGATGAAAGAAAGAAAAACATAAGTGCTGCAGCGGAAGGAAGAAGAATCAGATTTCGGATCATCGTTTACCTCCGGCAGTATCCTGCTCATCCTGGTTGAGAAATTTAATAACAGTTCCCTTCGCTTTCAGAACAGAAACCCTGCCCAGCAGAGAATAATAATGCATTTCGTGCCAGATCCGGATGCGGATCATTGTATCGCCTTCGAGCCGCTGCACTGCTGAGGACATAGCAAGGTCAGGAGAAAGCCCCGGTGTAACCGGAAATACATTAAAAAGATAAAACTGGCTGCTTTCGCCGGTCTGATCACATTCTCCGGAATATTCATCAGGATTTTTATAATATATATAAGGAAGTCCGCCAGGATTTGATTCTGACACGGGGAGTTGTCTGCCTTCTTCCTTTGCCTGAAAATATTCAGAGGCAGTTTTTTCGTCATAACACACGATTTTGTAAGGAGCGCCACGGGTAAGAGTTGCTGACGGAATTATTCCAGGCGCATACATATGACCGCCTTTACCGATGATTCCGCCGGCCATACAGCCGGAAATCAGTAAGGCTGCCACGACCGGAAACAGAATTCGGCCAACAGCGCCGGAGCTTGTTTTAAAAGAAATTCCGGTAATCATCGTCTTCTTGGTGGTTGCTGTACAGGAGCCGGTTTAACCAGAGGCGCTGTTTTTACTACGTCTGCTTTAATAAAAAATCTGTTATATGTTATAAAGGGGAAGACCCATTTTTCAGTATGATACCGGATGTTGATCAGAGCGTCTCCTCCCTTATCTTTTAGAAGGTCCTCCATGGCCTTGTCAATCGGCGGAGTTTCAAGCGGAAAACCCAGGATTCCGATATCGAAAGTAAGCCAGCCCCGGTTACTTTCTGCGGGGCCAAGGACTTCATATTCGCGGTTTTCCAGAGGTATGCTGGATACAGCAAGACCGGCAGTGGATGAAGCGCAGGATTGCAGAAAAATGACTGCAGCGATAAAAATGGCAGGACGGACAAATCTGAATTGATACATAACTGTATCAGAGAGTCTTTCATGGCACTGAGCTGTAAATGGTTTTTTTTCTGATGAACAATTTTTTTGATGAAAACACCTCTTATCCTGCTCCCTGCGATGATCCCGAAAGACCGCTCATGATCCCATGGTATCCGGTATGACTGAAAATCACATGATCCAGCAGCGGGATTTTCAGAAGTTCTCCGGCCTCCTTCAGCCTGGCGGTGACTGAAAGGTCTTCCGGACTGGGTATCAGATTCCCGGAAGGATGATTATGAGCAGCAATAACCGATGCAGCCCGGTCAGACACCGCATCTGCAAAAACTTCCCGGGGATGCACAAGAGACTGATTCAGCAGACCAATGGAAATCACCCGGGTACGGATCACTTCACCGCCTCCGTTCAGAGTTATACACAGAAAGTGTTCCTGGGGCCGGTCAGAATAATGCCTCACAAGGGAGAATACATCTCCCGGACCGCGCACCCGGCTGGATGGCTGTGCGAATCTTCTTCTCATGAATTCCCTGGCTGCAATAAGCATTGCGGTCCTTGCCGGTCCCAGTCCGCTGATGCCTGAAAGAACATCCGTCAGCTCTGAATTGTCAAAATTCCCATCAATTAAAGGGAGTATTTCGGCAGCAAGGTGATAGACCGGTTTATTCCGCTGTCCTTTGCCAAGAATCACCGCGAGAAGATCCAGATCGGAGAGAGTATGGACACCGTTTTCGAAGAGTTTTTCCCGGGGTCTATCCGAGACTGACAGGCTCTGCATATCGGGCAGAACCGCCGGATTACTGTAATATACCTGCTTCATACCGATACAGGTATTAAAAAAACAGATTGGTATTTAAAAACTGTAAAAAATTCAGATAGCAGCCGGAAAAAAATGACAGGTTCTGTACACAGAAGACCAGGAAGCCCGGTCAGTTGCCGGGCTCTCTGATCAGATCCCGGTCAGAAAAGTTGAGGGGATCAGGAATCGGATTCGAGGTTTTTAAAACCGGTTCCGTTGCGGTGTGCTTTTTTAGCCTTGCTGCGAAGACTGCGCTTATGGCGCTTTTTAGCAAGACGAGTCAGTAAACTGCTGGGTTTTTTTTGCTTTTTCATAGAATTTGAAATGCCCCTTTGAAAGTCTGACCATATTCTCAGGAAGTCAGTTTTTATGCAAGTAAAAGATCATCCCGTCTGGGTGGAAATCTCAGAAGAAGCACTTCTTCACAATGTATTCTTATTCAGAACTATAGCACCCCATGCGGCTTTTATGGCGGTGGTTAAGTCCAATGCTTACGGCCATGGCCTTGAAGAGACAGTATCGCTGATCCGGAACTCCGTGGACTGGTTCGGGGTCAACTCACTTGAAGAAGCGCTTACTGTGAGTCATGCTGCACCCGAAAAGCCCGTTCTTGTTATGGGATCGGTCCGTACAACGAAAATTCCAGGGAATCTCCCTGACCGTATTCATTTCACAGTTTCCGCACCGGACGAAATCGAATATTTGCAGACTTTTTCTCCCGGCAGTCCGTTTCATCTGAAGATGGACACCGGTATGTCCCGTCTCGGTTACCGCAAAGAAAAAATCGGGGAGGTTCTGGATTATCTGAAACAAAGACCCGATCTGCCATGGACAGGGTTTATGACTCATTTTTCAAATGTGGAGGATGTCACTGATCAGGATTATGCGCAGCAGCAGCTCACTGACTTTCTGGCAATGAAACCTGATGTGCTGGATGCTGCCCAGGGCAGAAAAATCCTTTTTCATGCCGCAGCAAGCGCAGCGGCCCTCCTGATTCCTGAATCCAGGCTGGATCTGATCCGGGTTGGAATTTCGCTTTATGGCTTCTGGCCTTCTGCTGCCACCAGGATTTCTTACAGCAGCCTGTACCGCAGCACTCCGGATCTGCAGCCGGTAATGCGGTGGCTCAGCCGCATTGTACACATCAATCCGGTTCCCAAAGGAACCAGTGTCGGATATGGTTGTACCTACAGAACCGATGTTCCGTCGAGAATTGCAGTCATACCAGTTGGCTATAACGAAGGTTTCAGCAGATCCCTTTCCAATCAGGCTTATGTAATCATCCGGGGTCAGAGAGCAAGGGTCACAGGCAGAGTCTGTATGAATATGATTATGGCTGATGTTACCCACATACCGGATTCAGTCCCGGGGGATGAAGTGGTTCTGATTGGAAGTTCGGCAACCGGCACTCATGGATCAGATTATCCTGAAATAATCAGGGCAGAGGACCTGGCACAGTGGAGCGGGACAATTCATTACGAGGTAACCACGCGGATTCACCCGCAGATTCCGAGAATTGTGGTGCAGAGCTCAGAGTGAGGCGCATCCGTTCCGGATATCTTCAATGAGCTTAGGAAACTCTACTGGAAAATTATGTAAAAAAGCAGGATCGGTTAAGCGGATGGATTGCAGCATGGAAAGCGGAAATGCACTGAGCCGGGCTATCAGCTCATCATTGGAAAAAAAAGCTTTATTGTGGGCTGAATCCAGAATATCTTTCCAGTTAATACTGTAAAACTTCCAGATCATATATAAATCGAATATATCTTTGGAGTCATCCCGGCCGATGACTGCTGTAATCTTATTACTGAGAATATTTTCCACTGAGTCAATGATAATCCCTGATTCCAGAAATACCGGCTCCCCGTAACGGGGCACGGGATCGTTTATAAAGTCAGCCTGTAAAATGCCGTTAATTCTCAGTCTTACAAAATCCCTTGAGTCTGTCTCTGTAACGAGAGTAAAGCGATCCGCCAAAGCCGACCGGATTCTGCGTACGGCATAGCTGAAACGCAGGGACTGATTTGTGAAGAAATCAAGATCATCTGATAGTCTTTTTTCATTATAGAATCTGCTCAGGCATGTGCCGCCAGTCAGGTAAAATTCACGTTCTTCTGAAAAAACAATCCGGAGTACTGTATCCTGAAGACTGTAAAGCTGTTTATAATCTATATCTGCCATTGGAGCTCCTTAATGGTAAGGGGCTGGTCCAGAAATAAGACTTCCACCAGATTCTTTCGTTTTAAAAAATGGTCCTTATTAAAGGATGGTGTTTTAATACTGTTCAGCAGTTCCGAAATATCCTGCTTTGAGAATAAACTTAAATCTGCAGTTAACTGAGTGCTGTGAAGCATAATTCGTTCAAAGAGCCATTGTTTGCGGCTGAAATCATCCGAAGCGGCAATGGCAAGAATTTCATCGAAAGAAATTCGTGTATCCCAGAAACTGTCCCGCAGCAGTCTTTCCTGATTCGGCATGCTCCTATTGCATCAGCACCAGAAAAGTCTGCAAGGAAAATTTGCTGCAGCTCAGATTATTACGGGTGTGTCCCGTTTTCGAACCTGCCCCCGGTCTCATCCCCGTGATTTAAGGAGATCATTCAGTTTTATAATTTTACGGTCTTCGGCCTGGCGGATCAGCTTCTGCAGCAGAACAGCCGTGATCAGAGCATCACCCCAGGCAGTGTGACGGTCAGAGGTATGAATTCTGTATTTTTCCGCAAGGCGGTCAAGTGAATACTCTTCCGGTTTTATTTCATGATGGTCCGAATGAAAAGAATGCTCCAGCCTTCTGTAAATGGCCGCCGTATCCAGCACCGGGTTCCGGAGTTCGATGCCGTAAATATGCTTCAGAGATCGGTTGATCATCGTTATATCAAAAGCTGCGTGATGAGCCACAATAATATCGTTTTTTATATATTTTAAGAATTCATTCAGGAATACATGGACTTCAAGGCCGTTCCTTGCTTCCCCGGGCATGATTCCGTGAATGATTACTGTTTCCTTAACTGCCGGCATTTCATTTTTTATTACAGCTTCAAAGGAATCTGCAAAATCGATGCGAAGCCGGTTTACAGCTACTGCACCAATGGAAAGAAGCTGATCTGATTTTATATTCAGTCCGGTCGCTTCAGTGTCCAGAACAATAAACCTTGCCTCTTTTATAAGAGCAGACGGGGAGATCCGGGTTTCGCATGCTTTCAGATAATCGCAGACCTCCGGAGGAAGATCTCCGGACCTGCAGCGTGTTCTTTCCCGGAATTTATTCAGAAAATCAAACATACTGATTACCTGATGAACTCGAGCGGATAACGGGAGCGAAGCATTGACTGAATATCTTCAATTGTCTGAAAAGAATTCCTCAGGGTCTGCCGGTCAATTTTACCGAGTTTCTCGGGATCCATATAACGACCTGAGTCTCCGTTTTCGATTCCGTTCAGTGCGCGGAATCTCATCATGATTCCGTAGGCGATGGCTGCTTCTTCAGCCATGTGTCTGTGTGCAGGGTCAGCCTCTGCAATTTTCTGATAGCGCTCAAATGTGGACCAGGCTCCGTGAATGTTCATATCAAGACAAAGCACCCTTGCCGCATCAGCGAGGGGCATCATGCCCCGGAGTTTGATATCAAAATGGTTTTTGTGTTCCCCGCTTCGCTCAACAATTAAATTCCTCATAAAACTGAGAGGGGGTGGATTCTGCAGTGCATTTTTTGCAAGGAACGGAAGGAACATTTTTTCTTTTTTAATTTCTTCATCGATGAAAAGGCGCAGTTCATCTGCAAGACCGGTATCTCCGTGGCCGGCCCGGAAATCAAAAAAGATCGTGGAATTCATCAGCGATAACGGTTCAGGAACGGCAATCCATTTATAAAAGATTTTTTTCCATTCAGAGATCGGGGCACACCAGCGGGGGTTCCTGGCCATAATGTCGGAAGGACATTTTTCAAAGCCGCAGAGCTCCAGGATCTGAGTTACTTCAGTGGCAAGCGAAAGGAAAGCTTTCTTTACAGCTTCTTCCTGCCCAGGTTCAGGATCCTCATAAACAAGGGCGTTATCCTGATCTGTGCGCAGAAGCTGCTCTTTTCGTCCTTCGCTTCCCAGAGACAGCCAGCACCACCGGATTCCCGGCATTTTTATTCCTTCGCTTTCCAGCTTTTCAACGGACAGAGTTATTGCCCTGTGAATCAGAGCATCGTTAATTTCTGTTATAATTCCTGAAATAAAAGTTATGGAAATTTCCTGATCAAGATAATGAGTGACCAGGTCGGAAGCCCGGTTCCGGATGGAAGCGAGCTTTTCCGGAGTTTTGGCCTGATGCATTTCCTTTACCAGCACGGCCGGATTGTTTCCGTGAAGAAGCAGTACATCATGCTCCGAGATGATTCCCACCCCACGGGAATCAGGTGTTCCGTCTTCTGTGATTACCAGATGCCGGATCTTTCTGTTCATCATATGCAGAATGATGTTGGCAACGGGTATTTCCCGATGGACAGTGAAGACCGGGGAGCTCATGATTGTTTCAACCGGATCATCAATAGGTATGCGGCCGGTTACCACTTTTTTTCTGAAATCTGTATCAGTGATAATCCCAAGAGGATGATCTTCTTTGTTTTTTATAATAATAGAACCCACATTATGCTTTGACATAATCTCAGCAGCCTGCTGGATGCTGGTTTCAGGGGAGCAACCTATGATTCCTTTGCTGCCGTCTATAATCAGGGCATCCTCTTCCTGAAGTGCAGAGAGGGAGCGGTCTGTCGCGGAAAGATCCTTCATTGCCTTTTCCCGCTTTTTATAGTCGCTGTGAATGGGCAGTCCTGAGGCAAATCCAGCTGCAAAGAAAAGCGCAACCCTGGAGTTTTCTTCCATAAGTTTCGAAAACACTTTCCAGGGAAGAATATAAATCATACATTCTTCCGCAGCGGTGGCAGTTACAAGGTATTCCTTATCGCTGAGAAGTGCCGCCATTCCGAATATATCCCCCTCATCGCAGATATCAATCAGCTGAGGTCCGATTTCAGCGGAAGGGCGGGATATGGATACAGAACCCTGGCGTACTACAAAAGCAGAGTCCCCGTGCGGGGTTCCTGCGCTGAATATTATATCTCCTTTAGCATGAAATTCCATCTGAATGCTGACGGATAAAGTCTGGAGCTGCTCCGGACTGAGGTAAGAAAAAGGGGGGAAGGCAGCTAAAAATTCCGAGACTCTTGTGCTCAGGCTTCGGGACATATTTTCACTCATAGAATTATGATGCAGCACTGGTTAAAAACTGTAAACAAAAAAACCCCGCACGGTGTTCCGTGCGGGGTTCTGAAGTTTAATCAGGCACCAGGTAACTTATCAGTGATGCGTTGCACCTCCGGCACCGCGTGGATACCGGATACTTTCTACCAGCTCCTGAATATCAGCAGGAGGCGGAGCCGTGACTCTGGAAACTACTAAGGCAACCACAAAGTTTACAACCATACCCACAGTACCAATTCCTTCCGGTGAAATACCGAAAAGCCATGCGGCATTGTTGGTCGGATCAATAAACTTAAAGTAAATGATATAACCAGCAGTGAAAACTATACCAGCCAGAAGACCGGAAATCGCACCAAAGCTGTTCATGCGCTTGTCAAAAATTCCCAGAAGAATCGCAGGGAAGAGTGAGGAAGCTGCCAGACCGAAAGCAAAGGCCACTACCTGGGCCACGAATCCCGGAGGATTAATACCGAAATAACCAGCGATGAGAACCGCAAAACCTGCTGCGATTCGTGCAGAAAGGAGTTCGCCTTTTTCTGTGATATTCGGCATCATGGTCCGCTTCAGAAGGTCGCGGGCCACACCCGTTGAAATGGTGAGCAGGAGACCGGCTGCAGTGGAAAGAGCTGCTGCAAGACCACCGGCAGCAATCAGACCAACAACCCAGTTCGGGAGGTTTGCAATTTCAGGGTTTGCAAGCACGATAATATCGCGGTCCACTTCCAGTTCGTTGCCGTCTTTGCTTTTTTCATACTGAATTTTACCGTCTTTCGGACGTACAATTTCAGTAGTGGTTACTTTTTCACCGGCTTCGTTTGTGGTTTCCACAGTTTTGGTTACTTCTTTATCGGCCCACTTGATCAGACCTGTGGACTTCCAGTTGTGATACCAGGAAGGAGCAGCGGTTTCCTCAATATTGTTGAGAGAAAGAATCATATTGGTTCTTGCGAAAGCACCAATAGCAGGAGCAGTGGTGTAAAGGATCGCAATGAAGATCAGAGAGTAACCTACGGAAAGACGAGCATCCTTCACTTTAGGAACAGTAAAGAATCTTACGATTACATGCGGCAGACCGGCGGTTCCTACCATAAGGGCCATGGTGATGGCGAAAACATCAATCATGGGTTTTGATCCGTTGGTGTAGGCATCAAAACCAAGATCTTTATGTAGTCCGTCCAGCATATCGAGCAGATACGTCCCGGAAGCCACACCTGCTTTGGCAGCCTGATCATCTGTCAGAGTACCGCCAAGAGCAATCTGAGGAATCGGGTTACCTGTCATAAGGAAGGAAATGAAAATTGCAGGCACCATATAAGCGAAGATCAGAACGAGATACTGAGCGACCTGAGTATAGGTAATACCTTTCATACCACCGAGTACAGCGTAGAAAAATACAATTGCCATACCGATGATCACACCCAGTTCAATATCCACATTCAGAAAGCGGGAGAATACCACACCCACTCCGCGCATCTGGCCTGCTACATAAGTAAAGGCGATGAAGATCTGTGCAAATACTGCGACAACACGGGCAACATTCGAATAGTAACGGTCCCCGATAAAGTCAGGAATCGTGAACTTGCCGAATTTACGGAGGTAAGGAGCGAGAGTCAGCGCGAGAAGCACATAACCACCGGTCCAGCCCAGCAGGTAAACAGCGCCATCCTGCCCCATGAAGGAAATCATACCCGCCATGGAGATAAAGGAGGCCGCGCTCATCCAGTCAGCGGCAGTTGCCAGACCGTTTGCCATAGGGGAAACACCGCCCCCCGCCACATAAAAATCCTTCGTGTCCTTAGCGCGGGACCATATTGCAATCCCGATATAAAGCGCAAACGAAAGACCTACAATAATATAAGTCCATACTAATATTGACATGTATTCAGTTCTCCCGAAAGTTATTTTTCGTCGACATCATATTCGATATCAAGCTTGTTCATCAGATATACATAGGTGAAAATAATCCCTATGAATACGTAGATAGAACCCTGCTGCGCAAACCAGAAACCCAGCTTAAATCCGCCCATGCGAATCTGATTCAGCTGTTCGACGATGAAAATACTGAACACGTTGCTGACGAGAAACCAGACAGCAAGAAGGCTCAGCAGGATGATAAGGTTTTTTTTCCAGTACTCCTGGAGATCCGTTTTATTACTCACAGTGTCCTCCTGTTAAGTTCCGACCTGAAGGCATATTTTTTTACGGCGCAGAAAACGAACGCATTCCCGCCGCTCTTTTTGCCCGGATCAGGGTGTCAGGAAGCATACGGGGACGCTGAAAAAAATAGCAACCCAAATTTTAATAAAAATGTATCCTATTTGGTATTTTTTTTACTTAAATCCGGATGGTCTCGTCCTTAAATACTGATTTTGCTGTCTTTGTTACAGATACCGGAGTCTTAGACTCGTTAATTAGCGTAACACTGCCTTCAATGACTACCGGCGCATCAAATATCACCGGTCCTTCGACGTTCAGTTCAGAGCATCCGGCAAGAGAGGGCGTTACCCGGAACAGATTTTCGAAATCAGTGATTTTTTTATAATCAGAGCTCAGGCGAACCACAGGTTCATCTTTTATAAAGGTCTGATTGAGGCTCAGTGTGGCATCTTCATTCACTGTGTATGCATCGCTTCGTCTTACCAGAAGATCAGCACATGTTTTTACAGGTGCGAAACGGCTGCGCGGAATGATGATTCCTTTGGATTTGTCGAAGCAGCCGATAGCAGCACCCATGGCGGTTTCCAGCTGAATTACATCTGTGCCTGCATCATTCTTTTTAGGGTTCACAATGACCGGGAGCGGCAGACCTTCCGGAGACTCCAGTGCTTTTTTCAGTGATTTCAGATTCACCCAGAGGTTATTCGTATTAAAATATGCGAATTTTCTAATATCCTGAAACTCTTTTAGGTCTGCATCCTCCACCTGCGCTGCTTCAATCAGTTCCACCCGGCTGCGGCCCTCATGAGTCCGCCTGGCAAGGGCTCCTCCTTTTATGTCGGCAAGTGTTTTTGGAGTGATTTCCATTGCGAAATCAATATCTTCTGAGTGCATGTAATGCAGGATACCCGGATGCACGGTGGCGGCCAGGTTGTCGCTGTTTGAGATAAAAGCTGTTGTGAAACCTGCTTCCAGAAGCCGGTCCAGAATGCCAGTGATTTTTAAAGACAGAAAAATATCTCCGTGACCCGGGGGGCACCAGTCGTCACCCGAGGTTCCGTCCCCGGCAGGCAGCAGATCAGACGCCTGAATCCGGGGAATCCGGCTTTGCAGAAAATCAGGCGGAAGAGAATTCCCCGCCGGATTATCGTTGAGTTCCGGGATACCTTTTTCGGCCAGTGTATCAGACTGAGTATTAAAAGAATTCATGAAGATTAAAGGTATGAAGGTTTTATATCTGCGGCGCAGATGAAGTATCTGCTCTTTCATAAAATACAGAAAGTTATGCCCGTCTTTAACAGGTATCAGAGACTTTGCTTTTGAGAGACCCATGGAGGTACCGAGTCCTCCGTTCAGTCTGATGATTACAAGGCGGGCAAGATCAGCTGCAGCTGCTTCGGGCGAAGGTTCCGGGAGGCCCGAAGATTCGATAAGGTCGGAAGAATCAGGATTGGTTACCTCGTTCCAGGGGATTTTGCCTGTATAGCCTGAGGCAAGCAGGTTCAGCCTTCTTTCAAATTCCTGAATAATCAGTTCATGCAGGTCCCCTGCCTGCTGCATTCTTTCCCGCGATTTTCTGAGGATTTCCTCTTTTGTGTTCATCGCTATTAAAAATAATCAATTTACTGAAAATGAAAAGCAATTTTCAGAATAAGGATGTCAGGAACAGAAATTTTTTTTAACGGGAGGGTATCCAGGTTTTACTGCTGCCCGGAAGCAGGTCGGATCTTGCAAAAGTGATATCCCAGGGATCCTTTTCCTGGGGACGATAACGCAGCCAGAATTCCACTGTGCGGGTAAGTTCTGTTTTTACTGAGAGGTCTTCTGCCCGTTTCTGGACCGGAAGCACTGCATGGTAATGGTAGTAATAGACATAGCGACCTTTGTGGATGGCCCGGAGTATACCTTTTCCGCCTGGGTTTGGCAGAAATTTTTCTGCCATAACGGGATACCGCTCTTTCCAGAGTTTTTCAAGGTTTTCCTGGTTCGAAGAATAGGCCGGGAATTTTTCCGGCCGGGGGAAGATGTCTGCTGGAAACAGTAAAAAAAACAGAAGAACTGCTCCGGCCTGTATTACATTACTTTTGCAGCGAAATGACAATTTCAGTGCCCTTCAAATTCACAGATGGCAAATACCGGTATACCGGCATCGCGGATTTTTTTTGATCCGCCAAGCTCCGGCAGGTCCACAAGGGCTGCTGTTTCCACGATTGTTCCGCCAAGCTTTGTAATCAGATTTTTAGCGGCAATCATTGTGCCACCCGTGGCGATCAGATCGTCAAAAATCACCACACGATCCCCGGGCTTAACGGCATCTGCATGGATTTCAATGGCGGCTTTTCCGTATTCAAGTTCGTACTCTTCGGAGATGGATTCAAACGGAAGTTTGCCTTTCTTGCGGACAGGAATGAAAGAACGGTTGAGTTCATAGGCTATGGTAACTCCAAGAAGAAAGCCGCGTGCGTCAATTCCGGCGATGACATCAATATTCATATCCATATAACGGTGCACAAACATGTCCATGGAGCCACGAAGGGCTTTAGGGTCCTGAAAAATCGGGGTGATATCCCGGAACATGACGCCTTCTTCAGGCCAGTGCGGGACAGTCCGGATTTTTGATTTAATATATTCTCGGTCTATATGCATACGGCTAAGATCAGAGAATGGGCACAGGTCTGCAATAAAAAACCATCTGATTCACAGAATCAGGGAACAGTCCCCGTAAGAGAAAAATCTGTAATTCTGTTCAATGGCATGCCTGTAAGCTGATTTAATATATTCAGGTTCTGTCATGCAGGCGGTCAGCATGATCAGTGAGGAACCCGGCAGATGAAAATTAGTCAGGAGTCCCTGGACACTGCGGATTCTGTCCGGAGGATGCAGAAAAAGCCGGGTTTCATAGAATCCTGGCCGGAAACTATCCGAATTTCTGCGGAAGTTGTCCTCAAGAGCGCGAAGGGCTGTGGTGCCTATGGAAATAATTCTGGGAGGACCAGAAACTGAGTTTTTCTGTTTCTGCAGGGTCTGGTTCAGGAGTTCTGCAGTCTGGCTGCTGATTCTGTAGGTCTCCAGGTGCAGTTCCTTCTTTTTTATATGATGTTCCGTAAGGGGGGCAAATGTACCATATCCTATATGGAGTTCCAGATCTGCCCAGATCCCCCCTTTGTCTGAAACCTTCTGAATGATTTCTTCGGTGAAATGGAAGCCTGCTGTGGGAGCAGCTACACTTGTTTTTTCTGTATTCCCGGTTTTCTGATACACTGTTCGGTATCTTTCCCGGTCGATTTCTTCACCCTCCCGCCCGAAATAGGGGGGGACAGGAGCTTTGCCGCAATGATCAAAAAAGGATTCCGGTTCAAAGCTGCGTGATGGCCTCAGAACCGAACCTGGCAACCCTTCACAGGCTTCAGGATGAAGCTCCTCACTCCTGCCTCTCCAGGTGAACTGCAGATCTCCGAAGGGGACATCCGGTTTGAGCAGATCTCCGGATTTCATTTTTTTTCTTCCTTTATAAAGCACAATCCAGTCGCCTTCAGGGGTTGTCTCAAGAAAAAGAACGAGCCCTGTGCTTCGTGGCGGACCTGACTGGCTTATCCGGGACATTGGTACATTTCGTAAGGAAACTTTTGTGGCGTTACGGACCAGAAGGTCCCCAGGTCTGATGAATGATACAATGTCACGGATACTCAGGTCCTGTAACCGGCCACTGCTGCGATCAATGAGCAGCATCCGGGATGCATCCCTTCTTTCAGGGGGGAAACGTGCAATGAGGTTATCAGGAAGGTCGAAGAGGAATTCCCGAATCAGCGGATCTGCAGGGTGACTAATTTTCATTTATAATAAAAGGGGCTTCTGAAAAAATGACCCTATGACCAGGTTTTCGGAAAGAGCCCGATCCTTTATCCAGGAAAAAAAAATTCACCTGACAGGGCTATTTATTTTTATACTTTTCCTTTCTGTACTGGCTCAGGGGCTGCGGATTGCTTATGTAAATCCATCTGCTGATTTTTTCTCCCCTGCCAGTCGCAGTGACTTTGACGACTACCACACTGCAGCCCGTTTCCTTGCTGAAGGAAAAGATCCTTACCGCACAGATCAGATGGAAAGCATCAATCCTGCGGATTATTCCGCCAAAGATATCATGAATCCTGCAAAGCTTGCAGAAATTGCCAGAAAACTCCGCGGGGTGGGTACCTACCTTTATCCTCCGTTTCTTGCCTGGGTCCTGCGTCCCATTGCATTTGAATCTTACGAACAGGCAGCACTGAAATTTCAGATTTTATCGTTTCTGGCTCTGCTTTCTTTTTTTGGTTTCTACTATATAATTAAATCCCTTTCGGTAAATATCAGTCCGCCGGTGTTTCTGACTGCATCGGCTTTCAGCAGTTTTCTGTTGTACCGTTTTATTCTGGAAAATTATACAAACGGTAACATCGGTTTTTTTCTGATTTTTCTGATAGGTGCCGGTCTGATTCTGGCCTGGAAGAAAGGAATCCTCTGGCAGATGACCGGAGGATTTCTGATTGGTCTGGCCACAGTGCTCAAAGTAACTCCCGTATATATGGGTCTGGTACTGCTTGCAGGGAGGCGATGGAATGCGATTCTCGGTGCCGTTCTCGGCGGGCTGATCGGTCTTGCTGCACCGGCGCTTACTTCCGGACTATCAGGAAATCATGATATGCTGATGAACTGGAAATCTCTGATACTGGAACAGTACAGTAAAAATGTAATCGTCCGCCCGTGGGCAAACAATCAGACGATCAGTGCGGCTGCAGGTAAGTTTTTCATCCCTCTTTCCGATAATAAACAGCTGCAGTACGGACTTCCCCTTATAAACCGGGAAATTTCCGGAACCGGAGAAAAATTCAGCGGAATAAAAAATGGTGTAAAAGCAGTCAATTATACTCTGACACTGATTCTTCTGGGGGCGGCTGTTTTTCTGGCCTGGAAGGGTAAGCTCGCGGCTGTATCTGAAGACATTACAGAAAACCGGCGATTCAGTTATTTTCTGTCAGCTGCGATTCTCATTTCTCTTGTGGTTTCGGGAGTCAGCTGGTATCATACTTATTCGCTTCTTCTGCTTCCGGTTCTCTTTCTTTCCGTTAATTATTTTTATAAAAAAGAGAATGGTGCCCCGTTGCAGCTCAGCCGGTTTGAATTATCCGCCTTATCAGTCATCGGATTTTTCGGAGTCATTGATCCCATGCTCCCCGATGCTTTAAAAAGCGGTCTGGCACTGTATTCTGTATTCACGTTCCTGGCAATTGCAGTGGCAGCCGGCTTTCTGTATTATACATTTTCTGAACTGTCCGGGTCCGGGGGCAGGGAGAATAACTGATGGTCTTTAATTCAGCAGTTTTTATTTTTTTCCTGGTCACAGTTCTTCCTGTTTATTTTCTGCTGGGGCGGTTTTCCGGTGATTCCGGAAGAGTGTTCCAGAACCGGTTTCTGCTGGCTGCATCCTATTTCTTTTACGGGTACTGGGACTGGGTTTTTCTGGGTCTGATTGTGGTTTCCACTGTCACAGATTATATCGCAGCAATCATGATCGAGCGCTCCGAACAGGAAAAATACCGGCGGATCTGGCTCTCTGCCTCCATGCTTCTGAATCTCGGTCTGCTTGGTGCCTTTAAATATTATGATTTTTTTATAGAAAGTTTCATTGCAATGGTGCAGAGTATAGTTCCGGGCGCGATGGACGGGGCCGGCGAAAGACTTCTGCTGAAGGCAGTGCTTCCGGTGGGGATCAGTTTTTACACCTTTCAGACGATGTCTTACACTATTGATGTATACAGAAAGGTGATCCGGGCAGAAAAAAACTTTCTGGATTTTTCATTATTTGTAACTTTCTTTCCGCAGCTCGTGGCGGGTCCCATCGAGCGGGCGGGCGATCTGCTTCCGCAGATCAAAGAACAGAGAAAGGTCAGATTTCAGAATCTGAAAGAAGCTGCCTGGCTTCTGCTCCTGGGGTATTATTTAAAAACTGTAATAGCAGATAACCTGGCCCCGATTACGGATCAGGTGTATTCACCACTTCTGGATTCCGGCTCTCACGGAGGTCCTCAGGTTCTGATTGCCAATGCCGCATTTGCCCTTCAGATTTACGGGGATTTCGCAGGCTATTCCTTTATAGCAATGGGAACAGCGAAGTTAATGGGATTTGAGCTTTCGCTTAATTTCAATGCTCCGGAACTTTCAAAAAATCCGGCAGATCTGTGGAGACGATGGCACATTACCCTTGGCCGCTGGGTGATGGACTATATTTATGTACCTTTAGGGGGTAACAGGGGAGGGAGGTTTTACCATTACCGGAACCTTCTTATAACATTTATACTGATGGGGTTCTGGCACGGCGCAGAGTGGACTTTTATACTATGGGGGGCATTCCATGGTCTATGGCTTCTGATACATGCTTCCGTAAAGGAACCGCTTCGTGCTTTTACAGAGCAGCTGCCATCAGCCCTGAGATACGGATCAGACTGGCTCAGCCGGTTCAGTACCTTTCTGATTTTCTCTATGTCCGCTCCTTTGTTCCGGGGATCCGACATGACGCAGGCAATGGCTCTTTACTCATCGCTTTTTACGGGAACCTGGGATTTCAGTGTATCTGTGAATCAGATTGGTTCAGGAGCCGCGCTGATGACTGAACTGATGCGTAAAATTATTCTTTTACTGATTATTGATGCATCTTCGGTGGTCTGTAAAGACACATACTGGATATTCCGCCGGCCCGCTCTGATCCGGGGACTCCTGTATTTTATTATGTTTATGCAGATTATCATACAGGGAGTATTCGGGAAGGATGTGATTTACTTTGCATTCTGAGAGGTATATACATAACATGAAGGAATCTGTACAAGGAATCATTCAGTCCCGCGGCTTTCTGATTGCGGCAGCTCTTGTGGTTACAGTGGAAATACTTACTTATGTTCTTCCTGTGGAGAATGCGGAAGGAGCAGGGGTGCTGCTGACTGAAAAAAGAAAGGAACTGGCAGAGGCTTCTGTTCCGGAATTTGATTATATCATACTCGGGGATTCCAGATCACTCAGTCTTATGGGTCATCCTCCCACTGAGAAAGAACCATACAGCATATACAATTTTTCCATGCCTGCCATGGGACCAAGATACTTTCCTTTTTTTCTGGAAAAGTATACTGATAGCCGGGACAGGCTTCCTGCTGCAGTGATTTTTTCGGCGGACCCTGAGAATTTTCAGTATTCCCATTCTGCTCCCCTCCATGATCCGCACCGCAGGTATTCCCAGGACCCTCAGCAGACGATGGCAGAATTTCTGTATGCACGTACAGTAAAAAGGCTGAAATATCTGTTCGGTACGGAACCCTACCCTGGTCCTGAAACAGGACTCATTACAAGTGATTTTCTCTGGGAAATGTTTGGCCACCGGTACATAAGACTGTTCAGTATTCCTGAGATTCTGAGGCAGTACACCGGACCGGAACGTATTTTTCTGCTTCGGGAAAGTATACCTTTACTCTACAGAAGCTACAAATACCGCGAATCACTTCTGCGCTATTCATTTGCACTCGATACAGCACTTGCTCCGGAAAAAGACATACCTGCCCACTGCAGCACATGTGAAGGTCTCCGGAAAGATCCGCTCTGCCGTCAGAAAATACCTATTCTCCAGGATAACAGAAGAATTATTAAAGGCATAAAAGAACGTTATGGTCAGATTAACCTTTCTGACAGGCTGACGCCACAGCAGTATTATATCTGGGTTTCCGCAAGAGACAAAGGGATTGCCGATAAAGTAAGTTCTCTGAACAATGCCGAACCTGATTTTACATACATAAAAAAATTCATAGATAAAGCTTTAAGTCTGAATGTTAAAGTTGTGTTTACAGAAATGCCGGCCATTCAGGAATACCAGAACACCGCATTTCACCGCAGTTATTTTGCAGGACTTGAAGAGCTGGTTTCCGGTTATCCCTCCGATAAAGTAAAGATACTGCGCTTCCCAGAGCCGTATTATCCGAAAACTCTTTTTGCCGAACATGTGCATTTTGAATGTGAAGGGGCCGAACGTCTGAACCGGGAATTTTATCAGGAGCTTATGCCCCGTATTCTTGAATTCGCCCCCCCGGATACTGATCCGGCCCGCAACCGGAAACTCAACTGAAAGCCACAGGTGTAATTATGAAAAAAATGTATCTGTATATCCCTTTATTTATTTTCACTGCACTTTTCGCACTTGATAAATTAATGCTCCTGCCTTCCCTGCAGAAACTGAGTCAGTCAGATGCCACTTATCTGTTTTACAGCTATAAACCTGAGCTGCTGGATGAACTTGAGAAATTGTATAAAGAAAACCAGAATCTTCCTGAAGCTCAGCGAAAGAAATTTCTGATTATTGCAGGTTCTTCGCGCCTGCTGTATTTCGATTATCAGACATTCCGCCGCACCTATCCTGACTGGGAGTTTTTCAATTTCAGCGTACCCGTGACATCGCCCGCTTATTATCAGTACATTATGGAACGTATACTCGACCGGGGTATCCGGCCGGATTATGTGGTTCTGGAAACTGACCCTTTTCAGTTTAATGAATCCTCTGATGCGTTCCGCAAATCCAATGTTTCCTATTCTTTCGATTTTCCGTTTCTGATTTCAAATTTCGGAGATTTCACAAGGGATGAAGCAGGCTATTTCATTGCAAAAAATCTGTTTGCATCTTACAAATATCATCCATCGCTGGAAACGATCCAGTCCCGATTGAATAATCCGATGGATCAGAAGCTTCTGACTTTTAACATGACCGATACCTTTCAGCGCGAAAACCGGGGATGCGGGAGGTCACTCATCCCCAGGGAAGACTGGTATGAAAGGGATTATGCAAGACTTGCTGTTACATCACAGACAACTATGCGCTGGCTGTACGGAAATTATAAATTATCAGAAAGACAGTTCCGTTTTCTCGACAGGACCATGGAAATGCTGTCCTCACAGAAGATCCGGACATTCCTCGTAAGACCACCTGTCTCGCGGCCTATGGAAAGGCTGCTTGCCACCGATGAAAAGCTGAGGGGACCCTTTGCTGCCTGGGAACAGAAAACAGAAAACCTTTCCGGAAAATATGGTATCCCCTATGAGGATCTTTCGCGCAGTGAGCGGTTTTACTGTAACACATTTGTGGACGGATCTCACATGTCACTTGACTGTTATACGCCTTTTATGACTCTTCTGATGCGCGAATACTGGGGCATGTGATATTTTTTTTATGCAATCGGTCCGCCGCTCCCCGATCCTGAAAGCAGCCTGATCCGGAACTCTCAGTCTTAAATTCGCGTTTGAAACGGAGCGGGACAGCTCCTGTGCTCCAGGGGGCCGGTCAGGGACAGCCTCTTAGTTAAATCTGGGGTGCTTCTGTGTCCAGAGTAAGGGTGTATGTCTGACCTGATTTCTGGAAAGTCACACTGTCAATGAAAACGAGGTGCAGGTCCTTGTCTTTTCCTTTCACTTTTACGATCACTTCGCCCTGGATATGAACCTGATTTGAAATTCTGTTATATGTATCGTAACTTACAAGAACGGAATGCTTCCGGGACTGCTTTTCGATCCTTGATGCGGTGTTCACAACATCGCCGAGTGCTGTCCAGTCCATCCGCCTTTTTGTTCCGACACTTCCAAGAATCACCGGACCTGAGTTAATTCCGATTCTTGCATCAATGCAGGGTTCACCCATGGCAGACCGGAAGGCGTTCAGCTGAAAGAGATTATTCTGAATTTCGATGGCTGCTATGACAGCTGAAAGAGGTTCTGAAAAAATGCTCATGATCCCGTCTCCGAGAAATTTGTCAATTTTTCCGGAGTTGGATTCAATGCAGTGTACTGTGATTCCCATCACTGTATTCAGCAGGTTGATCACATCCATCGGATCCATGTTTTCGCTCTGATGGGTGAAACTGATCAGATCCAGAAACATAATGGTAAGGTCTTTAATTTCATTGGGAAGGCTGTTCTGACCTCTGCGGATTGACTGGATTGCCTTATCAAGAATCAGATCCGAGATATACGGAGTGACAAGTTTCGTAAGATGAATGTTCTCAAAGATGGATCCTTCCGACATTTCCTTTACGCCGGTTTCGGCCACATTCACAAGCTGCCAGAGAGTCACCACTTTTTTTTCAGAAGGTTTATAAATTCCGCTTACATTATACAGAAGGCCTTTGCCCGAGCTGATTGTGTGCATAATAATGCGGTAGTTTTCAAAGTGGGATACTGTGTGAATGCTGAGAGGACCGGTGAAGATATCTTCAAAAAAACGCTGCTTCAGAAGACCAGGAAGAATTCCTGCCTTGTCGGGCGGGATTTCCAGCTGATCCAGGATCGATGACGATACCGATTCCATGAGACCTTTCTCGCTGAAAAAAATCACGGAATAATTCAGACTGCTGAAAATTTCCTGCACTGAATCCCGAATGATACCGGAATCCGAAAGGATCCGGATATCATCCGACTGTGAACCCCGGAAAACACTCAGCGGGAAATCTATCCGGGCAACTGTTTCATCGTGGCGGATAATTATATGAAAATTCTGAACCGGAATATTCAGGCTTTTCAGAGTGACGATAATAAGCGGAATACCGTAACCATCGGTTTCGGAATCACTGAACTGCGGATCAGCCATCAGGTCTGCAAGCGATTCCATTGTCTTTGCTTTGCGGATCAGTGCGTTCAGTTTATCTTTTTCCGTTTTATTAGCACTTCCGTCATTTGTGACTTCAAAGCGGATGCAGTCATCTTTCAGGTATGCCTGGACCCGCACGGCAAGGCTGTGTTCCTGACATACACGGACAAAATTAAGTGCCTTATTAGTTTCAATTTCAGAATTAAAGATACTCATCCACTGTTCGTCAGAAACATAATTAAGTCCTGTTTCCTCGATTACATAGCGGTAGAAGGCTTTTCTGTAAATTGCTTTCAGTCCGTTAGAGGCAAGCTCATAAAGTATGGTGTTCAGAGGGCCGGCAAGACCAGGACGACCCAGATAGGCTGTCAGATGGTCAGTTTTAGTGCGCAGTATATCCTGAATTCCGCTGAAAAGATCATACAGAGTAAGATCAAATTCGATCTGTTCTGTATCAAGATTTTCCCATCCTGAAACCTGTTCCTGTGATTCGTGCAAGGTCATGATATTGTTACAAAAAAGCGATAGAACGGATCTTCCTTAATATGGTCTTTGTAATCCGTTGTGAAATACTGCAGTTCCTCCGGAGTGATACCGGTGAACTCAATGAGAGACTGGGGAATATCGCTGAATTTCACAGCTTTATTACCGAATCCGTGTGCATTAGCCAGCATATTGGCAATCTGAACCAGCGAAACAACCATTTTTACATGATCGGATTCTGCTGACTGAAGGAACTCCTCTGCCTGGTGGTGACTTCCGGTCACAGATTCAAAGATTTTCGGCAGTTTCCAGTGAATGATTCCCTGTCTGCCTGCTTCGCTGTGGGTGATGCCGAAAACCTGTTCTTCTGCCGCAGTAAAAATAATATGTTCTTTGACTACTTTTTCAATTACTTCTGAGAATTTTTTCCGGTCAGAGATATTCAGAATCACCTTGCCTATATCGTGGAGGAGTCCTCCGGTAAAACACTCCTCAGGCGCATCATGGATTTTTTTCTCTGTGGCTATATGCCGGGCAATCAGAGCGGTAATCACCGAATGCTTCCAGATAAACTCCCTGAATTTCGGATAATTACAGCCTTCGAAAGCATTCTTCGCGGAAGCAGCCATCGAGAAAGAGATTACCGTTTTGAATCCTATCATCCCCACTGCCTGCTGGAGTGAGCGGATTTCGTTTCCTCTTGAATAAAACGATGAATTTGCCACTTTAAGAATCAGAGCTGCCAGATTCTGATCGGAACGGATCAGCCGGTCCAGATCGTGGAAATTCATATTTGTGTCGTCATTCAGCTTCAATAGTTCCGCGAGGATGTGGGGCTGAAACGGCAGATTAATATTTTTAAAATCAATTGTCTGCATTTACTGATCCGCCACAGTTAATTGACGGATATTTTTTTAATAAAATTGAGGATCAGCGCAGCTGTGAGAGAATTTTTTCGGTCATGGTGCCGGTATCCCGGTAATTAGTGGTTTTCCAGACAGTTTTTCCCTGGGAATCGAGGATAACGAAGAACGGAAGACCTATGGACAGCTCAGGATATTCGGACTGTGCGGCATAAAAATCAGTGAATACCGGATCGGTGTCGACGATTTTCAGAGGAACTGCTTTGGAAAGCGCGGCCTGCAGCTCCGGGTTTTTTTCAAGAAGTTTGTAAAAATCTTTGCAGTTCGTGCACCAGTCAGCATAAAAATCAATAAACACCGGCCGGCCGGTCAGCCGGGCCATTTCGCGTGCAAAAGAATCATCACGATAGAACTTAATGCCTGCGATAAACTCATGAGGAATGCCTGGTTCTGCCTTCATCAGCTCTTCTTCAGATGCGAATGAGAGTTTTTTCTGTTCCTGATTCAGTGAATCAGCCGGGGGCTGGTTCATTACTGCGGTGGATGAGGGCAGAACAACTCCTTTGATGACAGCCGAAAGACCGAAGGCAAGGAGAAACAAAGCAAAAAGGAAACGGGTGAGGGCAGGTCGGTCTCCTTTTTCAGGGGGCCGGAGACCCAGAAAGGCAGCTGCTGCCAGAAGGATGAGACCAAGCAGTATAATGTAGAAATCCATATTTTTGTACCCCAGAACAGCAAATCCCTTTTCAATCTGCCAGTAGGCAGATATAAGAATCAGAAGAGCAAATGCGTATTTTACATAATTCATCCAGTTGCCGGATTTGGGAAGCTTTGCCCCGAAGACTCCGGCAAGAAAGAACAGGAGTCCCAGGCCTGTTCCGAAACCTGCTGAAAGAAAACCTCCATAGAAAACGGCCCCTGCAAGTCCGCCTGATTCACCCGCCACAGAAGCAATAAAAAGAAGCATAGTCACCAGAGCAGGAGCAACACAGGCACTGGCAATGAGGCCTGCTCCCATACCCATCATCACGGTAAAAGTCCAGCCGGATTTCTGGCGGGCGGACTGATAGATAGTATTCCCTCCGGTAAACTGGATGGGATGCCAGTCCAGAATGGCAAAAACCATAAATAAGAAGAGAAACCCCGTAAGAGTGATTACAATCCCGTTCTGCATCAGAGTATTAAAGGCACCACCGCCAAGGGCTGCCAGCATCCCCAGTGCAGTGTAGGAAAGGATTGTGCCAAACCAGTACAGAAACGGGTGGGTCCATCGCGACCCGCCCTCGGATCTTTTCTGAAGAAAGCCGACAGTAATCGGAATCAGGGGATAAACACAGGGAAACAGGCTGCTTGCGAAGCCAGCCAGTACGTAAACCGGAAATGCAAGGAACGGGTCGTTCAGGCTGTTCTGAGCAAGTGTATCAATAGTGACGGAAATACTGTCGATCATCAGCCTGTCCGCCCCCTCAGTTAGTCAGAGTTACCTGAACGGTTTCCGGACGGTAACAGATTCCCGTTTTTTCATCGCAGATCTGTGAGCGGACAGACAGAGTTTTACCAGAGTATTTCTGAACGTCCTCAGCCTTGAATTCAAATGTACCGGAACCGCGCAGCACCCGTGCCTGGAATTCTTCATCCCGGGAGCCCGGAGGATCGGTTACGAGTTCAGGAAGGGACAGGTTCAGCCCGGTCTCCTTATGGAGATTTTCCCACTGAAAGGTTACCGGTATCAGATTTCCGGAATCTCCCGTATCAGTGTATGCATGGTGTCCCTGGGGCACATTTACCTGAAATCTGATGGTTCCGGTTTCCTGATTCAGGCCGCTTTTTACGGAAATCCTGGGCAGGGACATTTTGGAAGGCCCGGATTCGGACGGTCCGTCAGAGCAGGCAGAAATTACTGCCACAAAGGATAATAAAACTGAAAAAGCAGTGAAACGGTGCAATATCTTCATATGTGACTCCAGATTTCCTGTGGCATCGGCCAATGCAAATCGTTTTTTTGAAAAAAAAACCGGAAACAGGTTACAGGAATCCGCTGGGAACGGGAATTAAAAAAAAATCTGCGAAATGAAAAATATTGCTTTTCGTAAAAAGGGCGGTAATATTTTTGACTATATGGCACTGCCAGACAGTGACCATCGGAGTAGAACACCTATGAAAAAAATCCTCACATCCATCGCGATCCTTGGCTTAATCAGCTTTCTTTCAGCTTGCCCAGGAAAAGAAGAAAAAGCAGAAGCTCCTGCAGAACCAGCTCCAGCAGCTGAAGCAGCAGCTCCAGCAGCTGAAGCAGCAGCTCCAGCAGCTGATCCATCACTCGAAAAGAAAGTTATGGACGCAGCTAAAGAAGTTAAGAAAACCCTTTGATTCTGAGAATCGCGTTTATAAATCGGTGCAGTTGACAACAACTGCACCAAGTCTCCGGGGTACTTCCAAAGTGCCCCCGTTGTTTTCTGAAAAATACTTGCAGCCAGTCCGCCTTCCTTAATAATCAGACCTGTGACTCAGAAACAGGGTAATCATTTCGATAAAGTTTCTCAGACCTGGGACGAAAATCCGGGCCGTGTAAAGATGGCTGAAAAGCTTTATAAAGTTCTGACAGAAGAACTGGCTTTGCATTCTTCTATGCATGTTCTGGATTTCGGAGCCGGAACAGGCCTTGTTTCTCTCAGAATGCTGCCCCATGTCGCCAGTTTAACCGGTCTGGAACCTTCAGAAGGAATGGCCGCTCAGTTTCAGAAAAAAATCGAAGCGGATAACCATAGAAACTGCACTGTAAAAACCTTCTCCGTGGATGATGATCCATCGAAGGGTCTGCCGCATTCTCATTTTGATCTTATTTACAGCACCATGACATTCCACCATGTGCATGATGTTAAGAAATCCCTTTCGGAACTAAAGGTGCTTCTGAAACCAGGGGGCCGGCTGGCAATTCTTGATCTTGAAAAAGAAGACGGAACATTCCATGATAGCCCGGACTCCGGTGCGGTGCATCTGGGTTTTTCTTTTGAAGAAATGGAAAGCTATCTGACAAGGGCCGGCTACCGCGATATTTCTATAAAAACTGCGTGGACTCATAAAAAACAATCCACTGGCAGGGAATACGGAATTTTCATTGCCACAGCCGGAATCTGAGATCAGCAAACCAGCCGCACCAGTAGAGGTTAAGGGCGCATTCCGAAAATAAAGCTCCCGGAATGCTCACTGCCCTTAAGAGGTCAGCCCCTCGAACCGGAACCGGTTTTTTTCCGGGGAGATCGGTTTCCGGATGACCTCGAAGCGCTGTATCCTCCGCCGGACCCAGATCTGGGCCGGTCCTGGCGTCCTCCGCCTGAGTAGGAACTGCGTCCGCCTCCGCCCCGGCTCCCGCCTTTATTCCTTTCCCTGTTGTCGATTTTCGGTGCTTCAAAACTGAGTGCTTCGTCAAATCCTTCATTTTTCTTATCGAGGGAAATCTTCAGCAATGCTGCCGCTACATCCATTGCGGTAAAACGATCTTTCATTATACGTTCCACCATATCGATATAACGGTTAAGCTCGCCGGATTCGATTTCAGCAGAAATCTGTTCGCTGAAATTCCGGAAGCGGCTTTCATCAAGTCCGCCCAGAGTCGGTATTTCTCCCCGAGGGATAACGAATCCCTGAGCTTTTTCAATTCTTTTTAAGCTGTAAATCTCACGTCCTGTTATGAAGGTGAAAGCCTTTCCTGATTTACCTGCCCGGCCTGTACGACCGATCCGGTGAACATAATCTTCATCATCGCGGGGAAGATCATAGTTGAACACAGCTCCGAGATCGGTGATGTCGATTCCCCTGCCGGCCACATCGGTAGCCACCAGAAGCTCAACGGTTCCTTTTCGAAATCCGTTCATTACTTTTTCCCGCTGCTTCTGGGTCATATCTCCGTGGAGGCCCTCAGTAAAATAGCCGCGGGCTTTCAGTATTTCCACGAGGGTATCTACCTGATTCCTGGTATTACAGAAGACAATCGCCTGCTTTATATTGTGGTATTCGATCAGTCTGGCAAGACCCTCCGGCTTAGAGCGCTCCGGAATTTCGTAATAAACCTGCTCAATCGGAGGTGATTTGACTTTATGGGCCGTAACATCAATCCGCATAGGGTTTTTCTGGTAGTTTTTAGTAAGGCGCAGAATATCCGGTGACATTGTTGCAGAGAAGAGGATTGTCTGCCGGTCAGCCGGAGTATCTTTCAGAATAAGTTCAATATCATCGCGGAATCCCATGTTCAGCATTTCGTCAGCTTCGTCAAGAACCACCATACGCACAGTGTCCATTTTAATGGAGCCTCTGTTGATGTGGTCAAGGGTGCGGCCCGGTGTACCAATGATGATTCTTGGGTTTTTTTTGAGAGCTCTCAGCTGCCGTTCAATTTCCTGACCACCGTAAACCGGTACAACAGTAGTCTCTGGCAGATATTTCATAAGTTTCTGAATTTCTTCAGCAACCTGGATGACCAATTCACGGGTTGGAACCAGAATCAGAGTCTGGATACCTTTTATAGAAGAATCAAGTTTTTCAATCGCCGGTATGGCAAAAGCCGCTGTTTTACCGGTTCCTGTACGGGCCTGGCCCAGGATGTCTTTGCCTTGTAAGATGTGCGGTATAGCTTCGGATTGAATAGGAGATGCTTCTTCAAAGCCCATATCGGCCACGGCGTTGCGTATGGCCTGAGAAACGGGCAATTCATCGAATTTAAGTTTGTTCATTCTCCTTTATCTTAAGGTGTGCCTGCAGTGTCAAGTCCAGTTTTCCGATAATGACTGAAGGATACGGGTCTTCGGCCGGGTCATCGCGGAACAATGTGTAAATTTTATAAAACATTGTTCTCAAATTGGAAAAAAATAGCGGATTTTCAGATCTGATTATATTCTGTTACAGTAAGATCATTGACTAAATCGAAGGCTCCGAAAATATGTAAGCTTCATATGAAACTGTCATCCGGAATATATATATTTCTGCCACTGATCCCGGGGTTTATACTCTCCGGCATTTATGCGGCCTTTCTGTTCTTTACCGGAGCAGGAAACCCGGAGTGGTTTTGGTTTGCTTCCGGGGTGACAGCTTACACCATACTGAATATAGTTATATATTATATATTATATAAAAAAATAGCAGAACCGCTTTTATTCCTCAACCGTCATTTTCAGGAAATCAGAAGGCTCGAGAAGGGTCTTGCAGATCCGCTCCCTGATTTTGTAGTGAATTCTATGTTTCAGGAACAGATCGGAAGCTATCATGATCTTATGCAGTCTCTGCGTCTTGCCTTTATTGATATTTTCACTCAGACCGCAGCTTCCATAAGCGAAAGCTCCAGAATTGAAAGAAAGCTGAAAAGTTATGATAAATCCCTCTCTCAGGTTCTGGCGAATCAGGAACGGATGACCGGAGAATTCATTGAAGTAAACCAGGAAATTCTCAATCAGGCAAAGGCTGCAGGAAATCTGGAGGCTTCTGCCCGGAAAATTAAAAAATTTCTGGATGAGCTCAACCAGGATTCTTCTCAGGTGCTTTCCATGGCAAAAGCGGGACTGCAGTCTCTTGAGGAGTCGGAGGAGCACCTCAGTAAGCTTGGCAGGTTTATAAAGGAAAACCATGAATATACCAGTATGCTTGTAAAACGGCTGGCTGATATTGAGAGTATCATCACATCAATTCGTGAGCTGGCTGACCGCACAAACCTGCTGTCCCTCAATGCATCGATTGAAGCTGCGCGCGCGGGTGAAATGGGTCGTGGATTCGCGGTGGTTGCATCAGAAGTGAACAAACTTGCCGATCAGAGTCAGTTCGCAGTAGGCGAAATCGCTAAAACCATTGATTCGCTGGTTCATGATATTCAGGATTCGGCCCGTCAGGTTGATGAAATTTCCTCTGAAATGGACATCCTGCACAGTATCGGCCGGAAGAATTTCACAGGGTTTCGTTCTATTATTGACAGTGTGGACCGTATCAGCAGCGAGGTGGACGAAATTTCCGGTCAGTATAATGAGCTCCATGACGGGGTGAATTTTCTGTCTGATTCAACTGCTCATATGCATGAGCGAACCGATGATATACGTTCTAAAGTAATGACCAATAAAAAATATGTTTCCGGGCTTGCTGAGGATATTCACCTGCTGGCCGGAAACATGGATACGCTGAATAACAAAGCTGCGGGTATTCTGAAATCCCTTCAGAGTCATGGAATTCTTACACCTCAGGAAATTAAAAATCATATGGAAGCGGCGACGGTTTCGCACAAAACATGGATTGAAAACCTGAAGAAGCTTTTTAATCCGGCGGATGCTTCCGGGGTGGATCTTGAAACAGACCCCAGACGATGCAGATTCGGTGTTTTTTACCATAACTCTCCGATCCCTCACAGCTGCTCAAATGAATGGAGTATAATCGGAGATCTGCACGAAAAAATTCATAAATCTGCCATTGCCATCCAGGAAAAACTCGGAAATGAAAAAACTACTGAGGCTGAAAAGATTCTTAAAGACACAACCGGTTACAGCGAGGAACTGATTAAGCTTCTGAAAGAGTGTGGCAGCCGAATACAGTCCTGAGGGGGCTGTGAAATGACGGGTTCGGCTAAGATTTCAGGATTCTTCTGAGTTTTTTTCCCTTTTTGTTAAGGATTACACTGCAGTATATTTGTGAATTTTTAATAATCAGATGAATTACCCCTTTAGTTATGTTTTTTTTGGGCAGTTTCAGCATTCCTAAGTCCAGCAGCATCAGATAAACGAAGATATAGCACATAGAAAAACCAGTCCCATTAGAAAGAATAGAAAGATAAGCCCAGTCAGCTTCATTCGGATAAAAATAAACAGGAACAAGATCCTGGCCATTATCCTGATACTGTTTCTTCCATTTTTTAGGTTTAAGATGACTTAACTTATAGGCAAGGTCCGGATCCGAAAGCAGCCTACGCAGGTACATAGCAAGTCGTTTTCCCTTCAGTGAACGCGGTGTTAAGACGGTGTTCATCAGATGGGACCCAAATAACAGAGTGGATTGAGAAGGTTTTTCAGGAGCTAAGGCAGATTTAACAGTCTTCATACTGTAACAGGTAAAAAAAAACCGGAATCAGCAAAAAAAATGCGGTCATTTCAATCCCTTGGAAAAAAACAGATATATCACAGCCGGATTGCCTGCTGAAAAGGAGAACAAAAGATGAACCAGCTTCCCAAATGCCCGCAATGTGGTGCTGAAAATACATACAGTGACGGAGAAAATCTGAATTGCCCGGACTGCGGATATGAATGGATTCCAGAAGAAGTGAATGAAAATGCAGCCGAATCGGATTCTGGAATCATTGTAAAAGATGCTTTCGGCAATCTTCTTCAGGATGGTGATTCCGTAACAATTATAAAAGAGTTAAAGGTAAAAGGCGCCACCGGACTGCTGAAAATCGGAACAAAAGTCAGAAAAATCAGACTTGTGGAAGGGGATCACAATATTGACTGCAGAATAGAAGGATTCGGCGCTATGCAGCTTAAATCCGAATTTGTAAAAAAAGCCAACTGAGTCATTGTCTCGGATATTTCAGAACAATAAAATCAGTTCCGCTGCGGGCCCTGTTCCGGCGAAGCTGCCGGGACGATGCAGAATAGGTGGAATATTCTGAGGGAATTCTCAGAAGTTCTTTCCAGAATAAAATAGAATTTTGAATAAATTCCGGCCGGATGTCCCCGGGTCTTTCTTTTAACGGGCAGCAGACATTCCGGCCATCTGCGGATTTAACAGAGAAATCACCAGTAAACACCAGACCTGCCACTTCGCCTGATTCACTGATATAAGGCTCTAAAGGAAATGTGCGACATGATATACTTCGCAGGTGCCGTGAGGAAGCGCACTGAGCAGGGCCTGTGCATTCACAGTAGATTTCATGAGGGCCGGTTTCTGAAGCCATCTTCTGCTCCTTTTTTCGGGCCGGAGTCCATTCTTTCCAAAGAATTCCGGCCGACTGCAGATACTGAAACTCACTTTTATAAAGTAACGGAACAGCGAATTTAACAGAACAGCAGATAGGCACCCCCTGATTCAGCGGTGCGCATAATATGCCGCAGTCATAATCAGTGATTTCTTCACTGAGAAGAGAATAGATCTCTGAGTAATTCGCAGGACCTGAGTTCTGCGGGAGGCTGCGGGGCTGTTTCTGCATTAAGCGATAATCCTGGAATATTAAAGTTTCATTATCACCGGATTGAATGCCTTTGAAGCAATCAGGATCCGGCTGCCGGGATTCAGTCCGTCAATTTCTCTTTCTGTGGCAGCAACGCGTACAATATCATTGCCAATAAGGGCATCAATAATATATATAATGCCGCTTTTTTTAATACTCAGAATTTCTCCTGTGAAACTGAATTTCGTGCTGATTCCTTTTTCTGCAAATACCTCTGACGGTTTACCGCTTTTCAGAACGCGGCCGTGATCCATAGTATAGACTTTATCGCTCAGCCGGAAAACCTCGCTCATATCATGGCTGATAAGCACAGTTGTCATTTTATACCGGCGATGAAGCCGGAGTATCAGATCCTGGAGAGTGCTGCGCATTTCATGATCGAGCGCAGACAAAGGCTCATCCAGAAGCAGCAGATCCGGCTCTCTGGCCAGTGCCCGGGCAAGAGCTGTTCTTTGTTTCTGCCCGCCAGAAAGCTGAGAAGGTTTCCGGTCGGCAAGTGACGTCAGACCGGCTTCATGGAGGAGTTCCTCTGTTTTGGTTTTTCTTTTGGTTTTTTCAGCACCGGAAGCGATGTTTTCTGCGACCGTCATATTCGGGAAAAGCGCGTAATCCTGAAAAACGACTCCGGTTTTCCGCAGGCCGGGTTTCTTATTGATTTTTTCACTGCCGCTGAACCAGATTTCATCATTTGATTTTATGATTCCTGAATCCGGACTTGTAAGACCGGCAAGACAGCGAAGAATGGTGGTTTTACCCGCTCCCGAAGGACCATAGAGAGTCACGAAGCTCCGGTCAGGAATTTCTGATTCAAAATGAAGATCCATCTCTCCGTGTGCTGTATGAAGTATTTTATTTATATTTACATAAATCATATTAATGTTTATGGTTGATTAAAGATCAGCCGTGCCGTTTTTTTGAATTATGTTTTATTTCATAATATTGATTCTGGTATTTCGGCTGTTAATCAGGTAAACCGCCAGGAGGACTGCAAAAGAAATCACAAAGAGAACAAGTGCATACCTGTGAGCCGAGGCATAATCAAGAGCTTCTACCCGGTCATAAATCGCAATGGATGCCATGCGCGTTTTATTCTGTATATTTCCGCCAACCATCAGAACCACACCGAATTCTCCGACAGTATGCGCAAAGCTGAGCACTCCTCCTGCAAGAAGCGAAGGTTTAATGTTCGGAAGCAGAACCTGAAAAAGAATCCGTGCTTTTGAAAAGCCAAGTGTTTCAGCAGCTTCGCGAACCGAAACAGGAACAGCAGAAAAACCGCTCTGAAGAGGGTGCACCATAAAAGGCAGACTGAACAGAATGCTCCCAAGGATAATACCTTCAAATGTAAACACCAGACGCAGACCAAACTGGTTTTCCAGAAACGATCCGAAAAGATTAGCCGGACTTAATAAAGTCAGAAGATAAAATCCAAGAACAGTCGGGGGCAGAACCAGAGGCATACTGACAAAAGTTTCAATCACTGTCTTGAAGCGGTTTTCCGTATAAGCCAGCCACCATGCCAGAGGAACACCAATGGCAAACAGGATCAGAGTGGTCAGGGATGCCACCCGTATTGTAAGCAGGAGGGTGTTAATGAAATCCTGATCGTTCATTCAGTTTCGTCATCCCGGATGGAAATTTCTGTGGCTTTAATCAGCCATTCGGCGGAATCGCCTTCCGTAAGAACCAGTCTTTCCAGCGAACTCCTCGTGATTACAGAAACAACCGGAGTCCCTTCCATGTCAAACGTGATTTCGCTCAGTATTCCGGCTGTACGGATACCTGTGATCCTGCATTCAAAACGGTTGCGCAGGCTGATTTCGCCTGCTCTGTTCTTTGCGACAGCTACTTCCGACTCTTTAAAAAAAACGCTTACCTTTCTTCCTTTAACCAGATAGGGGACGGTATCCGGAGTCTCCAGGATAAGAGCACTCAGAATATGGGAACCGCAGCGGATCCGAACCAGCGACATATCTTCGTCGCTTTCTGTTCCTTCGATCATTCCGGAAAGTACATTCACTTTTCCGGAACCTCAAAACCATATTTTTTCATTATCTGTTTTGCTTCACGGCTGCGGATAAATTCTGAAAACGGCTGTGCGAGGGGATGCTTTTTTTCACTTTTAATTATGGCGAAACCCTGACGAAGCTCCTTGTGGTCTTTGGGACTGATTCTGTAAATACTGCCTTCCATCTTCCGCATTTCCGGGGCCAGTGCCAGAGACCATGCAATGATCCCTGCATCGGCCGCCCCCGAGCTTACAAACTGAGCTGCCTGCGAAATGTTTTCTCCTAATACAAATTTAGGCTGAAGCTCATCCCAGAGGTTATGTGTTTTCAGAGCTTCCATGGAGGCTACACCATAGGGAGCGTGCTCAGGATTTGCTATGGCAATTTTTTTTACGTTTTGTTCTTTTAGAAAATCATAACCCCTGGATGCATCATATCCTGA
This sequence comes from uncultured Leptospiraceae bacterium, assembly GCA_964594095.1. Lineage (GTDB taxonomy): Bacteria > Spirochaetota > Leptospiria > Leptospirales > Leptonemataceae > CAZQKZ01. The sequence goes on along the minus strand of CAZQKZ010000008.1, from coordinate 2,812 downwards.
ACCCGATTTAGTCCAGATAACAATGTATCCAAGAGCATAGAGGTGAACACCTCCTTCTGTAAGACCTTCTTCCTGTAACCGGAGTGGATAATCCATATTTGCGGAAAAAAACAGATCATAGGGAGCGCTGTTCTTTATCTGAGTATATGCTTTTCCGCTGGATCCGTAAACGGTATCGATCTTTGCTTCTGGAAATTTTTTAATAAATTCATCTTTAAGATCCTCCATCGCATAACGGAGATCTGATGCGGCAAAAATCATCAGCGGCCGCTCTGCCTGTGTCTGCTCTTTACAGGATGCTGTGGGAGTGATTATCAGGGCTGCGGTGCTTAACAGCGCCAGGCTGCTTATCATGGTTCGAATACCAAAAATATATTTAATTAATAAGAATAAGTTACTATAGTTCATATCAGAATCCGTGTTTATTCAGTATATCTGATCCGGCATTGCTCAGAACAAATGCAGCAAACTGATGCGCCGATGAATTTTTTACACCTTTCTTCAGAATCACAAAGGACTGCTCCAGTTTATGATGATCTGCTTCATCAATCAGGTAAAATGATCCTTCGTTTTTTTTAAGATCCTCTGACAGAACCTGTGCATAGGCAATGATGGCAAGATCTGCAGAACCGCTTGAGGCAAAATGCGCTGCCTGAGAGAGATTCTCCCCGAGAACCATACGGCTTTTCAGAGAATCCCAGAGCCCGTATTTCTGAAGAGCCTCACGGGCTGCCCGACCGTACGGAGCCACTTCAGGATTTGCAATCGCAATGCTTTTAACGCCCGGGTCCTTCAGCGAAGAAATCCCGTTGCGTATTTCGATAGTGCCGCCTTTTCTCTGCCAGATGGCAATGCGTCCGGTTCCGTAAACGACTTCTTTACCGGAAGCGTGACCGGATTCTATGAGTTTCTGAGGTGTCTCCATATCTGCTGCGAAGAGCATTTCGTAAGGCGTATCGTTGATAATCTGCGCATACGCTTTCCCGGTGGAGCCATAAACTACACCAAGTTTAATATCCGGATGACTCATTTCAAAAGAGGACTGAAGCTCTTCCATAGCAGGACGAACGCTGGCCGCGGCAAATATCGACAATGCCTGAGAAGAAGATTCATTTTTCGGACCACAGGAAGCCAGAAAAACCAACAAAAGACTGAGGATGAAAGCAGAGCTTCTGCTTATAGAATGAAAAACCAAGGATAATCCTGAAAACATAAATCTCACCTCCTGAGCAAAAAAAAACAGAGTGGTTATTTAGTCAAGTATATATTGACTGGTATTGCAGTGATCATCGCTTCGCTTCCTGATACAGAAGGTCATACAGCTCTTGTTTTTGTTAAAGATTAATGATTATGGGTTCCGGTCTTTTTGAGTGGCAGAGATATCACTCAGTTTTTTTATAAAATAGTAAATCCTTCTATTTCAGCTGCTGCGGAAAGTCTTGCATCTCTGCTTACAAATTCAGTATGATTCAGACCATCCTGCGAGAGAGCAATGGCAGCGGCAAGCTGGGTGGCATCGGCCGCCCGCAGGGGATGCGTGCGAAGCAGCCGGACTGCTGTGTTTCGGATCCGGTCTGATGGCTGCACAACAGCCCAGCTTTTTGAAAATTCCTGCAGATTGTGAATCAGCGGAGTAAGGCGTGTGCCTGATTCGCGTTCCAGTCGTGCTACCGCAGATACAGTTTCAATCAGAGTGCCCCACCATACAGTAATTTCGGAATCTTCCGTATAAAGCCGGCGAAGCTCTTCAGAGTATACCTCTTCGGCCAGAAGCGGGATAATGGCAGAACTATCCCAGAATTTCATTGACCTTCATTTCGATCCCTGAGCAGATTCTGCAAAACACTCTGCTTTGATTTGTAAAGGGGGGGCAGCTTTTTAGGAGACTGGTCGCCTGGCACAACAACACCTTCCCGGACCAGAGCTTCAGGAATGCCGGATTCAGTCTGATTGTAACGCTCGATTTTTGCAATAGGCGTGTCCCTGTCCAGTATCAGAACAGTTTCCCCTCCCTGCACTTTATCGAGCATAGCACTCAGTTTATTTTTTGTTTCTGATATTGTAGCCTGGACCATTAGGCTAATATAGCTAAGTTTAATAGTCTGTCAAGTTTTTTTTAATCCACAGTCAGGCTAGAAGGCACCTGCTTCGGGGCTTTCAGGCCTAAAGTCAGAGTTTTTCCCCTTGACAGCGGTGTGAAGAAGGCCAAAGGTTCATTCATGAATCAGCCTGCTTTCGATGTCCCTGTGGTCCTGCGTTTTGGCGAGAGCGAAATCTCTCAGCGACGCCTGCAGCTTCTCCGGGCTATCGACACATGCCAGTCCATAAGCGGTGCCGCTAAAATGGTTGGAATGACTTATAAGGCTGCCTGGGATGCGGTGGATGCAGTGAACAATCTTGCCGGATTACCTATAATCACTGTGACTCATGGTGGGAAGGGAGGCGGCGGAGCGGTGCTTACCGAAGAAGGTAAGCGAATACTGACCGGAATAGAGAGACTTGAACTTCTGAAAAAAGCTTTTTTCAGTGAGATTGGATCCGAGGAGCTTCTGTTTACAGATCATCTTTTAAGGAGATTACAAATGAAAACCAGCGCGCGAAATGCCCTGACCGGGACTGTTGCAGAAATAAAAAAGGGCGCTGTGAACAGTGAAGTCATCCTGAAACTGCCAGGAGGAGACTGCATTTATGCGATTATCACAAATGAAAGTGTGGCTGAGCTTGGTCTTACAGCGGGGAAGGAGGCTTTCGCACTGATTAACCCGGATTATGCATGACGATGCAACGATTGTCTTAATTTGGGCGACGAATC
>CAZQKZ010000007.1:69728-117462 GCA_964594095.1 uncultured Leptospiraceae bacterium | reverse complement strand
TTACAGGATACCGGTAAAAGAGATGACAGTGTCAGGAGGGCAGGTATTGCGCTGGTTATAAGTCTGTTAAAATATTCCATGGTACACCCTGCTTTTAAGTCATCTATTACAACAAAGAATCTGCGATAATTTTTCAACTCTTTTTTGTTACAGGTCGGGTCGATTGAAATTTATTCTCTGTTTAACGCATTTTTTACGTTTACAGGTGCCATTTATAGGCTGCGAGAGTTTTTTCCCGGGCTTTTTCATGGTTTACAACAGGAAGGAATGGCTGCGTAATTTTCCCGTTCTTCACATATTCCGGCGCCCATTTCTGAATATATTTCAGATCCGGATCAAATCTTTTCTGCTGTCTTTCCGGGCTGAAAATCCGGAAATAGGGCGCCGCATCGCAGCCGGTTCCCGCCGCCCACTGCCAGTTGCCTGTGTTTGCTGCCAGATCAAAATCCATCAGTTTTTCTGCGAAATACCGTTCGCCGATCTTCCAGTCGGTAAGCAGATGTTTTACAAGAAAGGAAGCTGTCAGCATTCGCACACGATTATGCATAAAGCCAGTCTGGTTCAGTTCGCGCATTCCTGCATCGACAAGTGCATAACCTGTCCGGCCCTGCATCCAGGCCTCCGTAAGATCCGGGTCATTGTTCCACTGAATTTTCCTGAATTTTTCGCGAAAAGAAATCTCTGCGGATTCGGGGAAGTAAAACAGAATCTGCATAAAGAATTCTCTCCAGATCAGTTCGCTCAGAAAGGTTTCGTTTAACTCCCAGGCTGCTGCTGCCAGGGATCGTATACTGACTGTTCCGAAGCGAAGGTGCACTCCCATTCTGGTTGTACCGTTTTCTATGGCGGGATAATCGCGGGTTAAGTGATAAGTTTTTATAACCGAAGAAATTTCAGGAAAAGAAGGCACGGGCAGGGCAGGGGATAACTCAGGCAGATCTGATGAACCGGTCCCAAAGTTTTTAAAAAACCTTTCCGGTATTTCTGTGATTCCGGAAGTTTTCTCGGCGCCATCCCGAAGCAGTTCCTCCGAATCAAGGTGCCTGAAGGTTGTTCCCGGTCCGGCTGCTGTCAGATTCTGCAGCCATTTCTTTTTATAAGCGGTAAACACAGTATAGGGATTGCTGTCATTTTTTAAAACAGAGCCCGGAGGAAAAATCACCTGGTCATCGGTCAGATCTGAAAAACGGTTGCAGTCAGTTAGTAAATCTGTAATAATCCTGTCCCTTTGCACTGCGAAAGGTTCGTAGTCACGGGATGCGAATACACCCCGGAATCCGGCATCTATGGAGTATTCTTTAAATACAGAAACAGGTTCTCTGAAATAAATCCACAGGTCTGATCCGTACCGGCGAAGAGACTTCCGGATTTCGGAAAGCCGGCTCAGAATGAACGGGACCCTTGCATCGGTATCCGGAAGAGGATTCAGAATGGCGGGATCAAAAATAAAAATACCGCGGACTCTGTAACCCGACTGCAGAGCTTTTAAAAGCGATGCGTTATCATTCAGCCGCAGATCGCGCCGGAACCAGTGTATAACGAAATCTTTTTCGGATGGACGATGGGGTTTTGTCATTTGCGGTTTTACCAGGTTTGTCCGGAATAATTACGGGAGAACCGAAAACTGTCAATAAATACAGCCACTGGGCCTGTCTTCATGAAAAAGTATTGATTTTTTGAGTGTCACACTCTTGGTATATAATGAACCGTAATAAAAATGCTGATCGATAAAATATGGGATACCATGTGGTCCGGTGGTATATCCAATCCCATTTCCGTGATTGAGCAGCTTGATGGAATTGACATGCTTCTTCACGGTGTCGAGATTGCCGGGAATGAATATGATCAGCCGAAGGTGATTCTGGAACGACTGGCTGGTCTGGAAAAAGAGATCACAATGGGACAAAAAGAACTGGAGAAGATGGTGAGATGAAAATATACCTTGATCTTTGCTGTTTTAATCGTCCCTTCGATAATCAGGATGATGATCGAATCCGACTGGAAACCGAAGCAAAACTTACTATTCAGGATTGGGTAAGAAAAGGGGATTTGCAATTGGTCTGGTCGTATATGCTTATTTTTGAAAACGATGCAAATACTAAGGGGAATGTTCGTAACCATATTGAGTTATGGGCTCAGCTTGCATCGGATGTGATTCTGGCTTCCACGACAATTTTACAAAGAGCGGGGGAATATGTAAATCATGGCATTGGATCAAAAGATGCCCTCCATATTGCCTGCGCAATCGAAGCACAGGCTGCACTTTTTATTACAACAGATAGGGGAATTTTGAGAAAGCGTGATAGGATTGATGGTATCAAGATCATCAATCCTTTAGAGATATTCCTTGAGGAGAAAAATCTATGAGATCGGATTCTGAAATTATGCATGACGGAGTGAAGGCTATTTTTCTCCTCCTGGACCTTCTTGAAGCGGAGCGGTTCATTGCACTCATGCGTCGGGAGAAACTCGACTATACGGAATGGCGCAAGAATCTGTTTGAAGGGATGAGTATAGAGGAACTATCGGCCAAGGCGATGGAACACTGGAACAAGAAGAAGGAAAGCTGACGTTAGCTTCGCTGGAATTGTGGCTTCTCTGTGAATCACTGTGTCCTCTGTGAGAGGCAAGTGGTCCGGGGTTTCTCACCTGTCTGCCGACAGGCAGGCGGAGGTCACAAAGGTACACAGAGGGTTTTTATCCGCAGATTTCGCAGATAGACGCAGATTTTATAATAACAGGATGAGCAGGATATTCAGGATGGATTTATTTTTTATAAGAAGGGTGTGTTAGATAAGTGGGCTACTCCGTGAATTCCGTTTTCTTAGCATGAAAAAGTATTGATTTTTCATGAAGCTTGCAGTAATTGTAAGTGTAAAGGAGGTCAGTCATGGCAAATCTGCAGGTAAAAGACATTGATGATCGATTGTATGAAGCGCTTCGCAGCAGTGCAAAATCCGAGAACAGATCCATAAGTCAGGAAGTGGTTACCATTCTGGAAAAATATCTCGCTGATCCGCAGGGTTTTAAAAACAGTCCTGTACAGGATTTTCTAAGTCTTTCCGGTTCCTGGATGGACTCCCGAACAGCTGAGGAAACAGTTCTTGATATAAAATCCGGCAGAAAAAACAGTAAAAGGTTCAGGTCTGACAATGTCCTTTTTGATTGATACCGATATCATTATTTACAGCATAAAAGGAAATGAAACCGTGATGAAGAATTTCCGCAGAAATGATAAGTTTCCTGTTTCTATCTCTGTTGTTACCTTTGGGGAGCTTTTGTACGGTGCCCGGAAATCACAGCATGTGGAACGGAATCTGGCGGTCGTCTACCGGATTCGGGAGCTGTTTCCTGTTATCGATGTGGATAAAGCTGTAATTGAGACTTTCAGTGAATTGAAGTCCAATGGCCATAAAAAGGGTCTCGTGGTGGATGATATGGATCTGCTGATTGCTGCCACTGCCATGACTCTGAACCTGACTTTGGTTACTAATAATACTAAACATTTCAGTAAGATTAAAGGACTCAGGTTGGAAAACTGGAATACAGATTAAATTCATGGTTTGACACGAAGGTACACAGAGGGTTTTTATCCGCAGATTGCGCTGATTGACACAGATTGTTCATTAACAGGATGAGCAGGATATTCAGGATGGATTTATTTTTTTTACGAGGGTGGTTTAGATAGTTTGGGCTACTTTGTGAATCTCTGTGTCCGCTGTGAGAGGCGGATGGTTCTGTTTTTTCACCCTAATTCTTATTGATTCCGGCAGGCCCCCCGGGATTCTGGTCTAAGATTCACGGAGGTTCCTTCGATGCGCAGTGATACAATTAAAAAAGGGTGGGAGAGGGCTCCGCACCGCAGTTTACTCAGGGCCACAGGTCTCAAAGATGAAGATTTCGATAAGCCGTTTATCGGAATTGCAAACAGTCACATTGATATTATACCAGGTCATTTTTTCTTACAGGAATACGGCCGCATTGTAAAAGAAGCCATCCGTGAAGCGGGCGGGGTTCCCTTTGAATTTCATACAATCGGAGTTGACGACGGAATCGCCATGGGCCATGACGGTATGCTCTTCAGTCTTCCGAGCCGTGAGCTGATTGCGGATTCCATCGAAACCATGATGAATGCCCATAAGCTGGATGCTCTGTTCTGTATTCCCAACTGCGATAAAATTGTGCCGGGTATGATCATGGGGGCTCTTCGCGTGAACGTTCCCACCGTTTTTGTATCAGGTGGTGCGATGGCTGCAGGTCATAAGGCCGATGGAACTCCGATTGACCTTGCCACTGCTTTTGAAGCTGTCGGTAAAAAAGCACGAAACCAGATTTCAGACGAAGAATTGTATGAGATCGAATGTAAGGCTTGTCCGGGAGCCGGTTCCTGCAGCGGCATGTTTACAGCCAATTCCATGAACACTCTTTCTGAGGCTATGGGAATCGCCCTTCCTGGTAACGGAACTGTTCTTGCGATGACCGAAGAAAGAAAACAGATGCTGCGCACGGCTGCAAAAAGGCTGGTGGAGATTGCTAAAAGCGAAAAACTCACCGAAGAATTCCGGATGCGCAATGTCCTCAATAAGGATGCTGTTTACAATGCTTTCGTGGTTGATATGGCGATGGGCGGTTCCACAAATACAGTGCTTCACATGCTGGCTATATCTCAGGAGGCCGGGGCACCCATTTCACTTAAAGAAATTGATGAAATTTCCGCCAAAGTAGCCCATATTGCAAAAATCTCTCCTGCTCTTTCCACAGTTCACATGGAGGATATCCACAGGGCAGGGGGGCTTAGTGCGGTTATGGCGGAGATCTCCCGCAGAGGAGACACTCTTCGCACAAATGCCCGCACCATTACCGGCGAAACGATTGGTGAGCGGATTGCGGGTAAAAAAATTCTTGATTCCGAAGTTATACGCACTGTGGACAGTCCTTTTTCTGCTCAGGGAGGACTTGCCATTCTCTTTGGGAATCTGGCTGAGGAAGGCTGTGTTCTAAAAACAGGCGCACTGGATCCTTCTATGAAGAAGTTCACAGGTAAAGCTATCTGCTTCAATTCGCAGCAGGAGGCGATTGACGGAATCATGGGCGGTAAGGTTGAGGCAGGTCATGTGGTTATCATCCGCTACGAAGGGCCGAAAGGCGGACCGGGAATGCAGGAGATGCTTTCCCCCACCAGTCTCATTGCAGGCATGGGACTTGGCGAAAAAGTTGTTCTGATTACAGACGGCCGGTTTTCCGGTGCCACCCGCGGCGGGTCCATTGGCCATGTCAGCCCTGAGGCAGCTGAAGGAGGAGTCATTGCTCTTGTGGAGGACGGAGACAGTATTTCCATCGATGTGGATGCCCGCTCCATAAAGCTCAATGTGGAAGATTCCGTCATTGCTTCCCGAAAAGCAGCATGGAAACCGCATCCGAAAGTGATCCCGTCGAAGTGGCTTAAAAGATATTCCCTTCTCGTGGGCAATGCAGCCAGTGGAGCGATTCTAAAAACCGAACTCTGATTCGGGGTTCCTCGGACCTGCAATGAAGCCGGCTGAACCAGAAAAAAAAGAACGGTTTTACAGCCGGCTGAAACGCTGGCTGTATTCGGAAGAAACCGACGAGCATGTAAGGAGTGTTCGCTATACTGCCATCCCGGAGGCAGGTTCGGCTTTCGTTCTTTATTTTTACTTTCCTGATCTGGTTCCGCCGGGCTGGCTGTATTCTGTTTATATTCTTGCGGCTGTCCGGCTTATGATTCCATACATTCTGGATATAAAAGGAATCAACGAAGAGCAAAGGATTCTCACCGGCCGTATTTCGCTGATCTCAGTTACTGCTTCGGGACTTCTCTGGGGACTCTGGATATCCGGGGCTTTACCGGCTGTTTCGCACTTTCCCTGGACAGGCGGGCTTATTCTCTTTCTTGCAGCTCTGTGGATTTACAGGTCACTCCTTCCGGTTCATACAGTCGCATATACAATGCCGATGGTTGCTGCATCAGCCTGGATATCCGCAGAAGCAGGAGATGTAAGGCTGTCGGCAATAATTGTAATTATATATATTATAGTTCTGGAAACTATGCGTCGCCATACGGATCTTCGCAGGCAGCTGATGGAGACCTCTGACCAGAGTCTCTGGGAGTCCATAGACCGCATGAATTCCGAGCGGGAAATCCTCGAAGCGAAGGACCGGGCAGAAGAAGCAACAAAACTGAAGGACCGCTATATTTCCCTTGTGACTCATGATCTGCGCAGTCCGGTGTCAGGGATTGCAGGAATGCTTTCGCTTATGGAACAGGAGATTGAGGCCGGTAATGCAGATACAGACAGACTTCTTAAAATGACCAGGCAGCTGCGGAAATCCGCTGAAGGAATGAAGGAAACCATTGACCAGCTTCTCGATATCAGCCGGTTTCAGACTGGACAGGTGACTCTATCCAAGTCCCTGCTGAATATCAGTGAACTTTTAGAAAAAGCAGTGACAGACTCTCTGATACGCTTTCGCTGTTCTGAAAAAAATATCCGCTTTCTTGTTACCTGTGATTCCGGTCTGCAGCACAGTGCTGATGGCCATCTTCTGGCAGAGGTAATCAAGAATCTTCTGACAAATGCAGTGAAATTCACAGATGCCGAGGGAAGTATTTTCCTTAGAGCTTACAGGGAAGACGGCCTTATTATAGAAGTGGAGGATACGGGTCGCGGAATACCGGCTAAAACCGTGCCCGAACTTTTTCGTCATGAAATCAGAACCACGACCACGGGTACGATGGGTGAAAAGGGAACCGGTCTGGGTCTGCCCTATTCTTATGACATTGTGAAGGCCCATGGCGGGACCATTTCGGTGCAGTCGGAAGCAGGTGTAAAAACTGTTTTTACTGTTCTTATTCCTTAAGACTGTTTAAGGCAGCAGTTTATCAATAAGCTTTGCCAGAACCGGATAAATTGTCGCACCACTGACCAGAGCAATCAGAATCCAGCGGGTCTGGGTGGCAATCGCTTTATGAATTCCTGCAATGTCCCCTTTTAAGTCTGCCCGAAAATCTGAAATTTTATTATCGAGCCGATTTATATCTGTCCTTACCTTTGTGAATTCATTCGCGGTATCCTGCCTCATTTTGGCGAACTCACTTGCGGTATCCTGCCTCATTTTGGCGAACTCACTTGCAGTATCATGTCTCATATTAGCAAATTCATTCGCAGTCTCCTGCCTCATTTTGGCGAACTCACTTGCGGTATCGTGCCTCATATTAGCAAATTCATTCGCAGTCTCCTGCCTGATTTTGGCGAACTCACTTGCGGTATCGTGCCGCATATTAGCAAATTCATTCGCAGTCTCCTGCCTCATTTTGGCGAACTCACTTGCGGTATCGTGCCGCATATTAGCAAATTCATTCGCGGTATCCTGCCTCATTTTGGCAAATTCACTTAGGGTTTCTGATCGAACATTCCTGATTTCCTGATGGACTTTAGTAAATTCATTCGCAGTCTCCTGCCTCATTTTGGCGAATTCACTCGCAGTATCGTGCCGCATATCAGCAAATTCAATCCGCAGCTTTGCGAACTCACCGGTCGTTTCGGAACGTAAATTCCCGAATTCTCCTGTAACTTCAGCGCGGAATTCGGCCATTTCGACCCGAACCTGTGAAATTTCAGCAGAGACGTGCTTTTCAAAACGATCAGAAACAGCCTGGATAATATCATTTTTCTGATTTTCAAAGGCTTCATTCAGAAAATGAACAAATTTTTCCGAACCTTCGGATCCGAAAGCTTTTTCGACTTCTTTGGGGAGCAGATGGACGGCACTCATAGAGGAAACATACGCAAATGACGGGGTAAAGTCAACAGAAAAATCTCTGATTTTCAGAAATTTTTCAGAGGTAAGGGAAAGGTTTCAGAAGCGCTGCCGCTGTTTTCAGATCATCAGGCCAGGTGACTTTAATGTTCCCGGCCGGAATTTCGGTGATGCATGTCCGGATGCCGCCTTCTGCAGCCCAGGTGACAAGGTCTGTAATAGCCGGGGAATCAGGAATATCAGCCAGTTTTCTGAATGCATTACCGGTAAGCGCCTGGGGAGTTTTAATGCTGAAAATCTCTTCGCGATTCAGGGGTTCGGAAATTTTCATGGTGCCGGTATCAGCTCTGACTAAAGTTTCCGAAGCTTTTTCTGCAAGGGTGGCTGCTGCAATACCCGAATTCCGGTCTGCTTCCTGGAGCAGGGTATCCAGCAGCGAATCCAGTGACGAAAGACTGATATTCGGTCTGGCCCCGTCGTGAATAAACCAGATACTCCGGTCAAGGTCTTCGTCTTCCGGAATGCCTGCGGCCTGGATCGCATTCATAACAGATTCATGGCGGGTGCGTCCTCCCGAAACAATATTAAAATGAGCAGAAGGAAAATTTTCTTTAAGAAATGATTCTGTAAGTTCTTTATAATCGGGATTTGCGGCAATGGTAATGCTCCCTGTATGCGGCCAGTTCAGAAAGGTCCTGATGCAGTAAAGAAATAAAGGAATACCGTGGATTTTCAGAAACTGTTTGGGCAATTGTGCTTCCCCGGGCCGGGATGACTGCAGACGTTCCCCTTTCCCGCCTGTAAGTATAATAACATTCACTTTATAATGAGACTGATTCATAATTTCAAATAAACAGTTTTTTACTTTAGATATACACAAAAAACAATGGAAATCTCTTGTCACCAGTTTTTAGCGGAAGTTTACTGGTGCAATATGAAAAAATTATCTGGTTTAAAGATATTCAAAGCTGTTTTGTTCCTGATTTTGTCTTTTTTTATCAGTTTATCCCTGAAAAGCGAAGAAGCTTCCCCACCCGGTTTTACGGAAATTATTAAAAATTATAATGTAATGAATGAAGCATTTTTTGAAATGCTTACTGAAATTTCCGCTGAAGATCCTGAAATGAAAATCGCAGAACAGGAAATCCGTAAAAGCCGGGCCGTGTTCTCCTTATACAGCAGACCTGTTCCGGAGGGGCCCAGTCTGGAAGTTTCGGTAAAACAAGGTCCTTCTGTAAGTGAAGCAGAAGCCGGTATTTCTCAGAAGCTGAGTATAAACGGGGAACGCGGAGCATTGCGGGCTAAAGGCCGTGCAGAAACAGAAGTGAAGGAGCAGGAAAGAATGATCACAGCTTTCCTCAGAGCCGGGGAACTCCGGAAACTCTGGTTTGGTCTTTCTGAAATGAAGCGTATTCGTAAAAAACTTGACCAGCAGGAAAGAATTCTGGTCTCTCTGAAAGCAAGGCTTGGTCCGGGTTATCAGGATGCTAAGTTCGGCAGCTATGCCGTTATAGCATTCAGCGCAGATATTGCCACCCTCCGGACAGAAATCAGGGCACTCGATGAGGAAATCCACAGAGCCTCCCTTGCTTATACGGATATGACGGGCAGAAACGCTGCTGAAATACCGGAAAATATTTCTTATTGGTTCGCCGATCCTGAACTGATCCGCAGGGTTATTGCTGAATCAGGCAGCGTCGCAGAATCGAATCCGGAAGTCAGGCTTCTTCGCCTTAAAGCAGAGGCCGAACGTGCCGCAGAAAAAGCAGTATCCAGACGCTATTATCCCTCGCCGGAACTTTTTCTTTTCGCAGGGCAGGAGCAGACGCGTTCTTCCGGAACCCTGGGGCTTTCCGAAAAAACTTCACAGGATTCATATATCCGGGGAGGAATCAGAATTCCCCTTCCGGTTTACAGCGGAATTCCTGAATTAAAGGAAATCCAGAGTCTGCAGGCCCTTCAGTATGAAGAAAAAGCACTCAGGGCATCGCGGCTTACGGAAGAAAAACTCAGTCTTGAGGAAGAAGCATACCGGTCAAGAACAGAACTTTATAAAGAAGTTAAAAAGACGGCTGAAAAAGCGGCGGCCGCCGGCCCTTTGATTCAGTCAGCGCTGTTTCGCCGGACCATCAGTTACAGTGAATTCTGGACAGAGCAGGACCGTTACCACCGGCTTCTGTTTCTGCAGCTGAATCTGTACCTTGAGGCCATGGATTCCCTGTCCGGAATAGAAATACTGAGCGGGAGGCTCTTTATATGATTGCGACAACAGCTATTAAGCAGAAAACCTGGGTTCTTTTATTTTTTCTCGGAATGTCTGCAGCAGGAAGTTATGCTGTGATGAATCTTCCGGTGGATGCAGTTCCCGATATAACCAATGTTCAGGTAATGATCAATACTCATACCGGAGCCCTTGCACCTGAAGAAATCGAAACAACCGTCACATTTCCGATTGAATCGGAGCTGTCGGGTCTGCCGGAAATTCAGGAAATCCGTTCTATTTCAAAATACGGTCTGTCGCAGGTGACAGTGGTTTTCCATGATAAAATGGATCTGTATTTTGCCAGGCAGCTGATTAATGAAAAGCTTACTTCGGTTCAGGCCAGGCTTCCCGCAGGAATTGTACCCGAGATGGGTCCTGTTTCCACCGGTCTTGGTGAAATCGTAATGTACACCCTTAAAATAAAAGGAAAACCGGACAATGAGCCCTATACCGATGCAGAGCTTCGCAGACTCCGGAAAATTCAGGACTGGACCGTAGCACCCAGGGTGAAAACTGTCAAAGGTGTTGCTGAGGTGGACACTAACGGAGGACTCGATAAAGCAGTCTTCATTGAGTTTAATCCGGACACCCTTGCCCGTTACGGACTGAGTGTGCAGCGGATTCTCGAAGACCTCGGGGGAATCGGCGAGAACAAAGGCGGCGGCTATATTGAAAAGGACGGTCAAAGAATCATCGTAAGGACACTCGGAAGGGTTTCTGAACTTAAAAGAATTGAAAATATAACCATACATACGAATGCGCTTACGGGTTCCGTTCCTCTTAAAAAGCTTGCGATTATAAGAGAAGGAAATATGCCAAGGGTCGGAGCCACTGTGGTAGACGGGCGGGAGTCCATCATCGGAACAGTTCTTATGCGGATTGGCGCTAACAGCCGGACTGTGGCTTCCGAAGTTACAGAATTTCTGAAAAACCTGGAGCTTGACGACGATATTGAAATTGAAATTCTTTATGCCCGGAATTTTCTGGTGGATTCAACCGTCCGCACAATTCTGCAGAATCTGAGCGAAGGTGCAATTCTTGTGGTAGTGGTTCTCCTGGTGATCCTCGGAAATCTGAGAGCGGCGCTTATTGTGGCCCTGGCTATTCCCATTTCTATGCTTTTTTCCGTAACCGGTATGCTCGAACTGGGAATTTCCGCCAATCTTATGAGTCTTGGTGCTGTGGACTTTGGTCTGCTTGTGGATGGCTCTGTGGTGATGATTGAAAACATCATTCATAAATTTGAAAAGAGGGCTGAAGAAAAAGGATCCGGTTATGTTTTTTCGAGAAAGGAAAAGGGAGAGATCATTGCGGAATCTGCCCGCGAGGTCACTGGTCCGGTTGTTTCCGGTCTTCTGATTATTATGATTGTTTATGTTCCGATTCTGACGCTGTCCGGTATAGAAGGAAAGATGTTCCAGCCAATGGCTGCCACAGTGCTGATGGCACTTGCCGCAAGTCTGATTGTGGCGATCTTTCTGATGCCTGTACTTGCCTACCTTTTTATGAATCCCCCTAAAGTATCTGAAAAAAAGAATATAGTATTTCATTTTATACATAAAGTATATGAACCACTTCTTTCCCTCAGTATAAAAAAGACTTTTTGGTTCATAGCTCCTTCTTTCCTTTTTGCAGTAATCAGTGTCGGACTCTTTTTCAGGCTGGGTTCGGATTTCATTCCCTCTCTTGATGAAGGTGATCTTGTCATTGGTATGGTAAGGCGTGCCGATATCAGTCTGGATGAAAGCGTAAGGCTTCAGGAGAAAGCAGACAAGATAACACTTTCTTTTCCTGAGGTGGAGCGTGTTTTCTCCAGGATGGGAACCCCTGAATCAGCAACCGATCCTATGGGTATTAATTTCGCGGATTCATTTATAATCCTTAAAAAAAATAAAGACGAATGGCCTGTAATTCCTGAGCTGGGACGACATCGCACAAAAGATGAACTTTATGAAGCAGTAGCGGAAGCAGTGAACAGAGAGATTCCGGGCCAGGATCTTTCTCCGACTCAGCCGATTCAGATGCGGTTTAATGAAATGCTGGAAGGAAGCCGGGCAGACGTTACTCTCAGAATTTTCGGAAATGATCTGAAGGAACTGATGCGCCTTTCTGAACAGGCCCAGGCGATTGCAGCTGACATCCCCGGAGTTATTGAAGTGGGGCAGGATGAGCTGACAGCCCTTCGTGTATCGCCCGTTCTTGATCTGAAAGTCCGGCAGCAGGCTTTGTCTGCTTACGGAATTCATGCAGAAAAAATCAATGAAGCTTTCGAAACTGCGATGGCCGGCCGGGAAGTCGGATTCTTTTATGATCAGGAAATCCGGTACCCGATCATACTTCGGATGGAGGATCGTTTCCGTGATTCGCCGGCCCTTGTCGGCAGGATACCCGTAGATTCCACCGGCAGCAGCGGAACACTGCCTGTTTCTGCATTCGCGGATGTAAGCCTTGGGGAACAGGTAACCACAATCGCACGTTATAACGCAAGACGCTATGCTGCAGTTTCGATGTATCTGAAAGACCGCGATATTGAAAGTTTTGTTAAGGAAGCCCGCGAAAAGATGAATGCCGGTCTGGATCTGCCCGAAGGGTTTCATCTTCACTGGGGCGGACAGTTTGAAAACCTTGAGAAAGCAAGGGCTGTCCTTTCCCTCGTGGTTCCCCTTACACTGGTTGTGATATTTCTGATTCTTTATAAAACATTTAATGATGCTGTTCAGTCCTTTCTGATTATGCAGTCGGTACCTTTTGCTGCCACAGGTGGCATAGTTTTTCTATGGCTGCGCGATATATCCTTCAGTATCTCTGCTGCTGTAGGGTTTATTGCCCTTACGGGTATAGCGATTCTGAATGCCATGGTGCTTGTAAGTTTTTATAATCAGCTGAGAGCATCTGGCACCAGTCTGGAGAATGCTGTAAAAGAAGGTACTTTGTCGCGTTTACGTCCGGTTCTGATGACAGGCCTTGTGGCATCGCTTGGGTTTTTCCCTATGGCATTTAATTCCGGTGCCGGGGCGGAAGTGCAGCGGCCTTTAGCTACTGTAGTAATCGGAGGACTTGTTACTGCAACTCTTCTGACTCTGCTCCTGCTGCCTGGAATGTACTACCGTCTTGAGAAGTTCCGGCAGAAGCAGAAAGGGTCTGTATAAACAGTAAAATATAAAAGAAATTTACGGATACCTTTCCGGTGACCAGGCAATGCGCCGCACCGGATAATAAATGCGGTTTACAGGATCTTTTGCACCGAACCTGTAAATCGTATCTGCATCATCGTCTTCAGGAACAGAGAATACCACGGAATCAAAATCCGGAGTTCCCAGCAGTTCTGTGATGCGTCCGCTTCCGTAACCAAATACTACAGGCCTCAGATCAGGCTGATTAAAAAGCTTCATTCGGAATTCAGTGACTCCGGATTCTGTTCGTGTTTTTCTGAATGCAAAATTTCGGATACTGAGTCCTTTTTCCGGACTGCTGTCAGCAAACACCTGACCTGCCCAGAAAGCTGCTTCGCCACGAAAAGGTCTGCTGACGGCTCCAGGTCCCATAATAGAAAATGCCTCATTCAGTACATTCACACGGTGTGTCTCACTGTTCATTACGGAGACCACCATTGCCTGAGCGATTTCCGTCTCGCTTAGCCATCGCACAGTTCTGTTTCCGAAATCCTTGTATTTACCTTCAGAATCACTTTTCCAGCGGAAAGTCACTCCTGCCATATCGGACTGGAACACCACTGTAAGATTTTCAGCCCATTTCTCAGGGGTCCTTCCTGAAAAAAACTTAATCCGCCTGCCTGCATTCTCCATGCCTGGTTCTTTACTGAAATGGTTCAGGTATCCAAGTTCTGCACTGTAAGCGGACTGCCACCGGGAGGCTTCGCGAAGAGGGTGGCTGATAACAAAAGGAGGAAGATTGTGATCGGCCCTCTGCAGATTTGTATAAAAAAGCATCCAGAGCTCTATGGTTTCGCTGCTGTAAGGCGGAGGGCTGCCCAGCTCCCTTGAAGTCCGTGCTCCGGCTGAAGAGGATTCTCGATTTATTATAAAATAAACAGAGTAAATAAAAAAAACAGCCGTAACCAGAACCAGAAAAACCGGCCAGCGGTAATAGATGTAAATGTATTTAAGTCTGTGAGATCTGCTGCTGCGGGACATCTTGTTCTTTTAATCGGAAAGTCCTGCAATTGTATACATTTTCTGAACAAGAGCCTGGTTGTATCCGTGTGATGTCATATTAGCAGTAAAGCGACCCTTTACGGAACATCCGAGAAGATAAAGATCGCCGATTAAATCAAGAATTTTGTGCCTTACAAATTCATCGGGAAAACGAAGTTCAGTATTAATGACTTTACCTTCATGAAGAATGATGTGCGAATTCAGAAAGCCCTTTCCTGCGCGGCCCATCTGCTGAGCCAGGTCAATATTCTGCAGCGTATTGAAAGAACGCGCAGGAGCAATGAAGTCGCGGAATGAATGTTCCCCTGCATTGAATGTGAGAACCTGTTCGCCAATGAGGCCCGGATAATGAATCCTCATTGTAATTTCAAATCCGTCATATGGTTCAGCAGTAATGTATTTCTGATCCTGTTTTTCAGTGCCCACAGAGATCTTTTTCTGAATCACAGCTTCTTTTGCAGAAGCATCCTGTCCGGAGATTCCGGCTTCTTCAATAAGGTCCGCGAAATCAATCCCTGATCCGTCGATGTTCGGTATTTCTTCGTCTGCCTTAATGAGTGCATTGGTGATACCGTACATATGAAGCGCAGCCATCAGGTGTTCCACAGTGCGGATCCGCATGGAACCGTTTGCAAGAACAGTGGAACTGGCTGTGAAGGTTCCTGTTGAAATGGCGGGTTTAAAATTTTCAAGACTGGTGATGATCCCCTTCATGCTCCGGCCGTCAAGGGACTGAAATACGATTCCTGAATCCGGAGGAAGGGGAGAGATAATCATACCGGTATCTTTGCCGCTGAGAAGTCCGGTCCCGTTCAGAACAACGTCTTTGGCAAGGGTTTTCTGTTTAGTGCCGGATGTTTTTATGATCACGGCTCCGGCGTCAGCCGCGGCAGGGTCATGCAATGCAGCTGATTCCATATTCATGTCGGATGCTGATTCCGGTTTTCCGTTTCTGGAAGCAGCAGGCAGGGCTGATTTGATTTTTTCGAGCAAAGTGTTCAGGCTGATTGGTTTTTCCAGAAAATCATAGGCACCTAATTTAATAGAAGCAACCGCCGTTTCGATTCCGGCATGTCCGCTCATCATGATCACGGGAATTTTTTCGTATGAAGATTTGAATTTCTGCAGAATTTCCATTCCGTTAGCACCAGGCAGCCAGATATCAAGCAGAACAAGAGAAGGAGTCTGACTTTTCAGAGCCTCAAAAAACTCTTTTTCCCCCCCGCACAGAACCGAGGTATATCCTTCATCTGAAAGAATTTCACGCATAGTTTCGCGGATGGAAGATTCATCATCTACAATAAAGACCGGATTCATAGTAAATACAATTAAATCAGAAACGCCTTAGGCTTCAATCAATAAAATTCAGATTTGCTTGCTCTCAGCAATACGCAGAAATCAGTGGTTTTATGATCACAGATCCAGTAATTGAGCAGAAAATTTATGTAAAAGAAAGCCCGATTCACGGTAAAGGATGTTTTGCCCGGATTCCCATTAAAAAAGGGGATTTTATCGGAGAATACCAGGGTCCCCCCTCCAAAAAAGACGGTACCTATGTTCTGTGGGTCCAGGAGGAGGATGAGGTCTGGAGAGGGGTGAACGGAAAAAATCAGCTGAAATTTCTGAATCACAGTGCGAAGCCCAATGCATTCTTTGACGGAACGATGCTCTATGCTCTTAAAAAAATTAAAAAAGACGAAGAAGTAACGTTTCATTACGGAGAAGAATGGGAAGATAAATAAATACTTTTGGGTATCGGGTTAATTCCTGTTACTGTCAGTCCGATTATAAAAGAAAAGGACTGTTATGCCTCTTCGTTTCAGCAGAAAAATCATATTGTCAGCAGCTTTAATTGCCTCAGTATCCTGTATGCCTCCGTCAGCAGACGGGACCCCCCCGACCTTCCAGGACAGGCTTCGTTACTTAAAAAACAGAACCTACGATGCTCTTGGAATGGACGATTATGTTACTGAGACCTGCAACTGTGTTACAAACGAAGAATTCCGGAAAATGAAGCGCGAAATGGCGCAGATGATCGATGATTTCCCGGTTTTTCGCAACCCGGAAGAAGAAAAGGAAATACTCGACTGGCAGATGAACGAATGGAGAAATTTCGGAAACGAATACCACTGGCATTCACAGAAATATACCCCTTACCGCAATGCTGTGGTTCTTCAGCGAAGCGCCCGCAGAAGGCTTTATGATCACAATATAATTCTGGCGAATATATTTAAAGGAAAGATTATACATAACACCCGGGGCGATCTTGCTCCTGTTTTTAAGGATGCACTTTTTTTTGATATAGGCAGTGCGATTCTCATGGATGAAGGGGCCCCCACAGTCCGTGATATATATGAGGATACTGAGGTTGAGCCTCATCTGATTCAGATCATTGCCAGCGACATTAACACTGACGGTGCTGAATATATAAAAACTTATAAAATGACCCGGCAGAATCTTCCTTTCCCCGTACATGAAATTCCGATCCGGCTGGATCAGGTTACCCAGCTGCAGTCTGTTACGGATCAGTATACTAAAGGAAACACACCGATTATTTTCAGGTCATCAAACTCCGGTCCCGACCTGTATTATCCTCCTGTGGATGTAAGAAAACACTTCAGGGCAGTGATACGGGCTTATTACGACAGGGATGTGCTGTATTTTTTTAATAAATTTGTTTTGTATAAACCTGCAAGAGAAATGGCCTTTGAAAAAATCGGGCGTGATTCAGGTACCGGTATGGACCACAGAGGAGCACCCTGGGAGCTGATAGACTGGTCCAGCCGCCGCCTCCAGAGCTCTTTTCTGCCGAACCCTGATTATATAACCATTAAGTATAAATAATCAGCCTGTAAGTGCCTGATAACGGGTTTTGTAATTATTCAGAATTTTTTCGGCTTCGGCATACTGTCCTTTCGCCATATAAAGAATTCCCAGCTGAATCGCTGTTCCGACGTGCCTCTGAACCTCAGAAGGGCTTACAGCTTCTTTCATGACCTTCTGATAATCGTTCACTATTTTTTTGGTATCGCCGGCTTCTTTTTTAATATCGCGCACTACCTCATCGAATGTTTTTTCGCGGGGAACCGGCATGTTTTCCTTTTTAGCGATTTCCAGAGCAATGCGGTATTCTTTTTCTGCATTTGCCGGATCATTCAGCTTCAGATGAATGTATGAAAGGGTCTCATGAACCTTGAAGTTATTGTAATTCGCTGCGGCCAGAGCGGTAAACTTTGCCAGAGCGCCCTTATAATCGGCCTTATTGTAAAGGACGGATCCTTCTTCTGAAATTTTTCTGTAATCATCAAAACTGCTGATGGTTGTCATGGCTGCCTCTTTGTTTTTTTACTTTTCTGACACGGGAATGTAATGTTTCCCCTTTTTTTTCCCTCGACCTGAATTAAGCACAACAGATCGTGTAAGTCAAATGGAATTTTTAAACAGCCGGTCACAGATTCTTAAAAAATTAACCGGAACTTATAAAAATGCTCCTTCCTTTGCATTATCGGCTGAATCCGGAAGGTATGTAGTATTTTCTGATCATCATCGGGGAAACAGAGGACCTTCCGATTTTTTTAAAAGGAGCGAAAAAGCCTACAATGCGGCTCTCGGTTATTATCTGGAACGGGGATACACTCTGATTCTTCTGGGCGATGTGGAGGAATTCTGGGAGCATCATCCAAGGCATGTTATCCGGTCTTATCCGCTCACGTATGCTCTGGAAAAGGAGTTTCATGATGCCGGTAAACTTATTAAAATCCGGGGAAATCATGATAATCTCTGGAAACATCCGCACAATATTAAGAAATTCCTGGATCAAGTGTTCCCGGGGGTCCGGGTTTATGAAGCAGTCCGCCTTGAACGAAGGAACAAAAACGGCCAGCTTAAGCTTGAGGTTTTTCTGACCCATGGCCATCAGGGGACCCTGCTGAATGACACCCTGGACTGGTTTGGCATGTTCTGGCTGAGGTTCCTTGCAGGCAGAATTCTTTCTTTTTTTAAACACAAATACCAGACGCCTGCCACAAAATTCTCTTTGAGAGAGCAACAGGATAAAACTATGTTTGACTGGGCGGGGATCATTAATGAAGCCACAAGTCATGAAGTTCTTTTCATAGCCGGCCATACCCATCATCCGATTTTTATGTCCCGGTCCAGTATTGCTCAGATCCGGGAGCAGATTCAGATACTGAAAGAGGATCCTACTAAGGAAAATCTGAAAAAAGCGGCCAGGCTTCGTTCCAGACTGGAATATCTGCAGGCAGATGTGGGGCTTAACCTGGATCTGATCGACCGGAAATCCCATTATTACAATACAGGGAGCTGTTCGTTTTTTGACGGGAGTATTACCGGTATAGAACTGACCAGAAAAAAAATAAGTCTGGTAAAATGGAGTGATGTTTCACACAGAGCCGAAAGAAGAATTCTGGGGAGTGAGAAGTTCAGCGAAATTGACTGATTCAGTCCGGTCCGCTGCCACCCCCTGAAACCCGGTTGGAAATCAGAGATTCTCCCGGGAGACCCATGCTTTCCAGAATCGCTTTCCCAAGTTCGGGTTTGAGTCTTTTTTCCTCAATGGCACGGAGAACCTTTTCTATGAAAATTTCTTTGACTTCAGTCCGCGTATCGTCCGGTTTTTCGTCCATAGTAACAAATGTAGCATCAATTACCGGTATGTCCAGCAATTTATACCGTCCGGAAAAAAAATGATTACAATAACTACCAGAATTGAAAATTTTAATTAGTCTGGAAATAAAATCCTTGCGGTACAGTGACTTAATGGGGTTTCTGTAGTCTAATTATACAGTAAAGGCTGATATGATCTGGATCATATTGGCTGCACGGAGGCAAAAAATTGATAGTAGCACGCCATGTTACAGGTAAGATCATGAAGCTTCGCGCTGTGGTCCGTTACCTTCTTATTGCACTGTTCTTCCTTATACCATATCTTCAGTATAACGGACGTCAGGCTTTCCTGCTTGATCTCGATAACCGGAAATTTTATTTCCCTGGTTTTGTGATCTGGCCTCAGGAGTTTTATTATCTCCTGTTTTTACTGTTGCTGATCGGCCTCAGTCTATTTCTTGTCACCGCTCTGCTCGGCCGGGTTTTCTGCGGGTGGATCTGTCCGCAGACCATTTATGTGGAGCTTTACGATGCCGTAGGTCGCCTGATTTTTCCATCGCGATTCGGAAAACGTTCCTTTAAAACCACAGACAGAATTATTGTTCATATTGTCTGGATACTCCTCTCCTTTGCAGTGGTATTTCATTTTGTCGGCTATTTCGTATCTCCGGGTGTAATGATCCAGGGAGTTCTGAACGAAGGCATCGGTGTCTTTACCGGAAATGCCTGGCCTTATTTCCTTACTGTGATTTCGCTCCTGTTTTATGCTGATATAGCCTGGTTCCGGGAACAGTACTGCGTTTATTTGTGTCCCTATGCACGCTTCATGTCGGTGATGCTCGATGATGATTCTGTGGTAATCGCTTACGATAAATACCGCGGAGAGCCCAGACGTCAGGCAAAAGGAAGCACTGCAACAGAACTTGTTCAGACAGAGCTGATTCAGCATAAAGAAGGAGAAGGGGACTGTACGAACTGCAATATGTGTACTCTTGTATGCCCCACCGGTATTGATATCCGGGAAGGTCTGCAGGTTGCATGTATCAACTGTGGTCACTGTATTGATGCCTGTACCCACGAGATGGAAAAGTTTAATAAACCAAGTCTTGTGGACTTTTCCTCCATGAACTATTTTGAAAAGCGCATCAAAACAAAGTTTCTGCGCGCCAGAACTCTGATTTATTCTGTGCTTCTTGCAGCGATTGTGATTACTGCAGGCATTATAGCCTGGAACAGAAAGCCGATCCATTTCTGGGTGTATCCCGATCCGAAAATCTCATCGTTCTATATGAATGAGACCACAGCACAGAATTACTATAAAATGGATGTTGGTAACATTACCGAACAGGACAGGTCGTTTGTGATAGAGGTCAGACCTCTTAATGAAAATTCACCAGTTGTAAAACTGAATGTGATGACAGCAGGTTCCAGTGCGGAAGATGCGATTTTTGTTAAAGGAAATGATCTTCATAAAAGCAGTCTTGTGATTCAGGGAGAAATTGATCCTGCGAAACTTTCTTCCGGTCAGCGAATGGTGCCTGTGATTTTCCATGTTCACGACAGGGATAACCCTTCCGTGAAAATTGAAAAGAAAGCTTCGTTCGTAATCCCCGAAAAATAAACTAAGCTCTTAAATTCATGCCCTGTTCTTACCTCCGGGAATTTATTCCCGGAGGTTGTTTTTTTTAAAGCTGTGAAGCAAGTGATTCAATTTCTTTTTCGCGAGCCGCACCGACTTTTACGGTTCTGATGGTTCCTTCCGAAACCAGAATCAGAGTGGGGGTACCCATAATACTGAAGGCCCTGGCTGCGGCTGTGTTAACCGATGCGTCAATTTTTTTAATATGCTGCCCGTTTTCAGAACCGGATTCCATCATCCGGTCAATTACAGGAGTCATCATTCTGCACGCTCCGCAGTCAGGAGTGTAAAAATAAAGCAGATAATTCCCTTTTGGATCTGTTCCGGGTACGGTGGAAAGCGCATGGGCTGGTTTTCCCTCGAGTCCTTTCATTTTATTGTAAAGCCAGAAGCGGAACAGGAAGTACATGACTGTGATTCCGAGGAGTATCGCGGTGTATTCTATCCAGAAATTCATGGAACCGGTATCCGGAATTCCTGCCAAGGGGTCAAATCGAAATGAAGCCGGCCCGTTTGTAAAGAAATGCCGAGATTGTAAAAACTCGTAAATTCTTCCCCAGGCTTTCTTGACAGCATGCTGACATTCGGCAAGGCTGACCGCAGAGGAATTGTATATGACAAAAAAGATTGTGTGGAGTCCGCTCATCCGTATACTGCACTGGATTATGGCCGTACTGACACCTGCCATGTTTATAACAGCAGAGGCAGAGCTCACGGAATACCATGTTATGATGGGCCCGGTCCTCATGGCCGCAGCCTTTATCCGGATCTGGATCGGCTTTACGGGAAAACCTTATGAAAGATTCAGTTCTTTCTGTAATTCGCCTGGCAGAATCATTCAGTATCTGAAAGACAGTGCCGCAGGAACAGCGAAAAGAGTTGAAGGTCACAACCCGCTTGCCGGACCCGTAATGCTGGGAATTATTCTGCTGATTGTTCTGAATGGAATTTCCGGTTTTATTACCGGAACCGCAGAGGAAGACGCAGGTTTTATTTACGGGCTGATTCTGTTTCCTGATTCGCTTACAGAAGCGGCAGAAGTCATTCATTCTGCAGCAGGCCACCTGGTGATGGCTTTGATTGTGCTTCATCTCGGCGGTATTTTTATGCATACTCTTAAATATAAAGAAATGATTGCAAAGGCCATGATCACCGGCGAAAAAGAGATCGATTAACTGAAAAGGAGGAAGAAGAATGAAAAAGAATATCAGAATTAAGGGTGCTGCTTTTATGGCAGCAGCATTTACAGTGGCTGCTTTTACAGCAGTTTCGGCGAAGGGTTATGAAGAGCTTCTGAAAAAGTATGAGGCTGAGGCAGGTCAGCCATTCGATGCAGCGGCAGGAAAAGCACTTTATGAAAAAAAAGTAAACGGCAAAAGCTGCACAGACTGTCATAATACTGATATACGGAAACCTGGTCAGGTTAAGTTTCTGTTTTTAAGCAAGACACTGGATCCGTTTGCGCTTTCAGCAAATCCTAAGGCTTTCAGCGATGCTGCTCATGCCGATAAAGATTTTAATAAAAACTGTAAAAAGATTTTCGGAAGGGTCTGCACTGCCAAAGAAAAAGGGGACATGCTGCAGTACTTTATATCGAACTGATTCTGTTTGTGCTGAATCCCGGCAACCGAACGGGTGCCGGGGTATCAGATGACTTTCAGCCGACTCCGAAAAGTTTCAGATCGGCTTCGGTCATGATTTTTACAAGCTCTTCGAATTTGACTTCAGGTTCCCAGCCCAGCTGTGCTTTTGCCTTGGCCGGATTTCCAAGAAGCTGCTCTACTTCTGCCGGGCGGAAGAATTTCGGGTCGATTTTCACCAGAGTTTTTCCGGTTTTACGGTCGATGCCGGTTTCATTCACACCTTCGCCTTTCCACTCAATTTCAAAACCTGCGTAACCAAAGGATTTTTCAATGAATTCACGGACTGTATGCATTTCATTGGTGGCCACTACATAGTCATCCGGCTGATCTTTCTGCAGCATCATCCACATCATTTTCACATAATCAGGGGCATACCCCCAGTCACGGCGGGCATCTATGTTTCCCATTGTGAGTGTATCCATTTTACCTGCTCTGATTTTAGCAACTCCCAGAGTAATTTTACGTGTTACGAAATTCTCACCCCGGCGCGGAGATTCATGGTTAAACAGAATTCCGTTTGATGCATGGAGGCCGTACGATTCACGGTAATTCACTACGATCCAGTAGGAATAGAGTTTAGCTACAGCATAGGGGCTGCGCGGATAAAACGGGGTTTTTTCTGTCTGCGGAACTTCCTGAACTTTTCCGTAGAGTTCCGATGTACTGGCCTGATAAAACCGGGCAGGCACTCCCGTTTCACGGATGGCATCGAGCAGACGCAGAGTTCCTACTGCATCTACCTCTGCGGTGTATTCGGGAACCTCAAAGGAAACCTGCACATGGGACTGTGCCGCGAGATTATAGATCTCATCGGGCTTCAGTTTTTCGAGCAGTCGGTTGAGGTTACTGGAATCTGTGAGATCCCCGTAATGAAGTTTAAGATTCGGGTTGCTGTTCAGGTGTTCAATGCGGTCCCTGTTAAACAAACTGGCCCGTCTTACTATACCATGCACCTGGTATCCTTTCTCAAGAAGGAGTTCGGCTAAATAAGAACCATCCTGGCCGGTGATTCCTGTGATTAATGCTGTTTTTGACATTTGATTTCCGTCGTGATTTTCAGTTTCAGATCAGAAAAAAACACTTTGAGATACTGTCAAACCAAAATACTCAGGAATCTGCACTGAGGGGAAGGGGCGGGCCTGCCCGCTGAATGCAGGTAGCGGGCAGGAACTAAAAATTATATGTTAAAAAAAGGAAAATGAATGTCCAATTCGCTCATCGAATGGTTCAGATTACAGCGTTTTTATGGATTTTTGCCTCCGGCTAAAGCGACAATAAGCACTGTTTCAGCTCCCAGGCTTGAGCAAAAGCTGGATTTTTTTCAGACCGGCTGTAAAATCGGTTTTCAATCCCAGGAAAAGATCCGGAAATGGCAGATTACAGTTATGGCACACAGATTAAAAGCGGAAACTCTTGCGGATTTATATAAGGAAGCAGCCGAAGTACATAACCAAAGGGCTGCATTTGCCACAAGGTTAAAAAATAAGCAATGGAAGGCACTTAGTTTTGAGCAGCTGTATTTACTTGGGGAAGACCTTGCCGCAGCTCTGGCAGAGCTTGGGATGGGCTTTCAGGATAATGCCGGAATCCTTTCCGATAACAGGCTGGAGTGGATTATAGCTGATTACGGAGTACAGCTTTGCGGTGCTGTGGATGTGCCCAGGGGAATGGACATTTCCGACCAGGATATTGAATATATATACGGGCATTGCGAGGCCCGCATCATTTTCGCAGAGAATAAAAAAGCAGCCGACAGACTTCTCGCGGCCCGCAGAAATCTGAAACATCTGAAGCATATAATTATCCTTGAAACAGACCCCGAAGCTCTTACTGCCATTCCATCAGATGAAAAACTGATAAAAGACCTTGCCGGAAAGGAAGTTCTGACCCTTTCAGAGATGCTTTCTGCAGGAAAAGCACTTCGTAAAAAAGGAGACCGTCGAGCAGAGGACCTTCGCAGAAATCTGCAGCCTGATGACCTTTTCACAATTATCTACACAACCGGAACAACCGGCATTCCCAAGGGAGTGATGCTTACGCACCGCAACATTATCTCTCAGATCCGGAATATTCCTGTGAATGTAGGAAATTACGAGCGGATACTTTCTCTGCTGCCTGTCTGGCATGTATATGAACGGATGTTTGAGATGATGGCCATTGGCAGAGGGTGCTGCACATATTATACAAATGTAAGAAATATTGCAGATGATCTGAGGGCTGTAAGGCCGACCTACATGGCCTCTGCACCCAGACTCTGGGAGTTTCTGTATCTTAGAATTCTGGACCGTGTATCCAAAAGCCACTGGATGCGCCGTCTTCTGTTTTATTCTGCATTGTTCCTTGCACGAACCGTAAAAAGTGCTCAGTATTATTTAAGCGGAAATCAGTTAAGGATGCAGCCGGAATCTCCCGTATCACGAATCGCTCTGACACTCTGGCATTCCTTTCGCTGGGCCCTTGCCATCGTACCTTATGGAATGCTGAATACAGCCGTCCTTGAGCAGATTCGACTCAGTGTCGGGGGCTCCTTTAAAGGCACAATTTCGGGCGGAGGAGCATTACAGCCGCATGTGGATGAATTTTTCAACTATCTGGGAATACCTGTTCTGGAAGGATACGGTTTAACAGAGACTTCTCCTGTTCTGGCAGTGCGGACTTTTGACTCGCTGGTACCGGGAACTGTGGGGCCGCTTTATCCGGAAACAGAACTTCGCATCATCGATACAGAAACAGGCGCTGTACTTTATCCTGACTCTGCCCGCCCTGGTATGGGAAGGGGACTAAAAGGAGAAATCCATGTAAAAGGGCCCCAGATTATGAAGGGATACTATAAAGACGAAGGACTTACCGGCCGGGTAATGAAAGATGGTTGGTTTAACACCGGAGACATCGGAGTTTTTACTTATAACAGCTGTCTGAAAATTCTCGGTCGCACAAAAGATACAGTGGTTCTTCTTGGTGGAGAAAATGTGGAACCAGTCCCTCTGGAAAACAAACTGATGGAATCTGTATATATTGAGCACTGCATGGTAATCGGACAGGATCAGAAACACCTCGCACTTCTGGTAAGCCCCGAAATTTCCGGTATTGAAGCAGCAATCGGACGGAAGGTTCAGGGTGATCTTAATACTGACGAAGAGGTACACCGTCTTATTAAAGCAGAGATACACCGGCTGATTTCGGCAGAGAATGGTTTTCAGCCTTATGAAAGGATTACTGATTTCCGGTTTGTTCCGGAACCATTCAGACAGGGAGAGGAAATCACACCTGGTCTTGGAAAACTTAAACGACATATAATTACAGAAAAATATAAATATCTGATTGAATCAATATACGGAGAGAGTCATGGTAAACGAAGCAAGAGAAATGATTAATCAGACAGAACAGAGCCTTCTTGCTGCTCTTGTGCTGGCTATCATGTTCGGAATGGGCGCAACCCTTCGCCTGGAAAATTTTAAACTTGCATTAAAAAATCCGAAAGGAATACTGATAGGTTTTGCCTCGCAGTTCGGTATCATGCCGCTGGCAGCTTACATGATTGCCCGTTTTCTGGATCTGGAACCAATTCATGCTGTTGCGCTGATTATGGTGGGAGCGCTTCCTGCCGGAACAACTTCCAATATGTTTTCGTATTTCGCACGCGGAGATGTGGCTCTCTCCATTTCCATGACCACGGTATCAACAACTGCCGCAATTCTTATGACTCCTCTGCTGCTTAATTTTTACGCAGAACCCTTTACTGCCTCTCTCGCAGAGGGAGCCGCAGCAGCCGGATTTCAGATTCCTTATAAAAATATAATTATATCTCTTGTGGCTGTTCTGGTGCCCGTTGGTCTGGGTATGGTGCTGCTCCGTTACTCGCCGGGCTGGGCGAAGGCAGCAGAAGACTGGGCCTCATTTCTGGGAATCTTCGTTGTTCTGTTTCTGCTGGTTACTTTATTCGTAAGACACGGAGACCTTATGCTGCAGACTTCCTGGAAGATTTATGCCGCTTCGATCAGTGTTGGTCTGCTGGGATTTCTGTTCGGGTATTTCGTAAGCCGTCTGACCGGTCTCGTTCCCCGGATTGCAAGAACTGTTTCCCTGGAAACCGGGATTCAGAACGGTCCCCTTGCTTTCGCAATTATCATTCTGAGTTATGCAGAACCATATAAAAGTCAGATGCTCTGGCTGCCTATTATGTACAGTTTTTTTATAGTAATAACATCCTCTTTTTTAACATTATATTACAGAAAAGCCGGTTTCCGGGACTGGGAAATCTACGAGAACGATCTGGTATGCAGGGAGCTTTTCGGAAATGACTACACACCGGAACTCAGCGGGGCAGCAGGGCAGAAGGTTTACTGAGAAATTCCCGGCACCCGCCAGTAAGGCCCGAATCCGGCTTCAGCTGCATCGTGCACTCCGTCAGGAGGGATATGATCGGCTCCGGTGAATGATCGCCTCAAAATGCTCACGCATGGTCTTGTGATACCTTCCGGAGCTGTTTTTGTCTCTTTCAGGTGAGGGTATTTCCTTCGATGTCATTGGAATGATAAGTCCAGCGGACCACCTGGTCATCATTCAGAATCCTGCAGAATCCGATGTTAGAGCAATATTAGCATTTCGCAGTATGTTTAAAATATTTAAATTATAATTTATAATTTATAATTCCTGGGCCCTCCAGTCTGATTTCCTGATTGCTTCCCATTGTTTTACCATCTGCGTCATGATCCGGAATTCTGTGATATTCAGTCTTCCGAAGTCTGTAGAATGAATTTTATATAATTTGCAGTGTAAACGTAAATATAACTACAGAACGATACGACATCACTATAAAATATAGTCAAATCTTACTGTCAAAAATTCAGGTTCCGGAAAAAATAAGCACTGCCCAGAGACAGATCTTTTTTTTACGTTGACCCTGAATACAGGTGCTTCACAATCAGTTCAGGGAAATTGTTCCAAATCCAGAAAAAGTTACCATTTTATATAATAGGTCTGTATGAGAAGTATATCAGTAAAAATTATTGCTTTATCCACACTAATCAGTCTGGTTACCACAATTACTCTGAGCGGATTCATGATTTATTCAAAGTGGGAGGACCACACTAATAAAGTCAGGGAAACCGAATTACTTCTTCTGAGAGACTTCGATGAACTGGCAAAATCCGAAGTTGAAACAGCGGTGAGTCTGCTTAGAAAAATCAATACAGACATTGAAAAAGGGAGATACTCTCTGACAGAAGGAAAAGAGCTGGCTGCTGACCTGCTCCGCGATTTAAGATTCGGCAAAGATGGTTACTACTGGGCAGATGATTATAACGGAACTAATATTGTATTACTGGGAAGGGCAGACGAAGGGAAAAACCGAATCGACGCAAAGGATAAAAAAGGGAACTATTTTATAAAGGATTTTATTTCCAAAGGAAAAAACGGGGGTGGGTATACCGAATACTGGTTTCCCAGAAAAGATGACACATCAAAACTCCTGCTGAAACGAAGTTATACACTGGCATTTGAACCATTTCAGTGGGTTATCGGGACAGGAAATTATATAGATGATATAGAGAAAGTGACCAGTGAAGTGAAAAAAGCAAGCATGGATCAGCTTATAGAAGATATTATTATCGCTGTCATAATATCCCTTGCCGTGCTTTCATTGACAACAGCAGCATCCATCCTGTTCGGTCGAAGAATTGGTGCAGCAATCAAATCAGCATCAGATCATGCAGAATTGGTTGCTGCGGGAAATCTAAGCGTCATGGTGTCTGATATTCATACAAAGCGAAAAGACGAAATCGGAACTCTGATGGTCTCCATGCAGACGATGAGTGCACGTCTTTTACAGGTCATCAGAGAGGTAAACACAGCGATGCAGAATCTTTCCAGAGCATCCAGTGAAGTCAGCAACACTGCACAGGCACTGAGCCAGGGAAGTAATGCCCAGGCAGCCAGTGTGGAAGAGACGCTTGCTACAGTTGAGGACATGCTGAAGTCCATTGAAAAGAATTCTTCCGATGCAGGATTAACAGATTCAATGGCGGCCAGTGCTGCAAAGCAGGCGATTGCAGGCAGCGAGGCTGTGAAAGAAACAGTTGCGGCAATGAGGAGCATTGCGGAGAAGGTGGGCATTATTGACAGTATTGCTTATCAGACAAACCTTCTGGCTCTGAATGCCGCCATTGAGGCTGCGCGTGCCGGAGAGCATGGCAAGGGTTTTGCCGTTGTCGCTTCGGAAGTAAGAAAACTGGCGGAACACAGCCAGGTCGCTTCTCAGGAAATTGGAAAACTCGCTTTGATAAGTGTTGGTAAGTCCGAGATTGCAGGGAAACTACTTGATGAAATAGTTCCATCAATTAATAATACATCGGAGCTTGTTAACAGAATTGCAGCAGGATCCAAAAACCAGGAAGCGGGAGCCGGCAAAGTAAACCATGCTATGGATCATTTGAATTCAATCACTCAGCAAAATGCAAGTGCTTCTGAAGAACTTGCAGCAACTTCCGAAGATATGAGCAGTCAGGCAGAGCAGCTTCAGAAAATGATGGGTTTTTTTAAAATAGATGGGTGAAAGTCATGTGCAGAATTCTTAATAGTAAAAAAACTTAACATCCGGACAGTGAATTCAGTATCTGAAAATTCCATGAAACATCATTAATGAAAAGAATTTCAGGGGTATTAAAATATCTAAATATATTCACAGTGTAATGATGGAAGAAAAGAAAAGACTCCGGCGAACTCCTAAAGTATAATGGAAACCGACAGAACATGGGTACACCCGGTCTGCCCGCTGCGGGCAGTAATTAAACATTTCGAACAGAAAACAGCAGGGATTCAGCAGCTCCGCTTTTAAACATATTCATCCTTATCTTTCTTAATCAGAATATGTCCTTCGTCTTCGAGCTGCCTTGCGATATTCAGAATCACAGACCGGGCTTCATTGATTTTCCTTACCGATAAAGTTCCCTGATGTTCCATAAGGTCCAGAAGATCCGCAGCCCTGTTCTGAGACATGGCATTAAAAAAAGCCCTTCGGAGGTCTTCGCCTGCACCTCTTAATGCGGTGGCAAGGAGCTGCTCATCATCGGTCCGGGAAAGCAGGAAGCGCATTTCCTTAAGATCCAGATTATAAAGTTCTTCAAATGTATAAAGTCTTTCGCGGACGCTCTCCATAATGTCGGGAGCCATTCCTCCCAGTACATCGAGAATATTATCTTCGGAAGAACGGTCCATATGATTCAGAATGCTGGCCAGAGTCTCTGCTCCTCCGGTTTCGGAGAAGATTTCCTCTTCGCGCCTTTTTTCAAATTTTTCGCGCAGAACCTTAGCAACCCGGAGGACTGCATCCGGATGTGTATTCGAAGTCCTTGCTATGCGGATGGCAACTTCATTCCGGAATTCATCGGGAAGACTTTTCAGAACCCTCGCAGCATGTTTCGGGTGTATAAAGGACAGCGCCACTGCTGCCACCTGAGGATGCTCTGCAATCAGAGCGGATCCCAGTCTTTCCGGTTCAATGCGTTCCAGAAAGTTAAAATCCTGTTTCAGGTCCTGCCGGTGCACCCTGGAGAGAAGCTCATCCGCTTTGTGCTGACCAAGACCTTTTGTAAGCATTTCGCGCACAGCATCGGGCCCGCCGCTGACCGGCTGATCCAGAACGCTGCCTTTCATCAGTCCGGAATGAAATTCTTCTAAAATTGACTTTTTTTCTTCGGCAGAAATCTTTTTAATAACTGCGATTTCGGCAATCAGTTTTTCTATAGACGGGTCGTCCATTTCCCGAAGCACTGCCGCCGCCTGTTCTGTTCCGAGTGCGAGGAGAAGCTTCGCGGCTTTCTTTATGCCCCCGAGTCTTGTGATCCCGCCGGATTCCGGTTCTTTAACTGTTTCAGAATAAGGGTTTTCCTTCTTCGTGTAAAGGGCTGCGGATCTGTCATTCGCAATGGTTTTTTTGGCAGCGGGTCTGTTTTCTTCAGGGTGGTTGGGAAGATATGAAGTCTGATTTTTAAAACGGTTGCTGAGCGGAATTTCTGCATAACCGGTTTTTTTTGCAGCCGGTTTTTTCTGCTGTACTGGTACAGCTTTGTTTAACAGATTTTTAAGGCCACTGGTCTTTTTTTTCGCCATTTCTGTTCATTGATATTATGTCACATAAGGTATGTCAAGCAGTAAGCACTTTTTTACATTAAAAAACAGAGAATCCCTTTAAAAAAGCTGGAACCGGACAGGGGGAAACAGTAACATTGCCGGTAAACGGAGGTTTGAATGAAATCTTTTAAAAGAACACTGATTTTTTCTGGGATCATCGCTGCTTCAGCAGCCCTGGCGGTATCCTGCGGGGAAGTCGCAGTCGACGAGACACCTGTATTTGAAGCAGGAGAAAGCTGCACAGCCTATCGGGTAGGAAAACGTATGTTTCTGGTAAACTCTCTGACAGTTACCGGTAAAAACTGCACATCCGAATTTACAGTAACAAAGGATGAATCCGCGGCTGTTATCCGGGTTAAGGTTCCTGTGAGCGGTTTCAGCTCCGGGGAAGCGGAAAGAGATGCTCATACTGCTGGTATCCTGGGCGGACCGGAACACGACTCTGTGGAATTTGTCTCGGCTCCGGTTGCTCTTTCAGACTGGGATAAAGCTGTGGCGGGCGGCAGCCTTCTGCTAAAAGGTAATCTGAAAGTGGCCGGAAAGGAATCTCCGGTGGAAACGGAAGTGGTTTTCACTGCGGAAGGCGAAGGATATTCCGCTGCCGGAAAAGTAATGACATCATTTTCTGCGAACGGGCTGCAGGCTCCCAAAGTTGCCGGCGGTCTTGTGGCTTCTGTGAACGATACCCTGGAACTGCATTTTCAGGTGAAATCCTCTGCAGTGAAATAATTTCTGATTCAGACCGGTCCGGTTTTCAGAAACCGGTCCGGTTTACCAATGAAATACCCCTGAGAAAAATCTATTCCCATTTTTTTAACAGATTCATGGATTTCCGCATCGGAAACAAATTCTGCAATCGTAAGGATTCCGTTTCTTTTTGAAAATTCAACAATAATTTCTATGATCATGGCTGCCTGCGGATTTGAATTGATCTGCTGAATCAGTGATCCGTCGATTTTTATATAATCGGGGTCAAGCTGCAGAAGGTAATTAAAATTGGAGTATCCCGTACCAAAATCGTCAATGGCGAGAGAGCACCCTTCCGCCTTCAGTGCTTTTATAAATTCCATTGCATTTTTAAAATTCTGGATACTTTCTGATTCCACGATTTCAATGGTCAGACGGTTTCCAAGCCCGAACTCTCTTATTTTCCGGAACAGAAAATCCGTGGTGCCCTGATTGCGTATATCTTCTGCAGTAAGATTCACGGAAAAGGAGAGACCGTTTTTCTGAAAAAAACGAAATGTCTTTTCTATCATAATTTTAGTAAGCAGCGGATAAATTCTTGTTTTTTTTGCAATATCTATGAATTCTGATGGTGAGATTTCCGGTCCAGGAGGGTCATCCATCCGGATCAGGCACTCATATTTACTGATTTCACCGGTTCTGTTATCTGAAATGGACTGATAAAACGGCATGATCCGGTCCATTGCGAGCGCTTTCCGGATCTTGGATGTCCAGTACAGGTTTTTCTGATGTGTTTCTGATAAAAACAGTGTTTCTGTAAACAGAATCAGATCCTGATGTTCATTTTTTGCATAGCGAAGGGCCATATCCGCTGCGGCCATGATATCGCGTCCTGAATCTGATGTGGCGATAGCTGCGGTTGCATTTACCGGTATTTCCTGGCCTTCAATCTGAAATTCCCTGCTCTGCAGATTCGCAATAATCGTCCGGGTGATTTCAGTGAATTCAAGAGTGGTGTAATCACTGGAAAGAACTGCGAACTCATCGGCCTGCAGGTGATACAGACTCAGGCTGAATCCATGCAGTATCTGCGTTAATCTGCTTCCGATGGCCCGGATCACCTGATCTCCGATCTGGCTGCCGTAAAAATCATTGATTTCGCTGAACCGGTCAATGTTTATCAGAGCGATGGCAGCACTGTTTTTTTTCAGAAGGTCCTGCTGAAGCCTGCTCCGGTTCGCAAGTCCTGTGAGGGGATCAGTACTGTAAATTTCTTCAATCTGACGGGAACGCTCTTCCAGAAGCTTCAGGGTTTTGTAAAGATCCTCATTCTGCCTTTGGATCTGATTTCTGGATTCTTTCAGGCTTGCCGCCATTTTATCGACAGAGCGCCCGAGAACCGCCAGTTCATCATTCCCTTCCAGCCCGGTCCGGAAATCCAGATTCCCTTTAGCCAGATGGTCTGTTGTATGAATGATTACCGTAAGCCGTTTATTCAGTCTGTAATAGAAGAAAATGCCTGTAAGCGTAAGGAAAAGAACAAATACAATCACAGGAATCTGGGAACGCTGCAGGTTTTCGAGAGCCGTTTCCGTTTTGTCGCCGCCGATATAATGTAGCTCTATATAGAATCCTTTTTTACGGGATCTGATGCGATTGGCAGGATCAGCCAGAAAAACCGGAAAAACACCGGCAATATGGTCACGGTCTTCCAGAAGGACCACTTCTCCTCCGGGATTCTGCATGGATGCGGTAATGCGTGAGACAGCAGCTTCAGGCAGAATATCTCTGAGTTTTTTATTCAGATAAGCTCTGCGGGGAGAATAGATAACAAGGCCCTGGTCGTCAGTTACAAATGAGTATTCAATGCTGCTGAGAGTGCTTACAAACGACAGAAGTCTCTGTATTTCGGTTTCATTCTTTGCAAGTGCCAGGTTTTCAATGTAACCCTGAAGTTCCACCATCCTGCGGCTTACATAGCGCAGCTGCTGCTCTTCGGATTTCCTCTGAGCTGAGACCCATGTGTTGATACCTGTGAATCCGGTAATAAGAATAAAGAAAAATATAAGGACTCCCGGTATTGAATAACGAATCGGGATTTCAGTGAACCGAAGCATCTGAGCTGACTCCGTTCATTTGTTTTCTGTAAACGCGGGGATTATTGTACAGATATTTAATAAAACTGTCGTCAATAAAAGATTCCGGTGCTGTGTAAAAATCAGCATCCGGGCTTATCAGATGATTCCGTTTCATTACCGGACCAAGTTTTTTCATTGTACCCGCTGCTGTGATATTCGTGTGGTAACCCGGATACAGCATTTTATAATTCTCCGTGATTCCGGGAATTCTTATCAGTGACAGACTCTGTTCAAGATCCGGAACCGTCTGATTCAGACGTTCTGCAAGGAATTCCAGATTCTCTGCTTTATAAAATATCTCAGGCTGCACAGTCTTTGCCCAGCCTGTAAGAAGAGAACGGATCTGGGTTTTATGGGTGCTTATGTATTTTTCGTTTATTATAAGGACATCCAGAATTTCTCCGGGAATAGAGGCACTGTCAAAAACAATATTTCCTCCGTGATTAGCCACGAGATCAAACCGGACGGGGTCATAGCAGGCAACAGCATCTACTTTACCGGAAACAAAAACTTCTTTATGATTTCCGGGTTCGACCGGTACAATTACAGCATCGTTTTCGGAAAGGCCTGCCGTTTCCAGAGCGCGGGCCACCATGTAAGCACCAAGGGCTCCCTGTTCCGCGCCGATTCTTTTTCCTTTCAGATCGGCAGGCGTGAAGTAATTTTTCTTTGCCACAATGGCATCGGCACCTGCTGATATATCGAGGACCGCAACAATCCTGAAACGGAATCCTTCATCTGCAAGGGTCATGGCTTCATCGAGTGTGACAGCAGCCCCGTGCAGTGTACCATTGCGAAAAGCTTTCATAACATCGCTGGTGGAAAGAAACTGTGCGAGTTTAACACTCTTACCTGGATAATAGCCAAGATGCTCAGCCAGATAAAGCGGTTCGTAACCCTGCCAGGAATTTGTACCGATAATCAGCCGCTCGTTTACAGCTTCGCGGCATCCGGTAAGTGTGATAAATGATGCAGATAAAAATAATGTATATTTAATAAATTTTTCAAGCACCTGCAGCCATCCCCCGGTCAGCCGTGTTCGGTTACTGTGGAGTGCCGGTTAAAACTGTCAATAACCATTTTATAGGTTTCTTCCAGCTTACGGGAGCAGGCTTTTATATCATGACCGGAGGCAACCGATATACTGTTTTCCGAGAAGACTTCGTAAAGATCCGGGTCTGTCAGAATACGGATGGCTGCAGCTGCAATCTCCTGATGGTCGCCTGGGGGTGCGATGAATCCGTTATGACCATCAACGATGATTTCAGGGAGAGCATAGGCATCAACGCCCACAAGAGGCAGACCGGAGGCTGCTGATTCGAGAGCCACAAGTCCCTGGGTTTCCATAGTGGATGCAGTCAGAAAAATATCGTGATTCCGGTAGGTTTCGGGAAGGTCATCGTGTTTAATAAAACCCGGAAAACTGACTTTGGAATCAATCCCAAGCTGCTTTGCTTCGATTTTCAGAGAAGGCAGGGCAGGTCCGTCTCCGATAATGCTGAGGACTGCGTCCGGAATTTTTTCAAGAATCAGAGCGAAGGATTTCAGAATGACTTCGCAGTTTTTTTCGTATGAAATTCTGCCTACATGAAGCAGACGGGGTGCTTTACCTGGAAATTTCCTTGGTTCAGAACTGAATTTGTCAAGTTCGAGACCGTTGGAAACAGTGACAACCGGCTTTCTGACACCGTAGCTCTGAAGCTCTTTCCGGATCAGCTGACTGGGGCTTATAATCATTTCGCCCTGATCGTAGAGCATATTTGCCAGGCCCAGAATAACTCTTTTTTTTATACTTTTTACGCTTTTACGTTCAATTTTATTCAGATTTTTTCTGATTTTCCGGCCTGTCCGGAAATAATTGAGGATCCTGTCCATCCGGAGCAGTCTGTACAGGGAAAGATACATATCCTGCTCTGAAACCAGAGTATGATATGTTCCGGTACAGGGAATGCTGTAGAGGTGAGACGCAAGCACTGCATAGTGACCAAGCATTCCCGGTGTCTGGAAATGAATAATATCCGGCCGGAATTCCTCAAGGGCCTTCCGGATCCGCCTGTGTGATGGTATAACTACTTTAATATCGGGATAGGAGGGAAGCGGAGCACTTTTAAATCTGATGATTTTCACTGATTCGCTGACTGTTTCCTCTCGCTCTGTACCTGCGTAGGAGGGGCAGAAAATCAGGAACCGGTGACCTTCCGGGACCATATACTTCATAAAATTTGAAACAGATATAGCAACCCCGTCGATTTTCGGAAGATATGTGTCCGTAAAGATTACAATGTTCATTTTACCCTTCTCCGCACGCCTTAGCTCAGTTTTCGGCTGAAAAATCCGCAGCGCAAGGTCCTCCTGACCTGAAAGAGACGGCTTTGGAACCGGCTCTTAGCCTGTATGCCTGCAGATTGTCTGAATTACAAGTGATATTTCTTGACTTCCGGTAACCATTTATTTTTCTCTGATTCTGTATGCTGAAAAACAGTCCGTTCCTGCGTTATCTGGCAGCCATCTTTGAATCACCTGCTGCTGCATCCGATACCTTTCGCAGATCCGGTTACAGAACAGCTTCCGGCATCTTCATACAATACCATATTCCGTTTCTCTTTCTGATTACATTTTTCAGTTTTTTTTCTCTGCCCAGGCTTCTGCGTGCTGATTTTTCATTTTCTTCCGGAGTTTTTTTCCCTGCTGCGCTTACTGTCTTTTTAAGTATACTGGCCGCAGTATTTGACCGGCTGGCTGGTGCGTACAAAGGTCCTTCTGTTGAGGATCCTGAAAAACCCGTGCCGGAACATATTTCACTTTTTCTTACTTTTCCGGTTCTTTCGGCTGCTCCGCTTTTTTTTCTGCATTCTGCGGCCGGTTATGCTGCAGTCTTTCTTTTTGCCGGTGTGTATACGGTTTATTCAGTGAAACTGAATGCAGATTACTACGGATTCAGTATAATGCGGTCCTGGTCTCTCTGGATCTTTGCCGGGATCATCCTGCTCCTTCCGTTAACCGTTTTTCTTATTTTATTTAACCTTCTCCAGGCTGTACAGATACTGCGGACTTACTGACGGACTTATAATACCAGGCAGGTTAACACAATGAAAATTCATCTTACCGGAATCGGCGGAACAGCAATGGGAAATCTTGCTGCGATGCTGAAAAAAAAGGGTCATACTGTAACAGGTTCAGACCAGAATCTGTATCCTCCCATGTCGGACCGGCTTCGTGAATGGGGAATTGAGGCAAGCCCCTACAGTGAAAAAAACATCGGCAAAGCAGATCTGTATATCATCGGTAATGCCATTTCCCGCGGGAATCCGGAAGTCGAGAAAATCCTGAATCTGGGACTTGAATACACAAGCATGGCCGGAGCCATCAGAGAGTTTTTCCTCAAAGGAAAGGAAGTTATAGTTATTGCCGGAACTCATGGAAAAACCACCACCAGTTTTTTAATGGATCATATACTTTCCTCATCGGGAACAGAGTCAGGGCTGATTGCCGGAGGAGTAAGGGCTGACGGAATGGAAGGCTTCCGGGTACCTTCCGCCAAGGCGAAGTATTTTGTGATTGAAGGCGATGAATACGATACTGCTTTTTTTGATAAACATCCCAAATTTCTTCATTACAGGCCGAAATATCTGATTTTAACTTCTGTTGAGTATGATCATGCGGACATCTACTCTGACTTTGAGGCTTATAAAACTGCCTTCCGCAGGCTGCTCCGGATTATTCCGTCGGAAGGTCTTGTATCCGCATGCCGGGATGATCAGGGTGTAATGAGCGTAACAGAAAATTTCAGTTATTCTGATATTCTCTATTATGGTACATCCCGAAAAAAAGTTAAAAAATCATCCGGCGATAAACTGCGGGGATTTTCCAGAAACGGCACAGCGGTGAACTTTGACGGACTTGGCGAAGTGAAAGACTTTTCCTTAATCGGAAATCACAATACATCAAATGCAATGGGTGCTGTGAATATCGCCCTCAGAATCGGAATCCCCCCTGCAGAAATCATAAAAGCTCTGCAGACTTTCCCGGGTGTAATGCGCAGGCAGCAGATCCGCGAAAAGGCGGTTTCTTCTTCCGGAAGTGAAATTATACTGATGGAGGATTTTGCCCATCATCCCACTGCGGTAAAGGCAACGATTGATGCAGTTAGAGATGCCTATCCCGGATACAGGATTCATGCTCTGTTTGAACCAAGATCCGCGAGTTCTCACAGAGCCGTGTTTCAGCAGGATTATACCGGTGCTTTCGCCGGAGCTGATTCAGTCTGGATTTCAGAAGTATTTAATATAAATAAAGTAAACAGATCTGAAAAACTGAATGTTAAAAAAATCATCTCGGATCTTAAATCACAGGGAAAGACTGCGGTTTACGGTAAAAATCCGGCGGAACTGCTTGACCTTTTCCGGAAAAAAATCCGGCTGGCCGGCAGCGATTCAGCCGGAAAGCACCAAAGAGGCGATGTGATTCTTGTTATGTCGAACGGAGCATTCGGAGGCATTTATCCTGAGCTGGATGCGTTTGTGCGCCGTCATCAGGGAAACCGTCTGAGCACCTGATCGATCTGACTTCTCTGCCCGGCTGCGCTCCATCCAAGAAGTGATCCTGCCGCCGCAGCTGCTTTTTCCAGAGCGGAGAGGGAAGGCCTTTTTCTTGTTCCGATACTCATTCTTCTGCACAGAATATCTTCGAGCGTGCAGGCAGACTCTGACTTAACGGCAAAAATCACCTGAGCTATAATATCATGTTCCTGAATCAGTCCTGCTTCCGCATCTTCGGGTGAGTAATCCTGTAGCCTTGCGCCCGCATCCCGGTTATGCAGTACAATATCCAGAATTTCACGGTGTTCACTTCCGTATAAAAGTATAAGATTTTTACGGATGGAATCATCCAGTACCAGCTGCGGATACACTTCCAGTTCCTGTTTCAGAAATGCTGCAGGCGAAGAATGCAGAGGGGGGGCACCGAACAGAACTGTTTTACTGCTGTCTGCATCAGGGATGCTTCTGTTACGCATTGGCTGCGTTTTCAGAAGCTTTTTAATGACTTCCTCTCCCAGACCCCTCGAGGTGGTCCACTTTCCCCCTGCGACCGTAATTACGCCGTTTTTATGATCAGTGATTTCGTGTCTGCGGGATGTCCTGTAGGTTCCGCCGCCCCGTCTGCCGGAAGAAACCAGAGGTCTTATACCGATTATAATATTATAAATATCATTAAATGTAAGATGCGCGTCAGGGATCATATCATTGACATCGCTCAGAAGCTGCTGTATGTCCGGATTCTCCGGCTTAAGAGAATCCGGGTGACCTGGAAATGGAGTATCAGTAGGCCCAATCAGAGAGTAGCCCATCCAGGGATTTACAAAAAAATGGCGGCCGGAAGGATGGCGGAAAAAAACCGCTCTTTTCTGAAAAAGGCTCCTGGTAAGAATATGGATCCCCTGAGACCTCTGCACTGCTGATTCCGGATTTCCTGTAAGAAGTTCCAGAACAGAGTCCGTCCAGGGGCCGGCAGCGTTTATAAAAGTTCTTCCTTTTACAGTAAATTCCTGAGAACTGAGCACATCACGAACGGTTACTGCACACACCATACCGCGGGAATCCTTTTTAAAACCAGTGACTTCAGTATAATTGGAGC
The DNA here is from genome assembly GCA_964594095.1 of uncultured Leptospiraceae bacterium. Lineage (GTDB taxonomy): Bacteria > Spirochaetota > Leptospiria > Leptospirales > Leptonemataceae > CAZQKZ01. The sequence continues at coordinate 78,748 of CAZQKZ010000007.1, read as the reverse complement.
AGCGGGCCCCCGACTGTACAGCGGATTTCAGAAAGGCAAGACTCAGCCTTTCCGGATACAGACTCTGGTAATCATAAAACAGAAATCCGGACTTTAAATTTTCTGAAGGAACTGAGGGTTCAAGGTCCAGGACTTCCCTGCGGCTGAGCCGGACTGAGGAAGTAACTTTGTTTTCATGCGGAACCCCTTTATTTTTATCGAAGGCAAGAAGATCATAAAAACTCAGACCCAGACCCATAAGAAGGGCATTGGGTTTTGTATTCCGGTAAACCGGAAAAATAAAAGGGAGGGGGCGGACAAGATGAGATGCCATAAGGCCCATAATCCGTCTTTCTCTGAGAGATTCCCGCACAAGGGAAAATTCATAATTTTCAAGGTAGCGAAGTCCGCCATGCAGCATTTTAGAGGTTGCTGCACTGGTGCTCCATCCGAAATCCTTTTTTTCAATTACAATGGTCTTCAGTCCGCGAAGGGCTGCTTCCCTTGCTGTGGCAAGTCCGGTGATCCCTCCGCCGATGATTACCGTATCAAAAATAAATTCAGGATCATAACCATCTTTAATATAGCGGGGGATTTTCATTATGCACAGCCTGCAGCGTACTGCTTAAACTTTCATTTTCTGAACTATTTTCAGAACATACTTACCGAGAATATCGTATTCAATATTCACAGAGTCTCCTTTTTTCCACCGGCTGATATTTGTATTTTCATAAGTGTAAGGAATGATTGCCACCATAAGCCTGTGATTTTCAGGATCGGTGCGTGCAATGGTAAGGCTGATGCCGTTCAGTGCCACAGAACCCCGGTCCACTACGAGAGGTTCATCCGCAGCGGGAAAGCGGATCCAGATTTCCCAGCTGCCGTCCTTCTGGGAAATATCGTCCACCGTTCCGGTGCAGTCTACATGCCCCTGAACAAAATGGCCGTCAAAGCGGATGTCTCCGCCCACTGACCTCTCCAGATTCACAGGATCTCCCTCCTGAACCTGGCCAAGCATCGTCTTGGAAAGGGTCTCATCGATTGCAGTGACCCGGTACATACCGGATTCCTTTAAGACTTCTTCTACCGTAAGACAGACACCGTTGTGAGCTACACTCTGATCGACTTTAAGCTCCGGTGTAAGCCGGGATTCAATAAAAAAAGTTTTGTTTCCACCGTTCCGGTCAATCCGGCTTACCGTTCCCATTGTTTCAATTATTCCGCTGAACATCTGTACCTTCCCTGATATTCTGTGCAGAATAACAGAGAAGCCAGTGACCGGTAAAGAAAAAAATTTCCGGCAGAGATTCATGGGCCTGCATTTCCACATTAACTTCTCTGCCCGATGAAACACTTGCCCGGATTATCCACAAAGAATTTTTTGAATGCATAATCCACGGTAAGAGACAGTCGTTTCATAGTTTCATTTTGCATTGAAATACTCAGCTGTCAATGGATTTAACGGGTTCGGGTGGGAGCACACTCAGGAACGCATTTCCCTTATATAAATTCCTTGCATTATTCATACAACGGATAAAATTCTGACAATGACTGCATTTCCCGATTCTATCCGTAACCTCGTAAACCGATTCAGGGACAATATTGAAAATTACCGCTCCGGAAAATACAACGAGACTCAGGTTCGTCGGGAGTTCATCGATCCTTTTTTCAAGGCCCTTGGCTGGGATATCGATAACTCCCAGGGTTATGCCGAGTGGATGAAGGATGTGATCCATGAGGATGCCATTGAGGTTGATGGCGGACTGAAGGCCCCGGATTACAGTTTTCGGGTAGGTGGAACACGGATCTTTTTTCTCGAAGCAAAAAAGCCTTCTGTAAATATTAAAGATGATCAAAGCCCTGCCTTTCAGCTGCGTCGTTATGGATGGTCAGCAAAGCTTCCGATTTCGGTTCTTACTGATTTTGAAGAGTTTGCCGTTTATGATTGCCGCATTCGACCGGTCAAAGGCGATAAAGCGGCCATAGCGCGGGTATTCTACTGTCGTTTCGATGAATATGAATCGCGCTGGGATGAGATTGCCTCTGTGTTTTCCAAAGACGCTGTAATGAAAGGATCGTTTCATCGCTTTATAGAGAACGACGACCGCAAGAAAGGGACCGAGACAATCGACAAAGCTTTCTTAAAAGAAATCGAAGGGTGGCGCGACCTGCTCGCATCAAACATTGCACTGCGAAATGGAAATCTAAATGAACCTGAACTGAATGATGCAGTACAAAAGACCATTGACCGGATTGTTTTTCTTCGTATCTGTGAAGATCGGGGACTGGAACCTTACGGAATACTGAAAGAGACAGTTTCCGGACCAGGTGCATATGATAAACTTAAAGTCCTCTACAGAAAAGCAGACGAACGCTATAACTCTGGTCTTTTTCATTTTTCAGAAGAAAAGGGAAGGGAAGGAAAACCCGATATGCTATCTGTCAACCTTTCCATAGATGACAAAGTGTTAAAAGATATTATTCTTCATCTTTACTATCCGGACTCCTCCTTTGTTTTTTCGCAGATCCCTTCGGATATTCTGGGTCAGATCTATGAAAAATTCCTGGGTAAGGTTATAAGCCTTTCCGCGGGCCATCGAGCGAAAATTGAAGAGAAACCCGAGGTCAGGAAAGCCGGTGGTGTTTTTTACACTCCGACTTTTATTGTGGATTATATTGTAAAAGCTGCGCTTGATCCTTTGCTGCTGAATAAAAAACCAGCGGACCTGATTTCAGTCCGAGAGGCACTGAAACACAACACCAAAACAAACGGCAAAGAACAGGGAACCGAGATAACCGGGGGAGGGTCTCTTCGTATACTTGACCCGGCCTGTGGTTCCGGCACATTTCTGATTCAGGCCTATCAGCATCTTCTTGACTGGTATTTAACAAATTATACTTCCGCAAATCCTGAGAAACTATCCAAAGGCGGAAATCCTCTCCTCTATATTAAGCGCAAACGGCGAGTGGAAGCTTACATCGCAGGAGCGAAAGCGGATTCTGATTGATCATATCTATGGTACAGATATAGATGAACAGGCGGTGGAGGTAACGAAGCTCTCACTGCTTCTTAAGGTTCTTGAGGGAGAGACAGGTGAATCTCTGAACACTCAGCTCAGTCTCATTCAAGAGAGAGCCCTGCCCGATCTCTCTGCCAATATCCGCTGCGGAAATGCCCTCGTGTCGTCCGACTTTCCCGGGATCGCCGATCTTTTTAACGATCCGGCAAAAGCCCGCCGTATAAGACCATTCGACTGGGCGCGTGAATTCCCCGATGTTTTTCGGACCTCGTCAAATACTCAATCATCCGGATTCGACGCGATTATTGGAAATCCACCGTATGTTCGGCAGGAGTCACTCGGCGATTATAAAGAATATTTTAAAACAAAATATCCAGGCGTTTTTGCCGGCACCGCCGATCTCTATACCTATTTTATAGAACGAAGCATGGGGTTATTAAAACCCGGCGGACATTACGGAATCAACGTGGCCAACAAATGGATGCGGGCCGGTTACGGTGAAAATCTGCGCAAATGGATTAAAAATCAAAGTGTTACCGAGATCATTGACTTTGGCGACCTTCCGGTTTTTGAAAATGCCACCACCTACCCCATGATCCTGCGCATGGAAAAAGCGGCGCCCAAAAAAGAGTTTCGCGCCGTAAATATAAAGTCTCTGGAATTCGATTCACTCGCAGCAGAGGTAAAACGACACAGCTTTGCCATAGAACTGCAATCGCTAAACGACGGCGGCTGGAGTCTTGTGAATAAAAAGTCGGCAGCGCTGTTTGACAAGATCAAGTCCGCTGGTGTTCCGCTGGGCGAGTATGTGGAGAATAAAATTTATCGTGGTGTTCTTACTGGACTCAATGAGGCCTTTGTCATCGATAGCGAAACCAGAGAGAGACTCATTGCAGAAGATCCCAAAAGTGCAGAGATCATCAAACCATTCCTTGCAGGTCGAGATATTAAACGTTACGAGAAACCGGCAGCGAATAAGTATCTAATATTTGCAAGACGCGGTATCAAAATCAAGGAATTTCCCGCGATCCTGAATCATCTAACTCAGTATAAGGTCCAGCTTAAACCTAAACCGAAGGATTGGCCTGCAGGAAAAGAATGGAAAGGCAGAAAACCTGGCTCTTATGAATGGTATGAATTACAGGATTCAATTGATTATTATGAGGAGTTTAATAAGCCCAAATTTATGCTCCCTGATATTTCATTAAGGGGTAACTTTGCTGTTGATCCGTATGGTGGTATGTATTGTGTTAATACGGCTTATATTCTGATTTCGGCTGAAAATTATCTTTTAGGGATTTTAAACTGTAGACTTATAACTTTTTTTTATTCAAATCTCTCTTCTGCATATCGCGGTGGATACTTGAGATTTATATTTCAGTATTTGATACAGCTCCCCATTCATCGCATTGATCAAAATTCGCCGCACGAAGTGGCTCTGAAATCCGAGATCGAAAAGAACGTGAAGAGCATTATGGATCTTATGGAAAGGCGAAAGTCGGCGCGAACAGGACGCGATGCGGAGGATCTGGAGCGGATGATTGCGGGTGTGGATGGGCCACTCCGTGCATCCCTGTGTCCTCTGTGAGAGGCAGAAGGGTTCAGGGTTTCTCAGGAGGTCACGAATGTGCACAGAGAGTTTGATATATGCAGGACTCCATTGTTTCGGATATTTCTGCACTGAAAATATCAATAAAACCGGGAGTATCTGATGAATCTGAATTCCCATAATGTCATTATGGGAAACCAGAAAAAAAAAGGAAAAAAAACTATTCGGTTGGAGAATTAAAATATTTATAGAAAAAAGGGTGCGGATTCATGTAATGTATAAAACAAAGTTACCTTATATTAATTTTTACCTTAAACGAGTTATACTGTTCCTGGACTCATATCTTTATCCGAATCTTACTTTTGAGTTGTATCTGCTCCTGCAGAGCGATCAGTGCATTCTGAATCGGTACATAAACAGGAATCTTTTTTTCGACCGATTCGATGGTCACAACAAGAGCGTATTTCGCCACCGATTCAGGGTCACTATCCCATCCCTTATGACCGCGCACTGCCACACAAAAATCGGAAGGCATATTGTAAGCAGGAATCTTTGCCCAATCCTTCTGCAAAGAGCTGTTTTGACGACGAATTCCTGTTATAGCCCCATCATCTACGGCTTCGCCGATAAACCAAGGGAATCCTTTTAACCCATCCTTTTCGGTGCCGGAGGGAGAGTAAATCATTCTGTTTTCAAAAGATTGATAGCTTTCTCCCTGCTTGCTTGCGCACCAGTCTACCCAAACAGAGTTATAAAAACGATAGGTTCTTCTGGTGCGCCGCGGCAAGGCGGTATAAGCCAGAGTGACGGTAATTCTGCAGACATCTTCAAGGCCCGCCCGTCTTAGTTCTGATGGAATAGGAATTTGAAAGATCTGGACCTGTTTCGCTTTGACAGTCTGCAGCTCGCTGGAGACAAGAGTGATTCGGTACTCTGTATTTTCCAGTGCTCGTTCCCAATCGGGAATTCCATAACCAACCGTCCGGAGCACTGTTTCATGCTCCCAATCTTTTAAGGAATCGGGAATGGTGGCCGAGTGAACAATCAACGCCCGCACAAGTGGAGCCGAAGCGTCAGGTAAAATCATTTTAATGGATGCGGCGAGGGCAGATACCCGCGGAGTTGCAAAGGAAGTGCCGACGGATGTCCTGTCATGTTCCGGGCCTCCATGCAGGGTGCTTCGCGGTACATCCAGACAGAGGTCAGATGCGATCTTTCTTTGCTGTCCATCCGAATGATAGATATAATCCCCGGCAATATCCACGACATCGGGTTTGACAGAGTTCCAGATCCCCCAACCTGCTGAAGTATAGGATGAGGGACTATTTTTTTTACCGACCGAAAAGAAAGGTGGATCTCGAAATTCTTCGGGTGAGACCGCGCCCACTGTCAGGGCGTGGAGGCTCTGGGCGGGATTGCGAATCCGGTGTTCGTCTTCCATAAGATATTCCGGATACTCCGCTCCATTCGTAATTTTTCTATGAACGATCTCCGGATGAATGTTTCCCGCTGCCTGAATAAAAAGGACTTCCTCTTCATGGGAAAGCTTGTCCATAAGGGTCGCCCAGATTGACATGAATTTACGATAAGCCCACCTCTTCGAGGCTATGGAGTGGTTGAAAAAGATGACTTCATTTTCTTTTTTATATTTATTTATAATTGTTATTAGATACCTGGATGGTGTCAGGTTTTCCGGCAGCTGGTTTTCATGATCCAGAACCCTTGCATTGATCACGCGACAGGGAAGCTGGTAAGAATCTTCCGCTGGAATCCCGTTCGGGAAAAGAAGGACCCCGGCAACCCTGGTTCCGTGCCCCCCGCCTTTGACATAAAGGGCCACATCAGATATATCTTTTCCGGGAAGAAGGCATATGGAATCTGTGTGAATCACAGCGGGCCGGATGAGACGATGATTCTCCTGAACTCCACTATCAATTAAGCATACCACCGGGGCATCCCGATTCGGAGGAAGAACCTCAAATTGCTGTTGGGATCCGGTTTTTTCAGGAAGCTCAGTGGTCTCCACAGGGTCACTCTCGGATACCTGAAAAAGATATGGATAGGAGTATATGATATCAAGTAAGCCCGAAGGTGGTATTTTCACACGCACAACAAAACTATCCGGGAAGTCATTCTGAGAATCCTCGAAGGTATCAATGTATTCACCGTTATGATGCGTTACCAAGGAATTGATTTCGGATGCTCGTTTTGATTTCTTTGCATCCCACTCTTCATAAAATTCATGCAGTTTCGTATGAAAGATAGCGATACTCTTTCCGTAAGACCTTTCTTTCTTAATGCGGTCATCTTCAGAGTCGGAAGCATCAATCGCCGGCGGGTCGCGCAAGTCCGGCAATTCACCAAGACATTCAATGGATAGATCCACGATAATAAAGGGTAGCTTTAGAATTTCCTGCCAGCGATCTTTTAGCGAGGGATCGACAATTCTCTGAAATCGATGTTCCAGATCGAGATCTTCGATAATTTCGTAAAGTTTACCGGCATTCCCACCTCCCCGCTCCTCTATCAAAAACAAATCAAGGGCAAGGTTCAGCTTCTCAAAGCTCAGATCCTCGGCAGATACAATCACAAACCCATCTTCCTGCTGCGAAACAACCTCGAAGTTAAAAGCCGAACGAAGGAAATCAAGATCAATGTCCTCTTCTACGCGCAGAAGCAGGGGAACTCCCGCTTCGAAATCTGGATAACCCTTCTCCCTCCTGAGTTCCCTGTATGCGAAATAGGCATTCTGGGTTCCGGTTAACGCACGCCTCAGTTTATCAACATGCCCACGGCGATCTTTTTCAATTCGCTTTTGTTCTTCCGTTTTTTGTCCGCCACCGCGCAGTTTCGCACGATCGGTTAGAACAAGAGGAAGTGGAAGGTGCGGAAACTCTGGAGGCATAGAGCTTACTCCTTCGTATCATGCAGTTCGCTGATGGCAAGCTCCAGATCCTCCTGTGTAACCATGCGTCGGTCATGGAAGATCGCATTCTTGGCTGCATCATGGGCGGCCTTTTCTATAAAAGCAGCTGATTTCCCTTCCAATTTTCGAATGATCTCTTTCCAATTAATACTCCTTGACAAATCAAAGGAGGAGAGAGCCATTTTCAGGAGACCACGAATTTGCTCCGAACCTGGCTTTGGCAATTGAAAGATATCATCAAAACGACGAAAGAAAGCGGTGTCCAGGGTCTGCTCCAGGTTTGTTGCCGCAACAAGGATTCCAGGCAAATCGTATTCTTCAAGAAACTGCAAAAGGACATTCGCAATACGGGGAATCTCCCCCACATCATTCCCTTCCGTTCGGGAGCGGGCAATACTATCGCACTCATCAAGAAATAAAACTACGGGTTTCTCTTTAAATAGTTCAAAAAGCTTACGAAGATTCGAGGCCGTTTCCCCAAGATAAGATGAGATTAGAGAATCAAAACGAACCTTCACGAGAGGAAGCCCTGTATTCCAGGCTAATCTCTCGGCACTTAGTGTTTTACCATTTCCGGGACTTCCATAGAGAAGAATCTTTTTTCTGGATTTCAGACCGTAGGTGGCCAGAAGTTCCTTTCTGGTATATTCGACCTCGATCCGCCGGAGTCTTTTTTCAACCGAATCGGGCAATACCATATGATGCCTGAGAGACTCATACGGAATCAAAGTATATAGTTCGTTGTGGATTTTTTCTGGTAAGGAAGCCATCCCTGAAGGGCTTTGCTTTTCCTTTTTTAACTTCTCTGTTTGCGTTTCGGTTTTTGTATCGAGAATCTTTTCCAAACGGGAAGCCAGTTCTTCGTGACCTTTCCCACGCTCTTCGGAGACAACAGCACGGCAGATTCTACCAGCACTCTCCAAATCTTCCTCCGCTACGGCACGAAATAATCGTTTCATCAGTTCAGCTTTCATTTTTTTTCCCAGATAGAGGATACCCGTTACGAAGCCCTCCGACAAAATCTCCTTTGAAAAGAACCCAGTCCGATGGCACAGAATACTAATATATTTATACTAAATTTAAATTGGTATCCATTTTTTGCCAAAGGCAGATTTGATTAAATATACCTCCCCCGGACACTCTGTAAACGAAAAAATGACCTTTTTGTGGAAATAAAGAACTATCAATGTATATATTAATCCGGAATAGATGATCGGAGGGGCCAACCAAAGAGTCCATTGCGGTAAAAGGTTAAAAAAAACTATTCTGCCGGAAATCTGAATGTGATTGCATTTTATTCATGGCTGCTGATAATCAGAGACGCTGTGAACGTAAACATGAAAAAAAGGTTATATTTTATACTTTTTCTGTATATTGCCTTTACACCGCTCTATTCTGATAACACGCAGAATCCCTACCGGATTTTTGAGTATCTGGAAGATTCGCAGGGAACCCTGAGTTTCGAAGAAGCAGAGGTTTCGGATTCCTTTCGTAAATATCAGTTATCTGGAAGCGGTGTGCCGAATTTCGGTTTTTCGAAGTCTGT
>CAZQKZ010000007.1:46948-69709 GCA_964594095.1 uncultured Leptospiraceae bacterium | reverse complement strand
GGTTAAAATTCCGGTTAACGGAAGAAACAGAAAGTAAAGAACAGCTGATTCAGTTTACTTATCCGCTTCTGGATTATACAGAAATGTATTACCGGAAGGATTCCGGTCAGATGGTGCACCTTCGGGCAGGGGATATGATTCCTTTCCGTGAGAGACCTTTTCCGCATCATACTCTTATTTTCCCTGTGGAGCTGAACAGTTATTCAGATACTGTTCTGTATTTCAGAATCCGCACAGAAGGATCCCATGATTATCCTGTCAGAATCCTCACCAGGGAAACACTCCATCAGAATGACAGAACTGAGATGCTGTTTCACGGAGTCTATTACGGTATTATCACAATACTTGCGATTTATAATCTGATTCTGTATTTTATGGTTTATGACCGGAGTTTTCTGTATTATTTTTTTTATATAACCGGCTTTGGTTTTCTGCTCCTGATTTTTGACGGCCTTGCTTTTGAATTCCTCTGGCCAGATTCTGTCTGGTGGCAGAATCGCAGTATAACTGTGACCATCGGGTGGACTTTTTTCTGGTCCCTTGCTTTTTCCGCGGACTTTCTGAATATAAAAAACATCTCTGTTAAAACTTACAGGATTATCCGGATTCTGATGGCAGCAATGGTTTCCCTTTCTGTACTTTCTTTTTTTCTGCCATATTATTATACAATTAATGCTGCTGCCTTTCTTGTTATCAGCTTCTCTGTTCTGATATTCATTGCAGCCATATTTTCGCTTATGCATGGTTACGTGTATGCAGGGTATTTTCTGATTGCCTGGGTTACTTTTCTTGGAAGTGTAATCGTCTATTCACTGAAAGGGATGGGAATCTTCCCTTCCAATATTTTTTCCGCTTACAGTCTGCAGATCGGTTCTGCTGTGGAGATGAGTCTGCTGTCCCTCGGACTTGGGAGCAGGATGAGGAATCTGTATCTTGAAAAAGAGACTGCACTCCGGCACTCTGCTGAAAGCAGACGCCTTCTTCAGGAACAGGAACTCAGATCAGCTGTGCTTGAACTGGAACTCCTTAAAAAAAATATAGAACCTCATTTTCTTATGAATTCTCTGAATGCAACGGTATTTCTTTTCAGGGAAGATCACAAAGCCGCTGTTTCCCTTCTTGAAAACCTTGCAGCGGAACTCAGGATCATGATTTCAGTTTCCGGAAGATCGCTGATTCCCCTGAATGATGAAATCGGACTCTGCAGGCACCATTTGAATGTGATGGGTTTTCGCAGGGAAGCTGATTTTTCATTAGTAGTTGCAGGGGAAACGGAGGGTCTGCTTATACCACCCCTGATTCTCCATACCCTTGTGGAAAACGGTATACGGCATGGGTTTCACGAAATGAACAAAGGAGAATTCCGGCTCAGTGTAACAGTCAACGGAGAGGAAACAGAGTGTATTCTTGAAAATAACGGGAGCCGGCAGAGTGCCTCGGAATCCGGCGGGCTGGGATTCCGTTTCGTAAAGGCACGTCTGGAAGAAGCTTTTCCAGGTTCCTGGCTCTTTGAATCTTATGCGTCTGAAAGGGGTTGGGTGAACCGGATTAAATACAGAGGAGGGATTTCCCGTGCATATTCTGATAGTGGAAGATGAACCTGTGGCGGCCAGAGGTCTGGAACGGCTTGTAAGAGAGTTACTGGGTCCCCGAGCTTCGTCTGTACGAATAGAAAAGACCCTTACGGGCGGTTTGCTTTTTCTGGCGGATAATCCGGTTGATCTGCTGTTACTGGATCTGAATCTGAATGGGGAGGATGGTTTTGACATTCTGCGTGAGATTACTGCAGAATCGTTTCAGACTGTTGTCGTTTCCGGCAATACTGACAGAGCTCTTGAGGCTTTTACATGCGGTGTTCTGGATTTCGTGCCTAAGCCGGTTTCGGAAGAACGTCTGCATCTTGCACTTTTACGATTCACAGAAGGATATAAAGAAAGACCGCGTCTCCGGTTTCTGAGTATAAAAAAAGATGATACTCTGGAACTGCTCCCGATGGAAAAAATTCTGTGTTTTGAAGGGGCCGATAATTACGTGATTATTCATATGAAGAATGGTGATAAAGAAAAAACAAGAAAAACACTTGATTATCTTGAAAAAATACTTCCTCCGGAGTTTATCAGACTGCATCGTTCCTATATTGCAGATTCCGGAGAGATTAAACATTTCAGAGTCAGAACAGGCGGAAAATATACAGCCGTTATGAATAACGGATCTTCATTCCCCGTGAGCCGAAACCGGTATCAGATGATCCGGAACATGCTCAGTATGGACTCAGAATCCGGCTGAGATTATTTTTTTTGCTATTCGCCTCACAGTAGTGCCGTTCACCCCGGACTGCTTGATCTTAAATTCTTTATCCCCTACATTTTCAGTGATACTGCATCAGGGGGATATAAAATGAAAACATTTTTCGCAGAACTTCTGTTTCACATTCAGACGGGGATTGTTCTTCCGGTAATCCGGAAAATTTTTATAAACAGATTAAAAAATCCGGTCCGTTTTCAGAAAAAAGTGATTCAGGAAATCACAAGGCTCCACTCATACAGAGAGGCAGGGGAGTCTGTTCCCTGTCTGGACATACTGCATTACGCAAAGACAAGCGGAACAACCGATAAGGCCAAGTTTATACCGGTTACCCGGAAGGGACTTCAGATTCAGAAATATGGTCTGCGGATATTTGCAGCAGCTCAGTACAGAGCATTTCCGGAAGCGTTCAGGGGACGGATACTCGCAGTAACCGGACCGGCTGAGGAAGGTATAACTGAAAGCGGTATCCCTTACGGAAGCACTTCGGGTATGATTTACAGGGACATGCCCGCATCTGTGAAAGGAAAATATCTTCTGCCGGAAGCAGTCTTTTCTGTTAAGGACTATCAGCTGAAATACAGACTGATCCTCAGGGTTGCTCTCAGGGAAAGAAATATAACTTCTGCAGCAATGCCCAATCCATCCACTCTGCAGATACTGATTGCTTTGCTCGATGAAGAGTGGAACGAAATTCTTGAGGAAATAAGAACAGGAAAACTGAATTTATTTAAAAAGAATGCAGAATGGGAAACGGCCTGCGCAGATCCGGAACTCAGCAGAATTATAAATGAACTTCGGATGCCAGACCCTGAACGATTCAGTGAGCTTATGGATTTAGTAAGGCCGGGATATCAGATTAAGCTTACTGATATCTGGCCAGGTCTTCGTGCTCTTGGTACATGGACTAAGGGAAACTGCGGAGAAACTCTCAGTTCCGTTAGGCACCGTATCGGAAATACCGCACGAATTTCTGAACTTGGGTATCTTGCCAGTGAATGCCGGGGAACAGTGAATATTGATCCGAAGCGGAATATAACGGTCCCCCTTGTGGATTCTGTTTACTATGAATTCGTAAAAAGGCAGGATTATGAATCCGGAAGATACCTTTATATGACTCTGGATCAGCTCGAACCTGGAAATCAGTATTATATTTTTGTAACTACATTTGACGGACTTCGCCGCTACAATATGAATGATATAATGTATGTTCCTGCCAGATATTACAGCACTCCGGTGCTTGAGTTTGTCCAGAAGGGACAGGGGGTAACAAGTCTTACAGGCGAGAAGCTTTATGAATGGCAGACACTGGAGGCATTAAGGCGGACATGCAGGCATTTTAAAATAAAACCTGTTTTCAGTATGACTCTGGCTGATCTTAAAACAGGTTACACTTTCTTTCTGGAGCCGGAAAGTTTTCCGGATGTATCTGAGGCGGATCTGGCACAGATGACTGATAAGCATCTTTCAATAATAAATTCAGAGTATGAGTCCAGAAGAGCAGGGGGACGGCTTCCTTTGCCTGCTGTAAGGATTCTCGCTTCCGGTGCCGGTGAGGCATACAGGAGGCACCATGTTAACAGCGGAAGAGGAGACTGGCAGTTTAAAACAGTTACTCTTGGCTACAGAAAGAATGAAAGTTTTGATTTTGAAAAATATTTATCTTTCCGGTATCAGAAGAATTTCGCGGAGGTGTCCCATGCCGGCTGAATCCTACAGCATCAGACATGTAAGATCAGGGTTTCGGCTTCCGTTCAGGCATGCAAAGGCAGTCCGCACAAGAGCCGGGTCGGTAGCAGTTAAAGTGCAGAATCATGAAGGAACAGCCGGATACGGAGAGGGCTGTCCCCGGGAATATGTGAGCGGGGAGAACCCTGCCGGCGTTGCAGGATTTATAAAACAGACAATGCCCCGGCTTATCCGGGAGGTCAGAACAGCCTCTCATCTGACTGAGTGGATCAGACTTCATGAATCCCGGATCAGAGAAAACCCTGCAGCTTTTTCAGCAATGGAGACAGCATTGGTCGATCTTTTTTCAAGGGAGAATAATATAACTATTGAGGAATTTCTCGGCGCCAAACCACCCTCAGGCAATCTGCTTTATTCTGCGGTTGCAGGAAACAGCAGCCTGCAGATTTTTGAATGGACGGTAAAACGTTATCTCAGATCCGGTTTCAGGGATTTTAAAATTAAATTTTCTGATAATCTTCTTACGGAGTCCCGTAAATTAAAGTTCCTTTCAGAACTTGAAAACAATCACCTGAGATTCAGATTTGATTCAAATAACAGTGATATTTCACCATCAGATCTGATCCGGTTCTGGCGTTCAGCCCCGCTGAAGCCCTGGGCGCTGGAAGAGCCTGTCCGCAGAGGTGATTTTCGCGCGATGGCAGCTGTTTCTGCCGAGCTGGAAACAGCAGTCATACTTGATGAAAGCTTCACCGGCCCTGCCGATTTCGAACATCTTGAAAAAAACCAGGCCAATTGGATTCTGAATATCCGGGTTTCCCGGTATGGAGGGCTCATACGCTCGAGCGGAATTCTGCGGGAAGCAGCGAAGCGGGGAATACCTGTCATAATCGGAGCGCATGTGGGTGAAACTTCTGTTCTTACAAGAGCCGGGATAGCTCTTTCTGCGGTCGGAGGATCCCATGTAATCGCCCGCGAGGGAGCATTCGGAAATTATCTGCTCTGGTCTGATCCGTTCCGGCCTGTGATTTCGTTCAGCGAGGGAGGGATTCTGTGTCCTGATTCTTTCAGTCTGGCACAGAAAAGCGGAAACGGTCTTTCAGGGAGTAATTTTTTTCAGGGGGTAAGAAATGAAACGTAATAAACCGAGTGCCACTGCAAGGATCATCGCACGTTCGATGGTGATACAGAACGATTCAGCAGATCTGTACAGAATGTTCTGTAATGAATTTTCCGGCGGAAGGGATTATCTGCTTTCCATTGCGGAATCCGGCTGGTTCCGTTCTGCGGTTTTTTTCCTGGAAAGTAAAATTATTCCTGGAATTTTCAGACATTATTTAATGAGAAAAAAATTCATTGAAAAAACAATACAAAAGCTTCTTGAGGAGGATTACAGGCAGATTGTTTTTCTTGGAGCCGGATTCGATGCTCTGCCTCTGAAGCTGGCGGCTTTAAAAAGACCTCTGAAAATCATGGAGCTGGATTATCCATCCACACAGCAGGTGAAAACACGGGCGCTTCGCAGAAGGAACAGCCCGGATCCCGTTCCGGAATACATACCGTGCGATCTTCAGAATACTCCTCTGCCGGTTATTCTTGAAGGAACGGGTTTCAGAAAAGATCTTAAAACGGTCTTCGTGGCTGAGGGTCTTTTTATGTATATAGATCAGGAGGATCTGGAGAGGCTGATTTCAGATACAGGTCAGGTATGCGATGCTGGATGTATACTGATATTTACGTTTCTTGAATGTTACAGAAATAATGTTCCGGATTTCAGGATACACAGCAGGTCTGTTAATTTCTGGCTGGCTCTCAAAGGAGAGAAATTCAGGTGGGGAATCAGCAGATCTGCAATGGCAGTGTTTCTGGATAAATGCGGTTACCGGCTCCTTAACATTACAGATCCGGATAATGAGGCAGGAGATCCGGCGGAAATTACTCCGGGAGAATTAATATGTACAGCACAGAAAGTATTCTGAATTACACTATATTCACTGAAAGCTTATTAATAGCACTGTTAAATTCCGGAACGCTTGCAGTATTCGCAGTATCAGGAACTCTGCCTGACCTGTTCCGACCCCGTGTGGCAGACCGATACAGGATAAATCCTGAATATAAACCGGCTCTAAAAATAATAAAAAAATACGCAGAATACTTGCTGAGATATGCGTTAATACAGACAGTTCTGGCGGTTCTTCTGTGGCCTTTGTTCCGGGGCTTTTTCAGGACTGAGGGAATCCCTTCCGTTCAGGAGGTTCTGCTCTCTTTACTGATCTATACGGCGGCTGATGACTTTATATTTTACTGGGTACACAGGATTCTTCACATCGGCTGGTTTTACCGAAAAATACATTCACTCCACCACAGGGCAAAGGAAACGACGGCACTGTCTGCTGTATACTTCCATCCGGCAGAACTGCTTCTGATAACCATATCTGCTCTGGCCGGTCCATTGCTTGCGGGCGGCCATATTGCTGCCTTTTTGTTGTGGATTATAATCCGTCAGACCGTGGCTGCAGAGGGGCATTCGGGTTTCAGGATTCCGGCTTTTTACCGGATAATACCGATGTATGCCGGTGCAGTCTTTCATTACAGACATCACAAAGAAAATGATGGCAATTACGGGCTTTTTTTCAGATTCTGGGACTGGTTGTTCGGCACATTGTCTCCGGTCATAAAACCAGTGAACTAAGAGGCTGTACCAAATACTAAGGAGGGTTTTGAGATGACTTTTAATGAAAACAGCTTGATTTTTATCAGTGCCTCTTTCTTCTTTGAGTAAGGAAGGATACCGGAGTGAGAGAATCAGCAGATCCTATAGAATTTAAACTTGAAATGATGGTCACGCCCCTTGTTGTCTTCAGGGCGTTTACATCTCAGACCGAACTCAGAAAATGGTGGGCCCCGAGGGTCATCATGGCGCGCAATATTGTATCTCAGGAAGAAGGCCGGGACATGGAAATGAAGGCTTTGGTTCTTGAGGAACCCTCTCTGGCCAGATATTCCTGGAGAGCTCTGGACTGGGGGAAAAATGTACCTTCCACGGTAATTAACATTGAAATTCACGATAAAGGTGTATCCCGCGGAAAAACGGGAGAGGGAATTGTAATAGAAATCATTCATGATGGCTGGGTAAGCCAGGAAGAAAGAGATAAGCAGCAGCGTATCTGGGAGCTCTCCCTGGAAGGACTCCAGGCGCACCTCACCGGAAAGCCGTTTAAACCCTGGTGGGAGTCTGAAACTCCGAGCGACGGATACAGACAAATCAGTCTTCCCATTATTAAGCAGTTTACAGATAAAATGGAAAAAGATGTGCGCAGCCGGGCCGAAAAAAAACAGGCTTCAGGAGTCATCTGGTCCATCTGTGAATTTCTGGATGGTCAGGGAAAATGGTATATGAAAGAAAACGGAAATGAATTTGAGCTGCGTCTGGGCAGTTACCGTCTGTTTTCTGTGATGAAAAACGGAAATCTTGTGATGGCATGGAGGGATCTTGAAAAAATTCTTGGCGATAAACTTCAGGATTTTGCGAACCGGATGGCCGCCGAACAGGACCTTGACCTTCACATAGGAAAAAGTCAGGACAGACTGCCTGCAGCATCCATTAACCCGGGTCTCTGGGGAAAATGGTGTCTTGATATAATCCATCACGGAAGGAGTTCATGATTTCTTTTTCCTGGGTAAAAATAGACAATCAGAGTTTTCAGATAGAAATAAAAACCCCTGTGGTCAGGGTAGGAACTCTGTACAGGCTGACAGCCGCCATATACATTCTGGGTCTGGATATTGTGACGGGAGATGTTGATACTATCGAAGAAAACGGCCAGCTCTTCTCTATGGACCGGTTTCTGATCCGGATTCTGGATCCTGGTTCCAGAGACCAGCTCATGGACTTCACTGCGAATCTTGGGTTCCTTATGGATTCCATCATCAGGGAAGATCAGAATCCGGATGTTCTTCTTGCAGAAAGAAACATAAAGCTGCCGGAAGTTAAATCCTTTTTTGAGGTGGCACCTGAAATTGTGTTCCAGGATCATCCTGAAGAAAACTGTACCGAGTTCTATGTGGAAGCGCTCGGCAGGCGGGGATTTCTTTTTCATCTGACCCGCACCCTTGCCTCAGAAAATGTAAATATTCTTAAAGGTACAATCCGGACTGCCGATTCAGGTCAGGCGGAGGATACTTTCCTTCTTCAGTATAATGATCAGCCTCTGGGAAAACAGCTTTCCGAAAAAATTGAAAAGCTGATTCTGGGGAGCAGCTGAGGTGTCCGGAATCAGGTGCCGGTTCGGGTTCCTGCCGGCAGTTCTGCTCCTAATTCATCCCTTTGCAGCCATATATTCGAAAGACACTGAAAAATATGCATTTACTTCCGTTTTTGAAAATGACGTAAGTCTGTCCGATCGTTTTTACACGAACGGACTGTATTTCAGTTTTCAGGCCGAAACCAGTGAGAATGACCCTGTTGCCTATCTGAATCCGGCTTACTGGTTCTATGCCCCATTTTCGGGAATCGTTTCTGCCGAATCTGCCCCGTCCGAGTTTCAGTTTGCTGCCTTTGACCAGTCCTCATCTGTTTATACGGGTCTCGATACCTATACTCCTGAGCATCTGAATAAAACCGGAATCAGTTACGGAGATCATCCTTATTACAGCAGGCTGTATGCAGGAACATCTTATGAAATCAGTACTTACCGGCATTATTTTAAGACATCCTGGGATGCGGGCCGGTCAGGTCCGGGTACTTTAAGTGAGGAAGGGCAGAAGGAAATTCATTTTTTAACCGGAGATGTATCGGAGTTTCCCAATGGCTGGGATAAACAGGGCCCGTCAGCTTTCAGCTTCAATACCTCACTGGATTACCGCCTGCGCTATTATTTCAGCAGAGGCTATGGTTCAGAAGCAGTATCCCTGCAGATTCATCCGCGGATCGGTACTGCAAACACTGACCTTGAAATCGGAGCCGAATACCGGATTGCCACGGAAAAGGATTATCCTGATATGATTCAGTTCGGGAATGCGATGTATATAACTCCCGGAAGGGCCCGTTTTGCTTTGTATATTCGGCCTTCGGTAAGCTATGCAGGGTATGATGCTTCCCTGGAAGGAAATTACGGGGATGATACAAAAATATATAAATATAATAAGTCATTGTCGAGAACAGCATTCCACTATCTTGCCTACAGAAAAAGCGATAATTTTCTTTCTGAAGAAGAATTTTATAACCGGGAAAACGGATTTCGTCGTCTGGTTGATCAAAGAAATACTTACGATTTCCGTCAGGATTTTCTGATATTCAACAGTGTTTTTTATCCGGGGGTTTCGGATAACATCGGAGAGCAGCTCCTGATTTATGAATTACTCTTTAAAGAGGGAAAACCATATGAGTTTGAAGGGAAGGATCGCCGGAAAGAGTCCAGAATCGCTGCTTTTTACTCTATAGCAGCCGATCAGCCTGTTGCCGATGCGGAGAATCTGTATTTCTGGCGTTATACATTGTTTTTGAAAAACGGGGAAAGTGCACCGGAGGCAGTGCGGTGGATTGCTTTTAAAAAACTTACTGATGACACAGATATGAAAACACAGGAAAAAATCTTCATTTATACCGCACTTTTCACCGGAGGACAGCTGAATCCTCTTCCCTACGGAGTACCTCCCATACGTCTTCTTTTTAATATTGATGCCGGAACTTCATTCCGGCTGGGGAACACAGTTGTTACTCTGAAATTCCGGACGGTCAGCCCCCGTTTTGTACGTGCTTCTGATATAAGCTCATGGCACAGCTGGTGGTCGGCAGGTGCCGCTTTTTATCTTTAATAAAGAAAAGTCTTTAACCGGCCCGGAAGCCGGTTAAAGAGGGAATTAATTAGGAGAAAAAATGAAAATACTGAAAAATGAGGACTAAGTGGCACCGTCCTGCTCTCCCACAGAGCGAACCCTGCAGTACCATCGGCGATAAAGGGCTTAACTTCCGTGTTCGGGATGGGAACGGGTGGTTCACCTTTTCTGTCAGCACCAGCATGACCATCATCCTGAATCATACAAGTACTGTCAAGAAAAAAATGCCATAATCTGAACGAATCGGACATTCATTTTCTATTTTTGAATTCCTGCCAGCTGCCTGCATTCAGCGGGCAGGCCCTTTCCGGGACTTTACAGGAAAATAGTTTTGCTGGTCAGAAAATAAATATTAATTGTAAGATGCTGAATCCGGAGTTTACCCAAGTCTGGCAGGTTCTCATATATTAAGGATAAAAAAAATATAACAATTTTCAAAAAAAATCTTTGAAATCTCAGGCGCAGCATGGATAATGGTATCAGATTTCTAATGCCAGGGAAATTAAAATGAATCACATCCGCAAAAAAAGATTTTATTTAATATTTATTATTGCTATTATTGTTTCAGTTCAGGGACTGAGTGCTGATATGATCTCTCTGAAAAACGGGGGAGTTATAATCGGAAAAATTATTAATCAGACAGCTAAAGAAGTTGTAATAAACGAAAACGGGGCAACCCGAAAAGTGGCAAAGGCCACTATTGCAAGAATCCTGTACGGGGATCCTGATAAGCAGCGGAGGGAAATCGAAGCCAGGGAAGCTGCCGCAAAGCAGGAAGCTGAAGACAGAAGAAAAGCAGAAGAAGAGCAGAACCGGAGAATTGAGGCATCTGCCACCACAGCTGCCGAGGAAACTGCCAGGGCTCAGGCAGCTGCAGCGGCCTCAGCATTAAATGAGCAGATTAAAAAGGACTTTGCGGAAAGTGAACGCATTCATAAAGAAAGGATCCGGCAGCTGGAAGAAAGAATCAATTTTCTGGATCAGCGGCTGAGGGAGCACGAAGAATCGGTTCAGGCCATGCGGGAAACCGTGGAATATGACCGTTTTAAACGTGAGGAAGAAGAGGAAAGAATCCGAAAACAGAAAGAAGAATTTGAAGCAAGGGATAAAGCCACGAGATATTACTCCGTTTATGCAGGGACGGGAGACTACAGAAAAAAGTCCTCAGTCACGGCAGCCGGATTTGAACAGAGCCGTCTTTTTGAACAGGCGTCCTGGTTATACGGCAGATCATCTTTGGGGTTTCAAACCTATCCTTCTGTGAGGATTCCGTGGTTTAATAATATTGATTTAAGAATTCACTCCAAATCGGTTGTCAGAGGTGCAGGAAACCGCTATGAAATGTCTCTAACTGATACTTCTCAGAAGCCGGCAGCAAAATTCAGCTATCGGTCACTGAATTATACAGATTATTCCGGTCCTCAGTTAAATAACATCCAAAGAGATTCAACTTCACTGGAGATTACAGGTAAACCTGTATATCGTGAAGGGGATGCAGCATATTATCGTGATATGTATTATTTTCAGGGCATGAATGCCTGGTTACAGAATCTTTCTTTTCATTATGGATTTCGTCTGAATGTATCCGAGATATCTTATAAAAATGCGTATGATTGGGTGTCGACGGATTATTCCTCCTCAGCGGGAGGGAATCCGTATCCGTATATGAGCGGGAATTTATATATATCTGATATGTCATATGAAGAAATTGCTCTTCTGTTTCATGCCGGAGCCGGTTACGAAAAAGAATTATTTAAAAATAACATTATTGATTTTAAAATATCACTTTTTGCCGGTCCTGGCCTTTTCCGGTATGTCAAACACCGAGTTCCTGTCTTCCTTGGATCGGGAGCTTCCGGGATTCCGGAACTTCTGCATATAATTTCTGCGGGGGCATATCCGGAAACGACTGAGGGACGGACAGAAGTCAGTGGTGTTAAGCAGGAGATTGGGTACACTTACAATGCCGGATTTCTGAAAATCAGAGCCCATTTTCAGTATTCTGACGGAATTCATTTTGTAAGGACCCGGACAAAAATAAATGAAGAACAGCTTGCCTGGTTTACAGTAAATACA
Organism: uncultured Leptospiraceae bacterium; assembly: GCA_964594095.1. Lineage (GTDB taxonomy): Bacteria > Spirochaetota > Leptospiria > Leptospirales > Leptonemataceae > CAZQKZ01. The sequence goes on along the minus strand of CAZQKZ010000007.1, from coordinate 57,802 downwards.
ATCTCGGACGGCAGTCTGCCGGTGGAGTTTATAACTTCCGATCTGATTAAGAAATCAACCTATGATTTCAGAGAGCCCGATCCAAGGGATACATCATACGGTTTTGGCCTGGGGGTTGAAATTCCTTTCTGAAAAAACACAGCCGCACCGGTGATCTTTTGCGGTGCCGGAATAGGTGTATAAAAAAAATTACTTTTTCAGTTCCTCAACACGTCGCAGAAATACATCCATGATCTGCTCGTAGAGCCTGTTCTTCAGAAAAAAGTCTTCGCTTCCGTGATCGATGCTCGGATTGTCGTTGATTTCAATCACAACAGGCCTTGTGCCGATCATCTTGATATCGACTCCGTAAAGACCGTTTCCGATCAGCCTTGCGGTTTTCAGAGCCGTTTTCAGAACAGAAGAAGGAGTTTCCTCAATGCGGACCGGAACGGATCTGCCGTAGCGGCCTTTTCCTTTGTTTACAGGATTGATTACCTGCCAGTGGTTTTCGGCCATAAAATACTTGCATACATAAAGTATTTTATTATCAATAATGCCTACTCTCCAGTCAAAATCGGTTGGCAGAAAATCCTGCATAATAATCATTTCTGAGTCTTCGAGCATAGCTGCTGCCGTCTTTTTCAGTTCCTCCGGAGTGCCTGCTTTTTTTACACCGAAAGAAAAGGCAGAATCCGGCTTTTTCAGCACCACCGGAAGGCGGGCTTCACTGATTTTCTGTTCCAGATTTCCTTTGTGGAGAATCGATGTTGCCGGCGAGGGAATGCTGTTTCTGGATAAAAGTTCAGCCAGATAAACTTTATTCGTGCAGCGGATAATCGACATGGGATCGTCGATTACGGCAAGACCTTCGGATTCTGCTCTGCTGGCAAATCTGTATGTGTAATGGTTTACGTTTGTGGTTTCGCGTATGAAAAGTGCGTCAAACCTCGGAAGAAGGTTGAAATCGTCTTTTGTGATAAGCTGCACACGGAATCCCCTGGACTCTGCTGCTTTAATGAATTTTTTCATGGCCTGCGGAGTGGAGGGCGGCTCAGGGTCAGAAGGATTATGGAGAATGCCCATTGTCCAGGGATATTTTTTAAGGTTGGTTTTACGGAAGCTGCTTTCCTGAAAAAAGGTACTGGCAAATTTTTCGAGGAAAGGCCGGTGGTCATCCGGGATTTCACTCATGGAGACAGGGGTGATGGTCTGCAGAATCCATTTTTTCTGTTTTATAAACTGAGCGCGGATGAGGGGAGCCCGGAAGAGCGAAGCCAGCTGCGTGCTGAGTTTTTCGAATCTGGGTTCCATATTTTTACCGAAATAAATGCTTAATGTAAATTCCTTTGTGTTAACCGGTTTCAGCTGCTTCTGAATCAGTGCATCGAGGTCTTCATTCACACTTTTTATGTAAGATGCGGACTTCATTTCCTGAAAGGTGGCAATCCCGGGCATGATACTGTGGTGACGGGCCATGGCAAGAAGTGAGACATAATACCCTTCGCTCTGGTATTTGTAGGAACGGCACAGGTTAAAGACTTTGAGGCCTTTTTCTGCGGCAATTTCAGGCGATGTGAGGTATTCCTTTGCTGAAGTGATTCTGACTCCGGGGATCGGAATAGACCATTTAGCTGGATTGCTGACTACTATCAGGGAAGGCATATAAAGGTTGCTTTTACAGAGGAAGATGCTGTTATTGGCTTATGTCTTTTTATCTTCCGATACTGCAAAAGAAAAAACGGCTGCTTACAGGCGCTACCATATTTTATTTTACCCTGTTTGTTTTTTCGGGATGCAGGCTGGTAGTCAAAGAGCAGAGTCCATGGATCAGGCCGCAGGCAGGATCCGAAGCCGTCATAAAACCCCGTCCGTTTGAGGCTCTGACCCCCGGATTTCCGCAGCTGCCGGTTCGTTCTGAATGGCGGAACCCAAAACAGGTAACGGCTCTGGTTCTCCACACAACAGGGGACCTTTCCGCTTCGGATTATATCAGGCGGTCCGCAGAAACCGGATACATGGTGCATTATGTAATTACACGGGACGGAACTCTCTACGGGGAGTTTCTGCCGGGGTCGGTCCGTTACAGAGCCGCGCCAGGGATGGACGATCAGAGTATTCACATAGCAGCGGAAGGAAATCAGGAGGAAATACTCTCTTCGCCCGATCAGAAAAAAACTCTGTACGGGACTGTGAAAATACTGTCTGTTTCGTATAATATTCCCCTGACCAATTACGATATTATTTCTAAGAAAGGTGTCTTTACTCATACCCAGTCCAAGGTCCGTTACGGCAGTTTTATTAATCTCAATGAGTGCGGCGGTGAAAATCTTATCAGAAACGTAATGGAAAACACGGGAGGAAGTTTTTATCCTCAGTCCGGGTGGAAAGACCGCTTTGAAGAAGGATGGATCCTTGTTCGTGAAAATCCGGATTCCTTAAAGACGAGGCGCGAAATCGACACAGGCCGCGGATTCACAGAAGCCCCGGTTGTAAAACTGAAAGGGGTTGTGACTGACGAAAACGGAAAAACCCCCGAAAAATTCAGACAGGCATATCCGTTTCGCGGCACTATCAGCCCATCCTGCATTGTGCTTCATTATACAGCCCTTGACACTTATCAGAAGACTCTGGATATTCTTGAAGAAAGACGGCTGGGTTCCCAGATTATTGTGGATAAGGACGGAAAGGGGTATCTGGCTATGGATTATCCTGAGCACAGAGCCGCCGCTGCGTACGGACTCAATGAATACTGTATTCATTTTGAAATCGTGGCGAAGGATGCGGCCGATATACTGAACAACGAAACTCAGGCTGCCGGAGTGGCCCGTCTTGTAAAAAGTGTGGCCGCACAGTACAGAATCCCTCTGAACAACCGCAGCCCCGAAAGCAAGAGGGGGATTTTTTCGCATACTCAGGCCAAGAAAAAATGGGGTCGCTCTGTTTTCCTGCACGGGGAGGATTTTGACCCAGGCGAAGCTTATATGAAAAAAATTATAGAAATGGCGGGCGGTACATATTATCCGGAACCGGAATGGAAAGACCGCATGAGCGATGACTGGGCGATTCTGTATGGCGATTTTCAGCCGTAGGGGGGAGGCAGTTTTTCATTGTATTTGTATAAGGAAACAAACATAATTACTATTCCCGGATTGTATCGATAACACGCCTCATGAATATTCTCAAAAGTTTCCAGCCCGAAACGCAGAAGGCAAAAAAACTCTCTTTTTCTCTGATGGCACACAGTACCCGGATTCTTTTTATCCAAAGTTTGAACAACTGGAAGACAGGGAATATCTGTACTGGTTTAACCTGGAAGGGCCTGATGTTTACCTGAATCGAAAAAAGATTCAGCAGTGAAAAGGCGGAAGGAGCTGCACAGGTTGGTAGCAGCGTTCAGTTTACACCAGGTTATGGCCCCAGGGTAATTGTCCAACAGGCTGTTGGACAATTACGGCGAAGCGCAGTGTATTTTGAACAGCCGCAAAAAAGCGTTTCAGATGCTGATAAACGGAACAAGAAAGTCCGGCAATCCGGATCTGTTCCCCGTCTGCAGCCTTCTTAATCATGATTCACCTCCCAGTGTCCGCCCTTATCGGGTCCATTCCTCATTAACCGTCCTGCTTTTCTGAGAGAGCCAATATTTCTTTCAACCGAACGGGTCGAAACACCGGTCAATTCAGCAAGTTCAGCGATTGTAATCTGAGGGTTTAAAAGAATAGCTTTAATGATTTTCTCCGACGTTTTCTCCGACGTTTTCTCCGACGCTTTCTCCGACGCTTTTAGAACATTGGCTTCAGCAGTTTGAACAAATAAAGTAGTAGAAACTCCTCCATTTTTTTCAGCTATCTCTGGTTCCGGCAATCCTGCATCTTTACATGCATTGATGATTTTTAATGTCCCCCGGCCCCAGGCATCAATATAACCGCCTAAAAAGCAAGTATTAGCCAGCAGGGGATTTCGCGGGCGTGAATTATGTTCTTTTTTAAGGTCTTCAAGGCTCAAACCATAGGGTAAACCTCCCTCATTCCAAATAGACAGACGGTCATCATAGACCCGCATTTGAATTGTTGCGCCCAGATAGGTGCGGTGGACCAGCGCATTCAGAAGCATCTCGCGAAGAGCTGCAACCGGGTAAAGATCATTTTCCAAACGCTGAAAACCTTCAAAAGTAATGGGGCGAACTAAAAATTTATGATTCAGCTGCATCTGGACTTCGTGGTACATATGCACCAGATTGCCCTCAATAATTTCATGAAAACGTAAATCTGAGGCATCAGTGCCAAAACGTCCGATTTTTACCTGTATATTGGGATAAAACCGCATGGGGTCTTTACCAAACATAATAATGGCAGCACGCTTAAGTTTTTTTCCGTCAGTGAGTTTGAGTTTTTCTAAAAACTGAAAGGTGCTTAATCCTTTGGTTTCGGGCAGCCTGGCTTTGTCGTTGCTGTCTTTGATGAACTGATCAATGCTTTTTTCGTCGATGTCTTTAACCGTCGCATTGTCCTCGACCATATCATCCCATGTTTTACCGCCTTTTTTGATAAGAAACTCATTGAGTTCAACTCCGGTAAGTTCCATTTTAGTACTGCCGGAACGGAAATAAAACCTGCCCCGCAATGAAACCGGTATGGAATAAGGATTGACTTTGATAGAAATCGAATATTTTCCACTTTGCTCATGTAACTGCACATCACAAATAATGCCCATGGCATTGCGGATTTTATTAGGGAGGTCTTCCATGAGCTTTGCGTAATCGGTTAGACCGATAACTTTCCCTTTGTCATCCTTTCCGATATAAATCATCCCCCCATTGGCGTTGGCAAATCCGCAGATCCATTTAAGATAGTCGTCATGCCAGGCTGATTTGAATTCGGTGTTCTGGGATTCCGGTGCGGCCATAAAAACTTCAGCAATTATTTTTATTAAATAGGTTCATAAAGCATGAAAGTGAAGAATATAACAAGCAGTTTTCTTAAACAAATAGGCTTATCATAGGATTCCACTGGTGTCGCCGCAATTCAGACCTATAGAGGCAGAGCCAACGGAGCGGATGCACCTTTTAAAGCGCACCCGAAAATATTTGTATGTAACGGTCACCCCTTAGGTAAGATTACCATTACTCCAGAAAAATCCTGATTCAGGATTCTTTTTTTTATATTGATTCAGGAGTGAAAAATACAGTTCTTCGTATTTGGCTTCTTCCAGGGGTAAGCAAAACATAGCTTCCGGTGAATCAGGGCGTCCTCCCAGGCCAATTACTATAAAAACTGGGATTTGCTGCTTTCGGGAATATTTTTTGTAGTTTTCAATTTGGTGTCGCTTTGCAAAGGAAATTACGTGGCTGCCGTTTTTTTGATCGGTACTGGGATTAGTTCGATATTTGCATTCTACTGCAAACCGTTCGTTAGTCGGTTTAAATCGGATAACCATATCCGGATTTTGGTTTGCCTCGACTTTAATGCCTGCAGCCTTGTCATGGTTGTCGGCAGACCATTCTTCAATTGCAAAAAATTTTGGATTAGAGCTAAACTTTTCAGCAACGTACCGCTCAAAAGTATGGCCTTTTTTTACGTTTTCTTGATCTTTGTCTGGTATCCATAGATCAATGGTTTTCTGTAGTTTTTCAATTATGCTCATCTTTCTTTATGTGTCTATGCTCTTGCTCAGGTATTGCACACACCGCCTGATACATACATTGTATTCCGGCTGGATTATGTCAATGATATTAATTCAATTTCCTGGTTATTCATGGCCGTCCCCGGAGCTTCTGCATAGTCTTTCCCATTTTCACTGTACTGTATCTCTGGGACATTTTTGGTTGACGGGGGGATCCGGGCTTCGCGCCAGTGATCGGCTGGCCGGATGCTGGCCCGCAGCCTGTCGCAGGGCGAAGCATACGGCGCCTTCTGCACGCGGTTCCGGCGAGCCGGAAGGCGCACAGCTCAATCAGGGGAAAATCTGTAATCGTATAAAAAGAGTGGTTATTCTGGGGCTGTTTCTGAGTATTGACCTTCAGCACTGGATCCCAGCCGGGACTGAGACGCTGTAACGGGAGGACCACCTGGCTAAAATTAATTATTCATACGAAAAAAGGCGAAAAGACCTCGAAAAGAAAAAAAAGAAAGAGGAAAAACTCAAAAGCCGCAGGGAAAGGAAAATGGACTCAGGGCAGACCGATGAAAATGAGACGGTTACGGAAGAGGCCGAAACAGAAGTAAAGCCGGAATCTGCGGATGTGTCAGAATCCTGAAATTTCATTTACTGATTCGGTTCGGTTCCAATGCCTGTTTCGCGGTCCGTCCGTTTTGCACTGCCGTTTTTAAATTCTTCCGCTTTACCAAGCAGCATAAACATGTTCCTTGCGCGCGTCACTGCAGTATATATCAGTTCACGGTTCAGAAGAGGATGCTCCGGTTCATCCGGCAGAATCAGCAGTACGTTCGTGTATTCCGATCCCTGGCTTTTGTGAACAGTTACAGCGAAAGCCTCTGTCAGCCCCTTAATCATTGAAGGAGGGAAAGTCCTCGGACCATCGGCACCCGGGAACAGCACTCTCAGACTTCTCCCCCACGGGATCATTACTCCGGTGTCTCCGTTGAAAAGTTCGTTATCGTAATCATTATGCTCAATCATTACAGGAGTTCCAGGAATACCAGAAAAATTAGTTAATTGTTTAACTTCCGGAAATTCGCTCAGAATCCGGCTGCACTCCTGATTGATATGGTGCATTCCTCCTTTTCCCTTTCTGGCCAGCGAAAGAATGCGCCCTTTCTGAAGGAGGGTCAGAATATTTTCCAGATCCGTCCTGTAATGTTCCGCCGACTGAGATTCATGGGCACTGCCTAACCGGGCCAGGGATTCTGTAATATCATCTGAATAGAGCGACTGCATCCAGGTCCGTAGGATTTTCATCGATACGGCTGATTCAAGTCTTTCTGATTCCGCAAGATATACTTTATTTTCTGTGCGAAATACATCTTCGCCTGTTTCTGATTCTTTCAGTTCCTGAAAGAGACCTGTATCAGGATTTCCCGCAAGAACCGAGGCAGCCAGTTTATAAATGGCCCCTGCAGATCTGTGACCTACATCCAGCTGAACATGGGTAATGCCGGACTGTTTCATCGCAGAAGGAATTTTTATAAGATCTGCAAGAACCGCCCCGGCATCCACAGACGGGAGCTGATCAGGATCGCCGATCAGGATGATCTTTGTTCTGCCCGGGATCACTGCCTCCATGAGCCGGGTCATAAGCACTGCGTCCACCATGGATATTTCATCGATTACAATCAGCCTGCAGTGAAGCGGATTGCGGCGGTTTCGTCTGAATCGGCCCTGGGACTGTGAATATTCAAGCAGACGGTGTATGGTGGATGCTGTGATTCCGCGCAGTTTTAAATCCGATGCAAAAATCTCAGTCATCCTCTTTGCAGCGCGTCCGGTGGGAGCCGCAAGTCTTATGTCTTCGGCAGTCAGGCCGCTGAGCAGGGCTGCGCGAAGGATCAGCTGTACTGTTGCGGTTTTACCCGTCCCTGGTCCTCCAGTAATGATCAGAAAACCGGAGAGAAGTGACTGAATCACAGCTTCCTTCTGTTTTTCTGCGGGCACAAGTGGTTTACCGCCTGGAAGAAGAACCGGATCGGTTTCTGTAACCTGACGGATTACAGCAGCCACGGAATCCGGCAGAGGATCAGATGAATCGTTGTCTTTTGTTGTATTGAAAGATTTTATTGAGCGGTCTGCAAAGTCAGAAAGTATGTTATGCAGATCATTTACTGCTGAAATATATTTGTGAAAATAAATTAAATAGTCATTCTTCTGCTTCAGAAGAACAAGAGGAGCCGAAGGAAGACCTGCCCCCTTTTTCTCTGCAATGAGTTCAGGGAACTGCGATGTAAGTTTCTCTGCTTTAAAGGAAACTCCGGATTTTTCTTTAATATTAGAAAATGTTTCACTGTTCAGACGAAGGCAGAGGCTGCCTTTCCTGCGTGCTTTAAACATTTCCCGGAGTAAGACAGAAAGCAAAGCTCTGGCCGGCTGATCTGCGCCGCTCAGCTGAATCAGATCCCAGGTTATCTGAATATCCAGAGGGTCTGTGTCCTTCCAGCCTTCGGGGTCCGGAAAAACTTTAAGAATTGCAGATATTTCAGGCATATCTTTCCCTCTGATTTTTCAGGATAGCTTTTTTCTCATTCAGGATGATGCTGTAATCCGGCCGGTCTGTGAAGACTCCATGGTCCGGGTTTTCCGGGTTTATACCGCGCATAAAGAAATAATAAACTCCGCCGAAGTTTTTTTCAAAGCTGTAACCGGGAAGAACTCCGGCAAGCCAGCGGTCCAGGGCCATTGTATAAATTATATACTGATGATCATATCCCCGCTCCTTCATTGCTGTTTTCAGAGATGCCGGATCATATGCTCCGTGCAGATTATCTGTCTTCCAGTCAGCAATCCAGTAACGGTCACCTGTGCGAAAAACAAGATCCATAAATCCGAATATATGGCTGAACTCAGCTGATTTTAAATAAAATTCAGTTTCGCGCAGGTAATCCGCTTCTTCCAGATCTGAGAGTCTGATTCCGTCTGCCACTGACAGAGGAGTATTCAGAGTTCTGCTTATAAGCCTTGAAATGGTCTGATCAGCTTTCTCAGTTTCCAGTTTAAAGCGTGTGCAGTAATTGCGGATCAGAAAGGCTGATGCCGGATTTTCGAGCAGACCGGGAATTCCTTTTTCAGAGTGACGAAACATGCGGAAAGGCAGAACCTCCAGAATTTCATGAATGAGGTTACCGGTTTCTTTACCATATCCAAGTATTCTGTTTTCTTCCTGAATTTCTGCTGCAGCCGACGGATCCGCTGAAATTTCTTCGGGGAATGAGTTTTTTTCAATTCTGAGTAATTTTTCTTCTTCCTGATTCCATGAAACGGATTCCTCCGGATTCAGTCTTTTTTTAAGGCTGCTGTAGGAATCGAGAAGGGTGATCCGGCCTCTGTAATCTGAACCGCGAAAATCACTTTCATAATTCAGATAATCAGAGGCATTATCGTCCTTAAGATGCGCATTTTGTTTATTATTTTGAATTTTATCTTCGTCGGGGGTTTCTTCTTTACCGATGATCGCGGATAGCGAAGAATCTGTTTTCGGGATCCCGGTAAACAGAGAGGATATTTCTGAGGAATCATTGACTAATTTAAATCCAGGTGTTTTTACCTCACTGGCAGAAAGGGGACCTTTCACTAATTTCCCTTCTCCTTTGTAAATAGGAAAATAAATTCTGTATATTGCTCTGGTCAGGGCAACATACAGAAGGCGAAGTGCTTCGGCATCAGCTTCCTGCACATGCTTTTCTTTGCTTTCCGGATTGTCTTTTGAAAGATCAATTATTTTTTTACCTGATTCATGAAATATATAACAGGATTCTCTGCCTTTATCTTTCAGTGAAAAACCTGAAGCAAGAAAGACGATGGGGAACTCGAGCCCCTTGGATGCGTGTATCGTCATCAGACTGACCCTTGGTTCTTCGGTTTCTTTCCGGTGGAGGGATGATTCATCTCTGACTTCATTTTCCTCAAGTCTTCTGGTGCGAAGAAGGCGGACCGCATGTTCCAGACTCAGATTTTCCGACATCAGTTCATATTCCAGATCTTCCATTATATGATTTAAATCTGTGATTCTGCGTTCGTCAGAAATTCCTGCTGCTGCTGTTTTTGTGCGAAGCGAATAAAAGAACTGCGGCCAGTTTCTGTTTTCTGCAAGTTTCAGCCAATGATCAATGAGGAGACGAACCGGGCTTTCCGGAGTAAAAATATCTTCTTCTGTGATTCCGGCATCCCTGAAAAAAGAAGTGACCAGCGCCCGGTTCCAGTCGGATCTGCTTCGGGGGTTCAGAAGGGCTGTCAGAAGAACCTCCGTTTCAAAGGCTTCGTCTGACTGATACAGACCAGGTTTTTTGTAAAAGCTGCAGGGGATACCTTTCTTTCGGAAGATATTTTCCATTTTTTTAACATCGTTCTTTGTATGGAAAAGAACAGTTATATCGGAAAAACAGGGTGATGACGGCTGATCTTTGCCGATCATTATCCCGTCTTTACCGGAAGTGATTCTGATTATTTCATCCGCTATATAATTAAAAAAAACAATTTTACTTTTTGCTGAATTTGATTCTTCCAGAGGAATGATCTGTACCGGCTGGAGAGTATTTTCGGGAGAAAACAATCTGTAACGGATTTTATCAGGTTCCGGGGCTGTTACTTCGTAATAATCGATTCCCCCGGAAGCTGTTTTATCCCCAAACCATTTGTTAAAAATTACGTTGAGCTGTCTGATAAGCTCCGGCTGGCTGCGGTAATTTACAGGAAGCTGATAGAACCGTGCTTTTCCGGTTTCCGCCATAGCATTTCGGGCCCCAAGATAAGCGAACACATCGGCGCCGCGAAAGCTGTAAATGGCCTGCTTAGGATCGCCCACGAGTATCAGGGGATTCTCGTGCGATTCTATGAATATTTTATGAAAGATTTCCCACTGCAGATGATCGGTATCCTGAAATTCATCAACAATCCCGATGCGGAAGCGGTTTCGCAGCTCATTAATCAGAACTTCGGAATGATCGCTCTGGCAAAGAGAGCGATGCACCATCTGCAGCATATCGGAGAAGCTGATGAGCCCTTCCTCTGACCGCAGCCGGATCAGTTCAGAGCTTACGTATTTAATGGCTGCGGACTTGAAGATTCCCGGCAGAGCACGGGTTAATCCCCTTATTTTCGCCACTATCGAAAAGATTTTCCCTGGTAATGAATTCTCAATCTTAGAAAATTTTTCCGAATCATTCAGTAAATTTTTTACGGTATCTCTATTGATCAGAATTTCGTACG
>CAZQKZ010000007.1:36038-46938 GCA_964594095.1 uncultured Leptospiraceae bacterium | reverse complement strand
AAGCTCATAGCAGAATGCCTGTGATCCAAGGTCATCGTACCGGTAAAGAATTTCCGCTACCGGTTCGGCCAGACCAAGCAGCGGTTTCTTCGTATTGCCATGCAGTCCGGAAGAAGCTATGCCAGCCTCCCAGGAGGACCGAAAACCCTCAGGGTCATTTCTGAAAGAATCGGTTAAATTCAGAAACTGATGGGCAAGGTCATCAAGACTTTTTCCGGTATTATAAATTATATTTTTTATATATCGGGGAATTTCCTGTGAGTCTGTGAATTCCTTTTCGGGGGAAGGGCGCAGTTCCTCATGAGGTGTAAGAAGTTCGGCCAGACGGACTGAGTCTTCCTCGTAAATCGAATCCCCCTTGTATTCCTTAACATTAAAATTAATAAAAAGAAGAAACCAGGTGTTTTCTTCTGCCGGCTCTGAATCGGATTCCGTACTGTAAAATACTCTGCGAAGAAAATCCCTGTAAAACCGCCGGGCATAAGGATCCTTATCGATCACTTCGAGAGAAGACTGTTCCCCCAGAAGATCGCTGTATTCCCGGATGATTCTGTAACAGAATCCGTGAATGGTGGAAACAGAAGCGCTGTCAAATTCTGAAAGCTGCTTTTTGAGATGTTCCAGTATTCCGTGATCGCTTTTCGGATTTATACTGAGTTCGGATATTTCTTTAGTTAGTTTACTTCGAATGCGTTCTCTGAGTTCACCGGCTGCTTTTTCCGTAAAAGTAACTGTAAGAATTTCCGGAAGATTTATATAACACTGACCCTGACTGTTTTTTTTCTTTAAGGCAAGGAGAATCAGGTTTTCCAGCGTGTAGGTCTTACCTGTCCCGGCCGAAGCCTCAATGAATATATGTGAATCCAGAGGAATCTGATCCAGCGGGGGGAGGGGTTCCATTTTCAGTGTACCGGCAGACGGAACCGATACTGACTGTTCTTTAATTTTCTTTTTTGCCGGCATTTTTTCCCTCTGTGAATCTGCTGAACAATGCTGCTGCCGGTTCTAAAAAGACCTGCAGGTTTTCCGGAACTTCTTTTTCTTCGAGAACGGCGGATCGGTAATAATCCGCCATCCTGTTCCATTCATCCAGTGATTCAGGATGATCAAGAAACCATAATTTCAGTGATTCTGTTAATCTATTCAGTGATTTTAAATTATTTTCCGGTTCATGGCGGGAGGCAATCCAATCTCTGAGTCCGTTGCTGATCTCTGAATTCAGAAGCACATCGGGGGTGACAAGATGGGCTCCGCATTCCTGGTAGGCACGGAACAGGTCGCTGAAATCCGGTATTTCATCCGGCGAAAATTCATAAGTTTGAAAAAAGTCAGATTCTTCTGTGGCATTCGGCTTTACTTCGGATTTCAGAAATTTCAGAACAAAGCCGTTCCGTTTAACCGAATCACGGATATCCTCCGGGATCTGACGGTTTTCTGAATCCTTGAGGGAAGAAAAATCAGCATTCTTTATAAACGAAAACACAACAAACGGATACAGAAGATTCTCAAGAATCTTGGGCTTTTTACTCAGATTTGATGAAAAAGGGGCTGCAATTAAAGATCCCCATGTTCCGTTTTTCAGTTTAAATAAAAAAGGAAGAGAAAAATCGACCGGAATTTTTTTATTTTCTGATATTTCAGCCATTGCCGAAGGATACTGAAGCTGATAAAAAGATTTCGTGTCTCCGGTGCTGCCGAAGGAAATTCCGTTATAAAAAACATCTATATTATAAATATCTTTATTGTTAAAGAAACAGCTGACTGCATTGAGCCGGTATCGTTCCTTTTCTTTCTCTGTTTTCTGTGCATAGTCCGAAAACGGAGAAACAGGGGTAAGCGATTTAAATTCCAGATTTCTGTATTTTTTCCGGAAGACCTGATCAAAATCCGGCTGACTGTCTTCGAAGGAAAAGTATTCGGAAATAACATCGCGGCGCAGTGAGGAGGATTCGAGAGAACTGTGGGAAAACGGTTCATCTTCCCTGAATTCTTCTTCGGAATCTTCCGGATTATAAATACGGGCCTGATTTTTCAGCCAGGTATTCAAAGGGTTTTTATAATAATCTGCAATTGATTTAAGACTGATTTTTTCTGCTGCTTCGGGAAGTGCGGAGGATGGCTGACTTGTACCTGCAGTATCTTCCTGGTTTCCGGCAGAAGACCGCATAAGTCTGAGGCCGGCACAGCGTTCCTCCCACTGCAGGTTTTTATACACCGGATCTTTTCGGATGCCTGCTTCCGTGCGAATTTCAGGAAACAGACTGCTTTGAAGCTCATACAGCGGGCCGCAGCGGAAATGGACAGCATCTTTCTGAATATCCCTTCCTGAATATGTAAATACTACTTTATTTTTTACTGCCTGTATGGTTTCGAGAAGAAGATGCCGGGATGCAGCAGGCAGTCCGACGTCCCCTTCTATTGTCAGGTAACTGCGAAGGTCCAGAGTTCCCGGATCTGTTCTTGCGGGAAAGTCACCTTCGCGCATTCCTGGAATGTAAACAATTTTAAATGGAACAGGTCTCATAGGCTGCATGGCAGATACAGTGACACCATCGGTAAGAAATTTCCCTTTGTTTCCGGAAATGTCTTTCAGACAGCTTTCTGCAAGAAAGCGGAATGCGCCCGGCGGAATTCTGAAATCATTTCCCCAGGAGTCTGTGAGCTGCGTGAGGGCTTTGTGAAAACTGTCCTCAGCAGCAGATTCGCTTGTTTCATTATTAGTTGTTTTAATAAATTTATCTGTAAAACTGCGCAGCAGCCGGATCCTGTCAGAAAGGGTAACAGAGGATTCCCACAGTGCGCAGTAATTCAGAAGTGTCTCCGTGAATTCAGTGAGTGCAGAAAGATTTTCTTCGCTGCCCCAGGAAGCGATATCCGCGGGCAGACCCGTTTTCTGCAGGAGGGCAGACGCCTCAGGGTCTGCAGAGTCAGAATGAAAAACCCAGGAAAGACGAAGTCTTCTTATTCCGTGATTCCATGTGAATTTTTCGGGGAGAAGGGAGTCTGTTTTCTTTAAAGAGCTGCCGGTAATGCGAAGCTCCGTAATCCACCTGCGCCAGATATCTGCATCGAGTCCTTTGCTGCTCCATTGATTCTGCACCAGAGGGTTTTCAGCAAGCTCCAGAACAGATTTTCTGGAAGGTCCCTGAATAAGAATATCGAAAAACACACTGATTGCCGAAGCAAACCGGCTTACTTTCCCGGCAGAGAAGTCGGTCAGATTGTAAGGGATTCTTTTCGCGGGATCCCGTTCAAAAACGGATTCAAGAACGGGCTTGTAGCGGGCCATATCATGAACCAGGATTCCGATGTCTGTAAGACGAAGGTCCGGGTCTTTTCGCAGTTCTTCCTGGATACTCTGAAAGATACTCTCGGCTTCTCTGTAAATACCAGGACAGTTAATAATTAAATAAGATTTATCTTTTAATGACCAGGGTTCATCCGTGTTCCGGATAAGATCCCGATGAATATACCAGGAATGGTCTGCTTTTTTTACCCTGTAAAGCATCCGGATCAGATCAGCAACCGGAGAACCCCACTGCTTCTGCATAGGATCCTTTACTCCGTCGGCTCCGGGATTAACGGACTGAACAGGAACCCATGTTTCCCTGGATTTTTTAGTTTTAAACAGATGACTGTGTCCGGTGTCAGGAATATAAAAATCAAAATTATAAAATTCAGACAGTTTAAAAAGAAGACTTATGTGCATTCTGGAAAGCTGACTGAATCCGAATATATGAATTCGGGAAGGACTTTCGGGAGGCTTTAAATTGGCACGGGCAGAGTCCGAAAAAAGGCCGGATGCATAATTCCAGAGTAATGTCCCTTCGTTTGCAGACTTCATTATTTCTGTGAAAAGTTTCCTTTGGTTTTCTTTAACTTTCCGGTAGGTTTCGAAATCTCTGCCTGCAGAAACCACCGGGTGATCTTTGAATTTCTGTTCAGCATCAGTGAAATCACTGCCCCAGATATCCGTTCCTTCCGGAATACCCAGCCAGTTTTCAATCATTCCGGTGCGATGATATTCATAATCTGAAAAAAGGCGGGCCAGTTTTTCACTTAAATACCAGAGCTTTCGGGTAAAGCCATCAGTTGAAAAATAGTCTTTATTTTTCAAAGACTCGGGAAAAAAAACCGGAACCAGACTGTTTTCCGGATTGTCATAAAAAAAACGTATGATCAGCCTCTGGACCGCTGCCCGGCTCAGGATTTCCGGGGCCGGAGTGCCGGATAACGACTGCAGAAGAAAACGAATTCCTGCCTCAAGGTAATAATACTGTGTATGAAAGGAATGCCCGTATTCTGAAAGAGTAAGCTGCAGGTAACGGCGCACATTCCGGTTGGGAATAAAAATCCCTGCCGGCCGGAACGGATCACAGTGGGATTTCTTTTCTTCGCTGAGACTTTCGCTCAGTCTGGAGACGAAATCCTCCATTCGAAGACCGATAAAGAAACGACTTCCTTTCAGATGCATGAGACTATATTACCACAGAGGTGTGACATTTTTTTCAGATTTCAAAAGAGTCCAGATAATCCGGCACTGTTACATTCCAGCCAAGTTCATCCTTGATCTTTACCCGCAATGCCTCACTGGAATCCGGTTCGCCATGCACAATGAAGGTTTCGCGGGGGGGCTTATGAAATTTTTTAAGCCACTCGATGGTTTCTGAGGCGTCTGCATGGGCCGAAAGTCCTTCGATTGCAGTCACCTTTGCTTTGATCTGAACAAATTTACCGTGAATTTTAATTTCTTTTGCTCCGGCAAGCATCGCCTGTCCTCTGGTGCCCGGTGCCTGATAACCTCCGAACAGAATCACATTCCGGGGATCACCTGCAAGATTAGAAATGTGATGGAGAACCCGGCCCCCTGTGGCCATACCGCTTGCCGAAAGAATTACGGCCGGATCTTTTCGTGTCATCAGTCTCTGAGAATCAATTACAGATGTAACCAGATGGGTGGAGCGGATCATTGCCTGGCATTCCTCGTCTTCGAGTGCCTGAGCATCGTCGTAAAGGCAGAAAAGGTGTGTTGCCTCAACAGCCATAGGACTGTCGAGATATACAGGAATATCCGGTATTTCTTTTTTCTTTTTTAATTCATAAAGAATATGAAGTATGCTCTGTGCCCGTCCCACAGCAAACGATGGAATAAGAACAGTTCCTCCTTCTTTTATTGTATTATTTATGATTTCTTTTAACTGTTCGCGGGGATGTTCTTCCGGGTGCTTTCTGTTGCCATAAGTGGATTCAATGACCAGATAATCGGTGTCTGTAACTGTGCCTGGAGGATCCATTATGCCTGAAGTCATTCTGCCCAGGTCGCCGGTAAATGTAATGGTTCTGTTACCATAATGAACCTGAACCATGCTGGCTCCGAGAATATGGCCGGAAGGGAGGAATGTTACTTTGAAATCCTCATCAATAGTAACAGTTTTTCTCCATTCGATGGGGCGGATGTACTGCAGGGAATTTACAGCATCCTGGGCAGTATAAAGCGGCAGGGCTTTTTCATGCTTGGAGAATCCTTCGCGGTTGGCAAGATCAGCATCTTCTTCCTGAAGATGGCCTGAGTCCGGCAGGAGTACTTTGCAGAGTGCTTCTGTGGGAGTGCTGCAGTAAATGGGACCTTTAAAACCTTTTTTTACAAGTAAAGGCAGATATCCCGAGTGGTCGATATGAGCATGGGTAAGAAATACAGCAGAAATGTCGCGCGGATGAACGGGCATTTCCTTCCAGTTCCGGCTTCGGATTACTTTAAGACCCTGAAAGAGTCCGCAGTCCACGAGGTAATTTTTACTATGAACGCGCAGCAGAAAGCGGGAACCTGTGACGGTGCCTGTGGCACCAAGAAATTCAATTTGCATAGTTATATTATAAAACAGGTGCATTCTCTGTGTCAATCAATAAATCCGGGAGATTTTCTTCGGGAATTCGTCCTTCATAATTATCAGGATGGAAGGTGCAGGGACGACTTCAAAGTAATAATAAACAAAAAAACATCGGTTGACATCAGGAATAACAAATGTAAGCATTATAAATATGCAGAAACAGGGCTTTGCTGAATCGGCTAAGGAAGAAGCGCAGAAGATCACCGAATCTGTGTCAGGTGACCCTCATAAAAGGCTGGAATTACGCAAAGCTTTTTACAAAGAGTGCGGGCATGGCAGCAGTATAGTCCCATTCGGATACGGAGAGTCTGAAATAGCATTTCTCGAATGGGAAATCCGGAGAGGAGTCCTCGATAAGACCGGAAGTCCGTGGTGGAAATCCGTAAATTCAATGTTTATTTTTTACAGTACCTGGGCCTGGATACTTTCCGGAAAAGGCCGGGAACTGATTCCCGGGCAGGAGCTGCCTGTGCCTGTGTTTTTATGGCTGAATTATATAAAAAAACCAGGAAGTGCAGCATGGTACAGAGCTCATAATTCTTCAATAATAAGCGGATATTTAAATAATAAAATTAATGCTTTACAGGAAAACCGGTTCGAACAGAAGTTCATGAATATTGTACTTTACCGGGTGCTCTTTGCGCAGGCAATGACTGAGGGGGCAGAATTTTCTGAGCTCGGAAAAATTCTTGCAGATCCTGAGCTTCCTGCTGTGCAGGCAATAACAGGCCTTCCGGAATTCTATCCTGAGGTTTATCCCCTGAAGGAATCAGATTACTCCGAAATCACAGGGAAAGGGTATAATCCGGTCGAAGCCGGAGTCCGTTTCCTTGATGACATTCTGATTCATCCGGAACTGACGGATTTATACAGAAATGCTGCGGTCTGGGACATGAACCCCGATGTTATGAAAATGATTAATAACGGACAGCCATGCTATCCGGAATGCATTTAAAAGGGAGGAAATATGGCTGAAAAAAAGAACATCAGTGTACTCGGAGCAGGTCTTGGATCTCTTTCTGCAGTCTACGAACTAACCTCACTGCCTGGGTGGGAAAAGGAATTTGATATAACTGTATGGCAGCTTGGCTGGAGAGCCGGTGGAAAGATGTCCGGCGGACGGGGAACTGATGACAGGATTGAAGAACTCGGTCTGCATCTGCTGCTTGGCTTTTATACAAACGCATTCAGTCTTTTTGAAGAAGTTTATAAAGAAAGATCTGCAAAGGGGCTCCCGGATGCAGGTTATTCAGAACTTAAAGATGCTTTACTTAAAAATAACTCTCTTCTTTTTGTAGAGTATTATAAAAAACTGAGAAAGTGGGAAAACTGGACTCTGATCATACCTGAAAGAGATGGTTCCCCTTCAGAGGGTGCGCCTCCGCTTGCAGATGGTCTTCGCACAGTTCTTGCAGTTATCTTTGAAATGATCTTTCAGTCGCCTTACACGGGCAGCAGAGGATCTTTTAAATCCTTAATCTTTGATTTTCTGTTTTCGGATTCAGGCAGCAAAGAAGTAACACATTCATATATATCTGAAAAACTGATTTCCTTATTTCCTGATATTTACGATCTTTCGGAAAAAGCGGTAAAACTGATTCAGGAAGTTTTTGTCACTGCAGAAAAACTCCTGAAAGAAGAATCCGAAGAAAACCCCGGTCTTCGCCGTTTTCTGATTATGCTGGATTTTGGTCTGGCAGTAGTGAACGGAGTTCTTAAAGATGTCTATGACCGAAGCACGGGGAAATTCCGTTTCAGCCGGATCAATCATCTTGATTTCCGGGACTGGCTGGCGCAGAACGGTGCTTCAGAAGATACACTTGACTCAGCTCTTGTTTATTTTTTTTATAATGCACCTTTCAATAATTTTACCGGCTCATCTCCTGACACAGGAAACAATCTGAACGGAGGAAGCCTTGCAGCGGGAACAGCGATGCAGTTTCTGCTCCAGGGAGCCGGTTATCGTGGTTCCGTTTTTAATCAGATGCGGCTTGGAACTGCAGAAACCCTTATAATGCCTCTGTATCAGGTTCTGAAAAGCCGCGGAGTAAAGTTTCGGTTTTTTCATAAAGTTACCGGAATTATTCCGTCATCGGACGGAGCATCTGTCGGAGAAATCCGCATGGAAAAGCAGGTCAGACTGAGGACATCTGATGCAGAATATGACCCGGTACGAATTATAAAAAAAGACGGAAAATCTTTCCCGGTGTGGACATCTTCGCCCATCTGGGATCAGATTGATCCTGAGCAGGTGGGATTACTTCAGAAACTTGAAAAACAGAAAATCACTCTTGAAAGTCCTTTCAGTAACTGGAAAGGTGAAGAAGTAATTCTGAAAAAAGATAAAGATTTTGATCTTATTATCCTTGGCATACCGGTTCCGACCCTTCGCTACGGAAGTCCTGAGATTCTGAAATCCATCCTCGAAGACACAACCCATCCGGCCCGGGCAGAAAAATGGAGAAAGGCAGCCGGGACGATGCAGTCCACTCAGGTGATGTCTGCTCAGCTTTGGTTTTCAAAGAGTATAGAAGAGCTCGGATTTGATCGTGAGAAGTGGGGCGTTAATCATGAATACTGTGCTCAGAATGTTGTTTCTTATTCTTACCCGGTGTTTTCGTTTCTGGATCAGAGTCAGTTTCTGAAAAGCGAAAACTGGCCGTCTTCACGGCTTCCGCGCAGTGTCATTGCCTTTACCAATTCAATGCCGGACTATGACAGTTCAGATAATCCTGATTCTTCTGTAAACCTTGTCCATTATACCCGCGTTGAGGAAACAATGCGTCAGTGGCTGTGGGATAATATGGGCTGGTTTTTTCCTGCATCAGAATCAAGGGGAGCTCCTCAGGGTATTAACTGGGACGATCTCACCGGAAAATCAGTCAAAGATTCACCGGTTGAGAAATTTGCATCGCAGTTTTTTATGAATACACTCAATCCTTCAGACCGCTATGTAAATGCCCCTCCTTATGCAGAAGGTCAGAATCCCCGCATTGCACCGGATCAGTCCGGTTTTTCCAATATGGTATGTGCCGGTGACTGGACTGATTACGGATATAACTTCGGCTATATGGAAGGTACAATTGTTTCAGGAAAGCTGGCATCGCAGGCGGTCTGCAGATCTTACGGGCTGAAAGCAATGCCGTCCGATCCTGTAAAACCTCCTGATCTCGAATGATAACAGGAACTGGTTTATTAAATAATAAAAAATTTCAGGAATTCAGAAATGGAAAAGATTCTTATCGAAAGTCATAAAAATGCAAGTGTTTACAAAGTAACCGAAAACGGGAGGGATTATCTGTATAAAGTTATTAATACCGATTATCCCTCATCCGCAGAGCTTGCCTCCTTTCTGAACGAATTCAGCATTCTCGATAAAAAAAGAATTCACGGAGTGCGGAATGTGATCCGGCGCGATCAGCTTGACGGCCGGGAAGCCTATGTAATGGAGTATGCGAAAGGAGAGTCTCTTTCTGAATACAGCCTTGCAAAGGGACTCGATACTCCTGAATTTCTGACCATTGCCTCGCAGATGGCTGCAGCGCTTTCAGAAGTGCACAGGAATCATATTATTCATCGTGATATAAAACCAGCTAATTTTATTTACAATAAAGAATCTAAAGAGGTTCTGCTGATTGATTTCGGCCTCGCTTCCGTATTTGATATACGTCTTATGCATTCCGGGAACCCGGAAAAGCTTGCTGGTTCTCTGGCCTATATTTCCCCTGAACAGACCGGACGAATGAACCGGATTGTGGATTACCGGAGTGATCTCTATTCTCTTGGGGCCACATTTTATTATCTGCTGACAGGTTTTCCTCCGTTTCGCTCGTCTGATCCGATGGAGCTTGTACACAGTCATATCGCTCTGAACCCTCCCGCTCCTGATTCTCTGGTTCCGGGAATACCAAAACAGATTTCAGAAATTGTAATGCGTCTACTTTCTAAGAATGCAGAATCACGTTATCAGTCAGCATCGGGTCTGCGGGCTGATCTGGACCGCTGCAGCAGTGAACTCCTCCACCGGGGAATTATTTCAGAGTTTGCTCCGGGCGGACTGGACAGATCATTGTATCTGCATATACCTGAAAAACTTTACGGACGGGAAAAAGAAGTTGCGCTTCTTGAAGAAAGATTCCGGATCACTGCGGCAGGAGGAAAGGAACTGGTGCTCGTAAGCGGCCAGCCAGGAGTCGGTAAAACAGCGGTTATTTATGAAATTCATAAAAATGTTTCTCTGTCCGGTGCATACTTTATCCAGGGAAAATTTGACCGTTTTCAGAAAGATTCACCGTTTCACGGAATTACTCAGGCGGTCAGTGAATTCACAGAATTTCTGCTAACAGAAAACGAAAGGGAGCTGGAATACTGGAGAAACACAATTAATCAGGCAGCAGGAGAGAACGGAAGAATTCTTACGGATCTTATTCCGGCTCTTGAGGCGGTAACCGGACCTCAGCCGGAACTCGCTCCTGCAGAGGGTCACGAAGCCTATAACAGGATGATCTATATTTTTACTGCTTTTTTCCGGGCAGTCTGCTCCCATCGTCACCCGGTCGTCATCTTTCTTGATGACCTGCAGTGGATGGATCCTGCCTCCGCGGATCTTCTTCGCGCCCTCATGACCGACAGCCATCTTGGTTATCTGATGATAGCCGGAGCCTACAGGGACAATGAAACAGACAGCACTCATCCTCTTTCTGCAGCCAAAGAGGCAATCCATCAGAAATACGGCAGCATCACAGAAATAAAGCTTGAGCCTGTTACTGAAAAAGATGTAACCCGTCTCTGCGCAGATACACTTTCTTCTGAACCGGAAGCGACAGCGGATCTTGGACATGTTGTGTGGGAAAGAACAGGCGGGAATCCTTTTTTTGTAAAAGAATATATTAACAGAATATATGAAAAAAGTCTTCTTCTTTTTAACGAGGTGAATAACCGTTGGGAATGGAATGTTATAGGAATCCGGGCCCTTGAGCTGAGTACCAATGTGGTTGAACTTCTTCAGGTAA
>CAZQKZ010000007.1:13864-36028 GCA_964594095.1 uncultured Leptospiraceae bacterium | reverse complement strand
TCCGGGAGCTTCCGGAGGAAAGCGCAGCAGTTATACGCTATGCATCCTGCCTGGGATCAAGATTTTCTCTCAGGACCCTGAGCGCTGTCACGGGAATTCCCTCCGAAGAAATCGCAGGCCGTCTTATGCCCGCCATTAACTCCGGAGTGATTGTTCCGGCTAATGATGATTTCAGGTTTGCTTTCCAGACAGGTGCGGACAAGGACACTTCATTTGAATGTTATTTCGCTCATGATCGTCTTCAGGAAACGGCTTACGGAATGGTCGATGCTTCTGAAAAAGCAGCCCTTCATCTTCATACTGCACGTCACATCAGTCAGCTGGCAGGAAATTCAGGCGATCCTGAACTGTTAATGATGATTGCAAATCATTACAATGAAGCAGCCGATCTCATCAGCGAAAAAGAAGAAAAACTGAAAGCAGCAGAGTTTAATACCCAGGCCGGGAACAGGGCAGTCAGAGCCGCTGCTTATGATTCGGCATTTCATTATTTTTCCGGTGCCTGGAAGCTTCTCACTGAGGAAGACTGGAATCTGAATTATCCGCTGATGCTGAGTGCAGGCGGGAGTCTTGCAGAAACCGCTTTTTTCGCGGGTAAATTCAGGGAGGCTGAAGAGACTGCCTTAACTGTAATACATCATGCGGCCGATAAAAAAGATTCACTCCAGGCAAGATACGTCCTTCTCCTTACCTATACTGCTCTGAACAGACTGAATGATGTTCTTAATGAAGGCAGTAAAGCTCTTCGGATTCTGAATATCCGGATACCGGTGAAAGCGAATCCTTATCATATAGTTAAATCAATGATCCGTGTACGGATGATACTTCGCAGGCATAAAGTGGAAGACCTTGTGCATCTTCCCGAAATGGATAACAAAGACATGCTTCTTGCGATGAAGATCATGCAGAAGATGACTCCGGTTGCATTCCGTTCAGGATCGAATATGTTTCCTGTTTTGATATTTAATCTTGCTTATATTACCGCCAGATTCGGGCTGGCTCCGATTTCAATTTTTGCCTTCGGTGCCTACAGTATCGCTCTGTGTGGTGTCCTGGGAGATACCGATAAAGGCTATCGTTTCGGTAAGCTGATTATGGAGATGCCTAAGCACATTAAAGGCGGAAATTCAGTGATTTCCCACGCTGTATTTCTGTGGAATAATTTCATCCGGCACTGGAAAGAACCAATCGCATTATATGTGGATGATTTCATGCAGGCATACAGAAATGGTTTTGAAAACGGTTATCTTTTTGAAGTAGTATGGACTGCTCATCACAGAAGTCTGTGGTCTTTCTTTACAGGAAGGGAACTTGTATCAATCCGCTCACAGCTTGACGAAATTCAGGATCTTGTTTATGTAGATAAGGCCGCTGACGATATGGTTCGTGCTCTCCGTCAGACCTGCAGTAATCTTGCTGATCCTGGGTGCCCCGAACCATGGAATCTTTACGGTGAGTTTTACAATGATTCAGATGCTGACTCATATGCTCCCACCGAAAAAGCATTTTATTATCTTAAAAAAATGCTGCTGTATATGATTTTCGACCGTCATCCTGAAGCTCTTGCCGCCGTTGAAAAAGGCGACAAAGTAGCGGATGCACTGACATCCATGCCAGGATACTCCCTTCAGATTTTCTTATCAGCTCTCATTCGGCTGCGGGCATACAGAAAAATCCGAAAGGAGCGGAAGCATCTTGTATATGCGCAGAAAGCAGTAAAAAAATTCAGAAAGTGGGCTGCTGATGTACCGGCCACTCATCTGCACCGTCAGTATCTGATCCAGGCGGAAATATACCGGGCTGAAGGAAAAATAAACAAAGCCTCTGAATTCTTTGATCTTGCTGTGGATGCAGTGCAAAAAGGAGAAGCCAGACTCAATGTCCTGGAAGAGGCCATTGTATTCGAAAAGGCAGCAGATTTCTTTCTTGAAACAGGGCGAAGAATTTACGCAAGGTCTCTGGTTCAGTATGCGTATTCATCATACGACAGAATCGGGGCTGCCGCAAAAACTGAGTTTATAAAGCGAAGATTTCCGGATTTTTCATGGGCAGTTTACAGGGCACCCGGAGAAAGTTACAGCGAATCAGTTTCTATGTCTGTATCTACCCGGAGCAGCTCCGAGAGCAGTGCAGCCACAGGAGGAGGAAGTCTGGATTTAATCAGCATCATTAAAAGCACCCAGGCTATCTCCGGTGAAATGGTGCTCGATGACCTTCTTAAGAAAGTAATGACTTTTATAATGGAAAACGCAGGGGCTGACAAAGGCACTCTGATGATAAATGATCTGAACAGTTCAGGTCTTTATGTAAGATGTGTCGGCAATGCTGCAGATAAAGAGAACACGGTCCGACTGCTGAACGAACCTGCTGAAGGCTACGATGATATTCCTCATTCCGTAATTCAGCTGGTTCTCCGCTCAAGAAAAGAGGTAGTAACAGATAATCCTGTTGAAGAAAGAAAATTCGACAGCGATCCTTATTTTAAGGAAAAACGTCCGCGATCCCTTCTGTGTATGCCGGTAATGTATCAGGGCCGGAGTAACGGTGTTCTTTATCTGGAAAACAGCCTGAATCACGGAGCCTTCAACCAGAACCGGCTTCAGATTATCAGTATGATCACAGTTCAGGCGGCTGTATCAATTCACAATGCAATGCTGTATGAATCTGTGAAGGATTCCTGGCAGAAAGAACGGGAACTGAAGAACGCATACCGAAGTTTTGTTCCGGAAGAGTTTCTCAGTATACTTGGTAAAGGATCGATTCTTGAAGTAAAACCAGGAGACTATAAAGAAACACAAATGACTGTGATGTTTTCGGATATCCGGTCCTTCACATCGCTTTCCGAGACAATGAGTCCCCAGGATAATTTTCGTTTTTTAAATGAATTTCTTCATAAAATGGAGCCGGCTATTACAGAAAATCACGGATTCATTGATAAATACATAGGGGACTCCATCATGGCACTGTTCCCTCATAAGGCAGATGACGCAGTGGCAGCCGGTGTTGCGATGATGCAGAGACTGAAAAGCTATAACCGTCAGAGAGCCGAAAATGGTCAGCCGGAAATCAGAATTGGTATAGGGATTAACTCCGGTCATCTGATGCTTGGAACAATAGGAACGAGAGGGCGGATGGACGGTACTGTGATTTCCGATGCAGTGAATATTGCATCGAGGCTGGAGAGTGCCAACAAAAAACTCGGCACAACGATGCTCATCAGTGAAGAGACTTATAAACAGCTTTCGGAGCCAGAAAAATTTAATATAGAACAGCTTGGAAGCGTCCAGCTTCGCGGGCGCAACGAATCCATAATGATTTATGAGGTGAAAGAGTAAAATCCCCCCGCTGCCTCGACGATGCGACTTCGTATCGCATAAGTCTCGGATGGAGCACGCCATCCATGGCGTGGTGCAGGAATAAAAAATAACTGATAAATCGACACCACTTGCAAAAAGAATAAGTTATGCAGTTCCAGTCAACCTATCCTGCTTCACCTAAAATAAATTGCATTCATTAGTGTATTTCCCACCAGCCCCTTACAATGTATTCAGAGAAAAAGTGGAATGATTCCGTGCAAGCGACCCTGAATCCCGCCATAATATCACAAAAAGTTCTTGCCGTCAAGAAACAAATGTATAGTATTTTCATGCCAGTATAATGAGGATGATCTGCAAATTTGCCGCCAGGGCCGGGACGGGGAAACAGAACGGCTTCGTTATGTTGCAGAAAGCAGGATTAGGTTTGGATATTCCGTTCCGTAAAAACCCATCTTTCATAAAAACTCCGAAACATGTCACAGTGCAATGTTATAATACACCTAATCCAAAAAACGAGGTGTACTATGAAAATTCTAAAAACATTACTTCTGCTTGTTGTTCTGGCCGGCTGCCAGACTCCGGGCATTATGCAGAAACCGAGAAATTCAGAAATCTGGGGAGCAGCAGAAAAATTTCCGGATGGAAATGTATGGGGGGTCAGCGATAAAAAAATTCAGTTTAATGTGTACAATGACATTCTGAAGGATTTCAAAGGGAACACTGCTTTTTTGATCTATGATATCGAAGATCAGGCCGTTGGGATTTCATTTGTGGATTTTATTCATTCTAACCGAATCTTTCTGAATGATGAATCCAGGCTTCAGCTGATCAGTCTGCTCGATAAATATCTGGAGTGGGAACAAACTGCAGTTGAAAATAAAGATAAACTCGATAAAGTATTGGGAACAGTTCCCTCAAAGGCATACTGGAACGTAAAAAACCGGGAAATGTATACCTCCTATTCCCAGTCTTTGACGGTAACCTTTTTTAGTCAGAATCCTTCCCGGCATCAGGTGGTAATCAGTTTTCCCCAATATAAGTCGGTCCGCAATCAGTATATTACCCACAGTCCGGAAACAATGTACTTGGAGAAAAAAAGTGCTGTTCAATTAAGGGATTTACTGAAAAATGATTCAGTGCAGGCTGCGGTGAATCAGCTGGTCCTGGAGCAGAAAAAAGAACAGGAAAAGTATAAATAAACCATCCCTTTTCGGGTCAGGGCGATTTTCCTGATTTTCCCCCGCCCTGGCCCGGAATCTTTGCAAAAAAATTTTTTCCGGTTGCCCTGTATGTCACACCCGGATGGTATATTAAAATAATGCGTACAAAAACAGAGATTCAGAAAACCTTTGAACACCTTGCTAACGAGATTCAGGAAGAGCGGGCGGTTGTTTTTGTAGGCTCCGGATTCTCTCTGAATGCGGTTTCCATACCGGGTAAAAATGCCCAAATGAAGACATGGGATGAACTGAAGGAGATGGTGCTGGATCAGATTGAGGTCGATTCAGAAAAAAGAAAGCATCTGAACGGAATAAATACTCCCCGGCTTTTACAGATTTATGAGCAAAGCACCAGCACCCGCCGCCGAAATGAGATTATAAAAAGAGCAATTCCGGATGCGGATGTGCTGCCTTCTGTGCTGCATAAAGAACTGGTGTCCATTAACTGGGCATCAGTAATCACTACGAATATTGACACTCTTATAGAAAGAGCGTTTCGCAAGTATGCGCCGCTCAGACTGGTCACTCCGGTTATTTACGAACACGATATGACTTATATCACCGGCACACCGATTTTCAAGGTGCATGGGGATTATAATAACGAAGATACCTGGATTTTTTCAGAAAAAGATTATAATACCAGAATTCAGCCATTATTCATTGATAAACTCAGAACCTTATTTGCAGAAAATACTGTCATTTTTTTAGGATACAGTATCAATGACCCTGATCTTGACGCAGTACTTTATTTCCTGAAAGACCGAATCCGGCATTTCCAGAAAAAAGCCGTTTTTGTTACAAAGGATTCAGACGACCTTGCAGAACCCTACTGGCGGGATCGCAATATTGAACTCCTGACTGCATCAGATTTAAAAGCATTAGAAGGGGAGCCTGATGTCAGTCAGAACCCATGCATTCCAACAGGATTTAAAGAGTTTTATGAAAAATTTTTTAAAACACTTAATGATTATGTAAAAAAGAATCCTAAAAGCAGGAAGAACCGGCCTACCTGGCTTTGGAAACAAACGAATCTGATTCCGGCGATCAGGGAGCAGAATGCTGAAGCTCTGAAAATAATAAGCGATATAAATAAAAAATTATTACGAATGCAAGGTCAGATTTCCGATAGTGAATTTTTAGTAAAAATCTCCGAATTCATAAATGCCAGAGACTTTAGAAGTTCTCTTGAGGAATATTTTAATGCAATTCTCGGTTTAACAGAACTGCGAAAAAAGCCAGAATTTGCGAATAACACAATCGCATTCAATGAAGTATTGTATAAACTTGAACCCGTTGCAGGGGATGATCTGCCGATTTACAGAGCCCTTCTCACTGGACTTTTCATTCCAGAATTGGAATCAACAATAGAAAAAGTATTTCGGGATTTCTTAGATTCAGTATGGAACAGACTGGATGAGGGATACCTGACCGGTCTTGATGCCAATGAAATTGACAATGCACTGGGGATGTTTCAGGAGGTATTGAATCCGCAAACCAATTCTGAACTGTGCAAACTCGATTGGCTGCTCTGCAATTTGCGTGAATTGTACTGGATCCGACTGATCAATGGCCAGGGAATGGATGAAGCCCTTTTAAGTAAGGCAATCAGTATTCAACTGAAAATCCATAATGCGAAGATTTCTCCCGAGAAACGCTCCTTTTTGCAATTCAGGCTTTTGGTTTCGTACATATATCAGAATCGATGGTCTGAATTAAGGAAAAAATTAAATAAATATAAATCTGATCCAGGCTGGCAAAGCAAATGGACTGCTTTCTTTGAGTTTGAACTGGGGAACAAGCAGGTTGCATTGGATATATATGAATCGAACAGAATCCAAGGATATACTCTCAAAGAGCGCTTTTTAGCTGAGCAGTCGATATCGGAGATCGAAAGAAAAGATATTTCGATTTGGGATTATTATAATGTAGATTCGCAAGCTAAAATTCAAGATAACTTTGAAAAACTTGAAGAAACCAAAGCTCAGGCAGCAAAGACTGGAGAAAGTTTGGGGGACTTTGATTTTTCGGAATACAGAATCAATCAGTTCTCAAAAAAAATCTATGAAAAGGCGATGTCTAACATAGCTAAAGAAAAAATAATTTTTCTGGATGCATCATCGGAACAGGATACAATAACCCCGATGATTTATTCCGAATATTTACTTCATGCTCTGAACGGCATTCCAGCAGTGAATTTTCAGACTGATGCGCTTCGGGAGGCATTTGCACTGATTTTTAATGAACCAGTCCACTTAAATATAATATTAGAGTTACAGGCAATTTTACCTATATTTAAAGATTTTAAGAATGAATCGATTGAAGAGAAGACGACCAGTCTATGCTGGCAGTATCCGGAAGGATGGAAAATATTGCAGAACAGAATTCTGAAACAATACAGTTTACTCATTGATTATATCATTGAACTTGGGGTAAAGAAAGATCAGATTAACCCGAATCGATTATTAAAGCGCTACTATATGCTGACCGCTTTGATAGACAGGTTATCCCATTTTTTACCGGAAAATTCAAAGGAAAAACCTTATAATCTTATTGTGAAAATTATTAAAAAATGGGAATTATTTTATACCGGAAGTGATGGAACTCATGCAGAGAAAATAAAAAGTATTATAGTATCCATCTTTGCGAAAGCAAATCTAAAGCAAAGATACCAATTGCTGGAAGAAGGTTTACTGGATCAGATTTTCACATTTGAAGGCAGAATCTTTTTTTCATTTATTCAGGAATATCTGAATTCTGATTTGTGGGAGTTATTGAGTCCGGAAAGAAAAATCCTAATTACAGAAACTTTAAAAAATACAATGGCTGATCATCCGGATTACTGTAAGCCTGTATTATTTTTTGCACAGGGAAATCCGGATCATGAGCTGATTGCTATAGCTGAAAAGGGTATTGATGATTTTATAAATAAAAAATCAAAAGCAGCCGAGGAGGAAGTGAAAAGAATAGAGAAACTGCCGGATTTCCCGGAGAAAGTTACCGAATTGAAGAATTTAACGCAAGACAAGGATAATTTATTATCTGGGGAGGACCGATTTGTCAAAGGTTTTCGCAGTTTATTAGAGAAACTAAAGAAAAATGAAAATAGCACTAATGAGGCGATTAAACCATTGAAAGGTTTTATTGAGAAGATACGATCGATAAAACCTGGGTTAGACTCCGCTTTGACAATAGATGGCTATCAATTAGACCAGCTAATTCAGTATATTAAAGAAGAATTTACTGAAGAAGAAACCCAGAGCCTAAATGAATACTTCATCGAGCTGCAGCAAGAATTTCTGAATCCAAGAGGGATGACCTTCCCGGATTGGCGCAAACCATCTTATGACCTCATGATTCGTTATTATATTCTTACCAATCAGACAGATGCGTGGTTTAATCTATGCAATAAATTTGATTATTTTCCAACTGTATTTACACACGATGAACAACCCAAAGAAATACGCTTACTCATGGAGTCTGAATCTGAAACCATTGGAGAATCCATTGCAGACCGAATTTTTTATTTTTATATAGGCGCATCAAAAACTGTTAAAAATACAACAGAAGATGGCAGAAAATTTAGCGTAATCAGATATTTCAGCTGGATCAATAAATCCATGACCCGTGTCCTCGATTCCGATATCCGGATTCTGAATTACTACTGGAACGACGAATTTGCTCGGACTCGCTTTATTGATTTTCCCATTATGCTGACTTTAAAAATAATGGAGCTTGAACCGGACCGAATCAGTCCTATGTTGCCCAGATTCATTCGACTTCTGGTAAACGCTGAAATTATCTGGCTTGATCCTCATCGCGCAGCCTATATAGCAGAATTTCTGGAAAAAACAATTCAATTCTGGAATACCGATGAAGCTCTGAAATCTAAAGTATTAAAACTACAGGAAAAAATCAAGATTCTTGATTTCCCCAAAACCGATATAATCAACAATACGAAGGAATAACATCAATGGCCCAAAGATCACTCATAGAAGAACTCCCCCGAATCGTAGCTGAAGGAAAAGCCGAGGTCGCCGAAATTCTGACCCGTCTGGATTCCCCGAATAAGCTGGGCCTCCAGACAAACGAATTTGTAATGCCTTCTAAAGACAGCGGTGGGCTCTATCAGGGACCAAAGCAAAGCATCAGCGAAAAAGAATGGAAGAACAGGCTCATTTACGGGGATAATCTCTTAACCATGCAGGCCCTACTTGCGGGCGATCCGGACTCCGGTCTGCCGTCCATGCGTGGCCAGATTGATTTGATTTATATAGATCCACCCTTTGACTCCAAGGCCGATTACCGCACTAAAATCACTCTGCCCGGCGGCGATATGGAAACCCTTCCAACCGTGCTCGAACAATTCGCTTATTCCGACACCTGGAAGGACGGCACTGCATCGTATCTTCGCATGATTTATCCGAGGCTGGTACTCATGCGCGAACTTCTCAGTGACCGGGGTTCCATTTATGTACATATTGATTGGAGATTATCAGCCTATTTAAAGATTGTAATGGATGACATTTTTGGAAAAGAACAATTCCGAAACGATATCGCTTGGAAAAGGCAGGCAGTACGGGGCGCAAAAGTAACTAGTAAACAATATGCTAGAAATTCTGATCATATAATATATTACTCGAAAACAAATAAATATATTTGGAACAACGCTTTTAAACCTTACGATGAGAAATTTATAAAGGAAAAATTTAAACCTGATGAAAAAGGACGCCTTTGGAGGGATTCAGACCTTGGGGATTATTCAGCAGATTCAATTGCTGAATTTGAAAAATTGGGTCGAATCTATTTAACAAAAAATGGCACGAAACGGTTAATTAGATATCTTGATGAGGAAAAAGGAGAAGCTGTTAGCGATATTTGGACAGATATTGCTTCACTGAATTCACAAGCTTCTAATGATACTGGGTACGACACCCAAAAACCAGAGGCCCTTCTGGAACGAATCATAAAAGCATCTTCTAATGAAGATTCCATTGTGGCTGACTTCTTTTCCGGTTCGGGCACCACTGCTGCTGTAGCCGAGAAGCTGGGCAGAAGATGGATTGCGTCCGATCTGGGAAAACCGGCCATTCTGATTTCCCGGAAGCGGCTGGTCGATCAGGATGCCAGGCCGTTTCTGTATCAGTCCATTGGCGATTACCAGAAAGAGAGCTTCGCGCAGAGCCGCGTGTTTGACCGGGTAAGCGATTTATCACGACTGGTTCTGCGGCTCTATGGGGCCATTCCTTTCGAAGGCAGTTCAGGTTACGAGAGGATCGGTGGTTATATAGAAAACAAAAAGATTCTGGTGATTGCCGATTCACCGAATAAACTGACTGGTCTTGCCACTTTAAAGAAAGCTCAGGAGCTGCGCGAGTCTCTGCTGGGCGGGGGCTGGAAGAAGGTTGTGGTTCTCGGATGGAATTTTGAATTCAATATTGCCGATTCCATCCGCAATCTGAACGATAAAAATCTGGAAGTTCTGGTCATCCCCCCCGATATTCTGGACGAGCTGCGTAAACGGAAAAAAACCGCCGGAAAAGACGGAAAATCGGGATTTGAAGACCTTGTCGAAAAAAAGAAAATCCGCTTTTCTTCGCTTCAGTATGTAACAATTAAGCCGCCTGTAATAAAACCCTATTCGGATCAGATACAGGAACTCATTATTGAACTCGATAACTATATATTATTATCGCCCGATGCACTTCCGCTTGATGAATCGGCCCGCGCGAAACTTTCTAAAATCGTTGCAAAAGATCCGCTGGCTCTGATTGAATACTGGTCAGTTGACCCTGATTTTGACGGGGAAATTTTCCGAAGCAAGTGGCAGGATTACCGGGGTAACACGGCCAATGATTCTGACCCTCTTCATGTAGTCAGGAAAATGAGTATTATGGTTCCGGAAAAGAAAAGGCGGTCTGTATGTGTGCGGGCAGTAGATGTCTTTGGTTTTGAGAGTGTGGTTGTGGCGAAGGTGTGAGTTATGGACCGGGATGCAGAAATAAAACGTGAGGGTATGCGAATTCTGCGCGAAAAACTGGGGTTGGTGGATGCTGTCAGATTTATAGCAATGATCAAGCGTAATACTTTCGATTATACCGCGTGGCAGGCGAATCTTTGGGAAGATAAGACTGTCGATGAAATATTCGATGCTGCTGAAAAATGGGAAGAGGGGCGAAATACAGATCAGGAAGTCAGATAGTTTAATATGGCCATAAGCTCTATAGAATGGACTCAGAATGTATGGAATCCGGTAACCGGATGCACCCGCATATCAGAAGGTTGTGCCCATTGTTACGCGGAAAGGTTTGCAGGAAGGCTGAAAGCCATGGGGCTGCCTAAATATAAAAATGGTTTTGAAGTGACTTTGCAGCCGGAAGCTTTGTCCGAACCGTGTAAATGGAAAAAGCCGCGAATGATCTTTGTAAATTCTATGAGTGATCTTTTTCATGAAGATATTCCGGATGATTATATTCATAAAGTGTTTAAAGTTATGAATGAAAATCCGCAGCATGTTTTTCAGATTCTGACGAAGCGGGCTGAAAGACTTTATAAAATGGCACCGGATCTTAAATGGACACATAATATCTGGCAGGGAGTGACAGTGGAATCTTCAAAGAATAAACAAAGGATCGAAATGCTCAGAAGCACACCTGCCAAAACAAAATTCATATCATTTGAACCATTGCTTGGGGCCATAGGCAGTCTTGATCTTACAGAAATGGACTGGTTAATCGTGGGCGGGGAAAGCGGTCCGGGAGCAAGGCCCATGGAAAAAGAATGGGTCGAAAGCATAAGAAAGCAAAGCGAAAAACAGGGGACTGCGTTTTTCTTTAAGCAGTGGGGCGGTACAAATAAAAAGAAGGCAGGCCGTCTGCTGAATGGTAAAGAGTACAATGGGATGCCGGAAGTAGCTGGTTATTAATATTTCATTTGAGGAGACGATTACTTCATGAATCACAGTTATAATATAAAAGCATTTTTAAATCCGGATAAGCCAGAATCAAAACTGGCAAAATTGTATATGGCACTTGTGGCTGTGGAGTTAGCTCTGAAAGATAAAATATTTAAAGATACTGCAGAATGGAAGAAGGGGCATTCCGTTGTCACATGGATCAATGAAACTGTGGATTCCAGTAAAGCTCAGCAGCTGAATAATCTTCTCTCGGCGATTTACTGCACTGCAAAAGATGGAACACAGTCCATAGTAACGTCCGATAATTATCCTGTAATCCGCTATATGCGGCATGAAACGGATTTTACAGGAACAACGCCTGAATCACTGCTTGATGATAGTCTCACCGCAGTGAATGAAATCGTATTACTGATGCGGCAGAAAGGAATAATGAAATGAAAACAGTTAAAGAATTATTATTACTAATTAAAGATTCATCTGAAAATTCAGCATATACCTATGATCTGGGTTACAGTTTTCCTTATCTTTATCTTGTGATTCAGGGAGATGTTTTTACAGATAAAGAACCGGAAGATCAGGAAGAGATTTTCTGCCGTCTGCTGAATCTTGAAATTTCGGAGTATCGGAGACTACTGAATAACGGGATGATTATGGTCCGGTATTCAGGCAGTAAAGAGCACTTCGATAAACGTGAGTTTGGATTCAACTGGCTGCCCGGACTTGCAGAATCAGAGCTTGCCAGCGATAGGAACGAAGAAGATGAATCCGAAGAGTCCCCTGAATTCTATCCGGAAGATTCCGGCGAAAACAGAATTATTCACTTTTATGGATACAAAGGCGGTCAGGCAAGGAGCACAATTCTCGGAATGCTGGCCCGGAATCTGGCCACTGCAGGATGGAGAGTTCTTACTGTGGATGCGGACTTTGAAGCACCTTCTCTTGATATTCTGTTCGGTAACCGGGTTTCTCGGATTGAAGGGACATTACTGGGATTACATCTCGGATTTCCATGGGCAACAGAACGGGTCTTCTTATCTCCGGATCAGACCAAACCGGGCTTTGTTGATCTGCTGCCCTGCCGTCCTGCAAGTGAAGACTGGGAAATCGAATACTCAGCCTTTATTATAAAAAGTTCGTCAGACCCAAGAGTAATTGAAAATCTGGCAGACATAATAACAGAAAAATCAAAAGAAAATTATGATATTATTCTGATCGATCACAGATCAGGACTCTCCAGTACACCATTATTCTGGATGACAAAAATGAAAGGTCCTACTGTTGCTGTAACAAGACTGGATAAGCAATGGCTGTCCGGAAAAAATTTCTTTGCTTCGGTATTCAGTCAATACCCGAATCTGCCTGGAATTATTGTTTCTTTTCGAACAGACTCAGATGATTCCGTTGCAACCTTTTACAAAAGAAACCGGGATCAGGTAGAGGATCTTCTTGAGCTTATTTCCCCAACAGACTCTGATGTCCTCCTAGATTCCAGATTTATTCAGTGGCCTTATGATCCCTCTTTTAAGACCAATCTGCTTCCCTATCAGGAGCAGATATCCAATGATCTGAAGAATTCATTATATTCTATTCAGAGTGAATTGTCCCTTACTGATGAGAAAATCAGCAATGAGGACACTGCCCTGCGGAAAAGTCTGAGCGGTGCTCAGGATGAAAGAATGCTGATCCACACTGAGCATCTGCGTAAACTTCTGAGTCCATCTACAGAACTCACTTATATTCTGGGAAGGAAGGGAACCGGAAAAACAAGACTTTACAGGGAACTCGCCCATCGCAATCTGGGAATACCATTGCTTGCGGCAGCCGATTCCAATCTGGAGCAGGGGATTAATGCAGACAGAGGCGAAATTCAGGAGTATTCCAGATTCTTTACAGATAATCCGATTGATTTCTGGTGGAGCCTTATACTTGCCGGTATCATTTCGGTTAAAGAAGGTAAAAAATCAAAAGAAGATACTCTGTCAACCTGGAAGGAAGAAATTGCAAAGCATAAAGCTTCGAATACAAGCTTTTCTGAATCAGTGCGGCATATAGCTCCTGCCTTAAGCGGTAAGATTGTTTTTCTGATTGATGGTGTGGAGACTGCTTTTTCATCCAGTGTTATTCAGATTTACACGGAAGCTCTGTTCAGAGTCATCAGTTCCATTCAGAACGATAACAGAATTAACGGATTTTTTGATATAAAATTATTTATTCGTCTGGACTTAGTATCCTATGCTGGAGAGAATAAAGAACAGCAAATGTCTGGAAGATCCAT
The DNA here is from genome assembly GCA_964594095.1 of uncultured Leptospiraceae bacterium. Classification (GTDB taxonomy): domain Bacteria; phylum Spirochaetota; class Leptospiria; order Leptospirales; family Leptonemataceae; genus CAZQKZ01. The sequence continues at coordinate 22,303 of CAZQKZ010000007.1, read as the reverse complement.
AACTCTCCACTGGGATACCAGGTCCATTATGAATTTTCTTGTATCAAGAATCTATTCTGAATCCTGGTTTCAGGAAAAATTTCCAGATGCGGCGAAGAATATTGCTGCACATATCGATCAGATCCGCCACGGTGAATTGCTGGATATTCAGGATTGCGAGAGTCTGCTTCTGCAGATTTTCCCTAAAAAAATAGGAAAACTAAAATTAAATTTTATAACATTTGTGAAAAATTATTTCTCTGATGCTACCGGAACAAGGGATAATGAAGAAGGATTGGCGTACTACCCAAGAGTTTATGAATATTTTCTGGATTTTATTGTTCATACCGATAAAATACAGCCTCGCTACATTTCTGGTGTGCAGATTGAAAAGGAAAGAGTTTCTCAGGTTTTACTGATAGCTGCTCATGAAGCAGCTTCTGCGGCATATTTCGATGAAGTAAAAAGTGAATTAAATCATATCATAAAAATGGATGATAATTCAAATGATAACATTGAAAAAATTTCCAGTCTTATTGAAGCATTGAATGGTGAAACAACGCCTTTTATGCCTGATGAGCTGAAAAAAAATCTGGTAATTAAACTAAAGATATATAAAATAAAGGAAAAGGCCATTCAGGAAGCTTTGCATGCCATGAAACGAATTGGAATTTTTGAGGACAGACCAAAGGATCCGGGCCGATGGAGAGTCGGCAAATTGTTTAAACATTCACTCAAAATGAAATTCAGCCGGTTCAGAAAAGGTCAGGAGTAAAGGAATGGGAAAGAATATCACGGCAGGCACCGGAAACATACCGCTGACATTTGCATATAAGCTTACGGAAAGGGCAGTGAAATCCTATGAATCAGGGGAAATGCTGTCGCTTGTCACTCCGGTTACTGCAGATCTTATAACGCACTGGTTTTCCGAAGAGCTTTCAGAGGTCCGGAAAGGTTATAATTTTCATCCGGGACAAAAGCAGGCCATTCTCTCGGCCATTTATGCCCATGAAGCGCTGCAGAAAGAAAGCCTTGAGGATCTGTATAAGGAAATTGACAAAGCTCTGATTTCTGAAATGGCTGAGGATTATTTAAAAAAAGACAAATACAGCCATCCTAAATACTGCATTAAAATGGCAACCGGAACGGGAAAAACCTGGGTTCTTACTTCTCTTCTTGTATGGCAGTATCTGAATGCAAAACTGTCTAATAATGAAAAGAATCTTTTTACAATGAATTTTCTGGTTGTGGCACCCGGGCTGATTGTCTATGACCGGTTGCTCGATTCCTTTTTAGGTCGTGAAACACAGCCGGGGAAAAGGGATTTTTCCACATCTGACATCGCTGCACAGAAGGATCTGTTCCTTCCTAAATCATACCAGGAAACCGCGCTTTCGTTCATCGCTAATAATACCCTGCGAAAAGAGGAAATCGGGTCCCGTGTTACCGGTCAGGGCCTGGTTGCACTTACTAACTGGCACCTTTTTATGGGCAATGAAGAGAATGAAGACGATTTCACTGAATCGGAAGACCCTCAATCAGATATTACCGGAAATGACCCTCTGGAACAGGTGGCCCGGGGTTTACGTGAAATCCTGCCTCTTATTCCCGGTCGCTCGGGCGGGAACAGTCTGGAAACACTTGATAACCAGTACCTTTCAGAAAATATCATTGATTATTTTAAAGAACTGAATACATTATGTGTTTTTAATGATGAAGCTCACCATATACACGAAAATAAGACGGCAGGTGTAGTCTCTGAAGTCGAGTGGCAGCTTGCCATGAACCGCCTTTCTGAAAACAGAGGCCGCAGGTTTATTCAGATAGATTTTTCAGCTACTCCTTATGATGTTCAGGGCACCGGCGAAAACAGGACAAAGCATTTTTTCCCCCATATAATAACCGATTTTGATCTGCCGGCTGCGATTCGGATGGGTCTGGTAAAAACAGTGGCCCTTGACAGAAGAAAAGAAATTGAGTCAATACAGCTTGATTTTAATGCAGTGCGCGATGGGAAAAAGGTGGTGGGGCTTTCTGACGGCCAGCGAATCATGCTTCGCGCAGGTCTGCATAAACTGCGGATTCTTGAGGAACAGTTTCTTTCTGTTACAAAAGATCATTATGGAATTTCTGCAAAGTATCCAAAAATGCTTGTGATCTGTGAAGATACAACCGTTACACCGCTGGTAGAGGATTTTCTGAGAAACGAGGAAAAGCTTTCTGCAGAACAGGTAATCCGCGTCGATTCGGACCGGAAAGGCAGTGTGAATGAAAAGCGCTGGAATGAAATTAAAGCGGATCTTTTCGGTATAGACAAAAAGGAAAATCCTAAAGTAATTATATCTGTTCTCATGCTTCGTGAAGGATTCGATGTGAATAACATCTGTGTTATTGTGCCTCTTCGCTCTTCTAAATCTCTGATCCTTCTGGAGCAGACGCTTGGCAGGGGGCTTCGGCTTATGTGGAGAGAACCGGAGTTTCAGGAAATTAAAGCAGAAAACCGGGAAAGGATTCTTGTCAATAAACAGGCCCCCGAAAATTATCTCGATATTCTGAGTGTTATTGAACATCCGGAATTTATGAAATTTTACGATGAACTGATCAGCGCAGGAGCAGCAGGAACTGATGCAAAAGGCCCTTCCGGCGGAGGCAAAGATCTTGGCGATATTATAACCGTTCCGCTGCGCCACAATTATCAGCAGTATGATCTCTACTGGCCCGAAATAATCCGTGAGGCGGAAGAGCATATTGAAATTCTGGATGCTCTGGATCTTACCAGGCTGGAGCCCTGGAACGAATACTCACTGGAGCAGCTGCAGGGTTTTGTTTCCAAAGGAGGCGAAACCTTTGTATCTCAGGATCTGCTTGTCAAAACCAGATATGGGGAATACAAGGTAAAGCCCGACCTCTTTACTGCTTCCAGTTATAATGAATTTCTTTCTCGTCTGCTGAATACGGTGGGTGCACAGATCGGAAAGATCAGCGATAAAGGAATAACCAATATTCCTCTGATCCAGATCCAGCAATCCCGCCTTATAGGGGAAATGGATCGCTATATTCGTAATCGGTTATTTGGTCAGACTTTTAACCCGGTGGAGGGTGAAAACTGGCGTATACTGATGCTTGCCGAAAAAGGAATCACCGGGCATATAGTTCAGGAGCTGACCAGAATGCTCTTTATGATTATGACAAATTCTGTTAAAGAAGGTGCTCAGATTCAGAAACATAATTTTTCTGTAATAACAGAAATGCGGGTACGAGAGAATTACGCAGCGGAGATCCGGAAAAGTATTTATACTAAGACAGGTTATCCTTCAAACCGTGGAGATTTTGAAAAACAGTTCATGGAATTCTGCGATCGTGACAGTGCAGTGGAAAGCATTATAAAAATTTCAGAATACAATCATGATTTTGCCTCTGTAATGTATATACGTAATGATGGAATTCTTGCCAGGTATTTCCCCGATTTCCTTATCAGAACAAAAACAGAGTATTTTATAGTCGAAACAAAAGCGGCAAAGGATAAACAGGATCCGAATGTAATCCGCAAACAGAGGGCGGCTGTAGATCTTACGGAACGGCTCAACGCACTGAATGCTGAACAGACTGAAGGCAGAAAATGGCAGTATCTGCTTGTAACTGATGTTCTTTTCAGGGATATCCTTCAGAAAAACGTAAGTTTTTATGACTTAGTTCGGCTTACAAATATTACAAAGAATTCACTGGACAGCACCTTGTTCTGAGCCCCCCCATTCCTTGTTGACCTCACAGAATCAGAAAGATCTTCTGTTTCCATGAATTCCGAATCTGCCCGCCTCAAAGGGCTTGTTCTCTGCGGAGGCCGAAGCTCCCGGATGGGAAGCGACAAATGCCTGCTGCCGGTGCCTTTCGGTACCAGAGGAAATCCGGATGAATCGTCCGAAGTATTCCCCGCAGAAGAACCGAAATCCTGGGCTGTGCATCAGTCTGAGCTTCTCAGAAGTATCTGCGATGAGGTTTATCTTTCACTGCACAGCGATCAGATATCAGCTTATCAGGATATCCTTATAAAGACTTTCTTTTTTGCCGGAGTAATCCCGGATGCTGATCCAAAGGAGCTGTGGTTCCTTCCGGAAGCAGAAGCTGGTCGCAGAGGGCCCGCGGCTGCTTTATTTTCTGCTCATCTTGCCTGGCCGGATTCTGACTGGCTGGTACTGGCAGGCGATATGATTCACATGGACCGTATGACTCTGGAGCAGCTTGCTGAAGTTTATCGCACTAATCAAAATTATTCTTTTTATGCTTATCGTTCTGAGTCCGGCACAGAGCCTCTTGCGGCCATTTACAGGGCAGAAGGTCTTTCAGAAATCCTGTCGCTCCTGAAAAACGGGGAATCTGAGTATTCGGGTCCCTCCCGCTGGCTTAAAGGCGAAAAAGCCTTGATTTTAAAAGCCCCTTTGAAAGCGTGTTTTGCTAATATGAATTCTCCGGCAGATCTTCTATGAGCCATTCGGAAAGTGGTTTTATTTTTAATGCAGAGGAGGACTCCTTTCAGAGTCTGGTGATTGAGCGCAGTTTTGAGGTGCCCGTTCTTGTGGATTTCTGGGCGGACTGGTGTCCTCCGTGTAAGGCTCTGAATCCTGTTCTGGAAAAGGCAGTGGATGAGTTTTCCGGCAGCGTGGTTATGGCAAGTGTGGATACCGACGAAAACATGCGGCTTGCCGGCCGCTATAAGCTTACAGGTTTTCCCAGCGTGCTTCTGTTTATTGACGGAGAGGAAAAAGGCCGGTTTACCGGTGCACGAAATCTTAAATTTGTTTTAAATTTTATCAGATGCACTCTTCAGGGGGTGCCTTTTACAGACGGAGAATCAGATGCTTTTAGCTGAAATCGAAGCCAAAGTAAGGCGTATTTTTACCGAAATCACTCATCCCCAGTACAGAAAAACCCTTTCTGAACTGGCTATGTACGACCGCGTTACCCTCGAAGATAATAAAATCGGAATTTTCGTTAAAACTCCTGACGAAGTAAAGGAATACCGGGTTGAAATGGATGCGCGGATCCGCCGTAAACTGAAGGATGTTCCGCAGACTTACAAAATACATATTAATTTTGATTATGATCCTTCCCTCAATAAGGAAGTGACTGTTCTGAATCTTAAAAAAGTAAAACATATCATTGCTGTTGGTTCCGGTAAAGGCGGTGTCGGTAAATCCACTGTTTCGGCAAACCTGGCCTGTGCCCTTAAGGCGAAGGGCTTTAACGTGGGTCTTGTGGATACAGATGTCTACGGACCTTCCGTGGGAAAGATGTTCGGTTTCGAGGGAGCGGTTGAGCTTCGCCTCCACCGGCGGGATATTCTTGCTCCGGTAGAAAAGCACGGCATTAAATTAATGTCCTTTTCCTTTATGCTGCATCCGGAACAGGCTCTGATCTGGCGGGGGCCGCTTCTGAACAATGCAGTGCACCAGCTCCTTTTCGAAGTGGAGTGGGGCGAGCTGGACTACCTGATTGTGGATCTTCCGCCTGGTACCGGCGATGTGCAGCTTTCTCTGGCTCAGATGACGAATCTTACCGGAGCTGTAGTGGTTTCCACTCCGCAGAGTGTTGCGATTCTGGACGCGCAGAGGGCCATTACCATGTTTCGTCAGGTTGGTGTGCCGGTCCTCGGTCTTATTGAAAACATGGCTGAATTTGTGTGCCCGAAATGCGGCCATGTGTCCCATATTTTTTCTAAAGACGGGGTAAGTAAGGCGGCAGACGCGGCAGGGTATCCGGTTCTGGGTAAAGTTCCTCTGATGACTGAGATTATGGAATCCGGGGAAGAGGGTCTTCCCGTTGTGCTTAAGGATCCGGAAGGGCCTGTGGCAAAGGCATACAGCAGCATTGCAGATTCCCTTGCGAAAATCTGTGATGAACTGGGTTCTCCGAATGAGCATTTTCAGAAACTCTGATCAGAGGGTCAGGCTGTCTGAATGATATTTTAAAAAATTAACAGTATAAGTGAGTAAAATATGAGCAGAAAAATATTTCTTATCCGTGCGGTTCCGTTTCACGAGAGTCTTACCCATGTGGCCAGACCTTTTCTCGATATCCTTACTGAAGAAGATTATCCGCTGTATGACCTTGCGCGGTTCGTTACCGAAAGCTACGGTCTTGATTTCAGCAAGGCATTCGGATATTACAGTGAGCCTGACGACTGGAAGAAATCCGACCGGGCTTACGAACTGTTTGCCGATATGGACGACGACGGCGAAGAACCTTCTTCAGCTATGACAGATACTGCAATAAAACCGCTTTCAGTGAAAAATACCACAGTTTCTCAGGCGTTTTCCGGACCAGGCGGGAAGCTTCTCCTGGTTTTTGATTACGGGGAAGAATATAAATTTTATTTAGAAGTAGACAGTCTCCAGGATTCGGGTCAGGGGCTTACGTATCCATCCCTTACAAGTCCTTTTCCGGAAGGGGAGGGCAGACTTCCTGCGCCTCAGGAAGAAGTGCATTATTACGACCTGGAGAATCAGGCGAGGAAGCGGCTGGCTGCAGTATTCGGTACTGATCCTCAGGAGGATCTGCCCCCGGTCAATCTGCGGAACCTTGAGATTTATCACGATTATGTAAAAAGTAAAATAAATTTTCCTTTTTTTGGCGTTTTTACAATGATGGATGGTGAGCGGACAGTATATATTGATGTTGAGGCAGTTTCCATTATGGATCCCGATGAAACTCCCGATCTTGATCAGTTTGGACTGATCTGTGAAGTGAAGTATGAAGGTCAGACGGGTAAAATGCCGATGGCCGAAATAGTAATCAATCAGGAAGATCCTAATTACGACTATATTGAAGACTACTGTATCTGGTTCTGGGAGAGTATGTCATCAGGCTGAAAAAGGCTTGACAGGGCTGCGCCTGAGCTTTAAACAAAGTCAGATATTAACGTTATGCACGCCCTGTCTGTTTTAGCAGCCCGATACGATACCGGCCTTTTCCGGATCTGTGTTCACCCTGATCCGGTGAAGCAGTTTCCTGTTTCCCCGCTGCTTGCGGAGCTTCCGGAACCTGCCATGTTTCCCGTTCAGAGCGATGAACAGGCAATGCTCCGGGCCCGCAAAAGACCTCATACCTTTCTGTTTGATCTGCCTACAGGAAATTTTCGTTTTTCAGAGAATGATCACAGCATCCTGAAAGGGAATATACAGACCGGAAAATTCGGTAATCCAGGCATCTGTATCCATCTTAAAAAAGGGGATCTTCTTTACGGATTCGGGGCGGCCTGTGACCGGAGTCATCTTCCCTGTCCTTCCTCCTTTACTCTGATGAATCAGGATACTCTGTTTTACGGAGTTAAGGGAGCATCTTATTCCTCATTCCCCGTATTCTGGATCCGTTCCGGAAAAAACCTCACTGCGGTATTCATCCATACATCCTCCCCGGCTTCGGTCAGTCTTACTGATTCGGATCTTGTAACCGGAGAAATGGATCTGTTCTTTTCATTTGATTATACCGAAGATGCCATTCCTGCAGATCTTTTTCTTTTCAAAGGCACACCGGCAGAAATATCAGCTCAGATTTCGCAGATTACCGGAAAACCTTTTCTGCCACCGGTCTGGTCTCTTGGCTACCATCAGTCCCGCTGGTCCTATAAATCGCAGGAAGAAGTTCTTAGCCTGGCGGGGGAATTCCGCAGACAGGATATTCCGCTTGATGCCATTCATCTGGATATTGACTATATGGACCGTTACAGGGTGTTTACCTGGGATCCTTCAGAATTTCCTGATCCGGAATCCATGAATAATGAACTCTATGAGAAAGGAGTCCGGACTGTTGCCATAGTTGATCCCGGAATTTCTGCGGATGATGCAAACAGTATCTATCAGGAAGCTCTGGAAAAGGACCTTCTGATCAAAACCCCTTCCGGGCAGTCTTTCCAGGGCAGAGTCTGGCCGGGCAGAACGGTCTTTCCCGATTTTACGGACCCGGTCGCCTCTTCCTGGTGGGCCGAAAAGCATGAGACTCTGCTGCTGAAAGGAGTTTCCGGTATCTGGAACGACATGAATGAACCAGTGTACTTCGCAGGTAAAAAAACTAAATTCCGGGAAGAAAAAACAGTATTTCGCAGCGGAACACCGGAAACGGTCCGCAATCTCTACGGAAATCTGGAGGCTGAGGCAACCATGGAAGCCTTCCGGATGTACAGGCCCGGGGAACGCTCATTCATTCTTACAAGGGCAGCAGCGCCCGGAATGCAGCGGTATGCGGCTTTGTGGACAGGAGATAACCACAGCTCATGGGACCATCTGAAAGCAGGTCTGCATCATGTAATTCATCTGGGTCTTTCGGGTATGCCATTTACCGGCGCTGATACCGGAGGCTTCGCGGGGGGAAAAGGACTCTTTGCCTTTCTGAAGTTCCGTAAAGATCCTGAGCTCTTTGTCCGCTGGATGGAGCTTGCTTCCGTTCTGCCGTTTTTCCGGAATCATT
>CAZQKZ010000007.1:9879-13848 GCA_964594095.1 uncultured Leptospiraceae bacterium | reverse complement strand
TAAATACTCTCACAGGCAGGAACCCTGGTCGTTCGGACCCGAGACTGCTGCCAAAGTCCGCACCCAGATTCAGCGGCGTTATCTTCTTCTGCCTTATCTTTACAGCTGCATGTATGAAGCGCACAGCACTGGCACTCCCTTGATCCGTCCTCTTTTTTATGAATTCGGGGAAAATACTCCCGTGCATTCTGAAAATCAGTTTATGATTGGCAGCAGGATACTGGCAGCACCCGTCCTCGAAAAAGGGCGCAGCTCTCAGAATGTACATCTCCCTCCTGGCAGGTGGACCGAATTTCAAACCGGTAAAGTCTACCAGGGAAGTGCCTCCTATAACATAGCCGCGCCTCCTGGAATGCTGCCCCTCTTTATAAAAGAAGGCTCTGTAATACCGCTTGCGTATCCGGACAGAAATGCACCGGAAACACTCAGCGGGCCCATGATTCTCGAGGTTTATCCGGCCAACGGAAACGGTACAGAAGGATATCTGTATTCGGATGACGGAATCTCTTATGATTTCCGCAAAGGCAGGAAACTGGAAATCCGCCTGCGCGGTAACTATTCCGGAAGCAGTACGTTCAGTATTGATGCAGAGGTTAATCATGATGGATATCAGATTCCGGGTCCTGGCGAAATCAGAATTCAGGGTGAATGGAGAACTCTGGTTTCCGGCAATCGAAAAGAGGCCGCAGTCACTGCAAATGCTGAAGAATGCGGCAGAATTGCTCCTTTTTCGGTTTTCAGACCAGAAATAAAAAATGCCACGAAGATCCGCAGGCTGGATTTTCGTGCTGATTAGCCTGCTAATACGTCAGAAAAAAATAAAATAGTAACTCAAAAAAAATGAATGTTGACACCGTAACTGCGGATTTATGAACTACCAGGAAATAGAAATCGTGGGGTTACGGCCATGCAAAGATTTACGGAAGACGGGATGATGATTTTTCCGAATCCCGATTATAAAGAAGAACCCAAAAAAGAAGTTGTGGTTCTTAAAGAGGGATACTGTTCCAACGGTCATACTCTGATCAATTCTCGCATACAGTTTGATAAATTTCCAGGGATTCATCTCCGGGTAAAAGGGCAGGATGGTCAGCGCGGATTTGTGGGTATCAGTCCTGTTTACGGAGCTCATTCGCGAATTTCCATTGATGTGGATCTGAAGTCCGGCGATATCATGGAACTGAGCTGTCCTACCTGCGAAACTCCGCTTCCTGTTTTCAGCAAATGCAGCTGCGGTGCCGATCTTGTCGCAATATTTTTCACTAAACATAAGAATCTGAATGACTGTGTGGTAGTGTGCTCCCGCGTGGACTGCTTCAATGCATCCGTTAAAAACGGGGGAGAGCATCTTGCTCAGGACTATTTTGAATCAGCAAGGGAAACCCGCTGAAATCCGGTTAATCTTTAAAAATATATAAATATTCAGGAGTAGTTCAAATTGAAACTGTTCACTTTTAAGAAAGGAATCCACCCGGAATATCATAAAGAATTCACGGAAAAGAAAGCCATCGAAGGAATCAGTCTTCCTTCTCTTTTTTATGTGCCGCTTCAGCAGCACATAGGTGTGCCTGGTCAGCCTCTGGTTGCGAAAGGCGACTCAGTAAAAACAGGCCAGATCATCGGAAAAAGCGACGCTCTTTTTTCTGTTCCGGTTCATTCTCCGGTAACAGGTACTGTGAAGAAAATCGGGCCCTGGCTGCATCCCCTCGGAGGGCGTGTTGAGATGATTCAGATCGAACGCACCTCTGACGAAGATGATTGGGAGCTTCTGGAACGTCCGGCCGACTGGAAAAAAGCAACACCTCAGGAAATCATCGATGTAATCAGAAATGCAGGGATTGTCGGGCTTGGCGGGGCAACTTTTCCCACTCATGTAAAGCTTTTACCACCGGCCGGTACTCAGATCGACTCTTTTGTTCTGAACGGAGTTGAATGCGAACCGTATCTCACTGCAGACCACAGACTCATGCTTGAAAAAGCAGACGAAATGCTCCTCGGACTGGAAATTCTGATTCATACCCTGAGCCCGCATTCTAATGGTAAAAAAATCAAAGGATACATCGGGGTGGAAGTGAATAAAATGGATGCTATTGAGCATCTCCGGGCCCGGATTAAAGCGCTTGGATATGATTACGAAGTCATACCTCTGGAAGTTAAGTATCCTCAGGGCGCTGAAAAAATGCTTATCTCTGCAGTTCTGGGCCGGACTGTTCCTGCGGGTAAACTGCCGCGCGATGTAGGCGTGAACGTGAATAATACTGCCACAGCCCTTGCTGTTAAAGAGGCTGTGGTGGACGGAAAGGCACTGATCGATCGCATCGTAACTGTTTCCGGGGACTCTGTAAACGAACCTAAGAATCTGAATGTCAGAATCGGTACTCCGTTTCAGAATCTGATCGATGCCTGCGGCGGTCTGAAGGACAATGTAGCCGAGGTTTACCAGGGCGGTCCTATGATGGGTGCCTCTTTGTATGACTTTTCGCCTCCGGTAATCAAGGGAACAGGCGGTCTGATCTGCAACAGTAAAGTGCGCGGCGAATCCGAGAGTTACAGCTGCATCCGCTGCAATTCCTGTATTCATGCATGTCCGGTGAACCTGCTTCCGACCCGCATTGCCCGTATGTCTGAAAAGGGTATGGTGGAAGACGCAGAAGCCATCGGACTTCTGAGCTGCATTGAATGCGGATCCTGTTCTTTTGTATGCCCTTCTCATATTCCTCTGGTTCAGTGGATCCGTGTGGGCAAGGTAACCCTTCAGGGTAAAAAGAAAAGGGAAGCTGCCAAATCAGCTTCTTAAGCGGAAACTGTTTATTTAAATATATTTAATATAAAAAAGGATTACTGAGTTATGGCTGAAAACGAAACACAGGCTGCGGCAGCTCCGGCAGAGTCCGAGCCTAAGGCAAAGAAAGATCCGAGAGAGAAGCTGTTTAGACCAAAATACAATCTGGCTATCACAACCTCTCCTCATGACTATCATCAGGGAAGCGTTCCTGTCATTATGTGGAATGTGGTCGGTGCTCTGACTCCGGCGCTTCTTATGGGTTTTTATCTGTTTGGTCTGCCCGCAGTGATTCTTACTGCATCGGTGACTGCTGCAGCTCTGTTAACCGAGATCGCAATGAATAAAATCATGGGTAAGAAGATCACTGTGAAAGACGGTTCGGCCGCCATTACAGGGCTTCTGCTTGCCATGACTCTTCCTCCTTCCTTCCCGGTATTCCTTGGAATTCTGGGAGCGATATTCGGAATTGTGATTGGTAAGTCACTTTACGGCGGACTGGGTAATAACATATTCAACCCGGCCCTTCTGGGACGCGCTTTTCTTCAGGCCAGTTTTCCGGTAGCCATCACTACCTGGACAAATCCTTCCACCATGCCGGGCGGAGTTGATGCAGTTACTGCCGCTACTCCTCTGGGGGCTTTTAAATTCGAACACAAAATGACGGATTACATGGATATGTTCCTTGGATTCACAGGCGGAACCATCGGCGAAACATCGGCAGTGCTTGTGATGCTTGGCGGACTTTATCTTCTGGCAAGAGGCTACGCAGACTGGCGCATTCCGGTCAGCTTCATTGGTTCCACAGCGGCCTTCGCCGGAATCTTCTGGCTGATCGATCCGTCGAAATACGCAGATCCTCTCTTCCACATTCTGGCCGGTGGTTTAATGCTCGGAGCATTTTTCATGGCAACCGATATGGTTACTTCGCCGGTTACTAACCTCGGCTCTGTGATTTTCGGTGTGAGCGGGGGTCTTATCCTGGTGATTATCAGAACTTTCGGGCCTGTTCCGGAGGCAGTGATGTACACCATTCTTCTGATGAATGCGTTTACTCCGCTGATCAACCGCTATACCCGTCCGCAGTATCTGGGCGAAATGACTGCCTCTGCAGGAGGAAAAAAATAATATGAATGAAAGTTTAAAAATGGTATTATCTCTGACTGTAATCTCGCTTTTCGCGGGCG
>CAZQKZ010000007.1:5225-9859 GCA_964594095.1 uncultured Leptospiraceae bacterium | reverse complement strand
TCTGCAGGCCTGGGAAGGATTCGCTAAACCGATGATCGAGCATCATGCGGCTGAAAAAATCAAGAAGGCAGTCTCCGAAGTTCTGCCTGCTTACGATGAATACGAAGAAAAAAAAGCAGGGGACCTGACTCTTTACATTGGTAAGAAAAAAGATCAGGAGGCGCCTGTCGGGGTTGCCGTTTACGGGCAGGGAAACGGGTTTCAGGGAACCATCGGTATCATGATAGGCCTGAACGGTGATCTTTCCGAAATCAACGGCATCAAAGTACTGCAGCAGCTGGAAACCCCGGGACTTGGCGATAAAATCGTGAAGGATCCTTCCAACCGCGATAATCCGTTCTGGTTCCGCGAACAGTATAAAGGAGTCTCCACTGAAGGGGATATTTCTGTGGTGAAAAATAAAAAGCCTGCAAACAATAAAGAAATTCAGGCTATTACAGGTGCCACAATTTCCTCCAAAGCTGTTACAAGAATAGTAACTGAATATTATAAAAAAATCAGGGCGGCAGTTCCGGAATACATGACACCGGCTGAGGTGCCTCAGGATTCCGCAGGAGGCTTATAATCATGGCAAAAAAAGTCAAAACATTATCCTTTGAATTCTTTAAAGGACTGTGGTCGGAAAACCCGGTTCTGGTTTCACTGCTTGGTCTGTGCCCCGTACTTGCTGTCACTGTTTCCGCTGTAAACGGACTGGCCATGGGTCTTGCCACTGCATTCGTACTTGTAAGCTCAAGTTTTATGATCTCGCTGGTAAGGAATTTCATACCATCTGCAGTGCGGATTGCAGGTTACATTGTGATTATTGCAAGTTTTGTAACTCTGGCAGACCGGTTTCTGGGAGCATATTTCCCGGATATCAGTGAAGCGCTGGGCCCTTACATTCCGCTGATCGTTGTAAACTGTATCATTCTTGGCAGGGGTGAAGCCTTTGCTTCCAAGAACGGACCGCTTCGTTCCGTAATTGATGCACTCGGTATGGGTACCGGCGGAACTCTGGTTCTTGTGGTTCTGGGCAGTATCCGGGAACTTCTGGGGTCGGGAACGGTTTTTTCCTTCCAGATTATGCCCCTTTCTTTCGACCCCTGGATGGTTATGATTCTTCCGCCGGGTGCGTTCCTTACACTGGGATTCTTAATTGCATTAACGAACTGGATTAACATGAAGAGGAAAGCAGCATGAGTGTAATACTGATTTTTATTTCAGCAGCTATTGTAAATAACTTTGTATTAAGTTACTTTCTGGGTATCCGTCCGTTCGTCGGGGTATCCAAGCGTGTTTCATCGGCGGTCAGTATGGGAATGGCTGTTACTTTCGTAATGGCGATTTCCGGTGTGGTGACCTGGCTCATTTATCATCTGGTCCTTGTTCCTTTCGACCTTGTTGTGCTGCAGTACGTTGCATTCATACTTGTGATCGCTTCGCTGGTCCAGTTCGTGGAAATGTTTATTAAAAAGGTTTCCAAACCTCTTTACGACACACTGGGAATTTATCTGCCTCTGATCACCACTAACTGTGCGATTCTTGGTCTTTCCCTGTTTTCGGTTCTGAGGGATTATGATTTCCTCGAAAACCTGTTTTTCGCTCTGGGCGCGGGAGTCGGTTTCACCATTGCTCTGGTTCTGATGGCAGGTATACGTGAAGAACTGGAGCTTGCAGATGTTCCTGTGCCATTCAGAGGCGCTGCCATTACGATGCTGGTGGCCGGAAGCATGGCTCTGGCCTTCATGGGATTTGCCGGTCTGATCTCAGGCTGATTTCCGTACCCGTTTGTAAGATTTTCAGTTATCAGGAGTTGACATTATGGTAGATATGGGTTCATTATTAGTAGCCATGGGAAGTATGGGCGGAATGGGCGCTGCTTTCGCGTATGCCCTTTCTGTGGCCAGTAAAAAGTTTTATGTATATGAAGATCCGAAAATCGGCGAAGTGGCATCTGCTCTTCCGCAGGCAAACTGCGGCGGATGCGGTGTGCCTGGATGTTCTGCCTTTGCTGATCTTCTGGTCAGTGGTAAAGCCGATGTGAACGGATGCCCTGTTCTAAGCGAAGACCAGTTAGAAGAAGTATCTGCGATTCTCGGAGTAACAGCAGGCAAAGGTGAAAAAATGATCGCCCGGATTATGTGCCAGGGCGGTAAAGAGCAGTCAGCAGTCAAAGGTCTTTATAAAGGAGCGAAGAGCTGCACCTCTGCTCATCTGGCAGGGGGCGGGGAAAAACTCTGCAATTACAGCTGCCTTGGTTACGGTGACTGTGTGGCAGCCTGTCCGTTCGATGCCATGTATATGGATGAAAACGGAATCCCTCGGGTAATTGACGAAAAATGCACCGGCTGCGGAAACTGTGTGACTCCGTGTCCCCGTGACCTCGTGGAAATGCATCCTGTAAGCCGCAAACTGTTTGTTCTCTGCAAAAACAAAGACGAAGCCGTTTATGCCCGTCAGGTCTGCACTGTTGCCTGCACAGCCTGTAACCTCTGCGTTAAAAATGTACCGGTTGAGGGCGGAATGAAAATCGAGAATAATCTTGCCATTGTCAATTATGAGATTTTTGGTAAGGACGCTGTGCTGCACACTGAAAAATGTGCCACGGAATGTCTGGTCTATGTGGATGAGCATGGTAAATATCAGGCAAAAAATCCGGCAGGGGTATCAGTCAGCGGCTGAGAAACTGTAACCGTTTTACCTGCTGCATTTCAGAATATGCAGCACTGTTAAGGAGGGCTCAAATGGAAAGAGGAATCGTTCGCGAGCTTCGCGGCAGCAAGGCTTTTGTGGAGTTTAAATCCCAGGAAGCGTGTTCAACCTGTTCATCTAAAATCATTTGCAGCCCCTCCGCCGGATCCACCAGGCGGGTCGCTGCTGTGAATGCACTCGGAGCGTCGATAGGCGACACCGTGGATGTGGATGAATCTGAACTCTCTGAAATCCGGATGGCTTTTTTACAGTACGGAATTCCGATGATCGGTTTCGTGACTGCTGTAGTCGGCGCGAGTCTCATTTCCCCCGAAGTGCTCGCCTCTGTGCCTGCACCAAAGGAACTGCTGTGGTTTACTGCGGGAATAGCCGGGCTGGTTTTCGGAGGCTTCGCGGCCAACCGGTACGCGAAATACCTTGCAGATGCCGGGGTTCCTGCCTTTAAAATCATCCATGTTCTGAGAGACCAGACTCAGTAAAAATTTTCGCCGTCAGAATACACAGTCAGGTCCGCAAGTTCAGAAACTCTGCGGGCCGATTCTTTCACAGAGGAACCAGCTCCGCAGGAAAGGGGCATCCTCTGAATCATAATAAACACATCCGGTTTTATAAATTCACGCAGACTGTTTGATTCGCATATAATTACAGTTTTTTTATTATCATGTCCGTCTCCGTCTGCAGCAGGACGGCGCAGGAATTCCTGCCACATATCCGGAAGAGACTCAGGCCTGCAGCGGACCCGGAAAACTCTGTCCGCGCCATGACGCCTCATCCTCAGAGTATCTTTACCGGAAATGGCTTCATCTTTTTCAGAGGTATCTTCGGTAATTGTGAAGCCGGGACCGGAAGAATCATCCGGAGACTCATATGTAATTCTGTTTTTCATGGGGCTTCCGTGGAAACCGCTTTCTTCAGGGCGGAGGGTTTTGATTTTCACTCCGATTACAGAACGCACAGAATCAGGGGTGATTCCGGAAAGAGCAGTAAATTTTTCTGCAGGGCCGGAGGGAATTCCTGAGCATCCGGGCGAAACTTCGGAAAATTTATATTTATTAACGCAGCTGATAAGCCTGCATACAAATTCAGTTTTACCCAGATTCCGGCTTTCTCCGCCCACAAGAATCAGGATGGTTCCGGTGTTATGATTCACTGACTGCATGGGATCAATCAGAGCAGCAGATCGGATCTTTCGTGGAGGTATTTATCGAGCATTCTTATAAATGCGAAGATTTCCTTTTCTGCACTGCGGATTCCCTGTGCATGGGATAAAGCATTTTCATCAGCCGTACTGATTTCCGCTGCTTTACGGAGTCTGTCGGACTGACTGATAATAAGAGTAACCGCTCCGGAAACCGAATCCCGGGTGTCGCTGTCAGAAAATTCATTTTCATTTAAGAGTTTAGAGGAGAGTGAACGGATGAGATCCGCATACCTGCTGAGATCTGCAGGTATAGCCAGCGAACCGGAATCGTTAACCACTTTACCGGACGCGAAGTTTTCGAAACTGCGGGAAACGGTTCTCAGGTCTTTCAGGGCCTGCAGCAGCTCCCGGTAAAAGATGCGGAAATTTTTTGTTACACGGATCCGCTTATACTGATCATCAATTTCATAAAGAACCTGCCCGCAGTGCGGACAGGCCAGAATGCCGGCAATGCGGGATTCCTGAATTTCAGAGGGTTTTTCACAGAATCCGCAGACGTATGTAAAAACCCTTTTCGAAATCACAGTAACCCCCTCGTCAGATCAGTGCGTTTTCAATCGACTGAATGGTGTAAGTAATGTTTCCTTCCAGTCTGGCTGTATCGCCTGGCTTTTTACCGATCAGGGAGCGGCCCAGCGGAGAAACATAAGAAATTATATTGTTCTCGGGATCAGCTTCCCATGGTCCGTAAAGGCAGAAATCCTTAACGTCATTATCGGGAGTAAGGAGTTTCACCCTG
>CAZQKZ010000007.1:0-5214 GCA_964594095.1 uncultured Leptospiraceae bacterium | reverse complement strand
ATATCGGTGCGCACTGAAGCCGGATCAATAAGCTGAGCGCGCTTGATTTCCTCGTCAAGAGTGGTGATTTCCGCACGAAGAGTAGTCTGCCGTTCCATAGCTGCCTTGTATTCCGCGTTTTCGCGAAGGTCACCTTTTTCCTGAGCAAGGCCGATTTCCTTAGAGTTTTCCGGCATCTCAACATTAATGAGATGATTAAGGTGATCTTTTCTTTTCTTAAGACCGGCCGATGTAGCAAGGATGGTTCTCTCGTCGGGGAAAAGAGAAGCAATATCGACTGTATTTTCTTCGTCGTCTGCCAGAGCTTCTTCTGCTGAAGCACCGCTGAAATTCGGTTTTGCCTCGTTCAGATACGAAAGGAAGTTTTCCTTGTGAGCATCGGGGATGTAGGTTACTTCGCGGAACAGCGCAGCCATTTTTCTTACGGATGCGGCATCTGCATTCTCGATGATTTCAGGGAAAGTGCCTTTTTTAATGTTTTCAACAGTTATATTTGTGGTGCCGAACAGAGCTTCCATGGCATCGTTCTTCAGCTTGGTTCCCTTTTTTTCAATAGTGGAAAGAGGCTTAAGAAGGCGGAAAATCAGAAGGGCAATTTCTTCTTTGGAAAGTTTAATCCAGTCATATTTCAGCTGCCTGGTAAGAGTGTTTTTAGCAAACCAGAGAAAGATTTCCGGATGCTCTCTGTATTTTGAGAGAGCCTTTTTCATAAAGTTTTTTAATGTTTCAAACTGCTCAAGTCTGTCAAGTTCCGCGATCACATATTTAGTGATTTTCGGCGGCACTTCAAAGAGAACTTCCGCAAGAATGGAAGTATAATCCGGACGCAGTCTAACCACATAATTCACAAAGTCTTTCTTGAAATCGACTGCCTGGGATTCGCGGATGTAATCAGTGATTTTCGCAGCGGACTCGGCCCGGAGGATAGCCTGAAACTCCTGCGGGTTCATATTGTGCGCCACCGGGTCCTCAGGATTCAGACTGTTCACTGCCTCAATGAAGAGAAAGCTGTGAAGTCTTTTCAGAGTATCGCGGTTGGATTCGTTTTCTCTGTAGAACTGAAGGCAGGTGTTCACTGCTTCCTGGAGGTCCAGAGGGTCTGCGGGCTCTTCGCCTTTTTTTTCTTCTGGGCGGATGATTTTCAGAGCGAGATCCAGTTTCTTATGCCAGTCGCTTTCTGCTTCGAATTTCATCTGAAGTTCGGCGCTGTTTGACATTTCTTCCTTGCGAAGGATCAGCTCGTCTTTTTTGCGCGGATTAAAACCGAATTTTTTATCTTTATTGAGCTGGGTTCTGACACGGCTCCACCATTTGGACCATTCATCTGCAGGCAGGTAACGCGGTGTGATTTCTGCTTTGATTTCAGCAAGACTTGCCGCGTTATTAAATGATTTTAAGAATACCTCAAAAAAGCCCGGAAGATCCTCTTTGAAGAGCCGGTGCATTTCGTCAGGATCGATGTAATAACGGACCCAGATGTGATCCGGCTCAAGAGGCATAAGGCTTGAAATAGCCATCTGAATGGTCATGCGCTGCCCCGGATTATCGCGGAAGTCAATGATCATAGCTTCTTCATCGATCTGAGTGATTTTACCCACCCCGCGGGATCTGTGGTATACGAAGTTATCTTTATCGAATACAATATTGCGTTCGAAACTTGCGATGGCAGGCCCTGCCGCTTTTTTAGGATTTGTAAGCTCGGACATTTTAAGGAATTCGCCAAGCAGTGAATGATCTGCATACAAAGCCTTATATGCTTTTACAATATCGGTCCTTGCCTTAACTGAGGAAGGTTCGTAATCAAGAACTTTTTTAAGAATTTTAATTACATTGACCCAGTTTTCCTCGAGCTTGTGCGGTTCGGAAAGGGAGAGCAGGTAGCCTGCCATCCGGATTTTTTCGCGGTTTGCAACAAGAGTGCGTTCGATTTTTTCGAAGAAATCAAAGTCGCTGTAGGCATGGTCGACGATCATAGGCCAGATTTCGTCAAGATTTTTATAATCTTTTATACGGGCATAGGATTTGGCAGCCTCTTTCAGATAGCGAATGGCGCTTTCCGGGTTTTCGCTCTGGATCATGAGGCCGTATTTTTTCTGGATATCAGGATTGCCTGTGTCGATTTCTGCGAGCTTTTCCAGATAAGGACGGACTTCTTTTTTGCCTTTCAGCCTTTCCACACACTCGGTTTTAGCGCGGAGTGCAATTTTATTGAATTCATCGGTTTCGAGAATCCGGTCTGCAATATGGTCCACGAGGGTCCATTTTGCATATTTGCTGAAATCATCGATCAGAAGTTTAAGGTGCGACATTCCCTCCCGGGCGGGGCTGTGCAGTGCGTTGATACCAAGAATATAATTAGAAACAAGTGAGTTCGGGTTCTCCCTGAGGTTTTCTTCAATTAAGCTGACCGCATCTGAATTTCCTGACGCGGTACGAATATCGTGAGCCAGCTCATCGAGCAGTTTGATTTTGCTCAGCTGTACAGAAGTAAGACTGTTGGTGATTCTTTCTTCGTTTATCTGGGCGATGATCCGGTTTGACAGAGCATCCCGCGTAGTTGCGTCTTGGGTTAATGTTTGTTCAGACATTGGGCCACCAGTTACTGTGATTTGCTAACAGTGATCGAAAATAATGCTTTCCAATCCCGTAAATTAACATTTTTTCGGTCCGCCCCTCATGAGTCAAACAGAATCCGGAAATTTTGAAATTAATCAAAAAGGAAATCAATGACTTTGATTAGCTCATTGTTATATTTTGCCGGTCAGCAGCCCCGGATTTTCCGGAGCATAAGTAATTCTGCTTAAAACAAAGATATTTTTATCCGTATTTATACGTAATAATTATTTAAATCCGGTTAACAAAAAAGATTGCATAAAATCTTTGCAGGGGTTCTTTTTTGTCACAGTGGTATGATATAGTGGCAGAAAAGGGAGGGGGTATGACCGAGGCAAAGCTGGAAATGATAATGGATTCACTTGATACTGTGCAGGAGAATCTGCTTTCCATGCCGGATGACCTGTTACTCAGGATTGATCCAAGGGATAATGATTCTCTGAAAACAGGCCTGGAATTTATTATGGAATACAATTCCGATCTGCAGCAATTTTCCGTTATAGCGGATCGCCTGCGGCTTAAGATAAATAAATACTTTAATATTCGCCCGGAAACTGAAGAAATAGAGGGCAATAGTTTTCCTGAATCCGGGGATCAGGTCGCAGAAAAACAGCGAATTATTGCTGCTCTGGATATCGGTGAACCGCACTCGATCCGGGAGTCTTTTACTTATAAGCGGCCTTACGGATTCATACTTGATGATGCGGCTTTTAAAGGAATTAAAACCTGGAAATCCCTTTATTTTCTGGTTCTGAAAGTCCTGGAAAAAAAAGACCCGGTTAAATTCCGCACTCTGCCACATAATGAAGCTTTTATGAGCAGCCGGGGAAATCCGGCATTTTCCGTATCGGCAGACAATCTGCGGATTGGTGAGAAAGGGGATTTCCCTTTCTTCATCGAAATTAATCTCTCTGCTGATTATATCTGTAAAAATATTGCCGCACTGCTTGAGTATTACAGTATTCCGGAAGAAAAACTCAAAGTTTATCTGAGGGAAGACAGAAACGCAGGCGAATAAAACGAAAAAAATCTTCATATAAAAAATTAACAACATTCGGGAAATTTCAGGAGTAAACTATGTCAAAAAATAAAAAAATGGAAATCATTGCACCATTGGCCATCGACTTCGGTGCAGCAAACAGCGGGGTGGTCAGCTATACCTACAGTTCCGGAAATCTGCTGAATGAGCCGGACACTGTAAAAAAAGGATATCTTTTTAAAGTCGGGGATATTCAGTTTTCACAAAGAAACCGCTTAGCCAGGCGCCACCAGCGAAGAGGAATCAAACGCCGCCAGATGGCACGCAGACTGATATTTCTGATTCTGAAAGATTATTTTAAAATTGATGAAATCAAGCCGGAAACTGCGGTCTTTATTCAGTCCCTCATTCGAAGAAGGGGATTTACATATCTGACAGAAGAGCTCGATGAGTCTGTGATTAAAAATGCCGACCCGGAATTCCTTTACGCAGAATTCCCGGAAATTTTTTCAAAGAAATCCGGAGAATCTGTTTTAGAGCAGCTTCTGAATGTTGCATCAGATGCTGATAAACTGACCAAAGCTTTGAATGATCAATGGATACAAGCCGATAAAAAAACTTTAGAAAAACATATTAAAGAAAAATATCCTGATGCTGATAAAGATCTGATAAATACATATAAAGAACTTCATGGTCAGATTAAAAATTATACAGAAAAAGTATATAAAGCGGTAAAAGAAGGGCATAAAACCAGAAAGGAATATTTCAAGAGTATCCGGGCTGATATTGAAAATAACTGGAAGACCTTAAAAGAACTGCACACCGAAAAACCCCATAAACTTACTGCTGACGGATTTGCGAATTTAATCGGAAACATAAGTAATCTTCAGCTAAGAGTAATAAGAAAATACTTCAATACTCCGGTTGATCCGAAAACAGGAAAACCTGTGGAATCTCCGGATGTGTTTTATCCGGAAAAACTGGGCATTAAAATCCGCAAATGGGTGAGGTCCTGGCATATTGATAAGAAAGCAGATGAAATTAAAATTCAGAAAGAAGTATACCTGAGCCTTAAAGGAAAGGAAAAAAACATAATAGAAATTCTGATGAGCATGGATCCGGATAAAACGATTCCTCCTTACGAAGATATGAATAACCGCAGAATTCCGGCCTGTCAGTCCATGATATTAGACCCGATAAATCTGAATAAACATTATCCGGACTGGAGAGAATGGACCAAAGCACTTGCTGCGGAATTTGAAAGGGAATGGGTTGCAGAATGCTCAATTGAAAATTTCGGCATACATTACAATTCTGAAATCAGGATTGCTGATCAGAAAAAGAACGGAAAAGTAAAATTAAAAAAAAAAGAATGGGAAGATGAAAAAGAGATGAAAAAAACTTCAGAAGATATGGCAAAAATTCAAGAATTTTTAGTTAAAAATTCGCCAGATTTAACAGCATTTGCACCAAAAGAATGGGACGAAGAAACAAGTTCTTTTGTTAAAGATGCTATATCTTCTATAATTCCAATAGAAAAACCAATAATAACAAATATATATACACCTCGAAAAAATTTCCAATCATCGTCTTTCCTATAAACAATTTCTACAACACATTAA
>CAZQKZ010000006.1:59076-119028 GCA_964594095.1 uncultured Leptospiraceae bacterium | reverse complement strand
GGAGGGGGCCGGGGAGGGAAAGAGTGTGGATCGCGGTGGCAGATGATACTCATGTCCTTCGTAAAACGGAGGAACGGAGATCATCTGACCTCGTCCCACCCTCTGCCTGTTTCTTTCGAGGCGATCCTCCTCCAGGTGCTGGAGAATCTGCTGTTCCATCGCGAGTAGTTCTGCGTCTGCAGGTGCGCTCTCCCGGGATCCGTTTACTGCAGCCCACCTTTCCTTTTCAGCAGCGGCTCTCTGAAGGATTACAGGGAGCTTTTCAAATTTAAGATTCCTCCGGGAAATATAGTCTGCAGCCCCTCTTCGAAGGGCCTCCACTATGGCCCTTTCTGATGTATCGCTGCCGAGTATTACAACAGGTATTCCGAATCTGTTCAGTTCATTCAGCTGACCAAGAAATTTTTTCCCTTCGCTCCCGTTGTCAGTCAGGATTACAGAGAAACGGGAAGAATCCGATTCGAGCACCTGCATAGCTTCACCATGACCGGATGCCCTTGTAAGCCGTGCCTGCGGTATGCGGGACCGGATCATTGCTGAAAGAAAAGTTTCAATTTCAGGATCCGCCTCAATAAATAAAATTTCCATAAATTTTATTCCTTTTATTCCAGATGATAAATATAAATATCGTTTCCGTTCCAGGGGGGTGAGCTCTGGAACACTTTAGTGATTTCGGGGGGGAGAATCCGGTAAAAGGTTCCGGACATGGCAATTGAGTTGGGAGCTGCACAGTTTTTCTCTATTTCCTGAGCAAGTTCCAGGTCTGCACTGGTAATCTGATCCACGGGCACTGCATAGGCAGCTTTGCCGTGAGAGATCCCGATTCTCAGCCGGATTTCGGACCCCGGACGCATTTCGTTCTGCATAATGTTAAAAAGAGGCAGTCGTGACAGAAGCCTTACCATACAGGCAATGGGCTCTGAAGTGCCGTCTTCCTGAAGAAATACGGCAAGTCCTCCGTCCCCGTACCATTTCCAGATTCTGCCGTTGTACTTTTCAACCTCAGAGAAAACAAGATGGCGGAACCGGCTCATCGTATTTTCAACATCCTGACGAATGTTTATTCTGGCCAGTTCGCTGCTCATGATCACATCAATGCTGACAAAAACAAAGTCAGCTTCCTGACCTGGCTGAAAATAGCCCCATCCTTCGCTTTTCCGGTTGGTCTGATCCTGAATCAGTCTGCCGTTCACTTCATCGTAAACGTACTCTGCATCCGCAAGCAGCCGGATCAGCTTCTGATCGGAGCCCTGCAGCTGGATAATTCCGCCGCTTGCAGGAAGTCCCCTCCGGTTCAGAAGAAATTCAATAAACTTAATGATTTCGGTTTCTTTCTGAAAGTAGGATAATATACAGTCAGCGGCAATTTTCCGGGGGATTACAATATGGTGTCCGAATCCGGATACCGTTCGTACATCAAACGAGGGATCCACATGCCGTCCGAGATCATTGATCTGATCGGTATTAAGATATGTAGCAAGGATCTCGCGCAGATATTTTCTAACGTTTTTCATAAAAATGTCAAAAGTCCGACTAACAGGCCGGTCATGCCCTGAATACAGAATCAGATTACTTAGTATGAATGTCTACCGGTTTTTTTAATATTGACAGAGAATTATAAAAGAGAAGAGTAGTGACTGCCGGAATTTCTGATGCCTCTTCCAGATCCAGATTCAATAAAAAAACCCTCTGAAATATTCGGGGAAGACACAGAGCTGAACCGCCGACTTGGGTTTACTGAGGTCTTCTCTATAGTAATCAGCCGTATCATTGGTTCGGGAATCTTCCGTACTCCCGGTCCCATTATGATTGCTGCCGGTTCCGTGAGTATGTTTTATACCTCATGGATTATCGGGGCCCTGGCTACCATCCTTGCTGCCGTCCTTTATGCCGAGCTTGTGGCGATGATGCCCCGGTCCGGAGGCCCTTATACATATCTGAAGGCGGCATTCCCTCCC
Source organism: uncultured Leptospiraceae bacterium (assembly GCA_964594095.1). Lineage (GTDB taxonomy): Bacteria > Spirochaetota > Leptospiria > Leptospirales > Leptonemataceae > CAZQKZ01. Next base: position 117,070 of record CAZQKZ010000006.1, on the reverse strand, counting down.
TGGTGGGCGTTTCTTAGGGGATGGGCCATGTTTTTTGTATCTGAGACAGCAGCCATTGTTGCGGTAGCACTGGTTTTTTCTGATTATACAGGGTCCTTGTATCAGGCTGTAACCGGAGAAACACTGACCGGGCTCCACAGACTTCTGATTTCCCTTGCGATTATCTGGCTGCATACATTTTCCAATCTTTTCGGAGTAGGGGTCAGCGGTTTTCTTCAGGATATTTTCAGCTTCAGTAAAATCGGGGCCTTGCTGATCATTGTGGCTGCTTCGTTTGCAGGGGGATTTAACAGCTCTAATTTTACCTCGGATTTCTATCCGGAGGGAGGTTTTTTCACATCGCTGATCGGAGTCTTCGGTGCTCTCAGATATGCTTTCTTTGCCTACAGTGGCTGGGAAGGAGCCACTTATGTTGCAGAGGAGGTTAAGAATCCGCGCCGGAATCTTCCGCTTTCCCTGTTTGCCGGTATTGCAGGAGTGCTTCTGCTTTATACTCTGGTAAACACTGCGTATCTGAATCAGCTGAGTGTGTCTGAAATAAAAATCAGCGGTAAAAGCATTGCCGCAGATGCCATGAGCAAAGCCGCGGGTTTTACAGGGATTATTATAATTTCAGCAGCGGTGATGATGAGTACATTCGGAAACGTAGGCACTCAGATTATGGTAAAAGCGAGGACATGGCATGCCATGGCCAGGGACGGAATGTTTTTCAGTTTTCTGGGAAAACTGAATCCTTCCACAAAGACTCCCAATGCTTCGCTTCTGGCACAGGGATCATGGGCAACCGTGCTTCTGTTCGCGGCATCCGCAGCGGAGAATTCTTATGAAACTGTAATTGATTTTTTCTCGTTTGTTTCAGCAGTTTTCAATATTTCAACATTTTTAGTGATTCCGGTTCTTCGACGTAAATATCCGGATGCATGGAGGCCCTACCGGGCCTGGGGTTATCCCTTCACTCTCTGGACAGTAGTTGCCATTTATGCAGTATTTGCAGCTGTTACTCTCTATGACCGCTTCCTGCCCTCCCTGGCAGGCATTCTGCTTACTCTGAGCGGGCTGGTATATTATTTTCTGGTTGTGCGGAAGAGGATTCAGGATCAGTGATCAGTTCTGAGGATCAGTGCAAAAACAGAACCCTTTCCTTTTATTCCAAATACCCGAACTCTGGCATGGATTTCCCCGGCTCTGTATCTGATATTTTTCAGACCAGAACCATTTCCTGTTACAGAATCCCTGAATTCTGTCCTGAATCCGTTTCCGTTATCTGTTATAAACAAAATGAATCTGCTGTTTTTTTCCTTTGCGAGAATCCGGATTTCACCGGCATCTGCATATTTAATAATGTTTATTAACCATTCTGAGGAAATTCTGAGCAGATGTACCTTCTGCTTCATACTCAGCTTATGGTCCGGAAATTCATACTGAAAACTGATCCTGATTTTCTTAAGGCTTGATATTCTCAGTATTAAATCTTTTATTTCGTCATGGAGGGAAAACCGGTTTTTATCCTGATTCAGAATAAAAACCAGATCCTTCATCCGGAACATCACGTTTTCGAGAGTCTTTTTTTTCTCATTGCTGTCTTCACTGCTCAGAAGCAGAGCTAATTCGGATCCTATAGAATCATGCAGATCCCGTGAAATTCTGAGTCTTTCCTCACTGAATTCAGTCTGAATCCTGTCCAGTTTCAGCCGGATCATTCTGTAGCGGTCACCGATTGCCAGGGTAAAAAAGGCGCTTTCTGCAAGATAACCGAGATAAGGGAAATAGAATGTAAAGACATCCGACCGGATTAGCCCCATGATTCTGAGTCCGTCTGTAATAATAGCAGCTCCGAATATCAGCATTCCTCCCACATAGAATCTTGCTGACTGGTTGCCTTCCAGATAAAAACTCACTGCTATACCAAAGCTTACTATATAATATAATGAATAAACAATAACAAGCAGATAAAGTGTCAGATCGTGACTGTGCATTACAAGTCCGGCCAGCCAGAAACCTGCATTGGAATATATCATAATATTCATTAATTTAATTTTTATATTCTGACCATCCGGTAAAAAGAAACGTCTCAGAAACATCAGATTCAGGACAGATATTATACTAAGTGCGCTTACAGTATAAACGGAAGTGAATTCGGATGAATAACCCTTCACATAACGCATAAAGTATCCTGTGATAATCAGTGTCCCGGCCAGCCAGCCCCCGGTATTTGCAATGTAATACAGATGAACTGTATCTTTAGAAGAAAGATAAAGGAACAGATTATACAGGATCAGTCCTGAAATCAGACCGAAAAACAGCCCGTTTCCTGTTTCCCTTTTTTCCATATAATGTATAAAAGAATATTCAGAATAAAAGTTTATTGGTATCTGAAAAGAACTATATGTTTTTATTTTAAAATAAATGTAATCATCGAATTGGGGAGGAAGCTCGGCTTTAAAGACGGTAAATCGTGTCCCGATCACTTTCTGATTCCGGTGAATAGTTGAACCATTGATCTGTGACATAAATCCTGATCCTGCCGGAATGTAAAGACTGACATAAGGAAGATAAGGCCATTCGATTTCAGTATAAAACACGATGGGGAACTGCTCAGGATTTTTAATCCTTACACGGATCCAGCGGGGAATCTTATCAAATCCAAAAGCAGGAATTGGCTGGGTGACTCTGCGAAATTTACCGCTGAAGGCTTTATCAGACACATCCTCAATGGAAAAATGTTCATTATAATCTTCAGCTATTTCAAGATATTCACCCGCATAAGGAATATGCATTTTTCTGTCCCAGATGATCGGTTCTGCCGAAACAGAGGAAGAAGCAGAAACAGCCAGAAGGAAAAATAAAAAAATATTGAGCGATCTGTCAGAAAAACTGACTTTCATTATTTTTCTGTAACTCTCGGTCGATCCCAAGGATTCTCTGTTCAAACTGTTTTGCTCTGACCATATAATCGGTAAATTCATCCTGATGTTTCTCCCGGATTATCAGAATTTCATTAAATTTAGTTAAAAATGCCCCCACTACATCCGGATCAAACTGTTTACCGGAGTTGCTTTTTATATAATCTATCGCAGCATCGGCCTCCCAGGCCTGCTTGTATGGTCTTTTCGACATTAGTGCATCAAAAACATCAGCAACAGCTGTGATTCTCGCTTCCATAGGAATATCTTTCCCGGAAATACCACGAGGGTAGCCACTCTGTCCATCCCATTTTTCATGATGGTTTAAAGCTATATTGATCGCCATTTTTACAGTCTCATTATCACCGAGACCGGATTCCATAAGAAGAACAGCTCCTAAGACCGTGTGTTTTTCCATAAGTTTTCTTTCCTCAAAACTCAGCGGACCATTTTTCAGAAGAACGCTTTCCGGAATTCCCACTTTTCCCAGATCATGAAGTGGTGCTGTCAGTCCGATCATATTACAGCGCGGTTCACTCCAGCCCATTTCAATAGCAATCATATGACTGATAAAACCGATCCGGCGGATGTGAGCTCCGGTTTCGTTATCTTTAAATTCTGCGGTTCTGGCCAAAGTCTGTATAAGAGCATTATGGGCGGAACGTTCAGACTCAGTTTTCTGGTTTACCAGGAATTCAAGCTGTTTCTGATTCATCCTTGCAGACAGAATGTTTCTGACTCTTGCAAGGAGCTCAGCAGCTTCAAATGGTTTGGTCAGATAATCAACGACACCATCCCTTGCCAGCATGTACTGTGTGACTTTTTTATCGGTCACTGCAGTCAGAATTAAAATCGGTACTCCATGCTGCGGGATCTTTGTCTCAAGAAAGCTTACAAAGTCTTTCCCGCTGACCTCCGGCATCAGGAGATCAAGGAGCACTAAATCCGGTTTTTCTTTAAGAAATATTCGCAGGGCTTCTTTTGGATCTGATTCTGCAGTAAGATTTGTAAAACCGGATTCTTCAAGAATTTCTGTTACAATCCGGAGATTGAACGGCTCATCGTCCACAATCAGTATCTTAGAATTTAAATTAATATCAGTTTTCATCTTCATTTGCTCCTGTAATTACTGAATCATCGTTTATAGCTGCATTTTCCGGGACACGGAATCTGAATACAGCACCGCCGGTTGCAGCGATATCTGCGCTGATTGTTCCCCCGTGTCCTTCAATAATCTGTCTGCATATAGCCAGGCCGAGTCCTGTTCCTCCAGGATGCGGCTTTTTACTCTGATAAAACTTATCAAATAAATGAGGCAATTCCTGCCGGTCCACTCCTGGACCCTGGTCTTCAACAGAAATCTCGATCCAGTTCCGGCTGCTTCCCGTGATACAGCCAAGTTTGAGTATTTTAGCCCGGAGAAAGATGGTTGAGCCTTCCGGACTGAAACGGATTGCATTGGAAAAAAGATTTGTAATGACCTGACCCATCCGCTCCGGATCCATCACAAAAACCCGGGCTTCATCCGGGACCTCCGTTACAATAGTTATATTTTTTTCTTTAAACAGAGAATGCAGAGAGGATTTTATCTGGTCAAAGACGGTAAGAATGTCATAACTGCGGAACTGAAACTGCATTTTACCGGCTTCCAGTTTTGAAAGGTCAAGCAGATCATTTACAAGTCTCAATTGTCTGTGCGCACTTATCTGAATGTTGTTAAAATATTCAAGAAGCTTCTCAGCCGGGACAGGGCTTTGGTTTTCCTCTGATTTATTTATTCTGGAAATTCCAAAAGATGAAAAGCTGAGGATTGCGTGAAGAGGAGTGCGCAGTTCATGGCTTACATTATTAAGAAAATCCGATTTTGCTCTGTTGGCTTCCTCGGCTTTGTTCCGTGCATCCTCCAGTTCCTCTGCCCGCTTTTTTTCTTTACTGATATCCATGACTGATATCACACTCAGATCCGTTTCCAGACCGATCAGAATCCGGACAGGAATTTCCATGCCCTCTTTATGAAGAGCATAAATATCAGCTGACAGGGGAATTGCAAGATCGGTGAATTTCAGATCTTCTCTGAATTTTTCGACGGCATTCAGAAGATCATCCCTGTCTGATTCGGGAATCAGTTTTTCGAGCGAATGACCAAGGATTTCTTCTCTGGAATATCCGAAAATTCTTTCGGCCCCCGGATTAAATTCCTGAATCCGGCCCATTTTATCGGTGGCAATGATCCCGTTCTGAGAATTTATAATGATCCGGTCGAGGAGTACAGATTTTCTGAGTCGTGTTCTGATGTTTGTCCGAAAATAAATACATACCGGATAGAGCAGAAACAGGACCAGAAGGGCGATTACACCGGCCAGCACCCGTAAAAGCATATTCTGCCCTGAAAGATCCATTATATGATACGGAAGAATAGTCATTGTAACTACCAATGCACTGTTTATAAAATCAATAGCAGATCCTGGCAAGTTAAATATCCGCTCATACAGAAGTTTCTGAAGAAAAATACCATATTTTTGACTATAGTTTCATTATGACAAAATCTCAGGCCTGGAAAGAAAAAAAATTCTGCGACTGGTATGCCCGGACATGGGAAATATCGACCAGTGAAATGCACTATGCATGGCTTGCTCCAGGTGAAAAGGACCTGGGCCTTCTTTCAGATTCAGACCTGAGCCGGATGCGGATTATGGACATCGGCTGCGGCATGGGAGAGAATATGATAGCTCTCACCAGAGCCGGAGCCGAGGTTTACGGCCTGGATATTTCGGATCACATGCTGGAAAGGGCCCAGAAAAACTGGAATGCTGTTTTTGGGGATGAAAAAAAACTTCAGGTAAGCTGCGAGGATATGCGTCATTTCAGGGCATTCCCAGGTATTAAATTTGATTTAATTATATCTGTGTATTCACTGGAATACCTGAGTTCCATACGCGAATTCCGGAATGTTCTTGCGATTTTCGCCGGCAGGCTGAACGAAGGAGGTAAGCTGGTTTTCAGTTTTTCGCATCCTCTGCAGCATCATCTTCATAATTTTCTGGGAAATCAGTCGGGTCGTGTGAATCCCGAGGACAAAGCCTCCCCTCTGATTTATTCGTTTCAGGATGTAGTGGGTGCCCTTTCGGATACCGGCTTTCATGTGGAAAGGATTGTGGAGCTGGGCACTAAAAATCCATCACAGATTGATTATGAGAGTTCTTTAAAATTTCCTTATCATTTTCACAAAGGTCAGAATCCATGCAGGCCGGAATTTGATGAGTTCAGCAGCAGATTTCCTCATACAGTAATCTATCGGGTTACCCGCCCTTCTAAAAAGGAAATTCCCCCCGAAACTCAGGCATTTCTGGGAATGAATTTCGGTAAGCGAAGGCTGTGGGGAGAATTCCGGACAATAAATGACAGAATCTCCATTTTTACATCTGATAAAAATTACAATGTAGATATTCTTTCTCCGAAGGATTCAGTAGTGGCAGTCTGCGATGTCCTGGATTTCACAATAAATCAGCAGCATCTGAAAGATGCGGATCCTGTTGAAATTGTGTATCACCGGACAGGAAAGGAATACAAGCAGAGAATTCCTTCTTTCAGCCTTTTAGGAATCATTCACCGGCAGCTTGAAGATTCAGACCTGACTTCCTTTTATGATCTGTCATTTATGCCTGAGGGGACAGATCTTACAAAAGGTCTTTTCATTGAAAGAATGGACCCACTGTTTGCAAGGCTCACAGAAAAATTTCCCCGGAACAGGCTGGGTCTGCTCGTTTTTGTAAATGATTCAGAACCCGGAGAGGGTAAGGTCGGACTTGAACATTTCACCCCGGCAGTCGGCGATAAAATCCAGATCCGTTACATTGTTAGTGAATGGGGAACGGACTGGCCTAAAAAGAAAAAAACCGGCCAGATGACCCTGTTTTAATGCTGCAGGATTCAAATGCGGCTTGACACAGCCTGTTCACCTGAAAGTTTCTTTCCATAATGTTGTTACCTGTTATTATGGCCGGTGGTTCCGGCACAAGACTCTGGCCCCTTTCAAGGCAGCTTTACCCTAAGCAGTTTCTGCCTCTGGGGGGGGAGCAAACCATGCTCCAGATGACTATTTCCCGGCTGAAAGGACTGGATCATGCTGCGCCTGTTATTATCTGCAACGAAAAACACCGTTTTCTGGCAGCAGATCAGCTTCATGCAGTAAAGGATGACATGGGGTACAAAACAGTCCCCCCTCTGATACTGGAACCTGCCGCCCGGAACACCGCACCCGCTATAGCTCTGGGTGCACTCTATGCCAGGTCCACGGGCGAGGATCCGCTGATGCTTGTACTGGCAGCGGACCATCTGATTCCCGATACTCAGGCTTTTCACAGGTCGGTGAACCTTGCGGTACCTCTTGCTCTCGAAGGCAGACTCGTCACATTCGGGATTGTACCCACGCATCCGGAGACCGGCTATGGATATATCCAGCGGGGTGATTCCATTGGGGAAGATACTTTCATTCTGAAACGTTTTGCCGAAAAACCCAGACTCGAAGCGGCAAAAGAGTATCTTGCAGGAGGCGATTACTACTGGAACAGCGGAATGTTTCTTTTTCGCGCTTCGCGGTATCTGGAAGAACTGGGTAAACTGGCTCCTGAAATATTAAAAAAAGCTGAAGAATCTTACAGTAAAGCGCTGAAAGAGTCAGATTTTCTGAAAATTAATAAAGAATCCTTCGAAGCCTGTCCGGAAGATTCCATTGACTACGCAGTTATGGAAAAAACCTCAGATGCGGCAGTTGTCTCACTCGATGCAGGCTGGAGTGATATCGGCTCATGGGCAGCCCTCTGGGAAGTAAGCAGCAAAGATTCCAATGGGAATGTAAATATCGGGGATGTCATTTCTGTCGGTTCAGAAAACTGTCTTTTCTACAGCACCGGAAGACTGGTTACCGCAGCAGGACTGAAAAACACTGTGATCATTGAAACAGAAGATGCAGTAACTGTGGCTCCGATGGATCAGGTTCAGGAAATAAAGAAGATTGTGGATGAACTGAAAAAACGGAACCGCTCCGAACATCTGGATCATCCGTCAGACGAATGAGCGGGTCCGGCCGGAAAATTCTGAATTTCGCTGCGATTGCCGGTGTCACCGCTGGTTCATATGCATCGGCATCAGTCCTCACAGGAATTCCGCTTTTCACTGAATCAGCTCTGATCACAGCCGGAATTCTTGCTGCGTCCAGATTCGCAGCCTCTTTTCTGATTCTGCGGGATTACACCCTTGCCTGGTCCAGGGCAACGGCAAATACATACCTTATAAAAACTGCGGCTTTCACGGCAGCAGCTTTTTTCAGCATCCCATTGATTCTGTTACTTCCAGGCAGCCTGATTTCAGCAGGGTTTCTGATCACGGAAACAGTGTTTTTTCTGTTCGGAATCAATACTGCTGTTTATCTGTATTATTTTATTTATAATTATAAAAGACTGAAAAAATCTCAGACGCTCGTGATTTACGGTGCCGGTATTGCCGGTATCATGCTCAAAGATGAGTTCCGGGATACAGATTACAGGATTCTCTGTTTTATTGACGATAAGGAAAAACTGCAGGGCCGGTCTGTCGACGGTATTCCCATTCTTTCCCGGGAGAAATTTTTAAACCGTCCGGCAGAACACGGTTACAGGGACCGGCCTGATCTCCTTGTGATTGCCATGCCCTCTGTGCCGATGGAAAGAGTAAAACAGATTTTTACAGAGATGCAGCCTTATTTCTATGAAACAAGAATTCTGCCGGCACTCAGCGAGCTTTTTTATACTAAACCGTTCACTGCCCAGCTTCGTGCCTTTTCACTTGAAGAGCTTCTTGCAAGGCCGCCGAAAGATCTTGATAAAAACAGAATATCTGCTTTTTTAATAGATAAAAAAGTCCTTGTAACCGGGGCAGGTGGAAGTATCGGGTCAGAAATCTGCCGGCAGTGCATTGGTTACGGAGTCAGTGAGCTGGTGCTTCTGGATCACAGTGAATTCGCGCTTTTCACCATCAGCGAAGAACTCAGAAATTTCAGGAGCAGAGCCGATGCTCCTATGAAAACAGGAATCCGGCCGGTGCTTGCTTCCGTAACAAACAGAGATTATATAATAAAATTATTTAATGAATATCAGCCGCAGATTGTAATCCACGCGGCAGCTTATAAGCATGTACCTCTGGTGGAAATGAATGTGCAGGAAGGACTGCGGAATAATATCGAAGGAACTATCAATACCATTGAGGCTGCGGATATAAGCGGTGCCGAAAAGTTTGTTCTGATATCAACCGATAAAGCCGTTAAACCTTCAAGTGTAATGGGAGCCTCAAAAAGGATCTGCGAACTCTTCGCACAGAATTATGAATCTGAGTCAGAAATGGAAATTGTATCCGTCCGGTTCGGCAATGTGCTCGGTTCATCGGGATCTGTGGTGCCATTGTTCCGGGAGCAGATTGAAAAAGGCGGGCCTGTAACCATTACGCACCCGGATATAACCCGGTATTTTATGCTGATACCCGAAGCCTGTGAACTGGTTCTGCAGGCAGCAGCAATTGCAAAAGGCGGAGAGATTTTTGTGCTTGATATGGGGGAACCGGTAAAGATAGCTGATCTTGCTGCGAAGATGATTGAACTTTCAGGAAAGAGAAATATAAAAACTGAATACTGCGGGCTTAGGCCTGGAGAAAAGCTGTTTGAGGAACTTCAGATTCATGAAGAAGACGTACGGACTCAGTATGAATCAATCTGGATCAGCGGAAAGACTCATTACAATCTGAATGAGCTTCGTGAGGGAATCAGTGAAATTCTGCGTTCTGAATTACACGACGAAATTATTAATAAAATAAAAAAGATTATTCCTGAATTTCAGCATAACACGGTAAATGAAAAATGAAAATCCTGATTACGGGAAGTGCCGGTTTTATAGGAAGCCATCTTGTTACTGCCCTTGCAGAACATGGACACAGCGTAACAGGTATTGATAATCTCAGTACATCAGACCTGAGCTCTGCAAGACTTGCACATACCGGCATCTCCTGCGAGGCGGCGGAACCAGGTATAACTGTTCAAAGCACTGTGTATCCGGAATACCGCTTCCGGAAAACAGACATTACCAGTAAGCAGGATCTGAATGATCTTTTCCGGGAAGGAGCGTTCGATCTGGTCTGTCATCTGGCGGCTTTTTCGGGAGTCAGACGGTCCATTGATGATCCGGAACCTTATATAAAAAATAATATTAATGGTTTTTTTAATATACTGGAGAGCTGCAGGAATTACCAAGTATCTTCGCTTGTATTTGCTTCCAGCTCATCTGTTTACGGACTGAATCAGAAAATTCCATTCAGTGAGCATCATACATCGGACCATCCCATAAGCCTGTATGCAGCCACAAAAAAATCAAATGAAATCATGGCCCATTCCTACAGTCATCTTTACGGTATAGCTGCTACAGGAGTACGTTTCTTCACAGTTTACGGGCCCTGGGGAAGGCCCGATATGGCTCCATTCCTTTTCACAAAGGCAATCATGGAAAACAGGCCAGTAGATATTTATAACTCGGGGAATCTTTACCGGGATTTTACTTATATTGATGATATAATTGACGGTTTGCTTCACATTATAAATAATCCTGCGAAACGGAATGCAGAGTGGAATCCTTTCGATCCTGATCCGGCTTCATCAAGTGCACCATTTCGTATTTATAATATCGGTAACAGCAGACCCGTAAGACTTTCTGATTTTATTGAAGCCCTTGAAAGGAGGCTTGGAAAGAAAGCCATAAAAAATCTGCTGCCGATGCAGTCCGGAGACGTTCACACCACATATGCAGATGTAAGCAGTCTGAATCATGACTTTGGTTTTGTACCGAAAACAATTCTTCAGGAAGGGGTTGATCGTTTTGCAGACTGGTATCTGAATATTACCAGGGCTGAATAAACATAAAAAAATTATACATACAGCTGGTTTTTCCCTCTCTGCCATTCAGCAGCCGGTTATTTAACCGGCTTTCATGTAAATATTTTTACAAAGCTGGATACTCTGCAAATGAAATTGTCTGAATTACCTGGGTTCCGTTATAATAAGATTTCTCCCAGATAATAATGCCTGTCCCCGCCTCATCCAGAAAAACATAGGAATTGGCCGTCTGATTATTTTCAGAAAAGGACTGCGGCTTATACCATCTGCCGTTTCGGTAATCCGCATGAAAAGTCCGCTGATACCCGTCTTCGTAAGTTATCCATGTCAGTGCAATATTCCCTGAATTGTCAATATCGCACCGGCCACTATGAGAATCAAAGTCTCCCGAAACAGTATAAGAAAAATAATTTTCTGCATCAGGAAATGACCATTCACCGTTCTTTCTCTCTGCCAGATATAAGGCCTCACCGGGCTGACCATCATGCTCCTTTTCCAGAATAAAAGAAGAAACCGCCTTTCCGGAGCTGTTTATTGCAGAACATCCGATAAAAGCATCATTTTCAGCCGGGCCAATCTGAAGGGAATTGGATACCGGATGAGTCCATATCCCGCCTTCAAGAACACTCATACCGATAACTGTTTTATACGTAATTGCATCGAATAGATGCCAGGAGACTGCCACATGACCTTCCGGATCAGCGGATATTCCGCCAGGACGTGCAATTGTATTTTCCGGATAAAAATTTTCTGAAACCGGTGATGCAGCAGGACCGGAGAATATATCGGTATAGGTGTTTATTCCGGCCTGGTTTACTCCCTTTTGAGCAACAATGAGCCTGTGATCGTCTGTTAATATCACAGAATCAGAGGAAACCACATTAAGATTATTTTCTGTCTCAATTTCCGCAGGGTCATCCCAGATCCCGTTCTGGTAACGACTGATATAATTGGAGAAATTCTGTTTCCATATTAAAACAGCTTCTCCGGCCGGATTTGATACCATTACATAATCAATCAGTGAAGATCCTGGAAAAGAAACCGCATATGTATCAATCGCAGCAGCCTCACTCTTTTCCCATGCTGTTCCGCTGAAGTATCGTCGCTGCAGTTTATAGATTAATCCGGGCTCAAGGGAACTGAAAACAACGCTGGCATTACCGGATTCATCCATGAAAGATTCAGCCCTGATACTGAATAAATAGCATTCCCCGGGAGAGTCATAACAGATTGAAAGAGTATCCCTTGAATCTGCCGGATGATACCAGACACCATCCTTTCTGATGCTTGCATATATAAAGGAATTATTGATCTGCCCGGAAAAAGGGTATGAATCATGAGTGAACATATAAACTGCCACAACATCGCCTTTTTCATTCATATCAGCTGACAGAAGTTCCATTGTACCATTGAATCCCAGTTCAAAATTCTGAACTTCAGACCATGCAATGCTTTCTGTAACTGAATCTGAATTATCAATAATACTTCCGGAATTAACTCCATTTGAGGCTGCTGCCCCGCCTAAGGCGGCAAGTAACAAGGATGATCCGTCCGCAGAATCCGATACTGTGCATGACATTACAATATGTGCCGCCGCCAGCATTAAAAAAAAACTTTTCAGGTGAGTTACTATCATTATTATTCCTCTGCATACCAATAGCTGAATTTGCATTATTTTCATTGCTATAATTGATGTACTCATTGTAAGCTGCCAAGGCAAGCTTTTTTTAACGCTATGATAAAAATTTCCAGGCAGAGACTCTGCTTTGTTAGGCCCCGCATTTCCTAAATCTGCAATAAAAAAAACTCGACGATAAAGGCTGCACGAGGGTGCTTCGGATCTTATTAGGGAAATTCTGTCTCCTTCCCCCGCTTCCATGGATTTACAGAGTTTTTTTCATGATTCTCTTTTCCAGAAAACCAGGCGCCAGAGAGCGCAGCCAGTAAACCCCGTAGCCGTTAAGATCTGTAAACACAACTCTTTTGTTTTTTTCCATTCCCCTTACCAGTTTCCGGGCCACGGATTCAGGACTTGCCGCTCCTTTCGCCTGCTCTTCCCTTCCGGTGCTTCCATCGCCAGAGAGCACATGATTTCTGAGATCCGTACGTGTATATCCCGGTGCAAATACCAGGGTGCGGATCCGGCTGCTTTTCAGTTCCATCCGAAGGCATTCCATTAAGGAATTACCCGCAGCCTTTGCGGCAGAATATGCAGCCCTTTCGGGTATACCATAGAACCCGGAGGGTGTTGAAGTGTAGACAATCATTTTTTCTCCGTCTGTTTTTTCCATCAGAGGCAGGAGAACCTGAGTCAGGGAGGCCGGAGCAAAATAATTAACTTCCATTGATTTACGAATCACTTCCATGCTGAGTTCCCGGAACCTGCTGTGAACTGAAATCCCTGCATTATTTATAAGTATATGCAGTTTTCCGTATCTCTTTTCAGCAGCTTCAGCAAGGTGCTTATGAAATTCCGGATCTGTAATATCTCCGGCGAGGCAGCTGTGGCCGGAATTTCCGCTTTTTATAGTTAATTTTTCGGCAAGTTTTCCGAGGCTTTCCTCATTTCTGCCTGTGAGCAGAAGAGTTACACCTTTATCATTAAGCAGGTTTGCCGCTGCTTCTCCGATTCCGCCTGCTGCTCCCGTCAGTAATGCAATTTTACCCGCTAATTTCATTTGAAGTCCGTTTTTTCGTTGAAAGATTTTTCTGTAACCTGGTATTGTTGGATAATATGCTGCGCAGCTTTTTTGTAAATCTTAAAAAAGGAACCGAGTATCTTAATTACGGCCGTCATATCATCGAAAAATGGGGCGCGGAGTATTATCAGTCTTCCGTCCTGTCTGATTCAGGTTCATCAGAATGCCGTATTCTTGATATCGGCTGCGGGCACGGAACCGATCTTCTGAATATTAAAAATGCAGTTTCCCGGCTGGATCATCCGAAGGGCGATCCGCGGATCAGGCTTTTCGGGGTTGAAAACTACCCTCCCTACATCAGGGAGTGTTCGCTTGCAGGCATCCGGATTTATTCAATGGATGTGGAACGCGATCCTCTTCCTGATGAAGATGCCCCTTTCGATATCATTATCTCTAATCAGGTTCTGGAGCACACAAAAGAGATTTTCTGGATCACATCAGAGGCTGTCCGTTCTCTGAAAACCGGGGGAAGACTGATCATCGGCGTACCGAACCTTGCCAGTCTGCACAACAGAATTCTGCTTCTTTTCGGTCAGCAGCCCACCTGCATCCAGACATACAGCGCTCATGTGCGGGGGTTTACTTACCGCGACTTCCGGGACTTCGCAGAAAAAGGCGGTTATCTTAAGCTTCGCCGTATTGCCGGTTCAAACTTTTATCCGTTCCCTGCCTGGATCAGCCGGCCACTGAGTGCACTGCTTCCCACTTTTTCCTGGGCGGTTTTTTTTGAACTGGAAAGAACCGGTAAACAGGGCAGCTTCCTGGAATGTCTCGAAGGGGACGAAAACATACTGGAAACACCCTACTACGGAGGACCGATGAATCCGGTAAAACACCGGCACCCCCCTTTCAGCAAAAAAAAGACTCCTGTAAGAAAAAAAACTAAATAATCATTATTTATGAAAATAACTGTCAGACAGCCCGATGATTTCCACCTTCATTTAAGAGATGTTCCCTTTATGCCGGCTGTTCTGGCACATACAGCCAGGGTATTCGCCCGTGCTATTATCATGCCCAATCTGAAACCGGCGCTCACTTCGCCTGAGCTGGTGCAGTCTTACCGGAACCGGATTGAGACTGCTCTGCGCGATCAGCAGATACAGAGCTTTACACCCCTTATGACTCTGTATCTGACTCAGGCAGCCGATCGCTCCATTGTTAAAAATCTTAAAAATTCAGGTATCACCGCAGTAAAGCTGTATCCCAGCGGGGCCACTACTCATTCAGATTCAGGGGTGCACGATATACCGGCCATGTATCCTTTTTTTGAAGAAATGCAGAAAGAAGATGTGCCTTTATCCATACACTGCGAAGTCACAGATCCCGGCTGCGATATTTTCGACCGCGAAAAGGTTTTTATTGACCGGTATCTATCACCTCTGCATAAGGAATTCCCCTCTCTGCGGGTCATTCTTGAACATGCAACCACTAAAGAAGCTGTTCAGTTCATTCTGGCAGCAGGTCCTTCGGTTGCTGCAACAATTACTCCCCATCATCTGATGATTAACCGGAACGATATATTCCGTCAGGGACTCAATCCCCACCATTACTGTCTCCCTGTTGCCAAAACAGCAGCCGATCAGGAAGCCCTCATACAGGCTGCAGTTTCCGGTAATTCAAAATTTTTCGCCGGAACCGACAGCGCTCCGCATCCGAAATCCGCGAAAGAAAATGCTAAAGGAAGCGCAGGGATATACAATGCATGGAATGCAGCCGGTTTTTATGCGGAAGTTTTCGAAAAAGCCGGTGCACTGAATAATAATGAATACAGATTATTTGAAAAATTTATCAGTGAGAACGGTGCTGCGTTTTACCGGCTGCCCCTGAATGAAGGAAAAATCACTCTTGAAAAAAAAGAGTTCACGGCTCCGGATTCATTTCCGTATCACGATCAGACTCTGATTCCTTTTCGTGCCGGTGAAAAACTCAGCTGGCAGGTTCTTCACAGATTTTAACATCTGAATCATTTTTTTTTATAGTCTTTTTTTTCCCTGGCTTTAAATTAAACAGATGAATACTAAAGCAGAATGGATTATTGAAGGCATGGAAACCTCCGATGGCGGGGGAGTGAATCTGAAACGGATTATCGGACAGCCAAAACTCAGAGAACTGGATCCTTTCCTTCTTCTCGATGAATTTAAGAGCGACGACCCCGAGGATTATATCGCCGGTTTTCCGGAGCATCCGCACAGGGGATTCTCCACTCTCACTTATATGAAATACGGTCAGTTCCGTCATAAAGACAGTCTTGGAAATACCGGTCACCTTGGCGAAGGCAGTCTTCAGTGGATGACAGCAGGAAGGGGAGTCCGGCACAGCGAAATGCCTATGATGGAAAACGGGCTTCTGTGGGGTTTTCAGCTCTGGGTAAATCTTCCGGCATCAGCTAAAATGATGGAGCCTTTTTATAAAGATATTCCTGCATCATCCGTCCCTGTGATCCGTAAGGATCACGCTGTTATTAAACTTCTGGCAGGTAATCTGAATGGCGTTCCTTCCGCTGTTCCGGAAGTATGGCCTTTCTTTTATGCGGACGTCCTGCTTGGACCGGATGCATCAGCGGAGCTCCCCGCTTCACAGGAAGATTCGATTCTTCTGTATCTGTATAACGGATCTCTGATTCTGAACCTCCCGGAAAACGAAGATTCTACTTCTGAAGTCAGTGCAGAAGGGGGGCGTCTGATCCGTCTTAAAGCAGGAAGCAGTTCTGTAACTATTAAGGCAGGAAGCACAACGTCCCCTTCCCTGTCCGATCATCTCAGCGGAACTGCAGGCGCGGAGTTTCTGTATCTTTCAGGAAAACCGACCGGGGAGCCTATTGTGCGAAGGGGACCATTCGTAATGAACACAGAAGAAGAGATTCGCGCAGCTTACCGGGAAATGATGTAATACCGAAACCGTCAGACAGGTTCCATCGTTTCGATCCTGTTTTTGCGCAGATTGACTCCGTCTGAATCATAGCAGAAAGGACAGCCGTATATCTGGACCTGACGTTTGCGGTTTGTGGATGGTTCCGGTTCCATGGCTGCAAACAGATAGTCTTCCTGAGAAAGAACAGTACCGCAGACAGGACAGATCCGTGGTCTCTGTACATCAGGCTTCATCTCCCGGAGAACTTTGGCCACACCGGATCCTGCAGGAACGCCCTTTCTTTCCTGGTGCGCCATCCTGCCGCTGAAACCCGAATTCACTGAGGATCCGGTTACCCCCGCTTTCACAGGAGAACCCGCCTGAAGGAGGTTCAGAAATATTATAACAGCAATCAGAAAACCAGCAATGGAAATAAACGTGAGCATCAGTTTTATACCGGGATCGTATTTAATTACAGTATCGGCAGCAGAGCTCTGTGAATCAAATCAGCTGGTCCGGCAGTTTCAGAGCTGTTTCAGAAAAATCAGTAAAGGTGCTCTGAAAGGATTCCACAAGGTCCGGATCAAAGGATTTTCCGGATTCACTGATGATCCAATCCGCTGCTTTTTCATGACTCCAGGCTTCTTTATACGGCCTTTCAGTAATCAGCGCATCAAAAACATCTGCAATCGCCACTATCCGCGCTTCAAGAGGAATGATTTCTCCGCTTAATCCGTGTGGGTACCCCTCCCCGGACCACTTCTCGTGGTGGCCCAGGGCAATTTTCCTTGCAGTGGAAAGAAGAGTGGATGAGTGTTCGCCAAGTATGTCTGCTCCGATGCTGCAGTGCTTTTCCATGATTTTCCTTTCGTGGGGTTCATACCTGCCCGGCTTCAGCAGAATGTGGTCCGGAATCCCGATTTTACCAAGATCGTGCATCTGGGCAGCCTCGCGAAGTTCGGAAGCATCACGGGAGGAGTAACCAAGATGAAGTGCCAGAATTTCAGAAAAACGACCGACACGAAGCACATGCATTCCGGTCTCATTATCCCTGTATTCTCCGGCTATTCCCAGACGCCTTATTATTTCGCGGCGTGTTTCAGAAATCTCAGCAACTGCCTGTGCGACACGAATCTCCAGCTCCCTGTTCTGATTGGCGAGAGCAAGGTGGTTGGCTACACGGACCCTGACTACGGGAGGACTGATCGGTTTATGGATATAATCGGTTGCTCCCAGGCTAAGACCGCGCATTTCATCTTCCGGGGCGACCAGAGATGTGATGAATATAATGGGGATTCCTGCTGTACGGGGGTCTGATTTCAGTCTGCGGCATACTTCGTATCCGTCCAGATCAGGCATCATCACATCCAGCAGGATTATATCGGGCGGATGCGAAGAGAAGGACAGCCTCAGCGCTTCAGCACCGGAAGTCGCTGCAGTAATACGATAGCCGGTCCCCTCCAGAGATGCAGCCAGAAGGCTGATATTCTCGGGAATATCATCGACAATCATTACTGTATATCTATTCAATAATCTGTTCCGCCGTTTCCATTAATCTGTCTGCATTCAGCGATGCAGTAATAAAATCGTATTTTGAAAGCGATTCGCCAAGTCTTTTCCAGTCTGCTTTTAATCTTTCCGGGATGCCCGCGGTCGCTGCTGCCTGGTAAATTTTCAGGGCTTCGGTGTCGTTCATACCCGAAAATTCGCTGATTCTGCGCAGATGATGCAGAAATTCCTTGGTAACTGCTTCCGGTTTTTCATTCAGTCTTTCCGGTTCCTGCAGATCTGTCTTCAGCCATTCCCGTATAATCAGAATGTTTTTCTGAAGCAGCTCATCCATAGTATCAGTGATTATAACAGGATCGCCCGATTCTTTTTCCCGCAGAACCATTTCCAGATGACGGGCCCATTCATGAACCTCATGGAGACCGAGGTTAGCTGCGACCCCTTTTAAAGAGTGAGCAAGCCTTACACTGCCTTCAGGATCAGCACCTGACGAAAGACCTGCTCTCATTTTTTCTCCGAAATCTCCGAAACTGAGAATGAACTGCTCAAGGATTTTAGCAAAGAGTTCGCGGTCACCCAGAGCACGACTCAGGCCTTCTTCCAGATTAATTTCCTGATTCCGGAATTTCTGCGTCCGGATGCCTGCGGTTTCGGCAAGTGCACTGACTTTTATATTTCTGCGTGAATCAGTACCGGTTCTTTTGTGAGGAAGCAGATCAGCGATCATCTCCAGTATTTTTCGCGGATTCACCGGTTTTTTCAGGAATGCATCCATCCCGGCCGCCAGACTGCGTATTCTGTCCTCTTCAGAAGTGTTCGCAGTCAGGGCTATAATCAGAATGCCGGAAGATTTCAGACTGCTCCTGCGGATTTCCCTTGCTGCCTCTGTGCCATCCATACCAGGCATCTGCAGATCCATGAAAACAATATCAAACAGACCGTCAGACTCTGCCAGAATGCGGACCGCAGCTTCTCCTGTTTCTGCACAGACGACGGAGATTCCGCGGCGCTCAAGGATTCCCCTGAGAACCTCCTGATTCACCATGTTGTCTTCTGCAATCAATGCTCTGGTCTGTGTAAATTCGGGCAGTGCACTCCGGAATTCATTCAGTAAAACTGAATGTATAATGCTGTACAATTTTTCAGGAAGAAGGAAACCGCTGATCTGATTCTCCGGATAAATTTCCGCAGCAAAAGGATTTGTGAACCAGACGATGACCGGAATCCCTGTGTCTGAGCATTGCCGGATTTTTTCTTCGTAAACTGAATCAGGATTCACAAAAATAAAAATATCAGGATGCGGGATTTCTCCGGCCTCATTTTCCGAAAAGGTCCGGCAGCGGACACCTGCATGTTCGAAGTATCCTTTTACTGTTTCCAGAATCTCTGTATTATCTGTCCAGAGCCGGACAGATGGCTGTTCGTTACGCAGAAACTGCAGAGAATCACTTTCTGCCGGTTCGGGCTTCACCGGTATCCGGAAACTGAACTCTGTTCCGGCAGAATCACTCTGTACAGAAATATTTCCACCGGAGTTCTCTGCGAATTTTCGTGCAAGATTCAGACCTGGATCCCCGGGGTTATATCGCCGGGGACTGATCTTCCCGTCGAAGTCCCCCGAAAACAGATCTTTTACATAAGATTCCGGAATTCCCGGACCGGTATCCCTGACAGAAAAAGCAAGGAAACCATCATTCTGCAGTGTTACAGTTATTTTTATCGATCCGGACGGAGTGTACTTCACTGCATTCCCGGCAAGAATCCGCAGGATTCTTCGGACTGCTTCTTCCGGACCTGCCAGCAGATCGGGAATCTCAGGATCCCGGTAAACGGAAAACACTGTAAACGAAGTGTTTAAACCTGATACTATTACAGAAAGTGTATCATTCAGAAGGTGGTCGAGACTGAAAACTGTTTCGTTAATTTTTCCGGCCGAGGGTTCATTGATTTCCCGGATATCGAGAAGGTCCTCGACTGCCTGAAGCAGCTGTACCGAGGCAAGCTGAATTTTCCGCAGCTTCGCGGTATGCTCCCTGTCTGTTACGGATTCCAGAAGCAGTTCCGTAAGACCCATAACGGAATTCAGAGGGGTTCTGATTTCATGGTTTATATTGGAAAAAAATCTTGTGTAAACCGCAGTTGCCAGCGAGGCTTTTTCCAGGGCATCCCAGGTCATTCTTTCGAAAAGTACCGTTTCTGTTATATCAATGAAGAGTGCGCTTCCGGATGAAATAAATACCCTGTAAACATATTTTTCGGAGAGATCAGAACCTGCTGTTTTCAGATCCAGATTACAGTAAGAACCGCTGCTTTCTTTCAGCCTTTCTGAATCCTGAAAAAGATCATATAAATTCTGTTTATTGCCCGAAAGCTTCCGGATACCCGCAAACGCAGTGTTTCCGTAAAGAATACTTCCGCCTTCGTCAAATGTGCAGTAGGGGATATTAAACCTGTCGAGAATCAGGCCTGCGGCTTCGGGTTCATTCAGCATACTGTGACCTTACTGTTTACTGCCGGCCGTGATCTTCAGATCTTTCACCCGGATTCCTGTAAGCTGAAAGATTCTTTCTGTAATACTGCGGCGGTGGAGCATCAGTTCCTGAACGTAAACAGATTTATTACATTTAATATAGAGTATACTGTTGTCAAGTTTTTCGGGCACTGAATGAGCATGGAGCAGACCTGATATTTCTTTCCACTGCCTGCGGATTTCGGCTGTATTTTTTTCTGAAAGAATATCGTCTGATGCTTTTCCGAACACAGCGCCGGAAAGCTCATCCATTCCGGCAGGCCGGAAAAGATCCCTCGTTTTACCGGAGTAAAACCAGTCCCGGCCGGTATGTTCCTCGAGGAGATTCCAGCGGAAATATTTTTTTAAATCGGCCACGTTTCAAGTCTGGATCAGACGGACCGGAAAGTCAATGGAAAATCATTGTCCGGAAGAGTATCATGAGTGTATAATTTTTTCGTATACTTCCTCACCGTCATAGGCGAACCCGGCGCGCACTGCTCCCCAGTGCTTTCCCCGGAAATTAAACGGTACAGACAGGTCATTCATGAATTCCCCGGTATCCCGCTGATATGTCTGAATAAAGACAGGATTTGTGTTCCTTGCCGCGCGAAGCCCGGTGCGGTCATTGAAAAGTCTTTTTGTCCTGTTCCAGAGAAGGTCATGATCCCGGCGTCCGGTAAGAGGTTGTGAGTATTTGGTATTGTGAGTGGGCAGATATCCGTTCCTGTCAACCAGAGCCACGAAACGGATCAGTCTGCAGTCTTCGAGGGCCTGATCAGTGATTTTCTGAATGACTTCATCAGTAAACGAATCATACTGAGTATGGTATTTCGCCGGATCTGTATCCGGTATCGGGATGTATTTTTCATCCCAGAGTTTTTCTTCGGAAATTTTACCGGTTTTAATTCCCTTCTCAAAAGCATCTTCAATACCTTTAACGAGTTTCTTTACAGTATCATAAACCCATTTATTCTGACTCAGAATCGAGTCGCTTAACTGAAACTTCTGGGTTATTTTGTGCAGATTTTCAGTTTCAAGAGAGAATTCATTTATACTTGCAGTCACAGATTCTATGTATGTTTTATTATTATTGATAAACTCGGCCATCAGGCTTACATTTTTATTAATATGATTTGTGAAGTTAGACTGTTCGTAAGACATATCTTTGATTTCCACAACTCTGGAACCAAGATTATTAATTTCACTTACTATTTTATCAAGTGACTGTTCAGATCCTATTGCTATTTTAATTCCTTCCTCTGCCTTTGCTGACTCAGACATCGCCCTTTCAATGGCTTCCCTGGTTTCATTGTTCATATCCTGAATCACTTTATTGATATCGGCCGTTGCTTTCTGCGTCATATCAGCCAGTTTTGAAACCTCATCCGCCACGACCGCAAAACCACGTCCTTCTTCGCCTGCCCTTGCCGCTTCAATCGCTGCATTCAGAGCAAGAAGATTTGTCTGATTTGCAATACGCTCAATGGCTTTGATCGCTTCAGATATCTGACCGGACGTAACTCCCAGCTCATTCATAGTCTGAGTACTTTTCTTAATCATCTCGACGATTGAATACAGCGTTTCTATTGTCTGCTGGATATCCTGCTGTCCGCTGTGGGCAATGGCTATAGACTTTTCTGCAATGTCCGCCGTCTCCTGAATCTGATCCTGCATCATACGGAAGAACCCGCTCATTTCCCGGATGGCCCGTTCAATGTCTTTAACCTGGCGCACTTCCTGAGCAATCCGTTTATTGGTATCATCAGCCCCCCTGGCAATCTTTTCGGATTCCCCGGTCACACTTTCCGCGATCGGATTCAGATACATAAGATCAGATAAATATCTTACATTGGCCGCCTTTGCAGTCTGCTCCTGTTCCTGCCGGGTCTGCTCAATATCCATTGTGATCCGGGCCCGTTCCTGACGTTCTTCATGAAACCGGTGCGCGAGAAATCCAAACAGACCACTCTGCAGAACCACGGCTCCGGTATGCATAAGCATTGTTAAAATATCTGGATCTCCTTTCCATACAGAAAGCAGGTAGCCTTTCTGAAGAAATGCTGCCAGATAAAACATTATGGCCGAACTGCCGGATACAGCAAACAGTCTGTAATTTCTGTAAAGAATCAGCACAGCAGGAAGAAGAAGAACTGTATAATGAGACTGCTCTGCTCCTCCGGTAACAGTTATAATCATACTGCTGATCAGAACAGTATAGAAAGCCAGAAAATAAGGCATTTTTGGATGATTTAATTTAAAAAAACTCAGCAGAAGCAGCAAAGCTGCAATCCCTGCAGCAGCAGATCCTGCAACCGGGTTTCGGAATACAAGACCGGTAACCACAAGGAAAGGGATCTGCAGACCAAGAAAACCGGCAATGAAGCGGGATCGTTTGAGACTTTCGAATTTCTGGTTCAGGTCTGTGAGCTGTTCCCTGCTGATGAAGCCGTTTCGGAGCATAATCAGGGCCGGATCCTGAACGCCACCCGAAGCAGATTCGGTTTCCCTGCGCTGCTCTTCAGTTATGACCCCCAGATCCTTAAGATACTGGGTAAATGACAGACTTTTTACTGTAAACATTACTTCCGGCCTTATAATGACTTTAATCAGTATCGGCAGTATTGTCTACTGTTTTAATAGGGTTTCTGAAAGGTTTTTATGAAGCGGAACCAAGCTTCCTGTTTAAATAATAAACAGCGGCGCCGGCATATGGCGAAATCTCTCCGCCGGCTTTTGAACGCCATTTATCAATCAATCGCTTTAACTCATTTTTTCTTCGCAACCCCGGCTTCTGATTCAGTAACATTGCAATAGCTTCGAGGACTGCTTTTCGATTTTCAACCAGCCGGGCCTGATTCAGATTGAGAGTATTTTTCAGCTGAAAGTTCCAGGTTTCTTCGTCTGATCCGATTGTACCTCCGGAGGAATACGTAATTTTTGATTCAATCCGGTGGTCAGATTCTGATGGATTGTAATCTATATGAACATTTCCTTTTCTTGTATCGCATGTCTGCTGGTTTTCAGGCATCCCTTCGTTCCCCATGCAGACGCCAAGCAGGTTTTTCCAGTTCAGATCTCTTTCTGCGGTGCCGTTTTGCGGAAGCCAGTGTTCTACTTTCATTTTTCTGAAACTGATACGACTCATGCAATAAGCGCAAAGATGCCCCTGATCATCGAGCAGCAGTTCTTTGATTACACGTTTGATTTCTGCAGGGAGGTTGTCAAAGGAAGCCCCGTCTTTCAGCCGGTATCCGGTCAGTAAAGAAGGTTCCTGTGTTTTCTGAATCGCCAGCATAACTCTTTCCTTAATTTTTGTACATTTTAAGAATCGATTTTGCCCGAATAAGCTCGGGAACTTCCCCATGAAAGCTCTCTTCCATTTTTCCGATAAGTATTTCCGCCTCCGGAAATTTTCCATCATCAATCAGCTGGTAAAGCTGGTCAAACTTTTCCAGGTCCCCGGTGCTTCGCGATAAAAGTCCGTTATATGATACCGGCTTCATTACAAAATCAAGAATTTCGCCTGAGGTAAGTCCCCTTGTCTGCTCAGGAGAAAATACCCGGCTTTCCCCCTGCTCATCTCTGTATAACAGTCGCACGCATTCGGGATCGACCTCCCCCAGAACCTGGGGAGAATGAGTGGTAATGATAAACTGAACATTGGGAAATACCCGAAGCAGACCAGGAACAATCATCCGCTGCCATGCCGGATGCAGATGCAGTTCAATTTCATCTATCAGCACAATCCCCTCCCCTTCAAGTGGATTTTCCCTTACAGGATTTGCGATGGCAATACGGCGAGCCAGGTCTCCGATCATGGCGATCATACACTTCTCACCATCGGAAAGCTGGTCGATCCGGCAGGGTTTTCCATTCTTTTTCGCTTCAAAGCGAAGGGGATTTCTGCCAATGGAAAACCGGGAAAAGTCGGGGAGTAATTCACGAAGTGCATGGCGCACCGCATTTAATTGGCTATCTCCTTCATAGGCTGAATTTTTTTTCTCTGCAGCAAAAAGGCTTACCTGCGCACGAGACTCTTTATACTCTTCATTTTCAAGATCTTCTCTGTTCCGAAACCATTCAAAGAAGTGGCGAAAGTTGGCAGCCCCATCCATCGCATCCAGATAGGTTTCCAGGAGTTCAAATCGGTGCTCCTGACGGATTCGCAGGGGAATATCAATAACAGCTCTGTTCACGGGGTAATAAGCAAAAACAGGGATGTTGCAGTTCTCGTTGGTATCAGTAATCGACTGGCGTAACCTGTCAATGTAGCCGTTTTCAAACCGGAAGTCGGAAAGAGATCCTTCCGGAATTTTATGGCCGGATCTTTTCCCTGAAATTCCAAGCGGCACCTCACCGGAAAAAAAAGCCGTAATGGATGCAAAAGAATTCTCGTTTTTTATATCCAGCTCCGGCAACTCATAATCTGGATTCTCTCCGGTTTTAATAATCTGAATCACATTCCGAATTATGCAGGCGATCCCATCGAGCACTGTGGATTTCCCTGCTCCGTTTATACCGGAAAGGACATTTAGCTGTTTGTGCATTCTTAGATCGATCTCCGTAAATCCACGAAAACCTGAAAACTGAAGACTGGTTAAATACAACTTCGATTCGTCCATAAAATCTCTCAAAATCCCCGCTATTAACTGAATCTGCTTGTTCTCATTGTCACATAACGATTCTCTTTAAAAATCTTACAGACCATTTGCTGTGTCAAGGGATTTACCGGCCCTTCCTGGAGAGAATGCCCGCTGCAAAATATCCTTGACACCCGGTCTGATAAAACACTGAATCATCTGATGGACGACTTCAGCCCTCTGGTATTACTGATCATTGCTGCAAATCTGATCTTTTCTTTTCTGGGTTTTCGCAACCGGAATCTTTTCGAAAGATACGCATTTCATACAGGTGCGGTTCTGCATAAACGTCAGTGGGACAGGCTCTTCACATCCGCTTTTCTGCATGTTGATGTAATGCATCTGCTGTTTAACATGATCAGCTTTTATTCCTTTGGAATTAATATTGAACAGAGCCTCGGATTTTTCATACTGCTGGTCATTTATTTCGGCGGTATGCTGGCAGGTGATCTGCTGGCGCTGTATATTCAGCGCAATCAGCCGGACTATCAGGCTGTCGGTGCATCCGGTGCGGTCAGTGCTGTGATTTTTGCATCGATCCTGTTTTTTCCGGAAGGAAGCATTTATATTATTCCCATACCAATTCCCATTCCGTCATTTCTATTTGGTTTTCTGTTTATCGCTGTTTCGGTCTGGGGGATCGGACGGGCTGACCGACGCATAGGACACGAAGCCCATTTAGGAGGAGCTGCCTGGGGAGTGGCCGCTGCTGTATTTGTGCATCCGATGGCTCTGATCATGCATCCGATTGTGGCTGTATTTCTGATTGCCCCCCTTGCTGTTTTCGCCTGGATTCTGATTTACAGACCGGAGCTGCTGAAGCCCCGCTGAAAAAAGCTCAGGCCCTCTCACTGCTGCATCTGCGGTTCCTTTCCGTGAAGAGGGTCACAGGGTGAACTGCGTTTATCCAGGTTTTTAAACATCTTACGGTAGTCAATTCTGCCGTCTTCGTCAAGGTAATCCCGTTCAATAAAGTGCTTTTTATCGGAGTACGTATTTGCCGCCGGATCGCAGGGGTCAATCTCCTCGAGCGGGGCGAAAGGGTTACTGATCACATCACAGCCGGAACCGGTGATTACTGCAGTAAAAACAGCAACCGCCCTGGCTGCCCGAAACAAAATTACATAATTTTTATTTTCCGGAACCATACTGAAAGCTCTCAGCCGCAGTTCACACTTTCCCACAGAATATAAGGCCCGCCGGAGCCTGCTTCCACAAGTTCTTTATGGTATTTCCCGCAGCCGCCGTATTTATTCTGAGGGATTCCATCCGGATGATTTACTTCAGATTTAGCTATTATTTTTTCCAGCAGAGAAAACACAGGGTCGGAGAGTTCGATGTGCCCGCCGCTCGGACCCAGAAAAATCCGGCCGGTAAGTTTTCCATCTTTAATTTCCTCTAAGTATTCAGTGCCGGCGGTAAGGCTTCCTCCTTTGGGATCTTCCATACCGCCATGTGCATGACGCGCCAGATATCCGTTGCCGGCCATTGCTATCAGTTCTTCCAGTGTTTTATCGCCCGGTGTAAAATAAGTATTCGTCTGCCTTGTCATGATCGGACGCCTCCAGGATTCCCGCTTTCCGTTTGCAGTCCGCTCCGTTTTCAGGACCAGTGCAGAAAGCAGGTCCGTCATAGGGGGAGACAGGTATCCCTTATCCAGAAGCGGATGAACTCTTCCGAATTCCCCTTCATGATCAAAGAAATAAGAACCATTGGTGCCGTGGCTCTGCACAGATCCTTCGTCGTCAGCCATACTGAATACGGATGCATAGTTTACAATTCCGGCCAGATCATTGCCTACTTTAACTTTTTCGTCGCGAAGTTTATTTGCAATACTGCGCCCGTTGGCACAGGTATCTCCTTCCTGGGTATGACCGAATGCTTCATGAGCGATTACTCCGGTTACATCCGGACCAGTGATGACCTTATAGCGTCCCGGTTTCAGTTTTTCTGCTTTATCGAGTGCGGCTGCCTGACGGGCGATTTCCTGAAGCTCTTCAGTCTCCTGCCGTGTGATTTCCAGGCCTCCGAGTCCCCCGCGGACAAGCCGGGTCATTTTACCTTTCTGCGAGAAAGCCATGGAATACGAAAGGCTGACAGGAAGCAGCTGTGAAATATTACGGCTTCGGTCAGTGAAGATCTGGGTTTTCACTGTCTGCCGGACCATGACCCTCGCATCACTCAGGGATACCATTTTATCGTCCGGGGCATCAGGTCCGGAGAGGTCAGTTTCCAGAAGAATTTTCCGGTATTCCCGGGCAATCGCACTCAGATCTGCCGGTTTTGTGGTAAAAGGATCAATTTCGCAGACCGGAGCAAAATGGACCTCGGCAGCGGCGGTGACCCCTTCCGGAATCTGCTGCAGTGTCTCGGATGGCAGTCCTCTCTGCAGCTCCTGTTCCCAGGTAAGCGGTTTATACACCGGAACATTCAGTCCTTTGTGGGCACCCATAGTATCAACAGTGTGACGCAGCTCCTTTGCAAGCCGGATCAGGTTCTCCCTGGTAAGATTATTTGTGGATCTTTCATAATTGATTCCGTTATAAAGAACCCGGAGCACCATCCCCCGGTCTGAGGAGGCAGCTGCATTCTCGACTCTTGAAGCAGTAATGGACAGTGACTTTACCTCTTCCAGCCATGCGAATGCATAGCGGTCCTCTGTTCCTTCCTCAAGGATTGCCACAAGTTCGGGCATTAAATTTCTTAAAGACTGAAGATGTTCCGGAAACCCGGGCCGGATTCCTTTGGCTGCTGTATTTGTCATAAATTTACCTTTCGTTTAATGTAATAAATGTTTTATTCTCCGGCAATCTTTACACCGGAGCGGATCAGCATATGCGAAGGACCCTGATATCCGACAGAAGGATGCCAGGAATCTCCGATATTGTTGAAAAGAACCGTTTTATCAGTAAACCGGGCATTGGAAAGATTCTCTTTAATGGAACCGGAAGCAACTCCCCCTTTGATCATCGCAACAGGTTTTCCGTTCCGGTAGAGTTTACCAAGCTTAATTTCGCTCGACCATGTAAGGGAACGGGAGTTGATCAGCAGAGAGGAAAAACTTAAAATTTCAATACATTCGGGAACTGATTCGAGGAGCTGCTGTTTTGAGGCAGTTCCTGGTTTTACCACAAGATTTCCGGTGAAGCCGTTCGGACTTCGGCCCAGATACTGACCCATCCGGAATGAAATCATCTGGTGAAGAACCCGGTTTTTTTCAATGAGCTTCGCAGGCATGGCAGGAAGACCTTCCTGGGTAAAACCGGTACTTAAGGCCATGGCAGGCAGATGCGGATCCAGAGTCAGATGAAGCGCATCCGCATCGTCATCTTTTTTCACAGAAGGATCATCAACCGTATCGCCTTCTTTCATAAACGGCATTTTTGAGTATTCAGCAGAAGCATCCAGCTGACTGACCACTGCATCGAGCAGATCAGCAGTGGCGCTTTCAGAAATCAGGATCACTGCATTTTCGCTGGTTTTAGGCATAATGCTGGAATCGAGGGAAAGAGTTTCTTCCTGCATTTCCGCAAACAGTTCACGGATTTTCATTTCATTCAGACTCACACCCTTGCGGTAGCGGTGCACTTCCTGAGTATTGGGGCCGGGAAGTTTCTCCATGGCAGCCTCAAAATACAGATCAGTAAGGTTTTTATGCATTACGATTCCGCTGGAAGTTTCGGTATGATGCGTATGAATATTGATATAGGACTCTGCACTGTTCAGCCGGACCTGCTTAAGTTCTGCGGCTGCTTCACGGATTTCCCGCAGCAGAGTCTGCCTTGCTGCCTCAGGATCATCAGATACGCTGAGATCGGAAGTGACCACCTCCGGATAAGGAATCGAAGGAGGATGAGGCAGCTCCCAGACTGGATTGGAAATAAGGAGGGCTGAATCACAGGCTTCGCTTACCTGAGCATCCGGATCAGAAAAGGGATCAATAGTAACGATGGATTGTCCCATTACTTCAGGAGTACCGTGCCTCATGTAGACAGTGATACTGACAGTGGACTCAGTTACGACTCTGTCCTGGTAAGGAACCAGATGATTATCAGGGGTTCCCTGAAAAAGGTTCTGATAAGAAACGGATTGTATGTGTTTCACACTCCAGCCGCAGAAGGAAGGTCCGCGGTCCGCCATTACCCTGACTAAAGCTTTTTTAACATCCTGAAAGAGTTCATCCTGATTTTGGTCCATTATTCGATGGAACAGCCTGTCGATCCTGATGTCAAGTGGAATGGAAAGCCTTCCGGATCAGGACACAATCCCTGGGGTAAACCGGAAAAAAAATTAGCCATTTCACTCTTTTTTTAGGCCTGGACTGATTTTTTTTTACCTGTAGGAGTATGGAAACAGCATTCAGTTCAGTAAAAGAAAATCCACCGTTTCCCTCTTATCCCCGGCTGAAGGAACCAACCCGCCAGTCCCCGATTCTGCTCCCTGCAGAACTGTATGTTTCGGCAAAGGGGGCTTCTGCTCTTTCTTCAGCAGGAGTGAAAACCGTGAAGCTTTTTGACGGCTCAGGGGCCCCACGGGAAGGCTTTTCGGCAGGAGGATTTAACGGAAGCACAATCCGGAACCTGATTATGAAGTCCCTTGTGGATGAAATCCGGGTTTCACTTCCCGAACTTCTTTCCCGCAGAAAGCACATTCTCAGTCTGAACGGTCTGATACTTTACACCGTTCTGTACAGAAAACTCAACCCCGTCCTTGCTCAGAGGCTTCTGAGTTCAGAAACAGTAAAAGAATTCAACAGAAAAAACCCCAGAATTTCAATTGTATCCCTGGAACACATTGACCGGTCCAGGGTGCATGGCCTCCGGGAATCCCTTTCTGAAGAATTCAGAAAAATGGAAACCGACCTGAAAACCAGTATTATTGAAAAAATTGAAAGTGACCCTGAGGCAGGCCCGGAAGACCGAAAATCACATATACGGAGCATTGACCGGTTTCTGGAGTTTATCGACGAACGAATCTGGTATCTGTATTTTGTAATCAACCGGACTGCTTCAGGAGAAAAATTCAGGAATACCTTTGCGAGAGAAATCCGGAGGTTTCTGTCTCATACAGTGCTGGCAGATCACTTCGGAAATCTGCTGATGGAATTCATTCAGAATGCGGAAAAGGCTCATTTTGAAAGAATCATACAGCTTTATTCCCTTTGTCCTCTCTCTGCATCCGATGAATTCCTTCGCCACCGCAGTAACCGAAAGAGGATTATTTCCCTGGCAGAGAGAACCGGCGATATGCTGGATCTGTCCTGGATAATCAGCAGAGACCGGGCAGGAATCAGCAGTCAGTTTCGGATGGCTGCTGCCGTATCGAATCTGGGAATTATAAGCGAAGGAAAAAGAAATCTGATTCAGAGAAAAATGCAGGCCTCAGCAGAAGGAATGGCACTTTCTGATTTTTATAAATTTAATGACGATATACATCTCGGGGCAGGTCTTGGACTTCATTATAATTCCTATATGGAGGATTTCTGCCGCAGAAACGGAATCTGGTACAGAGCATCTGTTTTTCAGGAGCCAGGGAAGGAACGGACCACAGTAAAAGCAGAGCTTATTTTCTGACAGGGGCCGGGAAAGTGCGACCTGCCTGCAGGCAGCAGGCAGGGTTGAAAATGAATGTCCGGTTCGTGAGAAGGATTAAATCAGAATTTTGTATATTTTTCCTTTCCGGCACCGCAGATCGGACAGTTGCCTTCGAGTTCCCCTACATGGGTATGACCGCAGATATCGCATACATAAATGCTGTCTGTTCCCATGTCTTTTCCGGAAGAAGCAAGATCTTTAGCTTTTTTATAGTAATCAGCATGGATTTTTTCAGCTTCGAGGGCATAACGGATGCTTTTTTCAGCAGCGGAATTTCCGAGTTTCTTTGCAACCAGATCATAGGCTGCATACATCTGCTCTACTTCGAAGGTTTCACCTTCAAAAGCCGCACCAAGGTTATCCACAGTAGAACCGATTTTATTCAGCACTTTTGCATGGTTGATTGCATGCACCTGCTCGGCATAAGCGGTAGCCAGAAAAAGTCTTGCAATATTTTTCAGACCTTCTTTTTCCGCAGCCGCTGCAAAAGCAGTGTATTTCATTCTTGCCTGGGATTCACCGGCGAAAGCATCCGCCAGAAACGATTCTAACATTTTTTCCATAGTAAACTCCTTTATTATTCAGATTAACTTAAATATATAAGTTCATTTATTTTTTCCGGTCTGTAACGACTCTTGCCTCAGTTACGGCAGAAACAAATTCCGCCACCTTTTTATGCTCCGGATGGATCTGGTATTCCTGGAGACCTGCTTCGTCATCAAAAACTGAATAGAGCCCAACATCAAAGGCGGTGGGTGCAGGATTGAAGTTCCGGCCTGCCTCAATGCGGCGAATCGACGGTATTTTATCTTTGAGAGATTCCAGCAGGCCGATAAGGAGCTCAGCATTTTCCTCGAGAGACCTGCCTTCTGCCTCAGCCTTCAGTTTCCAGCATACAATATGAGTGATCATATACCCAGTATACACAGTCTGTTAATTGTGTCAATCATTTTTGGAAATTTTCTTGATTTAGAATTATTCTAACTTCTTGGAGGCTTTTAAGGTTACAACTCCGCTGCCATGATCCAGATTCAGATCCAGCTCATCAAAAAGCTGATACATAACCTTAAGACCTTTCATTAAAGTGATGCTCCCGTCTGCGTATTTCCCGCTCAGTATATCTTCATGAGGGGAGGATTCAGCAGCATGGTTTTTTATTTCAAGCCGGAATCTGCGGGAATGGGGACTGTCAGAATCTGACTGAAGATCTTCGATTGTATAGCTTACCTCAATTTCTTCACGGTCAGAATATTTTACAGCATTCTCCAGTGCCTCCGTAAGAGCAATTACTATGTCTATCTGTTCTTCTTCGCGGACCCTGAAATACCGAAGAAAGCTTTCGATGCGGGACCTTATAAGCTGGATTGCCGAAAATCTTTTATCAGAAAAAACTTTATAATTGTAGAATTGGTTATGCTCCACGGGACTGCTTATCCGGTAATCGCAGATCGAATGCAGAGTTCGCGAAATCATCCGGCCTTCAGCTGCCAGCTCCTCAAGACAGTTGTGAACCTGCTCCGGAGTGATATTCCGGATTCCGAAGCCATTCAGCCAGATAATGAAATCTGAAGCAGTCCCCTCCGCTCCGCTCAGAGCAAGCTTCAGAATTTCATTTTTTACAGGGCTGTCCGTATGCACTGAGGTTACCATACTATTATTTCAGAATTTAATACATATCTGAATCAACGCAAGCAGAAAAATCCGGATAAAAGAATTGACGTCAGACCCCCGAGTTCTGAAATAAGTGCGCATGGGTGTAATAAAGGTAAGTATCTATCAGAAAACTCTGCCAGAGGGCCTCAATCTGTCAGTCTATAAAAAACTTTCTGCCCTCAAGTCTGATTTTCTGGTCCTGCCTGAATATTTCTTCGCCGACAGTTCTTCAAGGGATTTCGAAAGCCTTTCTGAAAAGAGTCAGTACGCTAAGGACTGGCTTCTGAAGCTGAACGATGCCTACAAAGGTATAATTATTGGTGGCAGCATCCCGTATCTCGATAAAGATCAGATGACAGCAGCGACTCCGGTCATTTACGGGGGTACCGTAGTGGACTGGTATAAAAAACGCAGTCTGAATACCCAGGAATCCGCCTTTTTTAAACCAGGCAGGGAATCCGGTATCTATATACTGGGTGGCCAAAGATTCGGAGTGCTTCTGGGTGGGGACATTACTCTGGAAGGTGCTCTTGAAGAATTGGCTTCACAGGGAATCCGGCTGGTCTTCAGCATGCATGCTTCTTATAAAAAGGAAGAAACTCAGGAAGAAAAAAACGCCCGGGATGAACAGATGTTTGTAAGACCTGCTGCTGCGCACGGACTCCATATCGTTAAATGCAGTGCCACCGGTCACCTGATGGGCCAGAATCTCCAGGGCCGTTCCCTCGCCGTATCACCAGCCGGGATCAGCTGGAGGGTTGCTCCTCACGAAGAAAACAACGAAATTGTGAAAACCCTGATGCTGAATATTCCTAACTGAAAAGAACCTCAGTAAGCCTTGCTGTAAAAGCCGACCAGGCATAAGGAAACATACCGGGCATCTCCCGGTTCTGCACCTCTTTAAACCGGAATACTTCCTGTGCGATTTCCAGCCTGGCAGGGTGATTTTCACTCCGTTTCAGAATCATCATTCCGGCAATGTCCACAATTTCCGGAAAACTCATTGGATCATCTCCCTGGAGCTTCTCAAAACCGGTTTTTTCACCCGAAAGAATCCATTTCTCGAACTGAAGCATACGAACAGGATTATCCAGTGCTTCATCGATTCGCTTTTCCAGTTCTGATTTCAGCTCGGTAAGCAGGAAGGGAACCGCTTTAAGACTGCCTCCGAGAAGATCCTCATAACCCGAAAAAGCGCCTTTTGTAAGCCTGGCCACTTCCTCTGAAGGAAGGTGCTGAAAAGGAACGAGTACACCTCTCGATAAAATGGTCTGCATAAGTTCTTCTTTATTATGGGCAAGAAAAATAAAACGGGTATGTGAAGGAGGCTCTTCCAGTGTTTTCAGAAGGGCCGTTACCGCCTCATGCTGAATAAGATGAGCTGCCGGGAACATAACAATCCGCTCTTTCCCATCGAAAGGACTGTAAGGAATCCTTGTCTGCTGCAGCCAGCGCACAGTAAATTCCTCCGGTTTTTCCTCGCTTCCTATCAGAACCTTATCTTCGGGAAAAATAACTGCATCAGCGTGATTTCCATGATCAAACCGGCGGCAGGAAGCACAAACCCCGCATCCGGTGCCGATCTCGCAGAACCTGATTTTCATAAGGGCGAGTGCGGCAGAGTACTTTCCGGTCCCCTCCGGACCATGCAGAATGAGCAGGGGTGGGAGTGGTTCTTTGGAATAAACCTGAAGCATACGCAATGCAATCGGCTGCCCTTTGAGCTCATCAAGATGATTCATTTTGGTTCAGATTTCACTAAAAGCTGGGGAATTCAAGCGGATTTTATTGGTACAGAAAAAAACCCGGCGGGATGCCGGGTTTTTTAAAACACTCTTCTCTGTTTTTTTAATCCTGTCAGCCTTTCCAGACCGGGATCTTTGGATACGTTATCGTTTATATGCATTATCTGTGCCAGGTTAGCTCCCACGGCCTTTTTTATTAGATTCCCTTGTTTTTTTCGGTACCTTTTAATCTTTCACTGTATTTTTATATCTCATAGTTTAAATCCCATTATACAAATACATAAATCCCGGTCTATCACACTTATGACATTTATCATGCCTCGGATTTGTGCACTTTTTTAGTGCTTGTTTTAGTATATAAAAACCTTTGCTTGCTTGATCTTAATCAATGCACTTTTTTAGTGCACTATAATAAAAAGCCGTTTGATGAGCTGAATCATAGGAAAAATATTTTCTTGACTAAAAAGCCGGATTACGGCAATACTATAACTATGAATTACAGGTTTTTTATACTGATTCTTTCTGGTTTATTTCTGTTTTCGGGGTGCAAAGCAGAAGATGAAGATGCAGAAAAATATTCACCCCTTTTAAGCCTCCTTGATATAAATGTAATTCAGGGAGTTCATTACAATGGAAATTCCTTTATAACGGAATGCAAAGACTCTCCTCTGCTGCAGAAATGTCTGCTCATAAAGGAGTCCGAATATGAAATTTATAAGCACATCACTCAGAACACAAT
This sequence comes from uncultured Leptospiraceae bacterium, assembly GCA_964594095.1. GTDB lineage: Bacteria > Spirochaetota > Leptospiria > Leptospirales > Leptonemataceae > CAZQKZ01. The sequence continues at coordinate 82,314 of CAZQKZ010000006.1, read as the reverse complement.
GCTCACAGTATGGATCGAAAATAATGCCATTAAAGGTAATCTTAAGCTGGTGACCGCCCACTTTGATCTTTCCGCAGAAGATTTTGAGTTCAGCATTACCGGAAACTCAAAGGATGAACCAAGCGGCAAAAAAATTCTGACTGCTGACCCTGTCAGTGGCATTGAATCCCGGACCCATCCTGATTACATCATCAGCCTCAGGCGTCTGCAGCTCGAAATGGACCATTCCACAATGGTAGGAGCCATGGATCTCCATTTGCAGAAGAAAAACGAAGAAGGCTTTGCAGATATCGTATATACTGTTCATCTGAATAAAGAGATTTAATACAAAAAGGATTTATATGGAAAAAATCAGGCTGACCACATTCAGAATTTTTATCACTCTCGTTACCGCCTTTGCTGCTGCACAGCTTTATGCACAGACTGAAGAAACAAAGGAACCAGCAACCGAAGAAGAATCCTCCAAAGGACTGAAATTCACAGGTATTCCCTTACCCAGTTACAGCTCTGACGACGGAATCGGGATGGGCCTTCGCATTTATGCAACCAACTACAAAGAGGGATTTGAACCGTATGACTTCCAGCTTTACGGTCAGGTTTACCGGACCACCAAAGGCTATGAATATCATGTTCTTTCGCTTGACTCACTTCGCTTTTTCGGTACACCTTTACGGGTGAAAATGGTCGGTGGAATTGAGAGAACTCTGAATGCTCAGTTCTACGGAATCGGAAATTACCACGACATCAGTCGGCAGAAGGAGATTGCAGAAGGTCTGACTCCCGCAGCAGAAAACCGCAGTTATTATAAAGATCTGTACCAGATTAATGATCACTTTACTCTGAATGAAAATTACCTGAATAATCCGGATCTTACCAAACCTGATACTTACCTCAATACAGAACGTCGGAAGCTGCGCGAACGCCAGAATAAATATTACAACTACGACCGCATCAAACCCTTTGTTCAGGCTTCTTCTGAAGACTTCATCGGAAAATCCAATTTCAAATGGTTTTTCGGATTCAGGGGTCAGTCCTATAAAATCCAGTCGTATAAAGGTGACAGGGAGGGCGGAGAGGCTGAACAGAACACTGCCACTTTAATTGATATTGTGAAGCCGGTAGGTTACGATGCTGTGGAGAGCCCGAAATTCGTAAATACAGTAAGAGCTGCCATTGCCTATGATTCACGTCCGCGTCTTCGCGAAAAAAATCCGGCAGAAGGAATTTTTTCGGATGTGCATGTGGAAAGCTCCGGCAAAGGAACCGGCAGTGATTATTCCTTCAACCGCGTTACAGTTACGCACAGGCAGTATTTCAGTATCCTTCCTTCTTTTATGAAATCTCTGGGTAACAGAGAATTCATTTTTGGTTATCGGCTTCTGGGTCAGGAAACATTCGGTAATGTTCCTTTCTACGAAATGGGTTACATTACAAATATCAGCAACAGTGAATTCAATGAAGGGCTTGGATCCAACCGGGGGCTCCGGGGTTATCCGGCCAATCAGTTCATAGATAAAGTGATGGTTATGGGAAACACAGAGCTCAGAATAACGCTGGCGAAGACCTCAGCTCTGGGCGGGATTGATTTTCTGCTTATAGGTTATTACGATATCGGCCGGGTTGCGCCATCCCGGGAAGAAATTACTACTAAGGGAATGCATAAGGCATACGGGGGCGGTCTGCGGATGGTCTGGCAGACGAATACGATTGTAAATATCAGTTATGGCCGTTCCGAGACCGGGGGAGTGAATGCCAACTTTTCCTTTGATCATCCGTTCTGAGTCTCATTAAAAAGAACAGAATCTCTAAAACGGAACCGGAGATTCTGTTTCAATTCTGTATCCAGTTACAGGATGCACAAAACTCAGTTTCTCCGCATTAAGACAGAGTCTCCCGGAATCATTGAAACCGTAGAGTTCATCTCCTTTAATTGGTGCATTTAATCCGTCCTTATGAGAAGCATGCATCCGAATCTGGTGACTCCTCCCGGTCCTGGGAAAAAATTTCACCCTGGTAAAATCTCCTTCGCAGCCTATCCGCTCCCAGCCGGTAACTGCTTCCTTTCCCTCCTTATAACAAACAACCTGCCTCGGCCGGTCGTTCAGATCGTGACGCAAAGGAAGACTGATCACTCCCTCTGCGGGTGATTCCGGCAGACAGCCATGTACAAGGGCGGTATATCTTTTTTCAATGGAACGATTCAGGAAAAGCCGCTGAAGATCCCTGTGAATGTAGCGGTTTTTTGCAATCAGCAGCAGACCCGAAGTGGAAAGGTCAAGACGATGAAGCAGCATTATATCCTTCGCATCCGGATACCTGGCTCTGATTCTGGTTTCCACCGAATCTTCTGTTTCCTTTCCTGGTACGGACAGCAGACCGTATGGTTTATTAACAATCAGTAAATGTCTGTCTTCATAAACTGTCTTTGGCTCAGAATCAGGAATACTGACTGCCTTTCCGAACACAGGAGGACTTTCCGCATTCAGACTGGAAAGAACCTTCTCCGTTTCTTCGCGGCATTTACCCTGAACCGGGTAAAAAATACCGTGATGACGCACCTCATCGGAGGGAGAATCTCCCCACCAGAATTCGGCAGAGGCCAGGGGAGTCAGCCGGTTTTCCGATGCGTACTTTAATAATGAAACTAAAGGACAATCCCCTGTCCGCAGAAAAGGATGCGAAAGGCGGCCCTCATCCGGATACACAGAGGATCCTGAAAGATAACCAGTGCTGCCCTTTACGACAAGAACAGAAACACGAAATCCCTTTCCGGGTTTCAGAAGTTCCTGCATTTGACTGAGTTCTGACATCAGATGACGGGCAGATTCTTCAGCCAGGGGATGCGGATTATTGCGGAAGGGACTGGGAAACTTTTCAGACATTTTCTTTATAAGCCGGATTTCTGTGTATTTAAAGATGTTATTCAGAATAATAGTTATCCGCATAACTAATTTTCAATAAATTTTTCTATTGTAAAAAACTGCCGATGACTTTTTTTTGTCCTGAACAGTAACCCTGCAGCCAGCGTCCCGAGCCAGATACATGAAAGCATTCCGACTTACTACCCTTTTCCTTATTATGACTTTTGCAGGATCATCTGCTGTTCTGTATTATATTTATCTGATCATCCTGGACCGTGAAATCCACCGGGCCGAGCTGGAGATTCGAAACAAAGCATCGGACATTGCGAGGCATATTTCTTCCGGTGATTCAGGAGTGAGTGATTCTTTCAGCTCATATAATATGAGCATCGGAGATATGCCAACTTTTTTAATTCTTTTAGACAAATCTAATAATATTGAATACCGGAGCGGGCTCTCCCTGGAGAAAGCTCTGAATATTGCTGAGGATTTCGGAAAAAACCATTATTCAAAGGGCATCAGCAAAAAAAATGAATCGGCCATATTATTCTATGATTTGCCGGAAAAACCCGGTTCACCGGTTATTGTTTATGGCTTAGAGAAAGAGCACATATACAATTCAATTTCCTATATTCCCTTTAAAATCTCAGTACTGATTTTCGGGATATCTGCATTTTTTGTATCAGTTTTTTATATTGTCATTTACCTCTTTGTTGAAAATCCTTTAAGGATTTCTGTAGAAGACAGACTTGGCAAGGCTATTCAGCGTATAGCCCTCCGCAATGATCAGCTTGGAAAATCTGAAAATACAAATATACCAAACGGTTTTCTTTCAGCGGGTCTGCGGAGAGTCCTGAATTATACAATGTATCTTCTTGAACACTGGGCTGTGAGTAAAAGGATATTTGAAGATTTTTCTAATATTGCACTTCTTGAAAAGGAAAAGGAGAGTATATTCAGAATTCTTTTTTCTATGACCAGATCGGTAAACCATATTGAAAGAATGATTATACTGGAAAAAAATTCGAGTGTTGACAGGCTGGAAATGGTTTTCACCAGCAGCGGATCTGTTTCTGAAGAAATAATTGAACACCCATCCAAATGTCTGGCTTTCAGATGCGGAAATTTTTTTAAGCAGGACCAAAGCAATCCTTTATGTCCGTCATGTATCTGTAATACGGATCAGATGGTTCTATGCTATCCTTTAATAGGGGGTGCCGAAGTGATCGGGGTCGCGCAGTTTATTTTAAACATGACCTCTCTGAAAAGTGAACTGGAAACGAGAACCTTTACGGTTGAAGATAAACTGATTCTTATAGAAAAAGACATTGGAGAACTGGTTCGAATAGCCGGTTCAGCGGCCAGTGGCCTCAACATGATAGAAATTTACAGAAATCAGGCGGTAACTGACACTCTGACAGGGCTTTACAACCGGAGATACATCGTGGAATATCTGTCAAATACTATAAATGTTGCGAAAAGAAAAGCTGATGATCTTTGTATGCTGCTTGTTGATATAGATTTTTTTAAAAGGTTCAATGATGAATATGGCCATAAAACAGGGGACCGGGTTCTGAAAGCAGTTGCAGAAACAATGCGGAGATCCGTCCGGGAAGGCGATGTCATCGGGCGATACGGTGGAGAGGAATTTATTATAATCCTTCCTCAAACCAATGCTGAAACGGCGCATGAAATAGCTGAAAGACTGAGAGAAGACGTAAGTATTATTGATTATGGCCAGTTTGAACTTCATAATATTCCTAAAATTACTATAAGCATAGGCATCGCTCAATTCCCGGTCCACGGTTACAGTCATTACCATCTGACTGCAGCAGCGGATAAGGCCCTTTATGAAGCAAAGAATTCAGGCAGAAACCGGGTGCATATTCACACAAAAATTCCTGAAGAAAATTAATAAATCAATCAGGCAGTTTTTCTGAGCAGAAAAAGAATCCCTCCCCACACCAGAACCCGGAAACCCATTGCAAGAATACTTTTAGTCTCGACCGGTAAGGAAAAAAGCGCAAGAAGCAGAAGCAGTATCAATACAGCCCCGTGAGCAGACACAATGAAGATCGCTCCCTTCCGGCCGGTATCCGGTCTGAAGATTAAAAAACCTGCGGCAGCAAGCGAAAGAAAACCTGCAGCCACATTATAGATAACCAGCCATTTAAGGATGATCTGGTCAGGCACCGCGATTCCGGTCAGAACTCCTGTCCCGGCTGCGATACTCATAATGGAAACAGCGAAGGCCAGAAAGACTGCCAGACTTTTTTTAAACACAGGCATAGACTCAGAACCAGGCAATTGAAAGGCGACCGATTACAAAGACCATTGCCACAGAAATTGCATGGATGATCCACTAGGCGGGTTTAAGAAAATACATAGATTCAGGCAGTTTCATAATTAACTCCGGTTAATAAATTCAGCAGCAGAGGAAAATCTGCACTGTCCTCTGAATATAACCGGGGATCCTTCCAAAGTCATTGACCTGAGTCAAGTTTCCGGTCTTTTTTTCCGGATTCTGCCGAAAAAAATTTTACATGCGGCCCCAGCCAGCTGTAATCGCAGGTATCCCAGAAATCAGTAGCAAGCCGTATTTCCTTCCCTTTCCAGCTCATTATTTTGTTTTTAGTAAGACGGGCAATTATGCGGGAGAGTGTTTCCGGAACTGTTCCGATTGCAGAAGCAGTATCCTTTTTAGACATTGTTGTAGTAATGACTGTTTTTTTCCCGTATTTCTGATACAGGAAGCGAAACAGTCTTTCTTCGGTATCCATCACGGAAAGATCCTCAATCAGCTGAGACATATACTGAATCCGCCCGAACAGACTGGTCAGAAACCGGTCACGAAACGCTTCTTCTTTCAGAAATTTCCGGATTATTTTCCGGCTGATCACAAATAGTTCAGCTTTGCTGACGGATTCTGCACTGAACGGGTAGGTCGCTTCCCCGGTTACTGTGATTTCTCCGAAAATCCCTCCGGGCTGAATCAGGCTGATCAGTATCTGAGTTCCTTCAGAATTTTCTTTATATATTTTTACTGTTCCCTTAAGCAGAAGAAAAATACTGTCTCCGGTATCGCCTTCATACAGAATCCGGCTTTCAGCAGGTAAGGATCGAAGAATTCCGTTTTCGGAAATCAAACGAAGGTCTTCCGGACTTAATATTTCAAAGAGAAAATTCCTGCGAAGGACATCAGGATTCATAGCCATATTCAGACTGCAGTCAGAAAATCAATAACATCCATAGCAAGAGAAGGAGCCGATGTAAGCCCAGGACTTTCAATTCCCAGAAGATGCATCACGCCTGAAGGCCGTTCCATTACGATAAAATCTCTTACCGGCAGATTATTCTGAAAAAGAGTAGGCCTGATACCGGCATAGCCCGGAGTGAGATCTTCCTCACTGTACCCTTCCACAATTCTGTTTAAGGATTTCCAGAATTCAGACCGGCCCATAGTAATCTGATAATCGCTCCGGGAATCGGATTCGGTTGCTCCCGGACCAGCGAAGGCATCCCCGTTTAAATGAAAAACATAGTGCACATCGGGGATCAGCCCATCCTCTGACAGAAGCGGGTAAATCAGAATATCCTGGGGCATTTTATGACTTAGTTTATAATATTGACTTTTCACCGGCCGGATGGTAAAATCGGTGATTCCGAATAGCTCCGCAACATGGTCTGATTCAAGTCCCGCAGAATTGATAATAAACCTTGCAGGCACTTCCTCTCTGTTGCCGTCATATTCAAGAACCCCCATACCCGAGTAACCCTCGGTAAAAATTCTGCCAGGGAGAAACAGAGCCCCTTTGTTTTCTGCCTGTTTCCTGAGGATCTGAAGATAACGACCTGTGTCCACAATTCCGGACTGCGGAACTAACAGCGCCAGACTTCCTTTGACCCGCTCGTAATTCTGACCGGGATACTTAATAATTCTCAGATCTTTAAAACCGTTTTCTGTCCCGTTTTCATAAAGACTGATGATCCGCTCTTCTGTGGTCCTTGCATCAAGAAAATCACCTCCGGTGATCAGCTTGCCGCAGATATTATACGGAATATTGTGTTTTTTAACAAAATCTATAGTGAGATTTCTGCCCCGAATGCTGTGACGGGCTTTTTCGGAACCAGGAGGATAATAAATACCGCTGTGCAGAATCCCTGTACTGTGCGCCGTAATGCTCCCCTGAGTATCCCAGACCGGTGATCGGTCCGTTATAACCACTTTGTGACCACGGCGGGCTGCTTCGTAGCCGATCCATGAACCTACAATTCCCGCTCCAATAATAAGAAAATCTATCATTCTTTGCTGATGGCCGGCCTGGCTGCCGGAATCCTTATACTGATATCAGAATCGGCAATCAAAAGCAAGCTTTTTTTTATACTGGTAATTCCCCCCCGGGCGCACCCACTGAAAGCAGGAAAAACAGCGGGTGTGCAATTAAAAATGTAAAATATAAAATTAAGAATGATTGTAGCTTTTGCCAGAGGCAGAAGCCGCTAAAAAGGCACCAATAAGGGCAATTCGCCAAGCGAATTGGAAATTCATTTTTAATTATTAATTCATGCCCGCCGCAGATCAGTATGCGGAAATCAGAATAGTCTCAAGCTCGTTTTTATCGAGATCTCTCACTGAATTTCTTATGAACGGAATGCTGAACGCCTGAGAAGCAATTGCCGGAAGGTCTCCCTTCCTGATTTCAAAGTCAGAAAGCCTCTGAGGGATCTTAAGCTCACCGTAGATTTTACGGACTCCTTCCACCGCTTTAATTGCGGCTTCAATTACGGTAATGTCCCGGATGTCCTCCTCAAGGGCCCTTGCTATATGAACATACTTGGCAGCAGCCACTGTAAGATTAAAGTCCATTACATGAGGAAGCATAATTCCCATTGCAGTATTAAAGTCCAGCTCTGTAAGATTTGCGATGGCTGTGCTGATACTGTAGCAAAGACCAAGACCACTGTTGGAATGAGCCATTCCTGCGAAAAGGCTGCTCATACTCACATTATTCCTTGCCGTGATATTACCTGATTCATGAATCAGAGTAACAAGGTTGTGAGCCACAAGCTCCAGAGATTTAAGGGCAATTGCATTCGTTACCTCATTCGCATTTCTGCTGAGAATCGCTTCAATAGAGGCAGCCATCACCGCAATACCTGCGTGAGACATTTCTGTATCGGAAAGATGCATGGTCATGGAAGGGTCTATAAAAACCATTGAGGGGAATAGACGTGTATCTGAACCACAGAAAATCCTGCCGGTGACTTTATCATAGATCATAGCCACCGGGCTCGCTTCTTCGCCCATCGCAGGGGTGATCGGAACTGTAACCACCGGCAGCGGAGGCTTTTTCATCGGGAAATTTCCGGAACCTACTTCTGCCGAAAACATCTCGTTCCTGGCAAGCATGGCAATATTCCGGGCTACCCGGAAAGATTCCCGTCCTCCGAAACCAACGATGACATCCGCCTGGGACTGCCTTGCAAAGTGGACCGCGGTATCGAGGTCACTATGCCCGATTTCATCGGGAAAATCGTCATAAAGAATGCAGCCGGACGTTGCGGAGTCGATGCTGTTCTTGACAGTCATAAGATACTCGGGATTTGATGCTTCATGAGAGACATTCACCAGAAGAACTCTGCTCCCCACATCGCGAATCATCTGTCCGATTTTTGATGCTGAATTTTTTTCGAAAAAAACTCTTGGCGGAAACTGATAATGCGTCCATTCATAAGGCATATAACTCTCTCCTAAACTCCATTATCCGGAAATAATAAATGAAAAAACCTCAGAAGCAATTTAATAAATCATCGGTAAAAAACGCAACCAGTAACAGCAGATCCGGCCGGTTTTCTGAAAGAGCAGAAACCCCCGCCTCCCTTCAGTCTATGAAGGAAATTCTTGAAAAATCAGGAATTTCTGCCGATCCGGCCGCGCTGGAAAAACTCTGGCAGTACCATAATTATCTGCGGGACAGGAATGAAGATCTGAATCTCACACGGCTGCACAGCTTTTCAACCGTGGTCCGGAAGCATTATGTGGACTGCTTACTGCCTCTGAATATTTTAAAAACGCATAATATTGATATTCCTGAACCACTGATGGATATGGGAAGCGGTGCAGGATTTCCCGGTGTTCCCATTGCCATCGTAAGACCGGATCTGAAAGTAATTCTGAATGACGGAAGAAAAGTCCGTGTGGATTTTCTGAACGACGTTATAAAAACCATTGGTCTTCCCAATGCATACGGACTCGCCAAAAAAATTTCCCCAGGGTTTATTCACTCTGAACCTGTAAATTCGGTCATTACACGCGCAGTTGATCCGATGGATGAAAGCATTATCCGCGCTTCTGATGTGCTTTCTCCAGGTGGGCTCTTTATTTTTCTGAAAGGTCCAAACTGCAGCGATGAAATCAAAGCCGTAAAAAATCTTCCTGGTAAGCCCTGTCAGCTGATACTTGATGAACATTATATTCTTCCGGGATCTTCCGACGAACGGCGGCTTGTGGTATGGAAATATGTTTCCCGGCCCGACCTCAGCGCTGTCCGGATTTCCGGAGCTGCAGGTCAGCCTGCCGGTCGCGGCGGTCCGGAGGTATTTGAGAAAATTCCCGGAATGCAGAATGCCGTTTATATAGAATCAGAAAATAATTCATTTTACAAACAGCTGAAATCTCTGAACAATTCGAAAAATATTAAAAAAGCAGGTATTGCACTTGTAAGCGGCCGTAAGATCATAGCGGATTTTCTGTCTTCCGGAGCTCCCGGAGCAGATACTCTTATATTTGACGATAAATATCCTGACCTGGCGGAGGACTCTTTCCTGAATCCCGCGATCAGTGTAAAAAAATGCATTCTTAAAAGCAGCCTTTTCCGGGAAGCAGACATACTGGGAACAGGGTCTCCTCTTCTAACTGTAAGAATTCCTGAAATACCGGAATGGAACGGCAGACTGGAAAAAGGAGTGAGTCTCTTTCTGCCGTTAAGCGATCCGGATAATCTGGGGGCTGCAGTCCGCTCTGCTTCCGTTTTCGGTGTTTCGCAGGTGATTCTTTTATCTGAATCAGCGAATCCTTATCATCCTAAAGCAGTCCGTTCCTCGGCCGGTGCTGTTTTCGGTATGAAATTTTCGAACGGACCATCTATTCAGAATCTTACTTTAAAAAATGAACTTCTTCTGATTCTTGACGGTAAATCGGAGACATCGCTGCCCGAATTTCTGAGTGCTGATCGGTCAGGAAAAACAGACAATTCCGGTTCTTTCGGAGTACTTGCCGGCATGGAAGGAAAAGGGATTCCGGACTCAGTAAAAGGAACCAGAATCCGCATTCCGGGGGAGCCTTCCGTGGAAAGTCTTAATGCATCTGTGGCTCTGGGAATTCTGCTGTATTCGCTTTATTTAAAGCGGACAGCCACAGAATGACCGTGCTCCTGATCCAGACCTTCTGCCTTACTCATTAAGAGGATCGGATCCTTTGCTGCCTCAAGGCTTGCCCGTGTGGGATACTGCCAGGTGATTCTGCGAAGATAGGTATCCACACCAAGGCCGGAATAGCAGGATGTTGCACCACCGGTCGGAAGCACATGATTGGTGCCGCTGAAATAATCTCCCAGAGCCACCGGCGCATAATTTCCAAGAAATACAGAACCTGCACTGGTGATTTTTTCAAGATCGGCATAAGGATCTCTGGTGCAGATTTCAAGATGTTCCGGGCCGTATTCATTGGAAAAATCAAAAGCATCAGCAATAGAATCGTATACGATTGCATAGGAATGCCTGGTGATGCTCGTGAGCTTCATTTCGCGACGTTCAGGTCTCTCTTCAATTCCTTTCTGAATTTCATGATCCACTGCCTGCGCAAATTCGAGGCTGTCTGTAAGCAGAATAGCCGGGCTGTCTTCGCCGTGCTCAGCCTGGGAAAGCATATCGGATGCCACATACAGAGGATTTGCAGAAGAATCAGCAATCACAATAATTTCAGACGGACCAGCCGGCATGTCCATGCGAAGAATTCCCCTTGAAGTAAGAAGAGCTTTAGCTGCAGTTACAAAGCGGTTCCCTGGTCCTGCAATGACACGGGCAGGACTGCCCCCCAGGCCAAACGCAGCTGCCGCAATTCCCTGAGCTCCGCCCGCGCGTATGATCTGAGTAACCCCAGCCACCTTACAGGCATAGAGAACAGCGTCCATCACACCGCCGTCTTTAGAAGGAGGAGTTATAAGTATAATTTCTTTAACACCTGCGATTTTTGCAGGAATCACTCCCATAAGGACGGATGTAGGATAACTTGCCTTTCCCCCCGGCACATAAACGGCCGCACATTCAACGGGCATATAGCTGAACCCCAGGCGTGTTCCTCGGACAGTAGTCTCTCTTGATACAAGATTCTCTTTTTGCAGTTTATGAAATTCGTATATATTTTCTGCTGCCTGATCAAATGCTTTTTTCAGTTCCGGATCAAGTCTTGCAGCCGCCTTTTCGATCTCTGCAGCAGGCAGAACCACTGAATCCAGGCGCACTCCGTCAAATTTTTCTGTATATTCAATGACTGCGGCATCCCGGCGTTTTTCCACATCGGCAATAATACCGGAAGCGATGCTGTACGCAGATTCATCCAGAGCCGATTCCCGGGATATCAGTTCCAGCTTTTTTTCAGTAGTTAAATCTTTGTTATTGTATATCGTAAGTAATGACACTGGTACAATTTCGGGAATGATTTGCAGTGGTCAAGGGAATTTTTCATAATGAAACTGCGGATCATGTTTGATCAATACATTCTTCAGCGACAAACATTCAGAAACAGACTCCCTGAGATTACTATATTTTATACAGAAGCCTGGATTACCATCCAGGCACATTCTGAAGCTCAGGAATTCCTTTCACATCACCAAGCAGAACAATTTCAATGCGTCGGTTTATTCTTCTGCCGGCTTCCGTGTCATTCGATGCCCTTGGTTTATCCGGACCGAAACTGCGAATCCCAAGGCGGTCATCAGCTATTCCCGCTTTTTTCAGAATTAATGCAACCTGATCCGCTCTTTGGAAGGAAAGTCTGTAATTATCCACCAATTTTGAACCGGGACGAACCGGAATTGAATCAGTATGACCTTCTACGATGAAACCAAGGAGATTACTTCGAACCAAAATCGCCGCCACTTTTTCCACAGATCGAACACCTGCAGAAAACATCTGGTCAGAACCTGAAGGAAAAATGGCATCCTGGAGGAAAATTACCGTCAAATGATTGTCACGGATTCTAAGTTCAATTTCCGGAATCTTCTGCAGTTCCCGGTATAACCGGACAACTTCACTGCTTTTATCAGATTCAGGAAGTGTCGGAAGATGCGAAAAACTGAAGGAAAATCCAAATTCAAACCGTGAGTCATTAAGGATTCCTTCATGCGGAGACTTCCGTAAAAAATATCCATCATTTGTTTTAGATACTTTTATAACTGAATGATCAAAACCTGTTCTTATAGAAAAATAATCATTTATATATATATTTATCCCCGCAGTAAGTGAAAGCTGATCCACCCGCGACTCATAAGCAAGATCCCGGCCCTGACCGTACCCTGCTGCTAAAAAAGGATCAAAACGGTTTAAAGGATAAAAATGAAACTCCCCTTCAATCCCCCCTGTATAAAAAAGTGCAGTAATTTTTTTTTCTTTTGTAAGAATATATTTTTCATTAAACTGATCAGAAAAAGCCTCCTGAAACCTCCGGTCCGCATAATTATTTTCCTGAAGAAAGCGAATCAGGGTAAGGTAATGGCCTGAAGACGAATACCCATGCGCAAAATAACCACGCACATCCCCCCGGAAACCGACCGCAAATCGTTCAGTGATTCCGTAGTTCTCCCGAATGGAATAACTGTAAGGAGAAGAAATCCGGGGTGAATTCATTTCACTTTGCGAGTACATCCAGATTCCTGCACGATACGGATTACTCCAGATCGGAATCGTTAATTTATTATTTTCTGTTACAGAATCAATGAATGAACCGGAAAGCATCCATGGGATACCACCGGAAACAGTAAGCTGCATCTTTCCCTGGTAAAATCCTTTTTCATTTGAAGTAGGTATTTCTTTTTCCCCGCTGTAAGCGTTTAGCTCTGACCAACCCAAAAACAGAATCATCCCGAATATCAAATAAAGTTTGTATTGCATTAATGAATTCTCCCTAAGTGAATCTTTATCATCTCTGAACTCACATAAATCACTTGTTAGAAAGGCTCCGGAATATATACTTCAGTCCAGGTATCCTTTATGGCGCAATATGAACAATCTTTCGTTCGTTCACATTTATTGTCGATTTAAATGAATTTCATGTAAACTGATCGCCTATTCCGGTGACTCTGACCCATGCCTTACTTCTTGTGATTGCTGTAAAAAGCTGGTTCCTAACGGTTGCCAGAATACAGGATTTACAGCAGTCCTGTGCATTCATTACTAAAACGAAACCAGCCTTATTTCCCTTTGCACGATAAATTCCGGTCATAGTGATCGAGTTTGCTTCTTCAAAGGCTCCCGTGGATGAGGTATATGCACATTCACGGACTCCTTTCAGACCCGGATCTCTGTAGCACCTGAGGCTCCATAGTCACAGATGCACCAGCTGCTGACAGAAGAACTTCCCTATCCTGAATGGTGCACTGCAGATCCATGGCACGGTCTGCCAAAGATGCAAGATCTTTCATGTTTTCAGCGGAGAGTTTCAGAACAGTCAGATTCGCCAAACGCTCTGCTTTGCCGGAGATCTGACTCCACCACGGGTCTGCATTCCTGCCGTAAGCAATCACAACTACATTTCGGGACCGACCGCAGGCCTTGCGAATGTCACGTTCATCGGGCAGTCCCACATCAATCCAGAGTTCAATGGCTCCGGTGAAATCTTTCTGCCACAGGTCAGGCTCATCCTGAGTACTAAGGCCCCTTCCAAATTCGAGGCGTTCGTTTGCATAGAGTGCAAAAGCAAGAATCCGCACCATCATCCGCTCCTCATTTTCGGAGGGATGCAGTGCCACCGTAAGCGGATGAGTTCCGTAATAACTGCGGTCAATGTCCGCGATGTCGAGATTCGCTTTGTAAACTGTAGCTTTGAGTGCCATTCAGTCAGTCTGCCTATGGGTTTGCTTCTGGTGCAATCAGTATTTCCTCACTTAAACACATCCCCAAGACTGCCGAACTGCCCCGCTCCCAGACGCATCAGAGGATTTATCTTAAGGGGGTCTGTAATCAGCCGGTTATTTTTGAACTGACTCACATCATCGCTGATATAAACAGCCTCAATGCTTCCGAGAATCATCGCCTGAGGTTCGTTTCCGATTTCTGTAATATTTATTTTTTTACAATAAAAAGCCACAGGACAGTCCTGAAGACGGGGAAGACCGGCTGTTTCGAAAGGAACAAGCTTAATGTCCAGCTGTTCTGTTTCTGAAATACCATAGTCAAATTCTTCAGACGTGGCTTTTACAGAGTCAGCCTGCTGTAAAGAAGGTATATGAACCACAAAGTGGTCTCTTTCCTCAATGTTGATCCATGAGTCTTTTTTCTTACCATTATCTTTTATTCCGATGGAAACCATCAGAATCGGGGGATCCGAACTGATACCATTAAAGAAAGAAAACGGAGCAAGGTTATAAGAAGCAGACTTCTGCCCTGGTATGGCTGCATTTTCAGTCAGTATCCAGGCAACAGGACGTGGTATGATTGTCTGAGTCATAACATGATAAATCTGACCCGGACTCATCTGATTCAATTTATAAATCATTACAACCTCTGCTGCAGTCATTCCATTCTTACAGATTATTTATACAGTTTTCTGTGCGGTCCACACAGTATGACGATTTCCTTTTTTTCCTTCTCTGGCAAATACTTTATGCTCCTCAACAAGAAATCCGTTTTTGATGAGTCTTTCCCGGAAACGGTTATCCGAGGCTGCAGACCATACCCCCAGAACGCCTCCGGGCTTCAGCGCCTTTGTAATGGCACGAAGTCCGTCCCCAGTGTAGAGGGAATCATTCTCTGAGGATGTAAATGCAGAAGGACCATTGTCCACATCCAGCAGAATTCCATGATAGAATCCTGGTTTTGCCCGGATCAGTTTAAAAACATTTTCATGAACGACCTGAACCCGCGGGTCCCGGATCGGATGATCAGCAAGATGCCCGATGAATTTTTGGTTCCAATCAGTTACAGCAGGAAGCAGTTCGCAGACAATAATCTCTGCTTTTCCCTTCGCATGATTTAAAGCAGAACGCAGGGTAAAACCCATCCCGAGTCCGCCTATCAGAATCCTTGGATTTTCGGGCAGTAGTTCGCACACGAATCGTGCAAGTTCCTCTTCGGAAAAATGCATACGGCTGTTCATCAGGTCCTGGGTTCCCAGTCGTATTGCATATTCATCGCCCCTTCTGCGAAGCGTCAGAGTCTGGTCTTCTCCTGGTACAGGAGATTCAGCAATCAGTTCCCATGGAATCATTATTTCAGCCTGACAGGCGGCTGAATCAGGTCAAGCTTTTCTCTTATTTAATTGCATTGACGTGTTCCTTTCTGATGAAATCCTGTCCCTATGCAGACTGACCATAAGCTGATTTGTGCCGATGCGGCCGATTACCTTAAAGAAATCGACAGCAATTCTGCAGAGTTGATTGTCACATCCCCGCCTTATCCAATGATTGAAATGTGGGATCAGCTATTTACTGAATTAAATTCTTTAATCGGAACCGCAATTTCAGGCGATCCTTATCGTGCATTGAATCTGATGCACGAAGAGCTGAATAAGGTCTGGAATCAATCCTACAGAATTCTTAAACCAGGAGGACATCTTATCATAAATATAGGAGATGCCACAAGAACTATAAGCAGTAACTTTCAGCTCTTTTCTAATCATTCCAAAATTCTGCAGAACTGCCTGAATATTGGTTTTCAGAATCTGCCTAATATAATCTGGAGAAAACAGACCAATTCACCCAATAAATTTATGGGTTCCGGAATGCTTCCACCGGGTGCATATGTAACTCTGGAACATGAATACATACTTATTTTCCGAAAAGGTAACAAAAGAGAATTTAAATCTGCTTCGGAGAAGCAGAACCGCAATGAAAGCGGATATTTCTGGGAGGAAAGAAATATCTGGTTTTCTGATATTTGGGATTTAAAAGGGATTCGCCAGACTATTAATTCCGACAAAATCCGGGATCGCAGCGGTGCTTTTCCATTTGAACTAGCTTACCGGTTAATAAACATGTTTTCGGTTAAAGGGGATACAATTATCGATCCATTTGGAGGCACCGGCACAACATCTGTGGCTGCTTCTGCCTGTGAACGTAACAGTATTCATATTGAAATTGACCCGAATATGAATAAACATGCCTTTATCAGTATTAAGAATGCAGAAAAATTCCTGAATGATTATATTTCAAACAGGATAATAAAACACAATCTGTTTGTATCACAGAGAAAAGGCGAAAATAAAGTAATTAAATATTTTAATGAATATCTGAATACACCTGTCATGACCCGTCAGGAAAAAGAGATTCAGATCCGGTATATTGAAGATATAAAAACGGTTAAAAAAGGGAATGATATTCAGGTAAAATACACTGATTCAGCCGAACCTTTGTCCGGTTATGCATTAGCCTTTTAATTTCTGATCGGCCTCCGAATAATCTACTATAATCCCGTCTTTTCCTTTATCATAGTAAATTACTGCTGCGGTAATATTTTCCATCAGCATTTCTTTTGTTTTATAAGTTACAGGCTTAACTGAAACCGGTAAATCACCGATGTAACCATCAATCCCCTGCGATTCCTCATAATTATCAGATAATTTATATTCTTTGCCGTAAATCTCCGCCACTTTTTTCAGGATAACTTCCTGAAACCGCAAACCCGCGAATGTTTTTATGACAACAAGATCGTGAACCCATTTTTTAACCATCTGTTTGTCAATTTTTTCCATTGCATCCTTTAACAATGTAATCATTGAATAAATTTTCTCTGTTGCTGATTCGATAGCCTCCGGTCTTTTTTCTTAATACCAGGTTTCCCAGTCCTCCACAGATGTCCCCTGAAACTCCTGTATGAGATCCGACATCTGTCCAACAATCTTCGGCCTCGTACCCTGGGAATTCTGGTTAGCAAGATTTATTATTTGACTTGTATATTTAGGAAAACTCTCAGGCTCATTTCGAAGATTTTCCAGAATTTCCGCTGTTTTGATTTTAATCTTTTTCATTTATTTAATATCCTTATAAATTTTTCGGCCGCTTCAGAAACTTCGTCTGCCGTATTACAGTAATGAGGTGCTATGCGAAGATACCCCCCTCTGCTGCTTACTGTTAGCCCTTCCGATGCAAGCTCTTTCATAACTTTTTCCGGATCAGCTTTTTTCAGAAAAAATGAAAGAATTCCTGACCGCAGCTGTCTTTCCTCAGGATGCAGTGCATACTGAGCCGGTGCGTCAGGATCCGATGGACTAAATGCT
Source organism: uncultured Leptospiraceae bacterium (assembly GCA_964594095.1). GTDB lineage: Bacteria > Spirochaetota > Leptospiria > Leptospirales > Leptonemataceae > CAZQKZ01. Next base: position 64,962 of record CAZQKZ010000006.1, on the reverse strand, counting down.
TCACTTATGATTTCTGTGAAAACCTGCTGACGATCAATAATCATATCATAAACCGTTTCTATCCCCGTTTTGTTGATTTCAGCGATCGCAGCAGCCAGTCCTGCAGCATTGACCACAGGCATTGTGGCATACTCAAACTTACGCCCATCGGTATGAGGATTCCATTCATGATTCAGATAATCCTGTCCCTGAATCATAAGATCAGATCCGCCCATTGTGATTCTGATTTTCTTTCTGAAATCCGGTGAGGTGTACAGTAATCCGGAACCAATCGGTCCCATCAGCCATTTCCATCCGGAAGCTGCTATAGCCGCTATATTCCATTCCTCAGGATATACCGGCAAAGCACCCAGACTCTGGGCCGCATCAATGACCAGATCAATTCCGCGCTCCCTGCAGATCTCTCCGAGGTAGGGCAGATCCAGAGTGCAGCCGCTTGTAAACTGAACATGACTAAGAGCGATGATCTTCGTACGAGATGTTATATTTTCAATAATATCTGTCAGACTGAATACTCCGGTTTTTCCGGACCTGATTTCCTTAAGAACTGCTCCCCTGCCCGACTGAAGTTTCCATGGATAATGATTCGCCGGATACTCATCAGAAAATGAAAGTATTTCATCGCCTGATTCAAACGGATATCCATTGGCAATCATATTCAGACCACTGGCTGTATTTACTGTAAAAGAAATATTATCCTGTAAAGTATGCAGAAGCTCTGCGGCCTGTTCCCGGAAAGTATCAAGGGGATTCCCATGTTTTTCAAACACCCTCCCCCCGAGAGACGCATGATCCTCTATAAAGAGCTTCATGGCGGCAAGGGACTGTTTATTCAAAAGGGATACACCACAGTGGTTCATACTGATCATTACTCATTGGATTATCATTCAATGTTTTAAGTCAAGCCGATTCAGGCAGCTTAGGGTTGTCTTTGGATTTTTATTAACAATGACAAAATTTTTTATGCCACTTTCAGGAATGATTACTGCAATCTTTGCTGCGACTGCAGGATCGATTTAGCGGAAAAAACATACATTGTGCATCAGAAGATTTTGTCACTGTCAACAGGGAAGATGATCAATCTGTATTCCGAAGTCTGTAAATGACATTGAAAAAATATTAAATCAACGATAACGTTCTTCCCGCTCCTTCAAAAAGGCTCGAGGAGCTGTCAGATAAACGATTTAAAAAAACCATCAACAGAATCGCCTTAGCTCAGAAAACCGGTCCATGATAAATGCCCGATATTCAGTGGCCGGATTAATAAAATCAGGAATTCTGAAACTGCCGGAAAAAAGAACTTTATTCATATTAGACCACCGGAAATAATGTCCACGAATGAGGATATTATTATGATTATAGTAACAGGCGCAGCGGGACTCATCGGAGGGGCCGTAGTCCGGGAACTCAACAGACGGGGAAGGGAGGACCTTGTTCTTGTGGATCATCTGGGAACATCCGACAAATGGATGAATCTGCGCACTCTGAAATACACAGAATATCTGGAGCGGGATGATTTCACAGCGAGAATGAATGATGCCCTTTATCACAGACGGGGTTCCCTGAGCTTCGGCAGACAATCCTCCGATAAAATAGATGCAATCATCCATCTGGGAGCCTGCAGTTCCACCACAGAGAGAAATGCAGAATATTTAATTAATAATAATTATCAATTCAGCATAGATCTTGCCCGGATTGCCATGCGATACAGCGCCAGAATGGTATATGCTTCCAGTGCGGCCACTTACGGGGACGGAGAGCAGGGTTTTGATGACCGGGAAACGGATCTCCATACTCTGCACCCCCTGAATATGTACGGATATTCCAAACATATGTTTGACCAGTGGCTGGCCAGAGAAGGATTTGCCCCGCTTTTTGCAGGTCTTAAATATTTTAATGTTTTTGGTCCGAATGAATATCATAAAGGAGAGATGATGTCACTTGTACTGAAAGCCTATCGGCAGATAGTTGCTGACGGTAAAATCCGGCTGTTTAAAAGCTATAAACCCGAATACAAAGACGGTGAGCAGATGCGGGATTTTTTCTATGTGGAAGACTCCGCTAAAATGACAGTGTTCCTTACTCTCGACAATACTTCTGCCTGCGGCCTCTTTAATGCAGGAAGCGGAGTCGCAAGCACATGGGTGGAACTTGCCGGTTCCATATTCGCCGCAATGGGAAAAGAACCGAATATTGAATTCATTGAAATGCCCGAGCATCTGAAAGACCGGTATCAGTATTACACATGCGCACCCATCGATAAAATCCGCAATGCAGGATTCACTCATCCTGTAACTCCGCTGCGGGATGCTGTTAAAGATTATGTACAGAACTTTCTGATGCAGGGCGAAAGAAAAGCCTGAATCCCGACCGGCATCGCTGACCTTATGATCCTGCATATCTCCGGTCTTACTGACAAAGGTCTTCAAAGAGACCGGAATGAGGATGCCTTCCTCATAATGCCGTTAAGCAGCGGCTCTGAGGGAAGCGAGTCAGTCACCTCGGATGTAACTCCTTACCTTATTGTTGTTACGGATGGACTGGGAGGTCATGCAGGCGGAGAAACAGCTTCGGAGATCATCTGTAATGTTTTTGAAAGTTATGCAAACAGACTGATTCAGGAAAACCGTGCTTCCGGTTTTTCAGAGGAGGATGCTGCTTCATTTCTTAAGTCTGCGGCAGAGGCAGCACATGCAGAAATTAAAGGAACTGCAGAAGCGAATCCTGCACTGCTTGGTATGGGGGCTGTCTGCACTTCCGGAATACTTCTTAATAATTCACTGATCATAGCACACACCGGAGACACAAGATGCTTTATTCTGAGGGAAAAGACTCTGACCCGGCTTACAAGGGATCATACGCAGATTGAAACTCTGCTCCGGTCGGGCAGAATCACCCCCGCAGAAGCAAGAAAACATCCGCTGCGGCACATAGTCACCAATGCACTTGGATACGGCCCGTCACCACGGATTGACCTGACGCCTGTTACGCTTCAGAAAGGAGACAGGGTGCTTTTCTGTTCTGACGGTCTCACTGAAATGCTCAACCATGCTGAAATTATATCAATAATGAATTTTTATAAAGACAGCAAATCGTGTGCTGCGTCTCTGATTGAAGGGGCCCTGAAAGCGGGCGGTGCAGATAACATTACTGCAGTCGTTGCGGATCTTTTCTGATTATTTTATACTTTCAGTAAAACTCCTTCTGTCTGCAGCAGCAGCATCTTCAGGTGCAATCCTCCGGAATAGCCACCAGGATTTCCATCCGATGAAATCACCCGATGGCAGGGAATCAGAATGGCAATGGGATTTCTGCCGTTGGCTCCGGCCACCGCACGTACTGCATCCGGACGGCCCATAAGAATACTCTGCTCTTTATATGATATTGTCGTTCCCCAGGGAATCGTTAACAGGCCTTCCCATACTTTTTTCTGAAACTCAGATCCCTCAGGATTTAAAGGAACAGTAAATTTTTTCAGATTTCCGGCGAAATATGCATCGAGCTCTTTTTTAAGATGTTCAGCGATTTTTATATTTTCGGATTCATTATCCTGAATTCTGCCGTTTGCTGAAAATGATTCCGTTTTTTTTCTTTTTCCTGCCTGCTGCAGGAAATTCAGTTCCTGAATCATCCCCGACCGGATAACTGCTTTCATTTTCCCTGCCGGAGTGTCATAAAAGTATACAGTCATTTATAATTCCTCCTCACTCAGATATGAATCCGGAATTTTTTCCCTGAAAAAATCATAGGCACTCATTACTGTGATTCCTTCAGTTCCGGTGTATCTTTTCCGTCCGGAATAATACAGCTGATATGCAGGTACATTCTGAAATTTATTTTTCAGATATTTCAGATGCGGAGATATGTCTGCGTCAGCATACTTACACTCTGCAAAAAGAAACGGTTTCCCGTCTCTCACAATAACAAAATCAGCCTCCCGTTTTTCAGAATCACGGAAAAATCTCAGTTCCAGATCCTCACCTTTCGAATCCTCAAGAAAATGAATCCAGGATAGAAAATGTGACGCCACCATATTTTCAAAACGGGAACCTTTGTCCTGAACAAGGCTCCAGTCCCAATGATAATGTTTTTTTTCTTTTTTTACGGCTTTTATATTCGGTGAGCCAAAAGGAAGAATCCTGTAAATATAATACAGTGAATCCAGTGACTGTATCCATTTATCTGCTGTACGGTGATTCACCTGAAGATCCTCCCTGACTGAATTAACAGAAAGCGGACTGCCCACAAGTGCAGGCAGTCTCATCGCAAGAATTTCCAGCGTTCCGAGATCCTGGAAATTCTCAAGCGACGCAAGTTCTTCCCGGATCAGCCTTGTTCTGTAATCTCTTCTCCATCTCTTTGCATCTGTCTCTGACTGCATCAGAAAAGGTTCCGGGAATCCGCCGAATCGATAAAGGGAATCCCAGGCATCCCGGCTCCCGTCCGTTTCCCGCAGAGTCAGCGGATGCATACGATAATGATGATACCTTCCCTGAAGAGAATCCCCGGTTTTTCTGTATGCATCCAGTCTGGCAGATCCTGTAATCAATATATTGTATTTATCTTTATTTACATCGTAAAGGCCTTTAACCAGATTTCTCCACCGCCTGTATTTATGAATTTCATCGAGTAAAAGTATGCATCTCTGCCCGGGCCAGATGCCTTTCAGAATTTTTTCCCTGTGCTCCGCAAAATCCCAGTTATAGTACTGGCCGGATCTGCCGCCTGTCTTCACAGCAAAAGTTGTTTTTCCAACCTGCCTTGGACCGCTTATAAAGACCATTTTTCTTTTCAGATCCTGTGTAACAGCCCCTGCAAACGCATCTCTGAAAATTTCCATAATCTGATTTTTTATACACCGATATAAAATTCAATCTGATTTTTTATACACCTATGCAGAAATTCAGATTACTCCGCCGCCATTTCCTTTTCTCTTTCCCGGATAATCCTTATCACCAGATCTTCAGTCAGAGGATTTTCCGGCGTCATATGAATTGTGGTTCCGCTCACAGTATATTTTTTCAGTTCTGATTTCAGTTTTTCAGGTATATTATGGCTCATTGTGTGAACAGAACAGTGAGATTTATGGCAGGACAACGCAAGAAAATCCTGAGTTGTGCGAAACACAGGAATACGGTAGGCAATCCTTTCCTTCACACCTGATACATTTTTTTTAATTACTTCCCGCACAGACTCCAGCAGGTTTCTGAATTCCGGAACCTGCTCCGAAAGCCAGGCATCCACTTCCTCTGGTGCATTTCTGTCTGCTTTTTGCGAATGATTACTCATGCAGTCATTATTCAGTAAGTTTCTTTTCATTCAATTATTTTACTTGAACTCCCGGAGCGATCACGATAAATAATTCCGTGGCCCTTTCGTTACGCACAGCAGCAGTATCCGATATTGAAACAATCCTGTATATTGAGGAAAGGTGTTTCGCAGAGGTGGTGCGCGAAGACCATGATACTTATCTTACCAGAATTCTGGATTTTCCGGAAGGATGCTGGTTGCTGGATTTCACCGATGATGATGCAACTGTTACAGCAGGCTGTTTCTTTTCTGAAATCTGGGATCTGCCTCTGATCCATTCCGGAAACGAGGTTCCAGATAATCTATCAATCATGCTGCATGCCGATGATTCAGGTTTGTGGACTCATAACCCGGCAGGAAATACTCTTTATATTTCCTCCGTTTCCATTCTGCCTGAGTTTCGAGGTCATGGCGCAGGCGGGTTTCTTTTCAGAGAGTGCAGGAAAAGAATTCTGGAAACACGCCCCCATCTGATCCAGGAAGCTCTTACAGTGAACCCTCGGTGGGAATCAGCTGTGTCCATTTACAGACGATCCGGTTTTTCGCAGGCAGTGGTGCTTCAGGATTTTTTCGGTA
>CAZQKZ010000006.1:2615-59066 GCA_964594095.1 uncultured Leptospiraceae bacterium | reverse complement strand
CGGGTCTTTTTATGATCCGCAGTATCAGAACGGAAGAGTAACAAAAACACTTGTGCCGGCTTTACTGTCCGACCGCATTACAATATCTCCTTTATGAGTCAGAGCAATCAGCCGGGCGGAATAGGTTCCAAGACCTGTGCCGCCCTTCTTTCCGGACGTAGTGTACTTTTCAAAAAAACGGTCTTTAATGTCCGCGGGAACTGCCCCCTGATTATGAATCTCAATGATATGAGATTCTTTATGCGAATCCGCCCGGACACTCACAGTCACGGCATCGTTTCTCGGGGAAGCTTCCACAGCATTCGATATCAGATTACTGAACATGGAGTACAGAAGAAGCTCTTCTCCGTTAATATAATATGTCTGATCTTCCGACACAGGTATCCCGTTTATATCAATCCAGTTCCGGATCTGCTTTTCTGCAGTTAACTGAAACATTTCGCTGAATATGGAACGGATCAGGGAAACCAGATCCAGCCGGGCAGGCGAATACTCATAGGTTCCTGTTTCCATCCGGTACATACTCAAAGACATGTTAATCATCTTAAGCATTTTTTTACCGGCCATTTCAATCAGTTCGAGTTTTGACTTCTGATCCTCGGTAAGATTCGGATCATTCTTCATAAGTCCCGGAATGCCAATGATCCCGGCAAGGGGCGACTTCAGGTCATGGCGGGTCATTCTTTCAATATCGGCCTGCAGTTTTTCCGCATTCTTCCTTTCCGTAATGTCCATTACGAACGTAACTTTTTTTGGCCTTCCGTCGCGTCCTGTAATAGCTGCAGCATCTGCAAGTATACTGATCCTGGAACCGTCGCTCCGCCGGACTTCCCATTCTCCTCTCATTTCATTGAAGCCGTCAATGAACATATCATGCAGACGGGAGAGCTGTGCTTTGTATTCCTCGGGAACCACAATTGTAAAATGCTGTCCTATCAGCTCTTCGGGTTCATAACGGTACAACTGACAGTAGGCACGATTCGCAAGCTCAAAGATTCCTTTTTCATTTGTAATGCATATACCGACAGGGGTATGATCAAAAATTGTGAGCAGCCTTTCCTCACTGGCAAGAAGAGCTTTTTTGGCCTTCATTACATCTGCGTCGGTTTCTGCAGGCTCCAGCAGATCGGCAACCCTGGCCTGAAGATCAGCTATCTTTGCTTTTAGTTTTTCAAACTCATCTGTTATAGATTCTGTATCCATTGCATTCATAACTTTTCCGCGTTATTTGACGACGGATTCTTACATTTTCATTGTTTTTTTATGTTGTGAGTATACACTGATTTTTTTCTGAACTGATCCGGAGACAGAGGAACTTTCACATATTCCCCTTCCTGCCAGAGCTCCAGCTGATCTGCTGCATTCGAGGACCTGTACCTGCCGTCCTGTCCCCCCAGAAGCAGAAAATAGTTCTCATCGGGGTCATTCATTACAGATATATGACGGGAATTGCTTCCGTACCGGGTAACATGCTTCTCGTCAGTGATCTGATGAGCTGATTTATAGACTGTAGTGGACGATCCTTCTGCAGGAATCTCCGATATTCGGTAACGACTCCCTATCAGGGGTGCTGAACCAATAGTATAGGATGCACTGTGCCGATGCATTGAACCCCAGTTACCGAATTCCTCATGCTTTTCAGATGCCTCCAGAAGGGCTCTGTAAAGAAGATCCCTGATTTTTTCCTGACTTTCCGACTGAAGATCCTCATACAGAAAATCAGCTGTCATTTCTGAATTATAATAAAAAGATAGTGATTCCTCTCCGTATCTTTCAGTATAATAATCAGCAATAATATTTTTTAAAATTACCTGAAATACAAGGGCTCCTTCAGATTCCTGGTTATAGCGGCCGTCCCAGGCCGAAAGAATGCTGCATGGTTTCACAACAGCAGCTTTCATCTTTCTGCTGCAGAAATTACCAGACCGGTTCAGTAGAAAATCTCTGAGCCTCACTGCTGACTCTGAATAGACATCCCTCTGAATTTCTTTTATTTTATTAATATCCAGCCTGCCTGACCCGCCCAGCAGACTTCGCAGGCGCCGGATCCGGTCTTCGGCGGAAAATGCCCAGGAGATCACCGGAAGGCCTTTTTCCTTTCTTGTTTTTTCAGAATAGGGTCTGTTATTGGCGGATGCAATGAAACCTTCGGGGGGATTATATACAGAAGGAAGATCGGCCGCATTCCGGAACTCCTTCCACTGATGACCAGGATCCTCCGGATTCAGAACAAAGCCATTATCGGGCATATTCTTACGAAAGGGGATTCTCACAGCAAGCACCATCCCTATGTTTCCTTCTTTATCGGCATAAAGCATATTCTGACCGGAAACGCTGTAACCACGAAAGGCATCCCTGAAAGACGTAAAATTCTTCGCGCGACCGGCCTTCAGGAAAGCTGTCAGCTCATCAGAAACCTCATGCCCTGTCCAGCGAAGGGCCAGTTCCCGTTCTGTAAGATCACTGAATACAGGCGAATCGCTGATTACCGGACCTGCCGCAGATTCGCGGATAGTTACATTTCTGTCAGGATACCAGCGTATCCTGATCTTCTCTGAGCGCTCCTTCAACGAAGCATCTTTCCAGTCTGTAATGTCATAGAGGTCGCTGGAGGCCGCCCTCATATTGGTGCCACCCCATGCGATATCGGGATTTCTTCCGATGGCAAAAAAAGGAAGCGAAGGCACCATGAATCCGGCGGCATTCCAGGTTTCGGACTTTACCGCGGCTATAATCCAGGTGCTCGGAAGCCCGACTCCAAGATGAGGATCATTGGCCATTATAGCCGCATTTTCCTTTGTACGCGAAGGAGCGACCGCCCAGGAATTGCTGCCTGAACGGCTGTATGAGAGCAGCAGATTATAAAGCGCTGTTTCTGAATCGACAGGCTTAACAGGAAAATAAGCGGAGACCCCGTTCTTAAGTATCCGGTCGCGAACCGCCTGACCGGCTTCTGTACGCGAAAGCTTCAGCTGCTGTGCCAGAAACATCCAGGTAACGTCGGTCCCCGCAAATCTACCGATCCGAAGGACATCCTCGGGGGTCCACTCCTCTTCTTTCAGATCAAAAAGATCATATTCGTGAGGACGTTCCTTCATTACAGAACGATAATAGTTAATTCCCCTTACAAATTCTGTAACCCAGATCTTTGTTTCAGAAGGCATAGTTTTCCATATTTCGGGAACAGCTTTACCGTAATTCAGAATGCGAAGGGAATGATCAATATCGGCCGTTACGGGTCCTGCAATTTCAGAAAGCCTGCCTGCTGTAAGAAGGCGCATAAGCTCCATCTGACCAAGGCGCAGGTGAGCATGCACCATTCCCAGAGCAAATGCAAGATCCTGATCTTTTTCGGCTTCAATAAAGGGAATGAGGTGTTTATCCCAGTGAATACTGATCTCTCCACCGACCGGCCAGGGGTCTGCGGGAAAAGACTGTATCCTCTGCATGGTGTCTGCCGGTTCGGGCAGATCAGAAAAAATCACTGAACATCCGGAATGCAGCAGAAGAAGCAGGCTCAGTAATCCGCTAAGGATTAAGCGTTGCATATCAGGACCGGGAATCACGCATCAGCCGGATGGCTGCCGTTTTAAGATGTTCCTGAAGGAGCTCTTTGTCCTTTGCAAAAAAATGAGTGAACTGGACACCGAGTTCATACAGACTGACCCCGGGAATTTCCTCAACCCGGACTACGCGACCCCGCAGAATCACAGGGTAAGACAGATCGGCAAATTCAAAATGAACCTCGAGAAATGTGCCCAGTGGTATATTTTCATTGATTTCAAAAAGCATTCCGCCTTCGGAAATATTCTCACTTTCCCCTCCCCCGCGAAGCTCTATGTATTCAGCAGGAGCCTCTCCGAGAGAGATTATCCGGTAATTGACTTTTACATTGTCCGGAATTCTTTTATATTTTCTGAGTTCAGCCATATAATCAGTTTAATAAATCATTTTCAATTTGGCAAGGAAATCACCTGCGGAAAAATACCGAGAAGCAGTGTCAGTCCGGCCAGCAGAATCCCCATAATACGGTAGTTCCAGTTCACCGGGGTGTCCGCAGAGGGCTTATCCTCTTTTTCAAAATACATGACTTTCAGAATACCTGCATAGTAATACAATGAAATCACTGTGTTAATCACAGCAATTGCAGTCAGCCAGTACAGTTCTTTTTCCACCATGGCTGCAAAAAGATAATATTTAGCTATAAAACCGCCAAAAGGAGGAAGGCCTGTAAGAGAGAAAAGGAAAACGGCCATCATTCCCGCCCACAAGGCTGATTCCGGTCCGCGGTAAGCGTATCCCTGAAAATCCTGAATTTTCTTTTCTGCGGAACCTGTGTGAGCGATCAGAAAAAGAAAAGCCCCTGTGTTCATAACAAGATACACCGCCAGATACAGTCCTGCAGCTTCCACTGCAAGAGGACTCCAGGCAGCAAGGGCCGCCAGAATATATCCAGCGTGCGCAATTGAGGAATAAGCAAACATTCTCTTTAAATTGCTCTGCCACAGAGCCGCCAGGTTTCCGACTGTCATCGTAAGAACGCCGACCACCGCAAAAGCCTTCAGAACTTCTGCCTTGGCAAAGAACAGCTCAGCATCCATCAGGTAGGAAAGTATCCGGATAATCACCGCAAAACCTGCAATCTTCGGTGCAGTTGAAAAGAAAGAAGTCACCGGAGTTGCCGAACCTTCATAAACATCCGGAGCCCAGGCATGAAAAGGAAATGCGGCAACCTTATAAAACAGCCCTGCACTTGTCATTGCCAGGGCAGAAAGCAGCAGAAATGTTTCACTGAATTCACGGGACCCGGAAAGCCGCCTTCCGACGGAGACAAGATCCAGGCTTCCGGTTAATCCGTAAATAAAGGAAAGACCAAAAAGCATTACCCCGGAAGCAGTGGCTCCGAAAAGAATATACTTTACCGCACCTTCCAGAGATTTCGCTTTATTGAGTCTTACTGCAGTAAGTACATAGGAAAGAACAGAAACAAATTCAATTCCCAGATACAGCATCACCATTCCCGATGCCATAGAAAGAAACATACCGCCGGTAATCAGGCCCATAATCAGAAGCAGGAATTCCCCGTATCCGAACCAGGATAATTCTTCGTTTTTATAGGAATAAAACAGAGCGGCAATTCCCGCAAACAGCAGAGCCGCACGAAAGAAAAAAGCAATTCCGTCAGGGTGCACCTGATTTCCGAATACCGGATTACCGGTGAGGGTTTCCGGTAACAGAAAAAACAGAGACAATGCACCGACCATAAAAACAAGTGCCAGTGCCGTCAATATCAGCTCTTTAGATCGCTTAATCAGCAGATCAGCCGTCAGAAGGACCAGCATTCCTGAGCTCATAATCAGCTCAGGCAGAATAACAGGTAAATTCGCTACAGGATTCAAAGCGGCCTCCCCTTACAGTAAATAAGGCTGAAGAAAGGATTTCAGAACCTCAACACTTGGCCCCATCAGATCCAGAATCGGAACCGGATAGATACCAAACCAGATCACAAAGATGCCCACCGGTATTAAAGACATAACTTCCCGGATATTAATATCTTCGAGGTCTTTGTATTTTTCATTCGGAGGACCCAGATAAATTCTCTGCATTGCCCAGAGCATATACGCTGCGGTAAGGATCACACCTGTGACAGCAAACATGGTCAGCACTTTATATCTCTCAAATCCTCCCAGGAAGCACAGCGCTTCAGAGATAAACCCGGAAAGACCTGGTAAACCCAGCGCAGCGAAAAATGCAAAAGCAGTGAACGCCGTATATTTCGGAGTTATGGATGCGAGTCCTCCGAAACCGTCAATATTTCTGTGATGAGCCCGGTCATACACAACTCCCACCAGAAGGAACAGCATAGAGGTAATCGTTCCGTGGTTAAACATCTGCAGAATTGCCCCATTCAGACCGGCTGTGTTAAAAGCACCCATACCAAGCATAACAAAACCCATATGACTCACTGAGCTGTATGCAATCAGTTTTTTAAGATCTTTCTGAGCCATCGCAGCCAGAGCACCATAAATGATATTGACGACTCCCAGCCCCGCAAGCAGATAAGGCCCGTAATAGACAGTCGCCTGCGGCAGTATACTGAAGTTGATGCGAAGAATACCGTAAGTTCCCATTTTCAGAAGAACACCGGCAAGAATCACTGAAATTGCAGTTGGTGCTTCAACGTGTGCATCCGGTAACCATGTATGGAACGGAAATGCAGGAATCTTTATCGCAAATCCAAGGAAAAGAGCCAGCCAGGCAAGACTCCGTATGCCCGTTCCGCTCAGACCAAAGGTACCGAATTCAAAAGGTCCTGAAAGCACACCCGGCCGCGAGAGTTCAATAAGGTTAAAGGAATGCTCTGTAACTGCCGGATCAGGATTGATATCGCTGAAAAGGTAAAAGGAAATCAGAACGATGAGCATAAAGAGCGATCCGAACAGCGTGTAGAGGAAGAATTTGATCGCTGCGTATTCTTTTCTTGGTCCGCCCCAGATACCGATGAGAAAGTACATCGGAAGCAGCATAACTTCCCAGAATACATAAAAAAGGAAAAAATCAAGAGCAATGAACACTCCCATCATACCTACATAAAGAATAATATAGAGAACATAATATCCCCGGATATACTTCTGAATGCTGAATGAGGCAATGACCCCCACAAACGACACCACAGTTGTGAGTATAATCATCGGCATCGAGAGACCATCCGCTCCCACAGTATAATAAATATTAAAAGCAGGGATCCAGAGATAGCTTTCCAGGAACATCAGATCGGGCCGGTCCGGCGAGTAGGCTCTGACCGGAGCAGACACATCATACAGCGTATAAAGGTAAAAACTCATCAGCATTGGAATTGTTAAAAACCCCAGAGTTATCCAGGGAATGATTTTCTCGTGCTTTTTCGGAACCATCATGATGAATGGTACCGCAAGCAGCGGAAAAAATGTGATGAGTGTTAAAATGTGACTGGAAAGCATATCCATCCTCTTTTTTTCTTTTATTAATTACAAAATTACCTGAATTATCCGTAAATAAGAACCATAAACAGACCCAGAAGAATAACTCCTCCGAGTATCATCTGAAGATAATTAAAAACCATTCCCGTATGAATTTTACGGACTCTGTCACCGGCTTTCATAACAGCAGAACCGGCTCCATTCACAGCACCATCCACATATGCGGTATCAAACCAGCCTCCGAAATAGGCAAAGGCCTTTACCAGAACGGCAGTGAAATTGACAATACCATCCACAACGATCCTGTCAAATGCAGATATAAACACGCTTAATACAAGAGAAAATTTTATTATTGTTTTATTATAGAGTTCATCAATGAAATACTTATTAAAAAGCAGATGATGGAGATTTTTAAACCGGTTTACCGTAAGACCAGGAAGCTCAGGCTTCACACGGTAAAAGTACCAGGACACACTTATGCTCACAAGGGCAACGGCAAGACTGAGACCGGCCAGCGCAAGCTCTGCAGCCGCATCATGATGCAGATGATGACCATGCCACATCGGCTCCAGCCAGTGGTGCAGCGCTGCATTTCCCCCCATCGCATGAGGAACGTTCAGAAATCCCCCGGCAACAGAAAGAAAAGCGAGTACAATAAGAGGGATTGTAACCACCAGGGGGCTTTCATGAACTTTACTGATATCAGAAACTCCGTGGTGGTGGTGATCATCGTGATGACCATGGGAAGCTGGTGTTCCCCTGAATTCGCCTGTAAAAGTCATAAAGAACTGGCGGAACATATAGAAAGCAGTCATAGCTGCTGTGATCATTCCAACCGGATAAAGCAGAAATGCAACCGGGGACAGTGCAGGCGAATGACCGCGGCCCGCTTCAAAGGCATAGTAAAGAATTTCATCTTTACTGAAGAATCCGGCAAAAGGAAACACACCCGCAATGGCAAGAACACCGATCAGAAAAGTATAACCGGTGATTTTCATTTTTTTCAGGAGGCCGCCCATATGCCGCATATCCTGATCATGATGCATTCCGAGGATTACAGAACCGGATCCAAGAAAGAGAAGTGCCTTGAAGAATGCATGAGTCATAAGATGAAACACACCGGCTGAAAAAGCACCTGTTCCCATCGCGAGAAACATATAGCCAAGCTGCGATACTGTGGAGTACGCTAAAACTTTTTTAATATCATACTGAGTCAGTGCGATAGTGGCCGCGAAGAATGAAGTAAGGGCCCCTGTGATGGCGATGATGGTCATTGTGACCGGTGCCATAAGGAAGAGACTTCCCATTTTTGCAATCATGAAGATCCCGGCCGTAACCATTGTCGCAGCATGAATCAGGGCAGATACCGGAGTAGGACCTGCCATCGCATCAGGAAGCCAGACATACAGAGGTATCTGTGCAGACTTACCGGTTGCTCCGATAAAAAACATAAGGGTTATAAATTCAGCTGCGGGAATACCCAGTATTTTATAGGCAGCAATGAGTTTCGCATTCCCGTTTATATGTTCCCAGTCAAAGGAGGTTCCGATCTGAAGATCGTACATAACCCAGAACATGGTAAACATTCCGATAATAAACGCGAAATCTCCGACCCGGTTTACAATGAAAGCTTTCATGCCCGCTTTTGCATTGTTAATATCTTTAAACCAGAATCCGATCAGCAGGTAGGAAGCCAGACCAACGCCTTCCCAGCCCACAAACATCAGCATCAGGTTGTCGCCCAGAACCAGAACCAGCATCATACCGGTAAAAAGATTCAGGTAGGCAAAAAACTTACTGAAGCCTTCATCGCCTTTCATATAGCCGATTGAATATACGTGAATCAGAAAACTGATTCCGCTGACAATCAGTGCCATTACTGCCGACAGAGGATCCATCAGAAAGGCAATATTCGCATTAAATCCGCTGATTTTCACCCAGCTGAAATATACCTCATGAACGCTCCGGGATTCAGCATCCATCCCCAGCATTTTAAAAAAATAGGCAGCACTTATGATGAAAGATAAAAAGACAGCAAGCGGAGCCGCCACACTGACCAGTTTTTCCGTGGCAGACCCGAACAGCCGGTTCCGGGTCATGTGTGCAGCACCCCAGAGAATGGCCCCGATAAACGGAATCAGCGGTATAAGTCCCATTACGTTTTCCATAATCAATCCTGCATCGATGACACTCTGTCTACACTGACTGTGCCGTATTTTTTATAAATAGTTAAAATTACTGCAAGAGCAACCACAGCCTCAACAGCAGCCAGTGCGATGATAAACACCGTCATAATCTGACCGTCACCGGTTCCGCTGAACATATCGAATGCTGTGAAATTCAGTGCTGCCCCGTTCAGAATCAGCTCTGCCCCCATAAGCATGGCAATCATATTCCGGCGGGTAAGAACAATATAAAACCCTGAAGCAAAGAGAATGGCTCCCAGCGATAAAAAAGTCTGAAGTGAAAATATCATTGCTTTTCTCCTTTTACAGTAATTCTTACAATCGCCACCGCACCAACAAGGCCGGTCAGAAGCAGAAGTGAAATCACCTCAAACGGAAGGAGATAGTCTGTAAGAAGAAGGTTGCCCAGGGTCGCTGTTGTCGGACGAAGCATCAGCTCGCCCTCTGCAAAAGGGACAGTCCAGACAGCCCCCAGAATTCCTCCCAGAAAAACCGTTACAAGAACCGGGGAGAGCCATGAATACCGCGAAGGATTGGATTCTTCGGAATCCGAAGCCTTACCAGTCAGCATCACTGCGAAAATAACCAGGACAAGAACCCCTCCCACATAAACAATCAGCTGAATCGCAGCCAGAAAATCAGCACCCATCGCTGCATAAAAGGCAGCAACCCCTCCCAGAGTAAGCAGAAGAGCAAAAGCACTGTAAATCAGCTTACGCGAAAAAAGTACAACACCTGCTGAGGCAAGAGTCAGAACTGCAAACAGAATTAAAATGGCTTCTTTCATGCTGATTCTCCGGTTTTTTCTTCAGTGCTTCCGGACTCTGCTGCAGACTGCGCTGCAGCAGCAGCTGCGGCCGCTTTTTCTTCCTCGGCTTTTTTATGATCATTCAGAATCTTAATGGCAAGATCCTCAGGTATATAGCTGTGAACCAGATCATGTATGTCCGCGGATGATCCTTCAAATTTTTTAGTAAAATACAGGGCATCCGTAGGACATGCTTCCACGCAGTGACCGCAGTACATACACTTGCTCTGATCAATGGAAAAGAAATACGGAACCTTTCCTTTTTTGCCTGGTATCTTCACTCCGTCCATGATAATGATATCAATCGGACAGTCACGGGCACAGGCGCCGCAGGTTGTACAAAGCTCCCAGTCCATAAAAAGCAGCCCGCGAAACCGTTCTTCTATTACCTCGGTTACTTTTTCTCCGTTCAGTTTGTTCGGATATTCGACTGTAATCGGCTTCTGAACCAGATAGGAGAAAGTAATCGTCATCCCCTCAAACAGGGTGGCCCCTGCATTCCAGATATTTTGGAAGTATGTAGTTACTGCACTCATGACTGATTACCTTTCTTACTGTATCGGATTAAGGTCAATCTTCGCTTTCATTTTAATAAGATTCACGAATATTACTTTATAGAAAAATAGAATATTAATAAATGTAAATATTCCGGTTATTACCCAGGATACAATGCTGTTACCCTCCGGAAACAGAAGCATCCAGACAAGTGTTCCGGTAAAATTCACAAATCCTATTGGTGTAAGGTACTTCCAGCAGACTGTCATCAGCTGATCGACCCGGAGACGCGGCAGAGTCCAGCGGACCTGAATCACAAGAAATGACACCAGAAGTGATTTTGCCACGAAAATCAGGACTCCGCTCATCTCGGAATAAACCCCGAAAAACGGAACCATCAGCTCAAAAGGACTGTTCCATCCGCCAAGAAAAAGAGTTACCAGAACAGCACTGATTATATAAATATTGGCCCATTCCGCAAAGAAGAACATAAGAAAGCGCATGCCCGAATATTCAGTATTATAACCGGAAACAAGTTCGGATTCGGCTTCCGGAATATCGAACGGAACCCGGTTTCCTTCCGCGAGAAGAGCTGTAAACATTATAAAAAATGCAATGGCCGTAAACGGATTATCTGTGATATTCCATTCCCAGGGCCACACTCCCTGACCGGCGATGATATCCTGCATAGACAGAGTACCCGCAAGAAGAATCACACTCAGCGCTGAAAGCGATGAGGGGATTTCGTAACTTACAATCTGAGCTGCGGAACGAAGCCCCCCGATCAGAGACCATTTGTTATTGGAAGCCCAGCCTGCCATGAGTATTCCGATTACATTCAGAGAAGCTACTGCAAATATATAAACAATACCAATATTCAGATCGGCTGCAATCCACTGCTGCCCGAAGGGAATACTGACCCATGTGGCAAACATTCCCATGAATACAATATAAGGTGCCAGGAGAAAAAGCTTCCGGTCGGCCTTATCAGGAACAATATCTTCTTTCTGGAGACTTTTCAGACCATCCGCGAGAAACTGGAAAAAGCCCTTCCAGAATACATAATTGGGTCCGATCCGGCTCTGAATCCTTCCTGCAATTCTGCGTTCCACTACGGAAGCAACTCCCGCGAAACCGGACATAAACACCAGCACCAGAGAAGTGACTATAACAATTATTATAGTAAGAACTGTCGTTTCGGACCAGCCTGCAAAAACGGAACCGGCTGCTGTTAAATTCTTTACTGCTTCGCTCACTTGATTCAACTCCTATCGGTCAATTTCCGGAGCCACCACATCGAGGCTCGCAAAGAGAGAAATCAGATCGGCTATATACATACCGGGTCCGACATCCTCAAGAAGCGTCATTGCATTGAATGACCCTGTCCGGATTTTCAGTCTGTAAGGCTGATCCGTTGCATCGCTGATCAGATAATGCATCATATCACCGCGGGGTGCTTCCACATGGCTTATGGACTCTCCACTGACCGGCTTCAGTTTTTTCGGAACCTTCGCACGCACTTCTCCGTCGGGGATCTGTTCAAAAGCCTGACGGATGATCTTTGCTGATTCCCGCACTTCCAGGGCCCTAACATAATAACGGTCAAAGGAATCACCTGTCTTTCCCTGGAAACCCTGTCCGACCGGGATATTAAAATCAAAGCGATCATACACAGAATAAGGACGATCCCTGCGGATATCACGCTTCACGCCACTGGCACGAAGATTCGGACCGGCAAGTCCGTAGTATTTCGCCTGCTCAGCACTGATCACACCAACGTTCGCAAGTCTTTCCACAAAAATTTTATTGTGAGAAATCAGCCTGTCGTATTCATCCATTACAAGATCAAGGTGATTCAGATATTCCAGAGAGCGCTCCCTGAAGTTTTCAGGAAGGTCCCTGCTGACACCGCCGATTCTTATATAATTATAAGTAAGCCTTGAACCACAGAGAGATTCTATAATATCGTTTATATATTCACGTTCCCGGACAAGCACCATAAACGGAGTGAAGGCACCCATATCCATTGCATATGTACCAAGGGCTATGAAATGGCTCAGAATACGGTTAAATTCCTGTGCGATTACCCGGATGAACTCTGCGCGCTCAGGCACTTCAATTCCGGCAATCCTCTCGACCACCATTGCATAGCCTGCATTTGCATTCATGGCAGCAAGATAGTCCACCCGGTCCGTGTAAGGAGTAAAGGAATGATAATTCCCCATTTCAGCTATCTTTTCTATGGACCGGTGCAGGTAGCCGACATCAGGCATGACCTTGGTTACAATTTCGCCATCGGTTAAAAGTACAAGGCGGATCACTCCGTGCGTGGACGGATGCTGCGGACCCATGTTGAGTTCCATTTCGCCTGTGACAGGATCTTCAGTAATCAGGTCGGAGATTGGTCTTTCGGTTACGCCGCTCATTCTTTGTCTCCTCCGGGAGCTTCCCCCAGAACCATTCTGCGAAGTTCCAGTCCCTTTAATTCCAGAGCCGGAAGCGGATTTTCACGGCTTGTACTCATTCCTGCGTATGATTCCTGTTCCTGAAAATCTTTGCGAAGAGGATGCCCCACCCAGTCATGAGGCATCATAATACGACGCAGATCCTTTGATCCCCGGAAATCAATTCCCAGAAGGTCAAAAATTTCCCGTTCCAGCCAATTGGCATTTCCGAAAAGACTGTCGATGGAATCAACAGAGGCCCTGCATTCAGGAAGAAAGACTTTTATATTATATTCTTTATTAAATTCCGTGGAAATCAGAGTATAATTCAGGAGAAAAAGGCGTTTAGATTCACCTTCGCATGAAAAAGGATGACTGAGCCGTTCGAGGGATGCATCACCGAAATTCATGAGATCGGTTCCGGAAATGGAATCGAGCATATCAGCCTTATACTGCGAATCCTTCAGCCAGGCGATTACCTTCTTCAGAGATTCCGGATGAACTTCCACAGCCGGGAGGAGTTTACCGCTTCTGTCATAAACCTGAGTCTCGCCGAATACCCGCCGGAGATCCTCAAACATCTGTTCGTGGGTTTCTTTCTGCCAGCGCAGCTCCTGGGCTGTCCGGTCCAGTTCCTTTACATACTGAGTCATGACATTTTCTCCGGATTGCGAAGATAGCCTTCTTTAGCTACTTTTTCGCGGAGTTTAAAGATACCCTCCACCAGGGCTTCGGGTCTGGGAGGACACCCAGGAACATACACATCAACGGGTATAATCTGATCAGAACCTTTCAGTACGGAATAACCTTTAGAAAAAAGACCTCCGCAGTTCGAACAGCTTCCCATTGAGATTACATATCTCGGTTCTGCCATCTGCTCATAAAGCCTGCGGGCCCGGATTGCCATTTTATAGGTCATGGTTCCGGCGATAATCATTACATCGGACTGACGGGGAGTAAAACGCGGTGCCATACCAAAACGCTCCAGGTCTGCCCTGGGTCCGCCGGTCTGCATAAGCTCAATACCGCAGCAGGCAAGACCAAACGGCAGATACCAGAGAGAATTTTCCCGCGACCAGTTCAGAATGGCATCGATTTTTGTTGTAAAAACATTACTGTCAAGCTGCTGATTGAACATTACTGCTGCTCCTTTTTTATATATAAAAATTCACTGGTCAGAACCGGACTTTATACAGAAAAACCCTCGCTTTTACCGGTTGCCTTTTCCCTGCCCGGATCACCGGGTCCCTGAAGTTTTGAAGGAATATGAAGTGACTCAAGCCCTGCATTATTGCTGGTGTAAAAGGAGCGCACCCATTCGAGATCACCTTTAACCCAGAGATAAATAAGCCCCAGAAAAAGAACTCCTGCAAAAATAAACAGTTCCGTAAAAGCAAGAAGACCGGCCCCGGCAGCGACCCAGTTCTTATAGACAACCGCTACCGGATAAATGAAAGCAATTTCAATATCGAAAATAACAAAAATCAGCGCTATTATATAGAAGCGCATGTTCCAGTTGATGCGGGCAGTTCCGACCGGATCTTCCCCGCATTCATAAGGCATGTTTTTTTCTGAATCGGGTCTTGACGGGCGGATCAGCTTACCTGCAAGGAGAGCAATAAAAACGAAGGAAAGACCCGCAATAAGAAATGCGAGAACCACAGAATATTGAATCAGCATCTGTAACCGCCCCCAAAGACCGGAATTAGGTAAAGTTTCCTGTGACGGCTTTAATTCGGCAAGTCTTTATCCGGATTTTTTTATGCCGCAGAAAAATATAAAAGGTCAGTCCCTCTTTGATGCAGACTTAGAGACACCAGCTGACTGATTCTTTCCTTTCCGTGCGGGAAGCATTCTGACAGGAGGTGTGATTACAGAGCCCGGAACAGCTTCCCTTACTATTTCAATCATATCACGAAAATAAACCGGTTTTATGTTACCGGAAATGTGGGGAGGAATTTCTTCAAAGTCGGCTCGGTTTTTTTCGGGAAGATACACCGTGTGAATTCCCGCAGCCATGGCAGCGAGTACTTTCTCCTTAATTCCTCCGACCGGCAGAATCCGGCCCCGCAGAGAAATCTCACCGGTCATAGCCAGATCCGGAGCCACACGCTTATCGGTAAAAAGACTGACCAGTGCGCTAAGAATGGTGACTCCGGCCGAAGGTCCGTCTTTGGGGATGGCGCCTCCTGGAATATGAATATGAATATCAGAATTTTTAAACAAATCCGGATCAATTCCGAAATCCGCAGCATGGGATCTTATAAAAGAAAGGGCTGCTCCGGCGGATTCTTTCATTACATCGCCCAGATGACCCGATAATTTCAGATGCCCCTGTCCGGGATAGGAGGTTGCTTCGACATAAAGAATCTCTCCTCCGACCGGTGTCCAGGCGAGGCCCACGGCAATTCCCGGAACAGGATACTCCTCTCCGGATTCCGGAATGTAGCGAATACGGCCCAGCATACGGGTCACATCGGCAGATTTAAATACATGTTTTTTATATTTAATTGGTTTATTTTTCTGCTTAACTGAAGCGGCAGCATCTCCGTCCGGTTCACTTTCTTCCATCATCTTACGCAGAGCCTTCCGGATCAGTGACTGCAGCATCCTTTTCAGGGACCGCACTCCGGCCTCGCGGGTATATGAAAATATCAGAGTGTCGAGAGCATCATCAGTGATTACAAAGCGGTCATGAGGCAGCTTCATCTGATCAAGGATTTCGGGAATCAGATGCTTGCGTGCGATTTCTTTTTTTTCTGACTGAGTATAGCCGGAGATCTTTACGATTTCCATACGGTCGAGCAGCGGGGCGGGAATGGCATCCTGACTGTTGGCTGTGGCTATAAAAAGGACTCCGGAAAGATCATAAGGATGACCAAGATAGTGATCCTCAAATGCATGATTCTGCTCCGGGTCCAGAACCTCCAGAAGGGCAGCAGAAGGATCCCCGTGGTGAGAAACTGTGGTCTTGTCAATCTCATCGAGCAGGAAAACCGGATCTGTGGTTTCCGCTTTTTTCATGGAGCTCAGGATTTTACCAGGCAGAGCCCCCACATATGTCCGTCTGTGTCCGCGGATTTCCGCTTCATCGCGGACCCCGCCCAGGGCAGCGCGAACCACAGGACGGTTCATAGCCCGGGCAATGGAGCGGGCCAGAGATGTTTTACCTACACCAGGAGGGCCGACCAGACAGAGAATCGCTGCCTTGGAACCGCCTGTCTGCTTTTCCATAGCAAGGTACTCAAGAATTTTTTCTTTGACTTCTGTAAGACCTTCATGATCCTCATCGAGGATACGCGCTGCTTTTTTCAGCGATAGCTCTGTTTTTTCAGCGTTAATCGGATGCCAGGGCAGCTCCAGCACAAGCTCCAGCCAGTTGCGAAGCTGCACAGCTTCCTGTCCGCCGCCGTGGGGACCTTCCTGGGCCCTCCGCAGACGGCGAAGCTCTTTGTCCACTGCCTTCTGAATATGGGCAGGCAGATTCTTCGCTTTAAGATTCTGCTCCAGCTCATTGGTCTCGTCATCATCATTTTCGCCGAGTTCGCGGCGGATTGTTTCCATCTGCTTGCGAAGATAGAATTCCTTCTGCATACGGGATGCATCTTTCTCGACCTTCTCACGAAGCTCCCGCTCCATCGTCAGCCGCTGGATATCCTCCAGAATCTGATCCCGCAGCATTCGTATTTTGGCAGCCACAGAATTGATTTTCATTAAGCGGATTTTTTCTTTAATATCCTTATGACCGAAGAAAATCAGCTGATTTGCCAGGGAACTCGGATTTTTTATACGTTTTATAAAAGCATTTATATCGTCGGGGATATTCGGGTGCAGTTCCACATACCTCAGAACAAGAGAGCGGAATTCCTTTACCTCTCGCTCATTTGTATCCTGGACTTCATAGACAGGCTCCACCCTTCCGATAAGATGAGGTTTAAACCGCAGAATTTCAGTAAGTTTTACTTTCTGAACCCCCTGCAGAAAAACCTGGTATCCTCCGTCACCTAAGGGAAGAATCCGGTGAATTTCACCTATAGCCCCTACAGAGTGCAGCTTATCGAAGGTAATCTGATCATCGTTGGATGTTTTCTGAGTAAAAAGCCCCACCAGAGTTCCGGGACTTCCGAATTTTTCCACAAGGTCTATAGTATCGGTGCGGCCAATAAAAACAGGAAGCAGGACCCCGGGCAGCACTACTGCATTCCGAAGAGGTATAACCGGAATTTCTTCAGGAATTTCTGACGGATTCAGCTCCGTAAGATTATAATCGGCATAACGAATGACACTTCCCATGAAACCCTCTTCGGACCATATTCGGAAACCGCATGGTTATTTTCACCTGAAATTCAGAAATACAGAGGAAAAGATACACAGCCCTGAACCGGTAACGGTAAGGGCTGTTCAGGAAGGGCTGATCAGACCATCCGGAGAAGGTCGTTGAGGTAATTGCGGGTCTGCTCGAGATCTCCGGTGCGACCCGTTTCTTCAAGCAGTTTGCTGATTTTTTTATCGACAGAGTCAATCTTCTTAACCATTTCACGGCCTTTATTAGACAGAGAAAGGAGTGACTTTCTGCCGTCGTTATCGGCCTGTCTTACTTTCACAAAATCTTCATCACGAAGCTTGCGGACAAGCGCGCTTACATTCGCTTTGTCAAGATTCAGCGCACGGACAATCTCCGTTTGCGAGACTTCTTTTGCTTTAGACAGAATCCAGAGGATGCTTGCCTGCGGAGGAGTGATGTCATAACGACTCAGCTCCTTCTGATACATTGATGTTACGATCCGGGCTGCCTTGGTAATCAGGAAACCCGTACTGAATTTTTCATATTCAAACATAGACCAATAAGGATTTAACAAGCAGGATTTGTCAACAAATAAATATCAATTATCATAAAAAATACATCGGTGTCTGATTTTTTTTTACATAACTCATAATTTATGACTTTAATCATAATCAAAAAGACTAAATTCTTTCTATTTTAACAATATTAATATCTTTTTACAATTTGGCTGAAAAAAAAACGCAGGTCACCAGTCACCGGATGCACCACCGCCTCCGAAACCTCCGCCTCCTCCGCTGAATCCGCCACCGCCTCCGAAACCACCGCCGCCGCCGAAGCCTCCTGAATGAAAGATTCCTCCGCCGAAACTTCTGGACCGACCCCGGCTCCTGATTCCGAGAGCAGGCATAATGATGTAGTATATCAGGAAGAATATAATAAGAAAAGTCACCCCAAAGATTGCTTCAGAATCATCTTCCTCCTCCTGTTCGGGCGGGGGAAGATCTTCGCCGCGGATCAGGGTGATCACAGATTCGGTACCTGCAAGGATTCCTTCTTCAAAGCGGCCGGCTTTGAATTCCGGCGCTATGATGTCCTGAATTATCCTCTTAGCATAGGCATCGGGAATGGCCCCTTCCAGACCGTAACCCACCTCAAGACGCATTTTCCGGTCCTGAAGAGCGACAACAAGTATAACGCCGTCATCAGCATTTTTCCGCCCTGGTTTGGCAGCTTCCGCAGTTTTAATGGAGAATTCTTCAATTGATAATGGTTTTACGGTAGGAACAATTACAATCACGAACTGCGACCCTTTTTCTGCTTCAAGGCCGGCGAGTGTGCTTTCGAGCTTGCTTACAGCAGCAGAGGACAGAATTCCTGTATAATCATTGACCCTGTAACGGATCACAGAAGCAGCAAGTGCTTCTGCCTCTTCTATAGTCATGGCCTCTTCCTGGGCGGAAAGAGACACTGCACTGAAAAATACTGCTATAGAAGTAATTCCGACTGCGAACTTAAAAAACTGCAGTATTGAATTCCTGATTGTGGCAAGATTCGACAGCATGATTACCCCTTTCTGATCTGATTTCTCAGTTCATTTGTGTCGTCGGGACGGATTTCAAACCCGGACCTGTTAAGAAGAAGACCGCAGCGTTCCACAGCCCGAACAAGGCCGTCGGTAAAGGCATTACTGTGAATTCCTTCTGTAATATCGCGGACTACATCGGTCCACTCCTCCTGTTTCACTTTCTGGCTGATGCCGGAATCGCCAAGCACGATCACCTTCCGCTCCAGCTGACTGATGAAAATAAGAATGCCTGTGCGGTCCCTTGTGCGAAACACTTCCTCAGACAGAAATGCTTCGAGGGCCTTCAGATAAACCCGACGGTTCACGGTTTTTCTGCCTGCAAAGATTACACGCAGACCCGGAAATACAGAGGTAAGGATCATACCGACCAGGCCCGAGATAACTGAAACCGCTGCTGTGAGAACTGCTGATTCTCCGATGATATCGGGGAACAGAATCTCTGCAGTAAGAACCAGAAGAAGTCCGATCGCAAGCATGATTCCCCCTGCCTTTGTAACAGAATCCTCATAAGAATCGGACTGTTCTGTAACAAAAGGAACGATTTCGCCGGAAGTTGATTTCTCGGCTTCGGCGACTGCTGTTTCAATTCGCTTTTCTTCTTCTGGAGTGAGATTCAGTATATTCCGGGCCATGGATTCTGCTTCCTCTCAGAACTGAACCTGAGGTGCTTTTTTAATTTCCTGTTCATTTTCAACAGAGAAATTCGGCTTCACTTTGAAACCAAAGATTCCTGCAGTTATGTTATTAGGGAAAGATCTTACATTAATATTGTAGTTTTCCACAGCTTTGATGTACCGGTTCCGGGCCACAGTGATCCGGTTTTCAGTGCCTTCCAGCTGGGCCTGGAGATCACGGAAAGAAGTATCGGCCTTAAGGTCAGGATAATTTTCTGCTACCATCATAAGACGGGACAGTGCAGAAGACATCTGTGCCTGAGCATCCTGAAATGCCTTAAAAGCAGCAGCATCGTTCACAAGCTCAGGGGTTACCTGAAGGGAACCGACTTTTGAACGAGCCTCAGTCACCTGAGTCAGTACATCCTTCTCGTGAGCAGCATATCCCTTCACCACATTCACAAGATTCGGAATGAGATCCGCTCTGCGCTGATACTGGTTCAGCACTTCAGACCATGCGGAGCTTACCTGCTCATCAGCAGCAGTCATGGTGTTGTAACCGCAGGAGGCAGTAAAAAAAGGCAGCAGCCCGATTATTGACAGAAATACAATTTTGTTTCGCATACTGGCTGTAGTATACAGGCTCTCACCTGAGATTTCAAACACTTTTTTACTTGATGGAACCAGGAGGGTGTAAAAAACTATAATCGTGGTTTTTCTGATATCTTTGTTTGATCCTTTCCGTGAATCGATTTATACAGGAATGGCTTTGTATGACATGAATTTTCCCCGTCTTACTGCGAGCGCTGTATTTATCATTGGAATTCTGGTTGCCCGGGCTGTAATCCTTCACTATGCCCACAAATCAGGCAGATTCCGGACGTCTCCCCGGGATCTGAAGCGCAGAGCTTCCTATTTAACGAGTTTCGTCCTGATTCTGGGTCTTTTTGTATTATGGCTGCCTTCCCTTGGAAACATTCTCGCACTTTTTTCTATTGTAGCGACTGCATTTGTAATTGTGAATAAGGAGCTTTTTCTGAACTTCAGCGGCTGGATCTACATCATTTTCCGCCGCCCCCTCGAAATAGGAAACCGTATCTCAATCGGAGACTACTCCGGCGATGTAATTGATATCCGGATCATGGAATTTTCTATGATAGAAGTTGCTCCGAAGGAGGAAGGGGGTCAGAGCAGCGGCCGGATCATCCGGATTCCGAATTCCTTCCTGTTTGTACATCCTTTGATTAACTCCAGCAAAGAATTCGCGTTTATCTGGAACGAACTGAAAATCTGCCTGAGTCCCGATTCGGACTGGGAAAAGGCACTGCTGATTGTGGAAAAAACAGCAGAAATTCATCAGGAACTGTTCCTTGATAACAACGAAAACATACTTCACTCTGAAAAAAAATACGATATCCGGTATAAAAACCTCCGGCCTCGGGTTTATATAGAAGCAAAAAAAGAATTCATACAGATTACTCTCAGGCATCTTTCCCATCCGCGCCAGGCAAGGGAAATCTCAGATACTCTGTGGAGAGATATTCTTACCGGATTTAAAAAATCAAAAAATATCCGGCTGGCCTGATTTTTTTTACTGAGGATTACCGGAACCCCGCCGATAAAGATAACAGTATGCGCCTTGAATCCTTAGCCCTTGTACAGAAAAGAATAAGTGACATAAGTCAGAGAATGGAAGATCTCGAAGCAGGAAGACTCCGGGGAAACGGAAAAACGGGAGTCCCCGCCTATACCCAGGCCTCCGGTAAAACTCCGGAAATGACTTCGCCTGAAGATGGCAGAATCCGCACAAATCCGGTTCTGTCTTTTGGCGAGACTCTGGATGCTGTGATCTCCGAAAAATCCAGAGAGCATGGTGTTGATGAAAGACTTGTGAGAGCAGTGATCAGCACAGAGAGCGCAGGAAAACCTGATGCAGTCTCACCCAAAGGTGCAGTCGGACTGATGCAGCTGATGCCGGCTACTGCCCGCAGCCTGGGAGTAGACCCATCTGTACCGGAAGAAAATGTTGACGGAGGAATCCGTTATCTGAAAGATATGGCCGGCCGGTTCAGCAGCCTGGATGAAGTGCTTGCAGCATACAATGCAGGGCCCGGGGCCGTTCAGAAATATAACGGCGTTCCGCCTTATAAAGAAACCCAGGATTACATCAGACGGGTCCGGGGACGGCTTGCTGATTTTACCATGTAATGAAACTTTTTTTCAGAATAACTGTCTTAACCACACTGCTTTTAATTTCAGGCTGCAGCCTGAGTTACGACAGTTTTTTAATGTATCATATTTATCATTCTCTGCATCCTGAAATTCAGGCCGCTTCAGAAGGAAATCATATAGACCCTGCGTTTCTTGCGGCCCTGATCTCTCTGGAATCGAACCCCCCCGGAAACAGAAACAGCACCCGGTTTGAACCTGTTATCTATGAACGGCTCCTTTCTATGAAGAAAGACGGAAAGCCTTTTGGCAGACTGCCCATCCGGCTCATTTCAGAACTCAGCGATGAAGAACTGAAGGCGCTCTCACACAGTTATGGCCTCGTTCAGATTATGGGATACCACTGCATCTCGCTTGGATGCACCATGGAGGATCTCACAGGACCCGATCAGCTTCGCTGGGCGGCTGCATATATGCAGGATCATTACGGTCGCCATATTAAAAACAAAGACTGGGAATCCTGCTTCCGGATTCACAATACAGGCCATCCTTCCGGAGAAACATCAAGGAAAGATTATGTGCAGAGAGGACTCAGCAGAATGAAAGTTTACAAAGGACTGATGCAGGAATCAGCGGTAAAATAATCAGACAGCTGCCTGAACCCGCATCCTTTTACCAAGCGTGACCGCCCTTTTTTCATGAAAGCGGCGCGAACTGACTTCAAAATCATCACAGTCTGCCAGATAGGAGTGAAACCTGCGCTCCCATTCCAGACCCTCGCGCAGACATTCCGGATTCAGAAGATCGGCCCTGTACAGCAGAAGCCGGGTGTTAATGAAATCGGGTTTCACACCTTTCTGAATCAGAGGGATGGAATTTTCCTGAATTGACCCGCCGACTGAGGTTTCCTTACCGGCTGCCTTTACCCGGGAAACAATCTTACGGCAGTAACGGATGATGTCGGGATGATCAGGGGAAAGACCAAAAGACTCGCTTAAGTCCGTACGGGCTGCTGTGATTCTGGAAATCCAGGATGTATCGGGACTGGTGATGATTTCTTCGAGGTTCGAGAGAGCCTGTTTTGTTTCCAGGTTCAGTGCCAGTTCCGGCAGATGATCACACTCATCGTGAACAGCCTGAATGAATTTTTTAACAGCGAAGGCTGACTCTACCATGGGAGCAATGAGACCATCCACCCCGATGCGCATAAGCTCACGGATATCATTGCGGGCCTCAGGACCCCCGATTTTCGTGGAAAGAGGAACAATGCCGGAGGAAATATCGCGCAGGAACCGAATTTCGGAAAAGGACATCCCCTCCGCCTCTGTGCCGGATTTCAGACCGACCAGTCCGCAATCACTTACTAAGTGTATCAGACCAAGCCGCAGGGAATAAGGATCTGAGGAGATCATTTCAATATGTGACATAAAATCACCCCGCACGGAATCAGTAAACCATTTTCCGGTCTCTGTTTTTTATCGGTAAATTTTCAGAAAAGATGAGGCTTTTTGGATGGATGGGGAGAATCGGCTGAGATCCTGCATTTAACGTCTTAGTCCCGATTTGAGTGTTTTTTCATTTACAAATATTCCCTCCTTTGATTATATTCTCTTATGTCCCTTGCTCTGGATATTGCTGAAAAAGCTCGTTTAGCTGATCTTTTCTGTGGTTGTGGAGGATTAACGCTCGGGTTTACCCGAACAGGTTTTTTTGAACCGGTTTTTGCAATTGATAATAATGAACCATCCATTATCACCTACAGAGCCAATTTTGACCCCAACGGAACCCATTCATCCTGCAGTGATATTAATGATTTATTAAAGAATAAAAAACAGATTAAACCAGTAGATATCGTTATAGGCGGCCCACCGTGCCAGGGTTTTTCATTGTTAAATAAAAACAGAGACAATGACCCAAGAAGGTCATTATGGGAACAGTTTATTCAATATGCCGTAATCGCAAAAGCAAAAGTCATTGTGATGGAAAATGTCCCTCAACTACTGGATGGACCAGAGTTTCAAGAAATAATAAAATCACTAAAAAACAATAATTTTAATTATATTGCAGCACATGTACTGAATGCAGCGAATTACGGAGTGCCTCAAAGAAGAAAGAGAGCCTTTATTCTTGCTTCAAGGATTAATCACATAATTTTTCCAATGCCATCTCATATAGATCCTGCAAAAATTCCTTTTGACCGAAATTTATTTGATAATTTCAATCCTCAGCCATGGGAACCGGCTTCAGTTGCATTTAAAGATTTACCCGAACCTCTCAATTCAGAATTAATTAATAATGATAGTATTTTGAGTTTACACTTTGCAAGGGAACCGACTAAAACAAGCCTTGAACGATACCAGGCAGTGCCACCAGGTGGAAACCGATTTGATCTGCAGAAAAACAGACCAGATATTACCCCAAAGTGCTGGATCAATAAACCCAAAGGGAGCACAGATCTGTTCGGAAGAATCTGGTGGGACAAACCAGCCCTTACAATCCGTACTGAATTCTTCAAGCCGGAAAAAGGGCGATACCTCCATCCTTATAAAAACCGACCTATAACCCACAGAGAAGCTGCCAGGCTACAGACATTTCCCGACGATTTCAGATTCCGGGGTTCTAAAACTGAAATCGCAAAACAGATTGGAAATGCTGTCCCCCCCAGACTTGTAGAACAAATAGCGAAGTCAGTTTTTAATTCATTAAATGGTCTGACAACCTGGAAAGATACAGAAAGGTTTGTATATATAATGAAAAAATATTACAGGGAAGAGATACGCTATCTAAGCGAACATAATAATGAAAAAATTAAGTGAAGTAAAAAAACAGATCCTGATGCTCCTTGATAATGGTCAGTGGATCAGTTCAGAAACGTTACTGACTTTACCAAACAGAAATATTTTGACAGAAGAATTCGAGAGCTTCGAGATGAATAGTGAGTCATATAAATGGGGCACCTCATTACAGATTACGCAGTAAAGAGCGGAAAAAAGTCAATCCGAGAACCTATTTAACAAAAAGCGAAATGACTGAATTTCAGAAAATTCATGAATATAAATGTAATATGTGCGGTGCTGTCCCAGGTAATAATGAACAAAAACTGGTGTATGATCACAGAGTTCCCCTGATAAAAGGCGGGGAAGGAAAATTAACTAATTTTCAGTATTTGTGCAGAACATGCAATAACCAAAAAAGGAGTATTTGCAGATATTGTGACTCTGCCTGTTCTGAATGTTACTTTGCTTTTCCGGAATCCTTTCCTCGGTCTTTGGTTATACCTTACCCATCAAAAAAATTCAAATCTGAGGTTGAGGAGTATTTTCAGACTCATAATTTAAAAATAAATGACTTTATACTGAATATACTTAAAAGCAAAATCAGTGAATAGTCACTGTTGAGAACAGCCTCCAGGCTTCTTTTTTTTTCGAAGCTTCTCATATCCTATACTTTCTAAATAATTTTCATTACTTTCATAAATTGGCACTTTTTTTTTAAACCGATATCCCTGCTCAATTTCAGCGGTAAATGAATGTTCATCATGCTGATTTATTATCCCGATTGAAAGCAGGTTTTTTTCTGTGATATATGGTCAGTGTCCGGCGGTTTTGGGGCGGATTACCTGAATGATTTTCCGGTCCCTCCGCCAAAGGGCCATAATCCGAACCATTCGCTGAGCAAATCGGACATTCATTTCTCATTTTTTAACTTATAATTATTAATTCCTGCCCGCTACATGCATTTAGCGGGCAGGCCCGTCCCACCTACTCATAAGCTCCCATCTGCCTTCGCATTTCATAATCCTTACTTCCATACGGAAGATACAGACTATGTATCAGGCTTAAATGACACGGAAATCCGGAACCCTGGCTATTGCAAACGTCCTGCCGCAGATGAATTCATTTTTTCAGTCCGGCTCTTCAGAAGTTTGAGCTGTGTTTTTTCCTTGTCGCCTGATGGTTCTTCTGTTATTAAGATCTGTATGCCTCCATTACACACGGCGGGACTTCTGCTGACTGTTTTTATTACACCATTCTTTCTATTCCGGAAACCGAGGGAAATCCATGACATTATGGCATCGCTTCTGCTTCTGAGCTTTGCAGCTTTCTTAAGTGCACCATTTCTGCTGCACACTAATCTGCCTGCACTGATGCTGATTCCACCTGCCATCCCTTTTATTACAGCTCCTTTATTCTATTTCTACATAATGAGCTTCTTTAAGAAATCGTCTCAAAACGCCTCTTTGCTTCCGGGACAGCAGATGCACTCAGAAAGCCGAACTTCAGGATCTTTTTCAGTTCTGATTCATTTTATACCGGCTGCTGCAGTTTATTTGTTTTTTCTTCTGTTTGTCCCGGAAATTCCAGGTGCTTCACCTATGATGCATTCAAAGTCTTCAGGAATACCCCTGTACCTTCTTTCTCTGGGTCCGCTTACTGTAATGCATCTCACCGGCTATGCGGGGGCTTCATGGTTTTTCATTGAGCGTTCTGTAAAACAGTACGAAAGCAGTTTTTCCGATCCTTACCGTATCCTTATCAGCACACGCCTCCGGATTCTGACAGCCGGATTCATAATAGCTGTGATTCTGCTGATCTCCCTTGAGCTGAACTTTGAACTTCTCTCCGGGATTATTGATTTCAGGCAGACAATTCATCCGATTATAATAATATTTTTTATAATTATTTTTTGGTATGTGAATCTTCAGTCCGGATCACTGCCGGATCCGGAAGAAACAGCCGGTAAAATTTATGAAAAATCGTCGGTATCCGATGAAAAAATTAATGAATATAAATCCCTGATCCAGGAATATTTCCGGAAAGAAAAACCTTACCTTAACGAACGATTCTCAGTTCTGGATCTGGAAAAGGGAACAGGAATACCGCGGCATCACCTTTCGCAGGTTTTCAGCAGAGGGTGGAATACTAATTTTTATAACTTTACTAATAAATACCGTATTCTTGAAGCTTTGGACTGCCTGAAAAACCCGGAACTCGCAGATTACCCTCTGCTTCGGATTGCATTTGAATGCGGCTTCAATTCCAAAGCTTCCTTCAACAGGGTTTTCCGGAAAATTACCGGTAAAACCCCGTCAGAAATCAGGAATATTCTAAAAAACCAGAATGAAAATGGTATCCGCTTTATTCCGGACGAAACTGATTTTTTATAAAAGTCTTCTCATTACCCTATGTGGTAACCGGGAAAACCACTGCGTATCAGTTCCGAACACACCGGACCCGATTATTGATCCGCTGAATATCTCCCTGAGGTCCGTGAAAATAGAAAGTCCCGTAACCTGCATTAGCTGTACTCAGTCCGGAAATGCCTGCCAGGGAGGTCGGTTTATAATCACTCCTTTGGGAACCGGCTCCGTGAACATCCCGGACAGCGCCGGAGATATAACCAAGACAGCGTCCAAAACACATATAAGCTGCAGCCTTTCCGTCATTATCCGTTCCGTCGGCATCATACTGTTCGTGAGTGGTGGAAGACCAGTACGATGCGTAATCTGATACACCTCCCTCATTTGTAATTGCAGTTGCATTAAAGACTGCATTTACAGCCGCACTGCTGCTCGTGTCCGGAGATCGTGAGTAATCAGTAATACTCTGGAGTTCTTTGATGTTCGGAAGTCTCCAGTCGGTATGTCCGCCAGTGGCTGCATCTGCACACACACTCACTGCATTTTCAAAATCAGTGGATGCGGCATCATTCTTTTCCCACATAAGTCCTGTAGCCTGATCCGTTACAGTATCATCACTATTATCAGTGAAATTATTAAGACCGTAATCAGTATTTCCTCTGACACAATGCACATAGAATTTTTTATTAGAAGCCGGATATCCTTTAATCCGACCATCAACAAAATTTACCCCGAACATGGTCCGGGTATTTCCCTGTCCAAGATTAGTGTAGGACACATAAATACTGGTTGTGGCATACTGAGAATCAATGATTCTTTCTCCGGCAGCAGTGTCACCAAAAGCCTCTTCAAAAACAGAAGGAAGAAACACACTCAGACCGGATGTATCATTGCCAGTGTAAACACTTGGATCTGTACCTGTAAAATCCATCAGAGAATAAAGAGTTTTAATATCAGGCAGCCGCCAGTCATCATAACCTCCCTGTACAAGACTTTCACAATACGCAACTGCATCGCTCTGGTATTTTTTATCGTTATAATCCACAGAACCATCACCATTCAGATCCGGACTTTGCGTCCAGGAAAGATTTGTTACATTATCATCTACCGTCCCATCTCCGTTATCTGTAAAAGAAGGCTGTGTTCCGCTGTGATCTGCATCATACCCTTTTCCGGAACAGGTTTCTGAAGCCCCTGTTTCAGAGTTAAAGCACTTTGTTTGATTTGTATCTACTACTGTATACATACCGGTCGAAGTTGTTGTGG
Organism: uncultured Leptospiraceae bacterium; assembly: GCA_964594095.1. Classification (GTDB taxonomy): domain Bacteria; phylum Spirochaetota; class Leptospiria; order Leptospirales; family Leptonemataceae; genus CAZQKZ01. Next base: position 31,115 of record CAZQKZ010000006.1, on the reverse strand, counting down.
TTACAATATCAGAAGAACCTGCTTCCTCAGTATTTTCCGGATGCTGAGGCGGACCGATTAACAGCAAGAGCAAGCCAAATCCCTCTGAACTTTTTTCAGGTTTGGGACAGCCACTGAACAGCAGCAGGCTTGCTGCCAGCACACCTGTAATTGCCGATTTTTTTAAACTCATAAAATGAACCTCTGTTTCAATTTTACATTCATTTTACCACAGATGCTGTTCCTTGTCGTCCGTCCCAATTGGATGAGACCGGTTTTTTCAGCCTGATCCGCTGCTTTCATAAATATCTTCCATGCTCCGCGGGAAAAGATGGTGCTCCTCTTCCTGAAAGTGATTTTCAATCAGGTCACAGAGTTCTGTAACCTCCCTGATGATTCCGGACTGTTCGTCTTTACTAAGCGGATTACCTGTCTCCAGTGATTTCAGGCTCTTTTCGAGTTCTTTGCAGTGAAGATCCAGATTTTCATGAGAAAAGACAAATGCTTCTGTATCCAGTAACTCTCCGGATTCTTCCGCTTTCAGAGGCAGATTCTCTTCCTCAAGCTTTGCATGAACTGCTATGCGTGAGTAGTAATATTCGGTAAATTTTTTTACGTTCTGCAGATCCGGACCGGAGCTGATTGACTGTTTCCAGTTTCTCAGCTCCTTCAGAATCAGCGCATGTTCCCTGATCAGATCTTCCACAAAAAGATCCAGCGGCGATCTATGCATTTTAAGCTCCTTTATTTTCCGGTTCCTGTCTGCGGACATAAAGCCAGATTATAATATTCAGTGCAAGGAAAACAATGAAGCCTGCCACACCTGTGATTCCATTCGTAAGATCGCTCCCCCCTTTCAGATACATATAGCTGAGTCCGGCAGTGCCATTGAATGTTCCGTGAGCAATAGCCGGAGCGATCACCGACCCGGACCGCAGTCTGACAAGAGTGAAAAAAGGTGACATAAGCACAGTGAGTATCGTCATCATGAAAACACCCGACTGAGGGTGTTCGGGATAATTATGCCCCATTAAAATCATTGGCGCGTGCCAGATTCCCCAAATGATTCCCGTAAACAGAGCTGTTTTCCAGAATCCGGAATGAATCAGATGGCGGTGCATATAACCTCTCCAGCCCAGCTCCTCCCCGAATGCAAAAACCGCATTTACTGTAAAACCAGCAATAATTCCCTGCACAATTCCGATCACGAGGGGACTTACGGGAAGATTTTTTGCTGATTCCTGTGTTGCGGCAATGGCTTCTTCAGACATCGTTCTGCGGAAGCGGTCCATTATAAAATCGCTGTCAGGGGAATAAGTAACGTCCGGCAGCAGGAAACTGACGACTATGCTCAGTAACACCAAAACAGGAGGAATCAGGCCCCCAATAAAAAACCAGGCATTGGGTTTAAACCGGATATCCAGAAACCAGATGCTTTCTTTATTATAATATTTCTGCAGCAGCAGACTGACTGCAGCCGGTATCAGCATATAGAACATACCAAATACCATTCCATATAAACCTGAATAGGGTAACCCTGATAAATAAAACCCAAGGGCCATAAGCCAGTTTACAGCAAAAGTCAGGATCAAAAAATAAACAAAACTCTTTGACGGATTCATGAGACAATTCTGCAGACAATAACACACCAATCAAGTATTATTTGGCATGATTATTGCAATTGTATATTTGTCGCCGGATTTGCCTCAATCTGCCCAGAAAGTGAGCGGATCCGCATACAGGAGATACAGTATGTCTGAAAATCAGGAAATGGATCCGAAAAAAGAGCTGGCCCGTCTGAAACGGATGGCAATGGAAATCGCATCAGAAATGCACGATATTGTTGAAGATACTTTTATGGACCGTGTGGAAGATCTTCTGCCCCTCAGCCAGAAAGCCATTGCAGCGGTTCAGGAATACAGGGATTTCAAATCCCGGCATTCCCTTTAATCCAACCGGATAAATTATTTTTTTTTATTGCCGACAGGAGGACCCGCGCTGATTCTGCATTATGATGGGTAAAATCGGGGGCAGAAAAGTTTTTTATTTTCTGATTGCCCTTACTGCAATAATTCCGGTTGGTTTTTCTTTTCAGAATATTCTGAGTGGTGATTCCACCGTCCATCCAGTAACCGGAACAGCTATAGATGCCATATATTCACTGGGTACAATTAAAAGTGATTCTGTACAGACCATCAAGGCAGGAGTCCCGGGCAGAGTAATAAGAAGACATGTAAGGGAAGGTGATACTGTGTCTCCCGGCAGCCCGGTAATCACTACAGATTCAGCCGTACTTACATCATCAATCAGCGGGGTGATTACCAGACTGTCCGTTAATGAAAATGACACTCTCCTGACCGGCTCCGAAATTGCCAGAATCACCGATATTTCCAGGCTCTACGTTCTGATATCTCTCGACCAGAGGAGCATTCTTGCAGTGCGGGAAGGAATGCCGGCAGAAATCAGCTTTGACGGCCTGCGTTCTGAAAATATTACAGGCAGAGTGCTTCGCTCCTACCCAAGTCCGGAAAGCTCGCAGTTCCTTGCAAGAATTGATGCAGAAAAATTTCCCGATGGTGTTCTGCCCGAGATGACCTGCGATGTGGCTCTTGAAACAGGCAGACGGACCAACGCGGTTTTTGTACCTAAAAACGCACTCCGGGAGGGGTTTATTACCTTTATAAGAAATGACAAAGTAATCAGAGCAAGGGCAGAGACCGGCGCAGTGAAAGATGATTTAATTGAAATCCGGAAACCCGTTCTGACCCTTATGGACAGGATCACTGTAAATAACTGAAACTTTATGTTCCGACTTGCAATCCGGCATATTCTTACCCGTAAATCCCAGAGTATCCTTACTTTCATCGCTCTGATTCTTGGCTCAGGCGGATATGTTGCCTTTTCTGCAATGATGCTCGGATTCCAGACAAAAATTCAGGATAACCTGATTGAATCCACAGGGCATATCAATATAAGTGTGCGAAACGATTACATTACAGAAAAATCCCTGGAAGGTGTTTTTTTCCGGGGGAACGGTATACACTGGCAAAGAAAACCGGCAGGAAGAAGAGTCAACCATTTTATTACTGAACAGATTCAGTGGGAAAACCGACTTGAAAACGACCCAAGAGTCATCTCCTATTCGCCGATGATATCCCGTTCCGTTATCATACAAAACGGATTTGCAGAAGTGGATGTTACTCTTCATGGCATCGATCCGGACATGCATGGTTCAGCCACAAATATCGAATCCACTGTAAAATCCGGGAACCTTTCTGATCTCAGAGGGGGCGGTGCCCTTATTTTTGCCGGAACAGGACTTATGAAAACACTTGGAGTACAGCTTCATGATACCATAATCCTCAGCATGGGAGGCGGAGAAGCAGTCCCGGTCAGAATCATCGGTACATTTGAATCAGGGAGCCGAAGAACTGATGACAGTACAGTGTATGCCTCACTCCGCACTGTACAGCAGATCACAGCATCACATGGCCATATTAATTCCATTATTGTAAAGCTCAGGGACTTCCGCGAATCAGCATCCGTTGCATCAGAATGGTCAGCTTTTTCCCAGGATACAGTGGAAAGCTGGGATCAGGTGAATGAAAGATTCAAGAGCATCACCAAAACTCAGAATGTGACAAGACTCAGCTCCCTTTTTGTACTGGTGCTTGTTATCGCATTCGGAATTTACAATATTCTTAACATGTCTGTTGTAAATAAAAAAAAGGAAATAGCTATCCTGAGATCCATGGGATATGAAAGAATAGATATAATATTATTATTTCTTTATCAGGGGATTATTCTCGGTGTTTCAGGTTCTCTGACAGGTCTTTTTACCGGCTGGCTCGCATCTCTTTATATGGAAACCATTGAGCTGGTGCCTGGTATGGGAGGTATGTTTATTTCTTTTGATCCGGTGATTTATATACAGGCTTTTTTAATTGTGGCAGGAGCATCGGTAACTGCAGGTTTTCTGCCCTCATGGAAAGCGGGAAGAATGAAACCGATCCAGGTGATCCGGGAGGCTGACTGATCCTGCATGTATGCTGTAATCTGTAAAAATGTAACCAGGACTTTTCCTTCCCCGCCCGTCACGGTTCTTCATTCAGTTTCGCTTCGGATTAAAGCAGGAAGCTTTGTTTCTGTTACAGGAAGATCCGGATCGGGAAAATCCACCCTGCTCTATTCAGTCAGTGGCCTTGATGAAATAACGTCCGGTCAGGTGCTGCTTCTTGGAGAGGACATTCATGCAATGAAGCCAAAAGATCAGAGCCGTTTTCTTAACAGGAAAACCGGATTTGTATTTCAGCATCACTATCTTCTTCCTGAGCTCACCGCAATTGAAAACATACTGCAGCCCGCGGTTAAATCACGCGAAGAGAAAAAAAGAAAAGATTACGCAGTCTACCTTATGGAAACATTCGGAATTATACACCGAATGAATAACACCCCTTCAAAAATGTCGGGGGGCGAAATGCAGAGAACAGCCATCGCCAGGGCACTGATAATGGAACCGGATATCCTTTTTGCAGATGAACCAACCGGAAATCTTGATTCCGAAAACAGCGAAATTGTAATGAGGATCTTCAGAGAAATCAATCTGAAAAACAGGACCACCATCATGATGGTAACTCATGATCCGGATTTTGCTTCTATGGCTGACCGGGAGATCGTGATGAGCGACGGAAAGATCAGCCGGGAAGTGCAAAGCCAGACTGTGAATAATTAGAGTTTTGTTTTATTGAAGATGAATTCCGGAACATGCCGTATTATCAGCATTATAAATCTCCAGAACCATAATGTGTAAAGGGTTCCCCCGCCCGCACTGTATGCTTTAAAAACATCCGCAGCCACCTGTTCCGGGGTTGCAGTGAGCTTAGGGTTCAGATTCATACCTGCTGTCATTGCAGTCCTTACAAAACCAGGTTTCACCGTAAGCACTGAAACTCCCTTTCCGTGCATCCTGTGACGCAGTCCTTCCAGATACCTTGAAAATCCACCTTTTGCTGAACCATAAATATAATTACTCTGACGTCCGCGATCCCCGGCAACAGAAGAAATCCCGATTATAGCTCCGGAACCGCGCTCTTCAAATTCCTGAGCAGCAATATTCAGAATGGAAACGGGTCCGTTGTAATTAGTTTCCATAATCAGTGATGCCTCTTTGGGATCAGACTCAGCTGTTTTCTGATCGCCCAGATAACCAATCGCAGAAAGCACTGCATCCGGACGTACTTTCAGAGATTTCCAGAACTTGCTGTGATTTTTATAGTCCAGAACATCAAACTCCACTGCCTCCGCCTTAATGCTGTGACGGATCTGAAGATCAGCTGCATCTGCTTCAAGAGATTTTCGGTTTCGGCCTGCCAGTGTGATATCGAATCCTTTCCGGCTAAATTCATGGGCACAGGCTCGTGCAATGTCAGATTTGGCTCCGAGAATCAGTAAGCGGGGCATATTAAATCTCCTGTTAATGGTGTGTGTGCAGGATCAGATACGGCATCTGGAAGTCAAGTGATTCAGAATACCAGAGTTATTTTCAGGCCCGCCCGTCCCAGCCTGTCAGCCAACAGGTACAGGCAGGCAGTAAAACAATCGCAGGCTTGCAGTATAAAATAAAGTGACACTGTCTGCCCTTCCGGGTTATTGGTCAGGAATGATCAGTTTTGCAGAATACCTTCAGGCCGGGGCTGATATCGTTACAATATTCGGGATTATATTTGGTACCACCGGATTGTTTCTTTCTGTTCAGAGCCTGCAACGGGAAAAAGAAAAAGACAGACTGGAGAAAGAATACGGCACCTTTGACGATCTGGATAACAAATATGTTGAGTTTCAGTATGCATGTGCGGAGCATCCTGAACCGGACTTTTTTTCTGAACCTCTTCCTCGAAGAATGGGCGGCAATCGGATCGCAGTTTGATACTGAATTCCAGAAAGAAATGAACCTGCTGATTTATGAAGAACAGGCAGGTATTAGGAATCCCTGACAAGCCGTAAATCCAGAGCATCAAACCGGAAAAATGCAGGAGGTGAACCCTGCCGCACAGAAGGCTGTTCCCCGTCCAGCAGAATAACCCCGTTTTTATCAACAATAATATTAATTATAAATAAAATATTGCCGCCTGAGGTCCTAAGCGAAGCCAGCTCAAACTGATCTTCCAGCTGAACCTTCCCTTTCAGACCTTCCGGGAGAAAAAAAATCACAAAACTGCCCGGTTGCTTTGAAAGGAGCGGAATCAGATTTTCGTTTAGGGGGAGGATTTTAACCTCACTCAGAACCGGATTCATTCGGCTTCCGATTTCTGAATACCCATGGAACTGGACCGGTTTTTTGTTCCTTGCCAGATATGCTGTCTTACCTGCCGGTACCTTCAGAGTAAAAACATTCCCTGTGACCCTTGCCTGATCCTGCCTGTAAAAACTAAGTTTTTCTTTATCAATTTTCAGCAGCTCAGACTGCCTTGCCGCACGTTCCTGTTCGAGACGGAGTCGTTCTGCTTCCGCACGCTCCTGTTCCAGACGGATACGTTCTGCCTCCGCACGCTCCTGTTCCAGACGGAGTCGTTCTGCCTCCGCACGTTCACGCTCCAGACGGATTCGCTCTGCTTCGGCACGCTCCCGTTCGAGGCGAAGTCGTTCTGCCTGGGCACGTTCCCGTTCCAGGCGAACCTGTTCTGTTTCCGAACGTTCACGCTCCATACGAAGTCGTTCTGCTTCGGTACGTTCCTGTTCGAGACGGATTCGCTCTGCTTCCGCACGTTCCCGTTCCCGTTCCAGGCGAAGTCGTTCTGAATCGGAACGGGCTTTCTCCTGTCTGAGTGCCTCTATTTCCCTTTGCTGCTTTTCCACCTTTTTTCGCAGTTCTTCGATTGATTCAATCTTTTTGTTTTCTTCAGGCTTTGCATTATTCAGTTTCTCTTCCGGGGGCAGACTTCCTGTTTTAGGCGAAGAGGCACACCCGGCTGCAGAAATTAAAATTAAAACCAATAGAAATAAAGTTTTCTGCATCATCGGTTACTCCGCGAGGAAATCAGTCTCAAAGCCTTTTCAGTAAGAAATCCACCGTTCCCTTTGGATTTCTGTTCCTGCAGCTCCTTCTCCATTGCAGTGAGTGCCTCCCAGGATGCAGAATCATCAGCAACCTCGGTTTTTAATACCAGCGAAAGAAGCCTCATATTGTAATCTGATGAAAGCGGTAATCTGTAAACCAGCAGATAAGCCTGAAGAGGATACCCGTTCTTATACAGTCCGAATGCGGCAAGGGAGATCTGTCTGTTCTGCTCTTCGCCCTGCGCATAATGGGAAGCAAGCCGGAAAAAAACTGTGCTCTCATAAATATTTCCCTTTTCCCTGTAAATCCGGGCCATCAGATAAAGAAGAGTGAAGCGGTCATTCTGACTCAACGAAGCTGCCGGACCGGCTGAATAACTCTGCCCGTTTTCGGAAGGTATATAAAGAAGCGAAGTATTCCGGAGCAGCTGCTCAGCTTCCTCTGTCCGGCCCTGCTGCAGAAGATTATCAGCTTCGAGAAGTGCGGCTGCAGGAGCACTGCTGTCACTTGCTCTCATAAGTGAGTAGGCTTCCTGATTTCTGCCGTATTCGAGAAGCCGGTCGGAAATTTCTTTATGAAAAACAAGATTTCCGCCCGATGCCGCAACAGCAGCGGAAAAATGCCTGCTGTAATCGGAAGAACCGGAGTCCAGTGCTGAAATTCCTTTCAGATAATGATCCAGCGCAGTCTGACTGATTTTCCAGGCAAAGAGCATGTCATTCATCAGATCGGACCGTATCTTTGATGTTCCCTGACCGGAACCAAGTTTCGGAAGCATCAGCCAGGCAGCTCCGTACTGTTTCTGATTCCGGTGAAGGTGAAACAGTCTCCATACTGCAGCACTTCGCATTTTTGCATCAAGACCTGACTGCAGTGCTTTTTTATAAAGTCCTATTGATTTATCTGGCTCGGAACTTTCAAGCCTGTAAGCTTCTTCAAAATAAGGCCTGCCTGCATAACCGCCCTGAGCGAATGCAGGAGAACCAATGGCTGCAAGCAGAAGAAACAGTATTTTCAGTTTTTTAAACATCTGCATCACTGAAAGTCAGAGTCCCTGCTGATACCGAAGCGGCGGACTTCGGGAGCTGATGAGGGATCATGCTCATCGCACAGCTCATCAGGCGAATGAGAATGAGTGAATACCTCTGTGATCCTGCGAGGACAGGTCGCCCGGGGAAGCTTACCGGAGTCCTTACAGACGGTTATATTTACATAAGATGGCGAAAACTGAAATTCTCCTTCGCCTGTTTCCGCTCCGTTTCCTATGATTTTTCCCCAGAGCGGGCCTGCAAGACCTGCCCCGGTTCCGCTGCCGGTGGAATAAAGCGGATCGTCATAACCGGCCCATACTACTGCAGTGATACCAGGAACAGAGCCAACGAACCAGGTGTCTTTGTGCTCGTTTGTGGTACCCGTCTTTCCGATCAGAGGGCCCTTAACAAGACCGGAAGCCCTTGCATTTCCGACATCCCCGGAATCACTCAGCAGATCCGCCATAACTGCTGCTACATCTCCCGTGATTACCTGACGCTCCGGAGGAATATTCAGGCCGAATTCGTCGGCTCCCTCTCCGTTATACAGCACATTGCCGGAAGCATCAGTTATTTTTTTTATTAAATAAGGCCTGCGAATCACACCGTTATTGGCAAAGCTGCTGAAAGCCACAGCCATTTCCAGAGGAGTCATTTCGAGGGAACCAATGGCAATAGTGAAATCCTGACGGAATCTTGAGGCAAACTTCGCATCGTCCGGAAAAAAGAAAAGGCGGAAGTACTGCTCCAGCCGTTCCATTCCCAATGCCTGGCCCAGCCGGATAGCCGGAACATTTTTGGACTGAGTAAGAGCCCTTCGCACACTTACCCTGCCTTCATAAACTCCGGTAATATTTCCCGGCATCCAGTAACCTGGATCATTCGCAGAACGCTTCGATTGTTCAAAAAAAAGAGGAGTATCGTCCAGAATATCTGCTGCAGTTATAATCCCGGAATCAATTCCCGCAGCGTAAATAAAAGGCTTAATGGAGCTTCCTGTCTGGCGCTTCATTGCAACGGCCCGGTTCAGCTGATTTCGCGCAGAAAATTCAGTACCTCCCTGCATAAAAAGGACTTCGCCTGTCTGCGGATTCATTCCTACGGAAGCAGACTGGAGAACAGGTTTTTCCGAAACCGAATCAGGATATCCGAAAAGAACAAGTCCCATACCGGCCGTCTCGTAGAACGTCCGAAGATCAGCAGCATCACCGGTTTCCCGGATTACTTTGCCCTGCTGCATCATAACAGGCCGGAATCGTTTTTCGTTTTCGCGTATATGCTTCACAGTCTCTGAAGCAGCTGCCTTCTGCAGCCGGAGATCAAGAGTCGTGTAAATCCTGAGTCCGGCACTGAATTCAGCCGATTCTCCGAAAAGCTCACGAAGCTTCAGACGTATGTATTCTGTTACATACGGTGCATAATCCGTCCTTGTTCCGAATACTGATTCATTGGGAGACCTGTTGATATTCCTGATGGAAGCCTCTTTCAGAGCTTCATACCGGGAAGGACTGATATCGGCAAAACCTTCTTCCTGCATCCGGCTGTAAACAGCGTCCATTTTCTTTTCCAGTAATGCCGGGTTTTTCAGGGGAGAATATCTTTCCGGTGCTGAGGGAAGACTGACAAGCGCCAGCTCTTCTGCAAAGTTAAGATCTTTTATGGATTTCCTGAAGTAAAAAGATGCAGCGGTCTCCATACCCTGGGTCCCGTGACCAAGATACACCAGATTCATGTAAGCTGTTATTATTTCCTGTTTGCTGTAATTGTCCTCAAGATGATAGGCCAGCGCAGCTTCCTTCAGCTTACGAAAAATCGTCTTTTCCCGCCGGTCCAGAAGTATGCGAGCAAGCTGCTGCGTGATAGTGGACCCTCCCTGAGAATAACGGGCAAGGGTGAAATTCAGAAGCGCAGCCCGGAAAAGCGAAGGCCAGTGAATCGGACCGTGATCGTAAAAGGACTGATCTTCTGTAAAAACAAGTTTATCATGCAGGGTCACAGGGATCTGATCGAAAGTAAGGGAGCCTGTTCTGACGGAAAAGAGCTCCGACACAGTCTTTTCATTCCGGTCCAGAATCAGATTCGGCTGTACCGGTTGCATCCGCTCAGTGTACACTTCCAGATGGGGACTGCTGAAGAGCACATAGGCTCTGAATCCGAAGTATCCGGCAACGGGAGACACTATGGCGAAAACGGGAATGAGCCAAAGAAGTTTTCTGTGCAAAAATCCGCCTCCTGACGCTTTTTTTTATAAAAAATACTTGTACGAATCCAGGTCCTTCTGCATGATGCATCAGGGCCGGGGAAAAAAATAAAACTGTTGGTACTATAATCGGCCGCTTTGAATAAAAGCAGAAGCCGCACATCTGTGCGGCTTTTCTGTTATTTGGCCAGAATTTCCTTCACTGGGCCTTCGGCTGCCAGCACAGCCTCTTTCAGTGCTTCATACAGCTCAGGTTTTACTGTAATACCCTTCTGAGTAGGCTTCAGCTCATTAGAATTTTTATCGGTATACCAGACCCGCAGGTTCAGGTACTGAGCACCCTTGTATTCGGATATCTCAACCCTGATGACCTCTCCGTTTCCCTTATCGATGTCTCTGATGATTCCCATGGTCCTGTTTTAGTATATCCGCCTGAATTGGTCAGCATTTTTTTACTGCTGACACCCGCTTTTTATATGAAAAAGAACCTTTCCGACACAAAACAGTGATCCTATCGTTAAAAAAATGTTAGCCAGGTAATTTTTTTTCTTGACATCGGATTGTAATTACCCGATATTCAGACTACAGAAGAAACAATGTTTACACAGACATTAAATTTAAAATGATTACAGGATATATACCCCGCTGGTGGGAATTATCCGGAAGGTGCAGAATGCCGCAGGTAAAAATCATGCAGACAACCGAAAACAGCAGCCGTTTAAGAATGCGGAATTTCTGGCTGGACCATCCCCTAACAAGCGGTATCCCTGTCATTGATCTGCATCATATTTATCTGATGCACCTGATGATGGACCTGCACAGTTCCGCAAACGAATCCAAAGGCATACCACCCGATCTTTTTTCCAGGTTCTCAGTGGTCATGGATTTTCTCTCTGAGCATTTCTTCCTTGAGGCACAGCTTCTTCGCCAGCTTGGATACCCGGGCGCAATGAAGCATATACTCGAACATAACAGTTTCATTGAACAGCTGATGCAGAACAGCCGCAGTGAAGGAATGACAAAACAGTCTGTCGCCATCCATACTATCAATGAACTCATCCAGTGGCTTTACAGGCACACAGTAAAGGAAGATATGAAATATGCTGCTTTTCTGAGAACCAAGCCGGAAGAAACAGAAGCACTGATCAGGAAACTGACTGACTCAGGAGATGTATACATCTCCCCGGTGCAGATGGAGCTTTATCAGTATATAACAGGCAAAGAAATTCATATAAAAAACCACGAAGAGGATATCATCAAAACCATCAGAAATATGTGGAAAACATATGACCTGAGCATCAGGATACCCCTGATTGATATGCAGCATTTATGGTTTATTTATATTATGCTGAAACTGGAACGTGAGGCAAGGTCTTACACCGAAAGGGAGGACCGAATAAAAGCGTTCCGGCAGAACCTGAATCAGATCCATGAGTATGCAGACATTCATTTCAGCACTGAGGAAAAGATTATGGAGTCTGCCGGTTATCCAGGATTCAAAGCGCATAATGCACAGCACCGGCATTTCATGAACCGGATCCGCTCAAAAGAGAACCTCTCAGCCATTGAATCCGGAGACCCGGGAGTGCTTGCAGAAACAGCCGGATTTCTGAAAAACTGGCTCTTCACTCATGTGGCTGTTCAGGATAAATCGCTTCTTTGGTTTTTTAAAAAACAGAAGGGAGCTGTTCTGAATGTCAGTAAGGAGCTGGTTTACAGCGGCCATGCTTCCCTGAAGCGAAAACATCTGAATCTTTACCGGCGTGTTGTAAAAGGTAAGTAAAAAAAGTTGATTTACCGCAGCGCCTGACTCCGATAATGACACTGACTTTCCCAGGTAATGTCTGAATCCTGAAAATCCAGTATTATATTTTTAAGCATATTCATATGCGAACCGGAAACAATGATCTGATTCTTCAGTATTGAGAAAATCTGGCAATATTTTTTTCCGGTTCTACAGTCAACTGGTAAAATTATTTTCCGGTTTAAGCATCCCTCTTTTTAAGCAGACTGATCCGTTTCCGCACTGCAGAGATATACTTATCCTGCATTTCTCCCGATAAAAAACTCCTGCCCGTAAGATGTTCCCATGACTCCGTATGAGCAAGTATTCTGTCCACTGACCTTGATGCTGCTTTAGCCGGAATTCCGATTGTCTTTGAAAATTCCATAAAATCCTTATAGGTTATTTTCCTCTTTCGGGCATTCAGAGTCAGCGCGGTCTCTTCGTCGTCATTCAGAAGAATTGCAGTGTTCAGAAGATCATAGGCAGGAGAAAGCCTTATCACAGGTCTGTCTGCATCATCGTATTCCGTCAGAAGTGAAAAATTCTTCAGATGCATATCAGAATTCCCGGTCAGAAAAGAAAAGAGATTCAGTTCAAAAAAGCGAAGCAGATCATCGCCCGGAACAGTACTCCACCTTGTAATGGATTTTGCCGCCTGCTCCAGACTTCCTTTGTATTTTTCAATAGTAAGTCTTCCTGTAAGCTGAGCAAAATCTTCACAGGGCAGACCAATTCGCTCAGCTTTTTCCAGTCTGCGATCAAACCTTCGCGCGATAAAGGCAGATGCCCCGTCCGCCAGCGGTATAAGACCGAAAGTCTCTGTAAGTATTCCGGAATGAGCTGCCAGCTGCATAGTAAGATGTTCATTTTCCGGGACCTCCGGGTAATCCTCGGAAGGAGGTTTGAGAATATGAGTTCCCCAGACATTCGTAATCGTAATGCGGCTTTCTTTTCCTTCTTTAGATACAAGGGATACAGAAAGTTTTTTCTGAACACCTGGAATCGTTACACGGGATAAAACCGACAGCCGGCCCAGCTCCTCAATATCATTTTTACTGAACCATACCTTGGGTGAATCCGGAGATCCGAAAAGGATTTTTGAGCATTCCGGATGATAGAAGCCCTTAGAGTCGGACAGATCTTTCATGCAGACCGGACATACAAGCCAGGAATCAGGAGGACTGCCGGATCGCTTTATCTCAGGCGAATCAGTTTTTTTTACAGGTTTGTTTTCGTTTTGAATCGTGACAGTACCGATTGTATCTGAACAGGCTGTCAGCAGAAGACCCATTCTGTCCCGCTCATCCACTTTCCAGTTTTTTACAGTCACAGACAGAAGCCATCCTTCCGGAATCAGCCCATCGAAGAAAGGGAACAGAATTCGGCTTTCGTGGACTTTGTTTTTTTTGGGGAGAGTGAGGCTGACCGACGGGCCGGAATAATCATCATCGTAAGTAAAACGATATCCGCCTTCCGGAAGTTCCTCAATGACCCCCGCCCGGATTCCCTGGAACAGAACCACTCCGCTTCTATGCACCGGAATCCTCCCGATTGACCGGAACCGGCCCAGCCTGAAACCCAAAAAAGCCAAGAACCTGATTCACCAGATCAAGGCGAAGCGTTGCCTTCCCCTGTTCCAGCTCCCTGATGAAATTGTAACCAACACCAGCTCTTTCGCTGAATTCTTTCTGGGTGTACCCCAGTTTTTTGCGCTCCTTCTTCACGAAAAGCGATATGGGATTTTCCGGATTTTTAGACTCCATGGGCCTAATAACATCAGCTCGAATGTTATGTCAATAAAGATTGGATTACAACATCCGATCTAATGTTATATCTGATTGTTAAGCTGTTTAACAGTGGATCGGATGTTATTGAAATAATCAATGGAAAAGCTGATTCTGGATAAAGTTTGCCGTAAAAGGTCTTCATTGGTGATAGTAAGACCTTTGTTTCGGAAGTGGTCTATTTGTTCAGAAATAGTTAGAGCAGGCTCGTTATACACTGTACACTATGATGCCAATGCCTCCTATGTTGCACTTGAATTCAGAGGTGTCAGGAGGCGTATTATCTTAAAGATTCGGCCATATGGGATCAATGTCAAGGGATTTTTTTTTCAAAAAAACAAAAAAAATTCACCGCTAATGAGAAAATCTTCTGAATATTACACATAGATACAAGTAGGCATGTTACTATGGTCAATCTATTGGTCTTTGATTACCTGTCTGAAACCAGGAAGTGACATGAAGGTGTACCCTATGTATATTCAGACATAGAAAATATCTTGAAAAAATAATGGATATTAGTATAATTAGCCATTGAAATCTATGGCCGAACTCAGTAATTTCAGCTTTCTGAATGCAGATGAACCTCAGCTTTTCAGATTGGGGATGCTTGCAGAAAAGTATTTTCCTAATGATCCGGTTACTTCATTAATGTGAAGGCGGTAAGCGATAGACTGGAAAAGAGCACACAGGCGATTCTTGGCGAAGGCGTTTCGCGGGGAGCTGGTGGCGCAGGATGCAGGGGATGAGAGAAGAAGATCCGGGGCCTACAGTAATTATTATAATTACAGATGGTGTATATTGCAAGCAAAATTTTTTGTATTGACGAGTTGTTAGGTAGATGCATTATTAGAGTCACAAGAGTAAATAGGCAAATGCGCAATACTATCATTTGCTATGTTAGCATTTTTTGTATTTTACATATATGAAACTTACATGTTATCATGGAACAAAAGCAGAAGCGGCCGAAAATATTATCAAAAATGGTTACAAGAAATCAGGCTCTAAAGAATGGTTTGGAAGCGGGGTATATTTCTTCGAGTCATACAATGACCTTTGCGATGGAATCACTGAGGCTCGTGATTGGGCTAAGTATGTAAAGCACTTTAAAAACTGGGCAGTTTTCGAAGCCTGTATAGAAAGTGATAAATACATAGATATTGCATTCGAAGTCGAACATAAAAAAATATATGATCGAATAAAAGAAGAAGCAATAGAGTTACATAAAAAGGCAGGTAAAGAAACCAAAGAATTTAATGAAAATTTAATATTTCATCAGATGGAAAAACTGGATATAGATTTTATCAGGGCACTTGTTGATTCAAAGAAGGAGTCAGGATACTATTCTTATATTATAAGACGACCTCAGCTGCAGATATGTGTTAAAAATGAGACAGTAATTGTCAATAATAGATTAATTAAAACGGAATGGGCTTAATAGTATGGAACATGGGATTATAGAATTAAACAAATTATTAGATAAAATGAAATCATTAGGTGCTGATGATTATATAGAAATTTACAATGAGTCTCTATCAAGAGATCAGGTAAAAGTGTTTGATGATTCTATTGAGACAAACCTGTCGTATTCATCTTCTCAATTTACGGGAGAATTTTTTATTTTTTCCGGTGCAGCAATCAGTTATTCATTTGATGAAGAAGATATTAATCAGGATATCACAACAAACATTTCGAGTGCAGCATAAAATGAATGAAAGTGAATTTAAATTTTTAGGCTATCGAATATCAAAAATTGATTCTGCAATTGATGATGACTTTGGAAAAGAACCTGAAAAAATCAGTCAAACAGTAAGTATTGAAAATAATTTCTCCTCAGAGCATAAGCGGTTCGTTGAAGTTGTACTAAATATTACAGTCAAAGCGGAATCTGCCAGATTATTTTTTTTCATTAAGATAAAAGGCGGATTTCAGGCTTCTGATGAAATGTCTGATGAATTATTCCATACACTTTCTAAACAAAATGGGCCGGCTATTCTGTTTCCATTTGCCAGAAGTATTATTACAAGCTATACCGCTCAGGCAAATATACCCCCGATTATATTGCCGACAATTAATTTTACAAATCAGGAGAAAAAATAGCAGGATTTCTCCCACAAATCTCCCTCCTTACCCCGGTTTCAGGCTCAGGCCCACCCTTCCTTTTTCCGCATCAACGGATATAACCCGGACCTGGGGCAGATAATGGTTTACAGACAGCACTTCCAGCGGATGCGAGATTCTTTGTTCGCTGATTTCTGAAATGTGGATCAGAGCATCGTTTTTCAGACCGATGTCAACAAAAGCACCGAAGTCTGTGATGTTTCGCACAACTCCGGAAATCACGGCACCGGGTTTAAGCTGATGAATATCGGTAAGATCGTCGCGGAAAGGTATATCGGGCAAATCACTTCGCGGATCAAAACCTGGCTTCTGCAGTTCTTTTACAATATCTTTTAATGTTTCTGAACCGCAGTTCAGTTTTTCGGAGAGGGTTTTTATTAACTGCGAATCATTCACAGAAAGAGACTGCACATCGCTGATCGATCCGCTTTTCAGTTCAGCGGTAAGGGCAGCCAGATTTTTTTTATCGAGGAGCTGCGACGCAATGGAATAACTTTCCGGATGCACACCGGTATTATCAAGCACTGAATCTCCTTCGCGAATACGCAGAAATCCGGCGCACTGTTCAAAAGCTTTTTCGCCAAGTCCCTTTACCTTCAGCAGATCCTTTTTAGACCGGAAAGGCCCTTTGGATTCCCGGTGTTTCACAATTTCTTTGGCAAGCTTAGGTCCGATTCCGGCCACATACGTCAGCAGACTCGCTGAGGCACTGTTCACATCGACCCCTACACGGTTCACAAGATCCTCTATAGTTTCGTATAATTTACGATCCAGAAGTTTCTGATCCACATCGTGCTGATACTGCCCTATGCCCAGAGATTTCGGATCAATTTTTACAAGAGCAGCCATTGGATCCCGGAGACGCTGGGCGATGGAGATGGCTCCGCGAACTGTTACATCAAGATCGGGATACTCTTCTGCTGCCACAGCTGAGGCGGAATACACGGATGCACCTGCTTCGGAAACTACTGTGAATTTTAATGCTGTCTTTTCTTCGCGGTTCAGTCGTGCGAAGAATTCCTGAGTTTCGCGTGAGCCGGTTCCGTTTCCGATGGCGACACCGGTTATATGATATTTTTCAGCGAGGGCCAAAACTGTATTTTTTGAAGACTCATAATCATTTTTCGGAGGCACCGGATAAATCACAGAATGTTCAAGGAATTTACCGTTTTCATCAATTACCGCAAGTTTACACCCGGTCCGGTAGGCGGGGTCGACTCCGAGGATTACCCGGCCGGTTACCGGAGGCGTAAGAAGGAGCTGCATGAGGTTACGTCCGAATGTATGGACTGCCTGAATATCTGATTTTTCTTTAAGATCGCTCAGAAGCTCGCGTTCCAGCGAAGGAAGCATCAGTCTTTTCAGTCCGTCGCGGTAAGCTTCCACGGCAGAAGCTGAGACCTTTCTGCTGTAATGACGAAGTATCCCTTCCTCAATCTGCTCGACTGCCACAGCCACTTTTGCAGACAGCTTTTTTTCTTTGGTCCCGCGCATAATAGCAAGAAAACGATGCGAAGGAATCTGTGCGGCTTTTTCCGCATGGCCGTCAAACCGCACAAACTGAGGATCTTCTTCTTCCTTTAAATCTTTAGAGGCTTTTACTTCAATAAAAGCACTGGATTTAACAAAATTGCGGACACTTTCCCTTTCGGAAGGATTATCGCTAAACCGTTCAGCAAGGATATCCATGGCTCCCTGGAGTGCTTCTTCTGCGGACTTTACATCTTTTTTAATAAATCGGGCAGCTTCTTTTTCGAGCTCTGCTCCGGAAATCAGTTTTCTTTCCAGAAGATCAGCCAGAGGCTCAAGTCCCTTCGCTATGGCAGCGGCAGCCCGGGTATTCTTTTTTTCTTTAAAAGGACGGTAAAGATCCTCCACCGCAGAAAGGGTGACTGCCTCACTGAGCTGTTTTTTAAGATCCGGAGTGAGTCTGCCTTTTTCACTGAGAAGACGCTCGGTTTCGTCTTTTTTCTCAAGAAGATTTTTTGCATACTGATACTCTTCGCTGAAAATGCGAAGTTCTTCATCGCCGGCACCGCCTGTCATTTCCTTGCGGTACCTTGCAATGAAAGGAACGGTTGCTCCTTCTTCCAGAAGCTTTATGATGTTTTTCTTAGAGCCTTCGCTCAGCTGAGACTTTTTTAAAAGGGGAATTAAACGGGTATCCATATCAATAACTGCATGAAATTCACCCGCCCTCTTCCCTGCAAGTCTGATTTTATTTTGAACCGCCGACCCGAAACAGGCCTGAAAATTATCTCTATTAAAATATGAACAGAATAATCCACGATTCAGATCAGATTCTAAAAAGTTTTTTCGGCAATTCTCCACTAATCAATGCATAGGTGTAACCACCAGGATATTTAACAATGATTCAAATTATCATCAATAGATCTGTTCCGGGGTCTGGCTGATCAGGGTTATGCTTACTGATTAATTTTCAGTAAAAATGTTGATATTTTTCTGAATTTTTGATTTATTGTTTTCAGGATCAAGGGTCACCTGATTGCTGTTAGCAGAAAAAAAGTGTATTCTGAATCCTGGCAACGCAATTGACTTTCAGAAGGTAAAAACATGAATTCCGTTATTTTTATGATTATCAGCGCTTTGTTAACAGCCTACGGCATTTACCACCTTAACAATTACGAAGGCGAAAAAAAAGGCTTGGGCTATGTGGAAACAAAGGGAATTGTTCTGTCCCAGTATAACTATACACCACCCAGAATCAATTCAACACCAGGGGCCACAGGCAGTTATTATCAGAGAGTAAAATTTTCCATTAACAGCGAGGAATACGAAGCAGAGGTATATGTTTCCGGAACGCCATCTGACTCTGATATTGGAAAAGAAACGGATCTGCTTGTAAATATACACAATCTTTCTGATGTGCAAACAGGTAGCTTTGCCCGGCAGAAATACACAGCTCTTGCAGTCATCACCGTTTCCTTTCTGGGATTCCTTATATCCGGTTTTTTTACTTATAAAAGATTTTTTATGTAACCAATTTCACTTATCCGCGCTTTTTACAGCGAATCCCGGAAAAAAACGCGGATTTTTCAATGCAAAGGTGAGCCTGAACATGCCCGACCCTAATTACACAGATTCACCATCTTTCCTTTCTCAAAGCTGCCGATCGTTGGCCCGCTGAAGGTGCTTTTCCCTTTCCAGCTTATATAAACAGACTCTCCGTCATTCACTGTAATCTTCATAGACTGAAGATGATACAGCTTGATATTGATACTGGAATTTGACTGGTTAGCAAAAGTAATGACTACATCGCGTCCGCAGTTGTTACGCACTGTGGTCTGCACCTGTTCTACATTATCTGCTGCCCGGCCATGCTTTTTAGAAAACTCTTCATTTTCTTTCATGATATCGAAAGAGCGTTCTTTATTAATCAAAGCTGCCGTTTCTTTCATTTTACCATTACCGTCCTGATTATTGTAAATAAAGCGACCCTGCACAAACTGATCTTTGTTTTTTTCAGATTCCAAAAATCCTCTTATTGTAATTTCGTGCTCTCCTTTAGAAAGCTTACTCAGCGCGGCTGCCAGATCTCCTGACCAGTCCCATCTTTGTGATTTCATCTGAGTGGAATGCGGATCAGGCAGAATATTAAAAGAAAATAGGTCATTTGTTACATTATCTACTTTCCGGGTAAAGCGATGTGTTGCCAGTTTCTTTCCGCTGCTTTCAAATTCGAAAGTCACTGTGACATCCTTTCCATCGTATTTAGACTGAATATCCTTACTGGTTTTTTTATTAATACCATGAACCCACTGTCCGGGCTTAAAAATATTGTTTGGCTTTTCTGTTAAAGTACCTCTCTCATCCGTAACACCAATCACCAGATTATCAGAAAAGGCCCCGTTTTGAGAGGAGGCGGAACCTGACGCAGAAGAGCTGCCCGACGAAGAATTCTGGCTTACCGATTCTGAACTGCCTGAATCAGACGATGACGAGGAACGCGAACCGGTTCCGGTGAGCGAACCTGTCGGATACCGATTCGTAAGATCCGATACCGGATTCTGAATCTGACCGCATGTAACTGTGAGCAATACAACTGCTGATGCAGCTGCAGACTTCAAATATCTGTTTTTCATAAATCTCTCCTGATTATTGGTGTAAATTTGATGTTCGGTTTATTTATCGCCCGTTGATACTGAATTTTTTCAGAGTGACCCCCGTGACAGTCCCGTCTGTGAATGACATATTCTCAAGATCACCATGACCCTGATATGCACCAATGTTCGGAGTATAAAGACATGTTTCACTTGATTCGCATAAACCGTTCTCGTTGCCTATTCCATCATTCAGGATTTCAATCGCGTTATCGAGAAAAGTGATGTTTCCGACTGACCAGGTATGAGTGATGGTTTGATTTCCTGCAGGAACTGAGAGCACATCACGAACGATAGTATCTGAATCCATTAAGGACCAGTCCCAGATCCGCCCGGTTCCGGCAGTCCACTTTGCCTGAGTATCGGAATTGGGAAAAGCAGATCCATCCACACCCCATCCCCGAAATGAGTTTTCGAAATTCGTCCAGTCAAATACAACCGGATCAGCAGGATACGCTGCTTTACCGCTGCTGTGGCTGCTGTTGACAGAATCGGAAGAAGCTTTGCCAACAAAGGAATCTGCTAATGTGATTCCGGTAGTCAGAGTCGCCGATGATGTACCGTTATTAGCGCATGTTGTATCGTCCAGTCCGGGATTTGTTCCGCCGGTTACAGCGCAATTTAATTCAATATGACTTCCCAGCTTCAGTATACCTGAAAAAGTGTTATCGCTGGTGTTCAGCAGCCAGACCCCATAGCCTGATCCATTCGCACCGCTGATATTATGCAAACGATTAGCTGATCCGCTATCCAGCAGCAGTTTTGCACCAAAATCACCTGTATTCGCAGTGAGATATCCGATGAGAGTATTGTTCTGGACAGCAGCCAGGCGTATTCCATAGGTCTTAACATTGGTAAGTGTAACACCAGATATTACATTGTTGTGGCTGTTATTATAAAGATTTATACCGGTCGTCGCGGGAGCAGAAGAGATCAGCAAATCCGTTAAAACGTTATTATTTGAGTTATTTAAATTCAAAGGCGGATTGCTATTGTCTCCGTTATTGAATACCCGAAGCTGATTCAGTACATTATTATGAGCAGTTGTAATATAAATTCCGGAATAACCATTGCTGGCGCTGGTATAACTCCGCAGTGTATTTTCACTCGAATTTGTAATCCATGTTCCATAACCGGTCGCATTTTTTACTATAATATTGTGCAGCATATTGCAGTTGGAGGCTGAACTAAGGTAAATGCCTGTCGGGGTAGTCCCGGCAGATGGATTGTTCACGGTAACATTTCTTAAAACGGAATATGTTACAGCAGAAAAGCTGATACCTTTATTGCTGCCTGTTGCCTGAAAGCTGCCTTCGATCCAGAGGAACTTCCGACTCGATGCACTGACTCCCGCAGCTGTTGTGCCTGTTACTCCGGCCACAGTCTTACCTGGTCGCACAACCAGACTA
Source organism: uncultured Leptospiraceae bacterium (assembly GCA_964594095.1). Taxonomy (GTDB): domain Bacteria; phylum Spirochaetota; class Leptospiria; order Leptospirales; family Leptonemataceae; genus CAZQKZ01. The sequence continues at coordinate 9,630 of CAZQKZ010000006.1, read as the reverse complement.
ACCCGGTCTGCATCGATTGTAAAAGAAGTGGCAATATCCGTTCCGATATCCTGATTTACTATATAGATTGTACCGGCATCGCTTAAAGATACATATTCGCCGAGAGGCCCGCCGTTTTCGATCATCAGAGGATTGCTCCACCATACGGCCGGTTCTGTTTTTCCGGTCTTCACACCGTCTTTATACAGCTCAAATCCTATGGACTTCCAGCTGACCGGTCCGTCAGTCTCTGCACCGAAATCAATGAGATCTGAAAGATTTTTGTCTTTCTGTAAACCAAAAGATACCATCCATACAGACCCTCCGTATTCTTCGCATCGCCACTGAAACGCATTCAGAGTGTCCTTTCCGGTCAGACCAGTGCAGTCAGTATACTCAGAAATTTCTATTTTTCGCTTTTCTCCTCCGTGATGACAGGCCGTATACCGTCCGGTTTCTGTGCCAAGGCAGGCAGCTGCATCATCATCAGCCATCAGAAGCACATTTCCTGTGCTTTTGAAGTAATCATTCCAGTCAGAACCATTCACGCTGTTCACAGAAGAGACCGTGTTTGCCAGTGTCGGATAGTCTACCTCAATGCTGATGGTATCAGTCCCGCTTCCATAAGCATTAGTTGCCGTGATCGTATAGCTCACAGCACCCTGCGTTGCGGTCGGCGTTCCGCTGAGAACACAGGTCGTCGCAGCAAGGCTGAGCCCCGTGGGAAGCGAAGGACTCGATGTGCAGCTTGTAGGCGCATCACCGCCGAGAGTCGGGCTGATTGGTGTGATTGCCGAATTCTGCGTAAAGGTATAGGGCGATGCCGTATAGCTGACGGTAGGTGCAGTTCCTGCAGCTGTAACTGTAATGCTGATGGTCGCCTGGCCGCTGCCGTAGGCATTCGTCGCTGTAATCGTATAGCTCGCAGCACTCTGGGCCGCAGTCGGCGTTCCTGAAATTGCGCAGCTTGTGGCGTTGATCGAAAGCCCCGACGGTAGTGAGGGTGACGAGGAACAACCGGTAGGTGTGCTTCCCCCTAAGGTTGCCGTTGCCGTAGATATAGCCGAGTTCTGGGTAAAGGTAAAGGGAGTTCCTGCATAGCTGATCGTCGGTGCTGTTCCGGCTGTGGTAATTTCAATGCTGATGGTATCAGTCCCTTCACCGTAAGCGTTACTTGCCGTGATGGTATAGCTTGCAGCACTCTGGGCCGTGGTTGGCGTACCGGAAATCGCGCAACTGGTGCTGTTGAGCGAAAGGCCGGCGGGGAGGCCCGGAGATGCCGTGCAACTGGTCGGTGTGTCCCCTCCGAGGGTGGGAGTAATGGTTGTAATAGCCGAATCTTCTGTATAGGAGTAAGGCGATCCGCTATAGCTCACCGTCGGAGCCGTTCCTGCTGCTGTAACCTCTATACTGATGGTATCAGTCCCTTCCCCGTAAGCGTTACTTGCCGTGATGGTGTAAATCGTGGCAGACTGGGCGGTCGTTGGCGTACCGGTGATTACGCAGGTGGTGGCTGCAATCGAAAGTCCCGTTGGCAGAGTCGGCGAGGCGGTGCAGCTCGCAGGAGCATCTCCCGACAAACTCGGAGTGAGGGTCGGAATAGCCGAATTCTGGGTGTAGCTGTAAGGGGAACCGGTGTAGTCCACAACCGGGGCACTACCGACAGCAACCACTGAAATGCTTATAGTATCAGTTCCGCTGCCATAGGCATTCGTGGCCGTGATGGTATAGGATGTCTCAGATTGCACAGTCGTTGGTGTTCCTGAAATGGCACATGATACTGAGTCAATGCTCAGTCCGTCGGGCAACGTAGGCGATGATGTGCACGAATCCGGAGTCGATCCGCCGAGTGCCGGGGTGATCGTTGTCATAGCTACATCTTCGCTTAAACTATACGGACTTCCCGAATATTCTACCGTAGGCGCTGTGCCACTCTCCGTCACCTCAATAGAAATTGCAGTCGTTCCGGTTCCGTATGCGTTCGATGCAGTGATCGTATAGGAAGCCGAAGTTTGTGCTGCAGTGGGCGTGCCGGTTATTTCGCAGGTGGTTTCATCAATGGCAAGCCCGGCAGGAAGAGAGGGACTGGATACGCAGCTGGTCAGCGGAGTTGCTGTGAGTTCCGGTGTGATCGCTGTGATGGCGGTATCTTTTACAAAGGAATATGATGAGGAGGAATAAGTGACTGTCGGGGCCGCGCTGCTGCCAGTGCCTCCTCCTCCGGAAGAATTGCTCTGATTCAGGCCAAGTACGGCAAACAACAGAAATACGAAAGTATTATCATTCCTTCTTGATTGACAGGATACAGTGAGCAGGAGAATACTCAGCATAACTATTAATAATTTTTTCATTTACAGGACCTTCTTAATCAGTGAATTTAACTACACTAAGTATAAATTTTTTTCCGCATTAGTATAGAAAGAATCCGACAAAAACTGATTTTTTTCTTGACCACATTCAATGATTAAATAAAGTCCTTTGTAGTTTAGTTTTTTCAAAAGGAGGATTGAGTCTGTGAAATCTGCCATGCTGTTACCGTGCCCGGCCCTCCGACATATGGTCTCGGCCTACGCTTTTTGTGAACTCGAGGAGGATGAATTCCATATTATTCCCCGCTATACACAAGAAAGTCTGATCTTTATATATTCTGATTTCTTTTCATTTAAGAAGGAGAATACTGCTCCCGCGACAGATTCCTTCCGCATCGTTACGGGATCGCTGACTGAACCCCTGCAGTTTGGCCGTGAGAGCTTTCGAATTAAGTTTGTAATTGTCGTTCTGAAACCCTGGGTCATGCCGAATCTGGTTAGAGGCGAAATGTCCTTTGTTACCAGGAAAACTGTCAGCATCAGCGATTTATCCGGAGTAAGGGATACAGACTGGATTACAGATGCTTTGATAAATGCTGAAAACAATGCTGTCCGGGCTGCGCATCTGGATGTATATCTTTCACAGATTCTTCAAAAAATTCCACTGGTAAATGTTACGGTTCTGGATGAGGCATACAGGCTGATTCTGAACTCGGGCGGTCAGATCAGGGTTTCTCATCTGGCAAAAAAACTTAATTTAAATGAACGAAAACTGCAAAGACTCTTCCTGACCCATAAAGGACTGACTCCGAGAGAGATGATCCGGATTGTTAAGATGGAAAGAATCTTCTGGAAGCTGCTGCAGACTGATTCAGTTGACTGGGCCAGATTTGCTGTAGATCATGATTTTTCGGACCAGTCACATTTTATAAAGACATTTAAAGAACATTGTATACTTACTCCTGCTGAATTCCTGAAACGGCCAAAACTTGACCAGCTCAGGCCGGTATGAGCATTCAGTGAACCCGAAAGGTTTCTGTATTCCTGATTCACCATTATTCTGATAACGGTCTGTTCAGCCGATGATCCTCAATACTTCTCTGTAAATTATATAAAACCCTATTGCTACCACAAACCAGCCGAATGCAGGTTTGAGCTTTTTTCCCGGAATGTAATTACTTAGCCAGGAACCTGTGAATATCCCGATCACAGAAAGACCCGAGAAGATTAACAGGAATGTCCAGTCGATCTGAGGAAGCGTGGTGACATCTCCGAGGAATCCGAAAAGAGATTTTGCTGCGATGATCATCAGAGAGGTTCCGACTGCTGTCTTCATTTCAAGACCGGCCAGAAGCACAAGCGCCGGAATGATCAGAAAACCGCCGCCTGCTCCCACAAATCCGGTGATTCCCCCTACAATAAGTCCTTCCAGCGCAATCAGCCACCAGGCCCCGGACGCTGACCTGTCTTTTTTTTCGCCTGATCCGGAATCACGAATCATAGACCACGAGGCGAGGAGCATTACCACTGCAAAGGTCAGCATGATCAGGATATCCTTTGTAATCACAAACTCACCAACAGTGAGAATGTTCTGCGGCAGAGCCGGAATTATGAACTTTCTTGCGATAAAAACGCCCGCGAAGGACGGAACAGCAAATATAACTCCTGTTTTTATATCTATCAGACCTTTTGTATAATACTGATACATACCAAACAAAGCAGTCAGACCCACAATAAAAAGCGAATAGGCTGTTGCATATACCGCGCCCAGTTCAAACAGATAAACTAAAATGGGAACAGTAAGAATGGAACCACCGGCCCCGATCAGACCCAGAATAAGCCCCATAATCACTGCACTGAAATATCCTGCTGCTGTAAGCATATTACCCTCATGAATTTATTTTTTTACCATTTTTTTAAAACGTAATAATTTTGTCAGCTGCGGAACTGATTGACACAGATTTACTCATTGTGGATTTTTCGGCAATCTCAATCAGAGTGAGTCCGTCTATTCCCCTGGCCTCCGCACAGGTTCCGCAGTATTTCACAGATGCCCCTTTTTTCAGAATGTCAGATTCATATCTGCCTTCATTATAACATTTTTATAGTATACGGCAGGATCTGTGGGTCTGACCCCCTCAAAAAGATCAGCCGGAGAAATTGAAAAAAGCTGAATATTCAGCGGGCAGGCATATACTCTGCCTTTTTCTTTCAGAAAGAAAAAAAGAAGATCTTCCGCAAGCGGGAGATTGAGCTCATCCATTTTTTCAAGGATCTTTTCTCCGAGATCTCCTTCATCAGGCAGACATTTCAGCCGGGAAATCCCGTCCTTATGGACAGCGCGAACACCCTTACTGCCAAAGAAAACGGAAACATCATTGCCTTCGCGAAGCAGGGACAGTGCCGTCATGAGTGCGTTGTAAACCTGGCAAAGCTCATCGTTCATACACATTACAGAAACATTCTTTTTCCCGGACTGTTTCGGGGAAACTTCCGGTTCCGATTCATTATCAATCCTGCATGATCCGCTCATACAAACTGCCTCCGGCTGTATATTTACTAATATACTAAAGTGCTTTTGTATGTATGTCAATGATTTTTTTCAGATTTTTGACCGAATTCAGTCATTTCCTGGGATCAGCGGCAGCCCTTCGGACTTCCATTCAGCAACCCCGGACTGCAGCCTAAGGGCCCGGAATCCTTCCAGATTCAGAATTTCAGCAGCTTTATGAGAGAGGGCACAGTATCTTCCTCTGCAGTAGACAATAATTTCAGAATCAGCTGAGAGATCTTTCAGTCTTTCCTGAATGGTATCCAGAGGAACGGAAACAGCTCCCGGAAAATGACCGGCTTTGAATTCAGATTCGGGCCTGACATCAATGATCAGTACCTTTTCCTCCCTTGCTTTTTTTCTGAGTTCTTTATAACTGATTTTAAGGCATTTTTCATTGTCAAAAAATTCCCTGACAGCCTCCCGGATCACCGGTGAACTGCGATGAAAGATATTGAGCAGGAATCCCCAGATTTCTTCACCGCTGCGGGATGCTCTGTAAAAAACGTTTCGCCCGATCTTTTCGGAAACAGCAAACCCATGTTCAGCCAGAACCCTTAGATGATGAGAAGCAGTGGCATGGCCAATATTTAAGAAAGCAGAAATGGAGTCCACACTATGCGGTGCCTGCACTATGAGTTCGAGAATTTTCAGCCGGAGGGGATCAGCTGCGGCTTTTCCAATCTGAGAAATTTCATTGAAAACAATATCTTTAAAATTTCCTTCGGAAGCCATTTCAGGATTATTTACCGGGTTCGGGCTGCTTAGTCAATTACCTTTTCACCTGTTCCTGATAATATTTTTTTACAAATGCCGGTCCGCTGCCGCATGAATCTGCTTGAATTCTTTCTTAAAGTTCAGCAGACTGTATTCTGATGCTGCAAACATTAATGTTTAAAGCATCAGGAGAGTTTAATGAAATTACGTGTAATTCTTCTTTCTTCCGTAATTGCTCTGTCATCAGCAGCATTAATGGCACAGGAAGCGGACATTCAGGCCCGTCAGAAGCTTTTCGACGAAATCAAAGACGAATTCAAAGCAATTCAGGACATTATGAAGTCCGGAAACATTGATCATGCAGCTGTCGCTGGTCATGCAAAAGCCATGAAGGAACGCTTTGGTCAGGTTGGAAAGCATTTCACTCCGGGCTCCGATAAAGGCGATACAGATGCTAAGCCTGAAATCTGGAAAAAAATGGATAAGTATAAGCAGCGCGGGCAGCAGGCTGGTGCAGCGCTTGACAATCTGATTAAAGCCGCCGAGAAAAAGCAGAACGAAAAAGCTCTGGGAGCACAGATTCAGAATGTAGGAAAGTCCTGCAAAGCCTGCCATGACGATTTCCGTCAGCCAAAGGAAAAATCCTATAAAAATAAAAAAGGTAACTGATACCGTATTTCCAGGGGCTGTTTACCGGACCCTGGAAACTTCATTTAAAATATATCATTTTTTAAGGAGGAACCCGGTCTGGATTCCCATTTGTATGTCAGTATAACAATATTATTTTTTCTTATCGCCGCCTCGGGCATGTTTTCCGGTCTTACTGTTGGTTTAATGGGATTTTCATCCGATGAAATCCGCCGCATGAGTGATCTCGGAAATCCCGATGCGAAAAAAATTCTTCCGTTTATTAACAGAAAAAATCTGCTTCTTACCACACTCCTTCTGGGTAATACCGCTGTGAATGCAACTATTTCCATATTTCTCGGATCGCTGGTCGGGGAAGGATTTATTGCAGGTATTGCTGCCACAGGACTGATTCTGCTTTTCGGAGAGATCCTGCCCGCAGCCACTCTCAATAAGTACGCATTAAAGGCAGGCGGCATGGCCGCTCCGTTAGTAAGAGTTCTGATATTTTTATTTTATCCGGTTGCCGCGCCTGTTGCATTCATGCTGGACCGGCTGCTTGGACCGGATCTGCCCGACATTCTTTCAAGGAAAGAACTGCTGCATATTATTGAATCACATCATAAAGCAAATGAAAGCGACCTGGACCGTCTTGACCGGGATCTTCTGACCGGAGTACTCTCACTTCCGTATGTTCCTGTAAAATCCATAATGACACCCGCAGAAAATGTAACTTATGTTAATTATAAATCTGTTTTATCTTATAAGGATTTACAGGCGCTTCTGAGAACCGGTTACACAAGATTTCCCGTTATCTGGGATGACCGCATCG
>CAZQKZ010000006.1:0-2599 GCA_964594095.1 uncultured Leptospiraceae bacterium | reverse complement strand
CAACATTAAAAAAATGCTTATGACAGAAAGGAAGAATTATCCTGTTTCTGAATTCTGTAAAGAAAATAAAATTGTTCATGTGCGAGCGGAAATCCCGGCGGATGATCTTCTTAACAGGATGATCAGGGGACAGTTTCAGATGGCTGCTGTTACGGATAACGAAGGCTGGACAGGTATAATCACACTGGAAGATATTTTTGAGATCATAGCCGGTCGCGAGCTGTCTGATGAGTTCGGCCGCTGAAAATTTAATGCTTTACTTTTTCTCACGAAAAGGAGTATTCTGTTTTAAACAAAGCAACCGGAGGGGAACATGAAACGGATTCTTATTCTGACTGCAGCTGCATTCACATTACTGGCAGCCCTTCACATTTACAGCAATTTAATGCACAATACTTCGTCTTTTTTTAGTTTTTCAGGATCAGTGGAGCTTAGTGCACAGACGCCGGAAAAAGGAACCGAAGCCGTTTCGCAGGATACCTCTGCTGCAGAACGGGGAAAATATATCTTTCAGGCAACCGGTGGCTGCGGCTGTCATACGGATGCTCAGAATGGCGGCGCCTACCTTGCTGGTGGCCGCGAAATCAAAACCCCGTTCGGAATCATGTACGGAACCAACATCACACCCGATCCGGAAACGGGAATCGGCAGCTGGAGCGACGAAGATTTCCTTCGCGCATTCCGCGAAGGAAAAAGCCCGGCCGGATACAGCTACTACCCGGTTTTTCCTTATACAAGTTTTTCCGGTATGACTGATCAGGATCTGCTGGATCTGAAAGCGTATCTCTTAACCCTTGAGCCGGTTAAGCAGCAGAACAAAGAACAGGACCTCTATTTTCCGTTTAATTTCCGGCTGGCAGCATGGGCATGGCAGGTTTTATTTTACAGTCCTGAAGTTTATCAGCCGGATTCTGGAAAAAGCGCAAAGTGGAACAGAGGTAAATATCTTACGGATTACGTCGGTCACTGTGCCGAATGCCATACTCCCCGCAATATTTTCGGAGCACTCGATAAATCAAAACTGTATGCGGGGTCACGTCAGGGCCATGATGGCGAGATCGGATCCAATCTTACACCCGACACTGAGTTCGGCATCGGCAGCTATTCAGAGACCGACTTTCAGTATACCATGCGCTGGGGACTCAAAGCTGATGGCGAAGATATTCTTGGAATTATGGGCGAACTTGTGCACGACGGTTATTCCAATCTGACCGACGAGGATCTTTCTGCGATGTATGAATATCTGCGCAGTCTGAAACCGATTGCGGAAAAACCGTAATGATAGGGCCAGGATAACATACAAGTCGGGAATTCAAGTCATATGAAATGTTTTAAAAGATGTCAGAAAGGTCCGGTAATTCCGGCGGTGGTGCTTCTGTGGCTGGCAATAGTATTTAATGGTTGTTATGTAAAATATGTTAATGACTCTTACGATCGCGTCAGTGGTTACAATGTGGAGTTTGTAAAAAATGAGCAGTATCACCTTCATCATAAAAAAAATATAGATAACGCATTATTACTATTTGATGATCCACCCCCCTTTTCTGCTGTTCTGATTGGATATCTGAAATTCAGAAAAATTCTTCCATCTGACTTTAATGAGACTCTTTATAAATTCATACGCCATAAGGCTGCTGTGTCGGGAGGAGATATTGCAGTAATCAAACGTAAATCACGGATCGGAAATGAACTGTATGTTGATATTTATGCAAAGTAAACCATTGATTTCCGGATCAGATTCCGATTTACAGAAAAAGCTCAGAAATATTCCAGCCCTTCCACTGCCAGAATGGCAATCTTTGTGCCTTTCGCTTTTTTAAAAACAGCAATAATTCCGGGAAAATAAACTGAAAAACGATATTGGAAATTTTTTGCAGAAAAAGTCAATTTGCAATCTATAATAAAAATGGCAACAGGTTATCATTCCCTCAACTTGCTTACAATTGCTTTTTGTTTGAATTTGACCTTAAAAGACATACAAACACCTGCTCTGAGTTTATTTCAAACCTGAAAACGAAGAGATTACGTGAATTACCAAAGATATTATCCCGGTTTCCCGAAGGTTTATTAACGAGTCTTGACAGAACTTTCATTGAGTCTTATATTGGTACAGCAACCGATGAACTCTGGAAATTCAAAGAAGATTTTTCTCGCATGGTGAGATGACCTGGACACAGGCCTGGATATACCCATAACTTCTCTTGATTACAACTCTGAGTCTCGGATTTATACCTTTCAGTATCTGGAAGGGGTAAATAATGCAATCAACTCAGGTTTTGCAGGAATTCCGGAATTTCCTGATATAAATCGGGTTTATGAATCTCCTTATCTCTTTCCAATCTTTGCGAACAGGATCATGTCAGATCGCCGTCCGGATTTTGCAGAATATGTCCGAACCTATGGCCTGACTCCTCAGAAATCTGATCCGCTCTATGATCTTGAACTTCTTGGCCGTTCCTTAGGGAAAAAAGTTACCGATCGCTTCAGGGTTTACCAGTACCCCGAACCGGATTCTGAGGGAAAATTTTCTGTAGTGCCACCGGTAATCCTCTGTGAAACTGAAAAGATGAATCCCGGCGGCGACTTTATACTAAAAACT
>CAZQKZ010000005.1:115699-125768 GCA_964594095.1 uncultured Leptospiraceae bacterium | reverse complement strand
TCCGCCCGAAGCACTGAAAGAGGCCGGCCGGTATCCTGTTCCATAGCCTTTACAAGATCCAGAGTCTGCAGAGCAATTGACTTAACGGCAGCTCTTGTAAGTTTAGCAGGAGTGGTATCTCTGGTGATTCCGAATACGGCACCACGGGCGCTCATATCCCAGTGAGGAGCTCCCAGGCCTGTGAAAGCAGGTACAAACATCAGGGAATCGTCGTCTTCATCGTGAATGGATTCGATGAGTTCTTCTGATTCGGGTGAGGTGGATATGAATCTCATAAAATCCCTGAGCCACTGGATAACGGCCCCGGCAATGAAAACCGAACCTTCGAGAGCATACACAGGTTTTCCGTCCCGGTCAGCAGCGACAGTGGTCAGAAGGCCGCTGTTACTCAGAACTAAAGACTTACCAGTATTATAAAGAAGGAATGCACCCGTTCCGTACGTATTCTTTGCCATTCCGGGTTCGGTGCAAAGCTGACCGAAGAGAGCTGCCTGCTGATCCCCTGCCATGCCTGTGACCGGAATTCCATCCGGCAGGAAGCTCAGTCCGCGCGTTTTTCCGAAAAGAGCCCGGCTGGGGAGCGCCTCCGGAAGGCAGGAGCGGGGAACTCCGAATATTTTCAGCAGGTCATCATCCCATTGCAGCGTGCTGATGTTAAAAAGCATGGTGCGGGAAGCATTTGTGTAATCAGTACGGTGTTCTCCTGTGAGTCTGTATAACAGGTAGCTGTCAATGGTTCCGGCCAGGGCATCTCCGTTAACGGCTTTCTTTTTCAGTTCGGAGTTATGCTCCAGCATCCACTGGAATTTTGTGGCACTGAAATACGCATCTATCAGCAGACCTGTTTTTTTTCTGATGATTTCATTAAACCCTGCTTTCACAAGCTCTTCACAAAGGGGAGCCGTTCTTCTGCACTGCCAGACGATGGCGTTCTGTTCGGGCCGGCCGGTTTTTTTATCCCAGAAAAGAGCCGTTTCCCTTTGGTTCGTGATGCCGATCGCCAGGGCATCGGAAGCCTGCAGTCCGCCAAGGGAAAGGGCTTCCGGGATCAGTGATTCAATCCCTTTCCAGATTTCAGCCGGATCATGCTCCACCCAGGCATTGGCAGGAAAAATCTGACGGAATTCTTTATATGCCTGTGACAGCACCTGACCTTCTGAATCGATACAGAAAACGCGGCTGCCTGTGGTACCCTGGTCAATGGAAATGATAAAACCTTTTCGTGAACTTACACTCATAAAGATCAGTATAATAAAAGAAAAGAGCGGGTCAAAGGAAAAATAAGGGCTATGTAAAAAATATGAATGACGGAAGAAAACAGGCAGGCCGATACTGTAACAGAACACGAGAGCCATGTTACAGTCAAAAAAACAGCAGCTGAACGGACGCCAGAAGGCAGCCATCTTTCTGATCACACTTGGTCCGGAGGTGGCCTCGGATATTTTCAAGCACCTGAGGGATGATGAAATTGAATCTCTCACTTTTGAAATGGCCCGGATGGACAAAGTCACTCCGGAAGATAAAGAAGCTGTACTGATTGAGTTCAATGAGCTCATGATGGCTCAGGATTTCATCACCAGTGGCGGTATTGATTATGCCCGTGAGGTTCTGGAGAGGGCACTGGGTACACAGAAGGCTATTGATATTATCAACCGCCTCACTTCAAGTCTTCAGGTAAGACCTTTTGATTTTATCCGCCGGACGGACCCTGCCCACCTTCTGAACTTTATTCAGAATGAGCATCCGCAGACCATTGCACTGATTTTATGCTATCTGGAGCCGCAGAAAGCCGCTCATATTTTATCCAGTCTTCCTCATCAGATTCAGGCAGATGTGGCTAAGCGTATTGCCACAATGGAAAGGGTAAGTCCCGATGTACTGCGGGAAGTGGAGCGGGTTCTTGAAAGAAAGCTTTCAACCCTTGCATCCGAGGATTTTACCTCTGCTGGTGGTGTGGATGCCATTGTGGAAGTGCTGAACCTTGTGGACCGCGGAACGGAAAAAACCATTATTGAAGCACTGGAAGAGGAAGATCCTGAACTTGCGGAAGAAATTAAAAAGAAAATGTTTGTATTTGAGGATATTGTGCTTCTGGATGACCGTGCCATTCAGCGGGTACTGAGGGAAGTGGATAACCAGGAACTTGCCAAAGCCCTCAAATCTGTAGAAGCAGAGGTTCAGGAAAAAATCTTCAAAAACATGTCAAAAAGAGCAGCAGCCCTACTTCGGGAAGATATGGAATTTATGGGTCCTGTCCGCTTAAAGGACGTAGAGGACTGTCAGCAGAAAATCGTGAATATAATCCGTAAGCTGGAAGATGCAGGGGAAATTGTAGTAGCCCGTGCCGGGGAAGAAGAGCTTGTGGTTTAACGTTTTTTTTCTGCAATAATACACCTCCCGGTTCAAAAAAATTGTTTTCACAATATGTCAGTCAGGAATACACTGGCAGCAGTTTACAAAGATACTGTTAAAGAAGTGTTAAATTGGAGTGACAGAGTGGTTTCTTTAAATCATTCCGAAGCCTGTTCTGATTGAGGACGCATAAACAAAGAAAAATCCTGCAAAAAAGCTGAAGAACTTTTTGCCGTGCTTGACATTTTTTTTTGAATATGCTATATAGGTAACGGAGGGTGAAAAGAAGACAGAAGTCTGCTGCACACAGCAATGGTCTTATTCATTAATAAGGCAGCAGAAACACTCTTCGCTCCACGAAAACCCGGAGGAAATAATTTATGGCAGCAGGTCAGTTCCCAAAAAGTCCCAACAGAGTGGACCCAGTCATCCCGAGTGCGGTAGCTTCACGTAAGTCTCTCGTTTGGGAGGGAAGGGATAAGATTGTAGAGTCTAAAAAAATCATCGACGATGCGGCAAAGCGGATCAGCGGATTTGTACAGACTAAATTACCGGCAGATATCCTTAAAAATGTGGATATCATGGCCAGTATTGAAGATAAAATTTACAATTATGTAAACCAGTCTTATGTAAACATGTTCAACCGTTATAATGTAACTGTTGAAGATGAAATGATCAAAAAGGTCCGCGATTTCGTAGATAAAGAGGAAATGCGCACCCTTGCCCGTTACACTCCGCGGGAAATCGTTGAAATCCTCGATAAACTGGGCGGGACCGATAAATTCAACACTGGGGAACTTGAAAAATCCGTAGTGAACATGTATGGTCACCTTCAGGGGCACATTCAGCGGGGAATGAATGAGCTGGAAACCGATACAAACGCCATTCTTCGTCAGAAAACTGACGTAGGTGCCTTTGTCCGCGGTGAAAACACATACTCTATTGTAAAGGCAGCTTTCAAAGACTCTCTCTATAAACCGAAAACTGTTCAGGATATTAAACTATCCATTAACATTCTCGATTCCGAGCTCATTTCTCCGATATTCCATTATCAGACTACAGTGGAATATCTTCTGAAAGATACTCTTGCTAAGCATATCCAGGAACTCATCGAAAAGGAAATTGATGTTCTGAAAGATGATCTTATCGACAGTGGTCGCTCGGAACTTACAGATACCGAAGTTATGTTCGAGAAGATTAAGCGTGTTGATAAATTCACTGACGATGATCCTTCCAATCCGAATTCAAAGCGCTATGTGATTCTTGCCAGGAAATTCCTTGAGAAACTGGAAGGTCTCCGGGCCGAAATTGATCCGGATGATTATGACTCCCTGAATATGCGCGAGCAGATCAAGAAGATCATCGATTCCGAGAATATCCGTAACCGTGGTTTTAATACGGCAGTAAACACTCTGACCTCAATTCTTGATACTTCCAAACTGGGATACCAGCTGGTTGATAACAAAAAGAATGCCAGAGAAGCCCACATAAGGGAATATGAGGATCAGGATGAAAGCCAGTTACCGGATGAGCGCTATGCGATCAGGCTGGTTTATTATGATCAGGCACAGATCCGGGAACTTCAGAGGATTTATGATGCAAGAATGCAGGCTTACATGCGCGAAGTGGAAGCAGTGTGGGATGTGGTTCATACAATCTATGAAAACCGTAAATCGAAATTCGGCGGATTCCGCAAAGCCATTATGGATTTCGAGGACCTTGCGAAAAGTGTAATGCCTAAGAAGTGGGTTAAAGAGCGCGATGAAGTTCAGACTGATCCGGATGAAATAGCTTGGCATCACCTTCAGTACCGTGAAGCAATGAATTCTTATGTGGAAAAGTCCAATAAGACTTATACTGCTGAATTCAAAAATACGGAAATGAAACTGAAAGCTATCCGCGGAAAACTTGATGAGATCTACGGTTACGCCAATCCGATCGAAAGGGTGGTAATCGAAGACCGAATCAAACTTCTCGATCATCAGTTCCAGAAATTTGCTTATGAAATCAATCCTCATCACCTGCAGCCTGGTCTGCTTCTGGATGTGGATCTTACCACAAGCAAAAGAAAGCAGTATATGATGAAAACCATGGCAAACGTTCTGAACGAATTCCTGTATGGTGTATCCCAGGGCTTTGCTGACGCAGCATTTGCCTCCTTTAAGAGACGCCGTTCCACAGTTCGTTCCGATTCTGAAATGGCTTTCGGAGTCGAAGAACCGGGTGCTAAGCATTCCCTTACTGCTTACGATGATAATGAAAAAGCAAATGCTCCTGAAGTGGCAGCACCCCCTGCTCCCGTACAGGCAGCACCAGCTCCTGCTGCAGGCGGACCTGTTGGTTCTGCGGATGTAACTCCGAAGTCTATGCAGGATAAAATGCGCGAAATGGGGCTCAGCGAGATCTGATCTCCTGTAATTTGTTTCTGAATCAGAAAAAAGGCAGGTGTCTGTAAAGGCACCTGCTTTAGTAAAAAATTAAAAAAAAGCAGGCAGTTATGAATCAGGCAGTGAATAAGGAATACACAGGTCTTGGAACCAGGGCCGTATTTAATAAAACACTCAGACATCTGGTAAATGTTACCATGCTGGTTGAATCCACAGTAAAAGGTGCAAATCTTGCGGATCAGCTGAATGATCTGACTGCTCAGGGTGCTCTTACCAGAGAGCAGCTCAGTCCTGTTCTTTCTTTAGTACTTGTAGATAAAATGAATCTGCCTGTTTCTTCAGTAAATCTGAAAAACTCAATTACAGATTTCAGCACTTTTATAAATAATTTTAAAAAGTGGAACGGACTCTCGGTCGTTCTTGCTTATCATCATCCTAATCTCGGCGTCATTGCAATCAATCCTGCAAGAGAGGATCACTGGGACGCGGCAGGGGAGCTTAAAAAAAATGAGCTTGTTGTCGCATATGTAAGATCTTTGAAAGATGATGCAACGGTTGCAGAAAAAGGGCTTGCCGCTGTAAAAGAAATGCTGCATGGAAAAAGTCCGGCAGAGGATCCATCCTTTATCATAGCCAAAGCACCGGAACCGGTTCCGCAGCCGGCTGCAACCCCGGCTCCTGGAGCAGCTCCGGCTGTTCAGCCCGCTGCAGTTGCACCGGCACCCGTTCCTGCCCCAGCGGCTTCTGCTGTTAAAAAGAACATATCTCCGAAGTATTCCGTTCAGGTAACCAACGAGCTTTTTCATAACGGTAACGTGGAAGCCTGGAAGAATATCATTGAGGCCTATCAGGTAACCACGAAAAACAAAGTAATCGTGTTTCATGAAGGTGAACTCATTCAGGATCTGAACTCTCTTTTTAAATGGGGAAAAGTGAAGCACGGGGGTGTGATTACATTTCAGGTTATGGGGGATGAAATTAAACTTGTAAGCCGGCTGCAGAAGTATCTTTTTGAGGGAGCCTCATCCAGATATGAGACATTTCTCAAAAAAGATATCAATAAAGTTCTGAATATTTTCTGACCGGTAGTTCATGTTTACAGATTATTTTGTTAAGTATTCCAATAAACTTAAAAAAGGGCTTCTGGCACAGAAAGCTGAAGTCCGGAAAGAAAAGGATTTAAGTGTATATAAAGATTTCTTCACATTTATGAAGGATCATCTACCGGATCACTTCACAGTGACAACCGGTAAAGTAAGGAGCAGAAAACATTATCTGAACCGTAATGTTGATATGCTGATTTACCACCGGAAAATACCTAAAATCGAGGAACTTTCCGGTGGTTATATACTGAGTGAATTTCTGTATGCTGTGATCAGCACAGAGCAGATACTCAGCAGTAGAAATCTGAGTACACATATTGCTCTGACAAGCGCCCTGAAAACCCTGTATAAAACCGATAAAGGAGCGGGCGATGATGAGATTGTCAGGATGTATTCGCTGCTTTTTGCGGCTGATTCCGAGGAGTCCCTTGAGCATGTAAGGAATTCTCTGATACGGATTTCAGCCGAAAAAGAAGTTCCGGTGAATTGTGAGGTAGATCTGGTATGTGTACTGGAGAAGGGGATCATCATTAAAAACTGGGAAAGCGGTGAATTCCGTATAATTGAAACCGGTGAAGATACCCTGATGTGGTATTACATTCTGCTCCTTGAGTATCTGGACAGAGATGGTGAAGTAGGATTCGATGTAAGAGAGTACATAAAAAGTACAAAAGAATACAAAGTTTACTGAAAGGGGCTTCTGAAATGGGTTTAAAGCGAAAGAAAATATTCAGTATAATGCTTCAGCCTGGAATTCTCCTGGCAGCAATCGCTGTGTTTTCCGCTTCCTGTGAAAAACCCGCTCCTCCGCCCCCACCGGCCAGAACATTCTATTTCGTAATTGATACATCTGGTTCTATGAGTGGTCCTGAAAAAATCATAGATAAAGTGAAGTCTGCTTTCCCAGGTCTGCTGGCTTCGGTACAGACCGGAGATACAGTAAATTTAACTTCATTCGATGACGGTACACAGAACCTCGGAGAATACAGAATCAGCAGTGAGGAAGACAGGCAGAAAGTCATCAGCAGAATTCAGGAACTGAAGCCGGAAGGACTTCATACGGATATGACTGCGATGATCCGTTTTCTGCACGAGACTCTGAAAGATGGTGCAAATCAGAATTCCGTTGTGGTGATCCTTTCCGATGGTCTGAATGATCCTCATCCCGATAAAAAGAAGAACGGGGTTTCTCTTGAAGATATAAGAGATCCTGCCAGGCCATCCAGTGAAAAATTTATTTATTATGTAAACCTTGGCCGGTTTTCGGACCCTGTTCTGGAAGAAAAGCTGGGCATCAAAGCAGAGCATGTTAAGGTTGTGGAAGCCCGTCAGGTACAGGAATCCGGTTCTGCGGAATCAGGAAACGCAGCCCCCGGCCAGGATAAGGAAAAGGAACCTGTTTCTGAACCAGTGCTGAAAGAAGATCTGGGTTTAGGAGAGGTAGCTGAAGAAATCCGGAAAGATCGTTCCGGAATAAGTGAAAATCAGATTCCGTTCTACATTATTGCCGGAGTGCTGATTGCCATTGCACTGATGCTCTTAATAAGTTTATTCCTGATCTGGCTTGCAAAAAAAGCTGCAAACAGTTTTCAGGGGAAACTTCTGTTTTATGAGGCGGATTCCAAACCGTATATGGGGAAAAGCTATAATCTTTCCAAAGTAAAAGGCGGGAATCTGTCAATCGGAAGCAAGGGTTCGGTGAATTTAAAAATTAAAGATCTGGGAACCGACGGGATTGCCAGACTGAAAACTAAAGTAACGGATGGCAGGCACTATCTCCAGCCTGCGTGGGGAAGTGCAGCGAAATTCAGAACGGCAGATAATAAATCAGCCGTTTCAAAGATACCCACTGGTGGTAAATTCAGGTTAGGAAATTATATCTTCGAGTACGGCGATGCCAAAGAATGAAAAATTAACACCATATAACGAACTTAAAGGATCCGAGAGGCTTTTCCGCTGGGACCGGGATACCTTTATTGTATATACCGGCAGTGAAAAAACTGACATTAAACCTTTTTTAAGGGTAGGTGCCGGTAAAACTGCTCCGGAATGGCTGCTTCCGCATATTGACCATGCTGTGATTCCCGATCAGGATACAGGTAATCTTGGAAAAGAAGTGGAATGGCTGGATGCCACAGTGGCTGAAAGCGGAAAAACCCTGCATTATGCAGGGAGCAAGGAAAAGCTGAATCTGTTCAGAAAAATTTCTGCACATCCGGCGGCAGGTAAATCCGGAAGGAGGGGGGAAGAGGAAGAGCCTAATTTCTCACCTCATGCCTATGAGAAAACCGGTCAGAACGAAAATCTGAATGAGCGGGCAGTTATTAATTTTCTGGCAAACGGGAGTTTTCAGGTCTCTGTGAAAGGTTCCAAAGTTATGGAATACGAAAAAGAGAGAAAGCTGAACTTCTCCCTCGATAAAGAATATGAAATTATTTCGAAAATCCAGAGTAAAGCCCCGCTGAAAGCAGTCAATGGTTACAGTTTTGTTTTTCTTCCCGATGAAAGGAAGCCAGGCGAGATGTCTGTTTTCTGGAATCTTCAAGGATCAGGTCTGCTCCAGAATCCCGGTTTTGATTATCATTATCGCTTCTTACAGGAAAATCTTCCGCTGCACAATGTGGAATCAGTGATTTCCAAAGATTCAGAAAGCTCCGGTTTTGCTGAAGTGCTTCGCTGGAAGAATACCCAGAAAGGTTCCGATGTGTCTGTATTTACTACGGATCCTGAAAAACTGAATGCTTTTAAAAAGATCTGGAATCATGTGAAAATCAACCCTTTCGATGACTCCAGAATGCTGCCAAAGTCAAGGGATGTAATCTTTTTTACTTCAAAATCAAGATCGCACGGTCTCTTTTCCATTAAGATGGCTGAGAAAACCGAAACCCAGATACAGATCCTTTTTCCTCTTACGGACAATCCTAAGAAGAGTCGCACATTCGATATAATGAGACCTCCTTATGATCTGGAGCTGCGGTCAGTGGAAAGCGCGGCCGAATTTAAAGATGGGGTGGCTGCGAGGCTTACATTAACTGCCCCTTCACGGAATTTTTCCTTCAGCCGCTTTCTTAAAATGAAAACGGAAGCCGGAGTATTCCCTTTGCTTCAGAGTCATGAATACCGGTTTACATTCACAGAAAATCCTCAGGAAGGCTTTGATATAGTACTTGGTTCCGTTAACGGAACTGTCTACGAAGACCCGATCCGGAAACTCATGAAAAGCCTGCTGAACCGCTCTGCTGATTCTGATCTTTACCGGGACGCCTGCATAGAAATTCTAAGTAAAAAAATACCTGATGACCTGATCCTCAGAACCAATCTGAGTGAATTAATCCGGGCAGCGGCCTTGAGAGTCAATCTGCATCCTGGGTTATCGCCTCAGCAGAAGAAAACTTTTCAAAGGGTTATGAAGCGCTTTGCTTCTGGCGGAATCACTGTTAAAAAGTATCTGGAACTGGAAAATGTACCGCTTCAGATGAGGGTGGTTTTTATAAGCGGAAAAGAAAGCTATCTGATCGCAGTGCCTGCAGAAGCTCCGGTTATTCCGGTGTATCTTCCGCCGGATCCGGAAATGCTTGAAGATCTCTCAGCTGATTATAAAAAATATTTAAAAGATATTAACCGGGTACTGGATAAGCTGCCAAGTACACCTGCGTATCTTAGGCAGACTGCTGAATTCCTTGAGAAGCTTTTTCACGACAGACTGCAGATACTGGAGCAGCGCAGAAAGCTTTCCGGTCTGCTTTTTCAGCTGGAAATTCTTAAAACAGAAGCACCCTCAGCTCTGGTTAAATTCCTGCGCTTTATACGTGTGCCTGAATCGGCAGCGGAAAGAATTGAGGCCTTTTTTCATAATCTGACCTGGCCTGCTTTTCTGAAGCCGGCAGTGGGTAAAATCAGGGAATATACAGAACCGGCAATTAACAGGATGGGGTCTTACGGAAAGTGGATTCTGGGTGCTGCGGGGCTGCTGCTTCTCGGATTGCTGATCTGGGGGCTTACCTTTCTTAGTGGTGGTCCGGAACGAAAAACTGCTGATATACCAAAAAAGTCAGGACCAGATCAGAATGCGGAATCCGGTATGGAAAAACCTGACGATGAATCCAGCCTGCTGATCCGAAGTGCAGTGTCAGCAGAAGGCGGGAAGGGAATTTTTACCGGGGCCAGGGCATCTGTGAATGTATATCCGGTTCCGGATGAAACATCTTTCAGGAATAAAAATTATAT
>CAZQKZ010000005.1:45587-115689 GCA_964594095.1 uncultured Leptospiraceae bacterium | reverse complement strand
CAGGATTCTGACCCATGCACACCAGATGCAGCTTGCTGCACCCGGACAGGTCCAGCCTGATATGCAGATCCAGGGTGAAGAATCTGTGGAACTGCTGGCAGCTGAGGTATTTGTTTATGCGGATGCACTGGCAAAAAGAAACGGATTTTTTGGTCTGAGAAATGGCCGGAATTCACCAGGAGACCTAAGGGATCCGAATCTGGTGTTTCCTGGCGACCGGCTGATTCTTCCTGACGGAAGGCTGGTGAATGTTCAGCCTGGAGAAACCATATGGAAGCTTTCAGGGGAGCATTATAAAAAAGATTTCGCAAGGCTCCGACTGGTGATTGAAGACAGTCAGCGAATAGCATCCCATCTTGAAAAAAAAAAGAAGGAGAGCAGAGTCTGATACAGAGGCTTAAAGAAAACAGACAGTCAGCGGCCAGACTTGCAGTAACACCGCTGATGAAAAAGGAAACGGAGGCACTCAGCGGTTTTTAAACAGCAGATTGAGGTCATTGATAAAAGCCCGGTATTCAGCAATCAGGGTTTCAAATCTTTTCTGATCGCCGGTCTCAATGATTTTTAGCATAAGGTCAGAAAGCATATTTCTGACCTGACGATCAAGTTCATCGATGGTAAGCGACTGACCCTGAGGATCATGATCGGGCTTCACTTTCTGCTTAAACGATTTCCTTATGAAATTAAATATTTCCGGAAAAGGCACCGAATTGAATTCTTCTGAAACCGGTTCCAGCTTCGGTTCCGGTTCATCCTGATTTCCAGGATGCATTTTCTTCGGAATGACCTTTTTTTTTACAGCAGCTGGTCCTTTCTTCTTTAAAGAAGTCTTTTTACTGGTGGCAGCTTTTTTTTTCCGGGCAGCAGGCATATATAAATAATGATCGATCGGAATCGTGTTTCTCCAAAGCTTTTTTTATGATACAGGAAACAGAAACAGAAATCACTCAGTTAAGAAAGGAAAACAGCAGGCTGCGGCATGTGCTGGAAGTCAGTGCAGTGATTGCTGAATCTCTGGATCTGAAACATGTACTCGATACTCTGATGGAGAAGGCCAAAGATGTACTGACCGCGGAAGCTTCCAGTCTGATGCTTCTGGATCAGGCCACTGAGGAGCTCTATTTTTACACAGTCAAAGGAAGCAGGGATGAAGAACTGAAAAAAATCCGGCTGAAATCAGGCGAAGGAATCGCCGGGTGGGTTGCTAAAGAAAAAAAACCGCTTCTTGTCGAGGACTGCTATAATGACAGCCGGTTTTCCAGAAAAGGTGACAGTAACTCCGGATTTGTAACCCGTTCCATGATGAGTGTACCGCTTCTGGCCAAAGGAAAGGTGCTGGGTACAGTGCAGGTGCTTAATAAAATTGATGGTTCTTTTTTCAATAATGATGACCTTATGATATTCCTTGCTCTGGCACAGCAGGCCGCCATTGCACTTGAAAATGCCAGACTGCACGAGAAAGCCACAAAAGACGCTATGACCGGTCTCTATATGAAGGCTTATTTTCTCTCGATCATGGAAGAGGAGTTTCAGAAATCCAGGCGCACAGGTCAGCCGGTGTCCATGATTATGTCTGATATAGATTTTTTTAAAAAAGTAAATGATAATTACGGTCATCAGGGAGGGGATACAGCCCTGATAGAACTGGCCAGAGTAATCCGGGAAACGGTCGAGGATCTTAAAGGAAATTACATTGCCGGTCGCTACGGCGGTGAGGAATTCTGTGTACTCATGCCCGGAACAGGAATTGATAAAGCGATGGAAGTGGGCGAGCTGATCCGAAAAAAAATTGAATCAGAACCTATTCGTATCGGTGATATCACAGCAAACATTACCATTTCCATCGGAGTGAGTTCGTATCCTTTTAACAGGGAAGAACTGAAAAATCCGGAAGATTTTGTCCGCCTGGCCGATGAGGCTTTGTACGTATGCAAACACAGAGGAAGGAACTGTGTTTCTCTGTATGGAATGCGCTATGACTAAGACCGTGAAAATAACGTTAAATAATGTTAATGGTTTGGCTAAAAAAAAGCCGCCGGAAAACGGAAACTGATTGCATAAAAACTGCTCTGATTTACAATGAGAATACTTGATAAGAGGTGAACAATGTCCTTAATCCATACTTTCAGCCATAAAGGCTGTACAAAAGACCAGGCAGTCTGGAACAGATCCGGTATCCGGGGCAGACGTGCATACGAGCTTGCAGAGATGAATCTGCCAATCGTTCCTGGATTTGTGATCGATTCCCATGTCTGCGCTGCACTGGACCGCACAGATCTTAAAACTCTTATGAAAGACGGCATCCAGGCAGTAGAAACCGAAGTAGGACGGAAATACGGGGATGCCGAAAACCCTCTTCTTGTAAAAGCTGTTTTTAATTCCAATCTCAGTCTTCCTATCTTTCCTTCTGTGTTCAACCTTGGTCTTTCTCCTTTAACAATCCCAGGTTTTGCTAAACTGATTGGTGAAGATAAAGCCTGGTTTGAGTACATGTACCTTCTTCGCACAGCAGGTACAAAGATCTACGGAATTGAAGGGGCAAAATTTGACGAAATTGAGGCAAAATATGCATCAGAAACGGACTCTGTTTCCCGCCTGAAAAAAACTGCAGAAGATATGCTCAATCTTGTGGGAAAAGAGAATGTACCGGATGATCCCTTTGAGCAGCTGAATGTCATTATAAGAAACGGAGTAAAAAAATACAGCGATTCCGATCTGGATCCTGATGATAATATCACGGTTCTTGTTCAGGGAATGGTCTTTGGCAACCTTGGCGAGGATTCGAGCGTGGGAATGTACTTCACGCGCGATATCATCAGCGGGGAAGACAAAATTTCCGGATCTTACCTGAAAAACAGCTATACCCTCGATAAAAAAGGAGATAATATCTCCGGTCTGGATCCGCTGTATCTGGACGAGCTCAGAAAAACCGGAAAAGTACTGGAAAAGAAATTCAGGGAAATCCGCGAAGTTAAATTTATTGTAGAAAAAAAGAAGCTGTGGCTGATTAATCAGACCTCTGTTGACAGTAAATCCACTCAGGCCCATATACGGACACTGCTTGATCTTTATAAATCCGGCGAAGTGGATCCTGCCTGGATGGTAGAACAGATTCCTCCGGGTCAGCTGGCAACTCTGTTGCATCCGGTTGTGGACCCTAAATCCCTCGAAGGAATTCAGATTATTGAAGGCGGTCTCGGAGGGGCACCAGGCGCAGCCGTCGGACGTGTCTTTTTTTCAGCCGATGATCTTATGGAAGCACACCGGGAAGCTCTTCAGAAGGGGGAAGATACAAGACTGATTCTCTGTGTCCAGTCTTCATTTGCTGAAGATGTAAAGGCTATTGAAGTAGGTAAGGGAGTCATCTCCGTGGACGGCGGGTATTCGTCACATGCGCCGGTTGTGGCCAGATCCCTCGGAAAAGTCAGTATTATAAACAGAAGTATTATCGTTGATAAAGCAAATAAACAGTTCACCCTGAACGGGGTGGTTATAAAGGAAGGGGATTATGTAACGATCGATGTTCCTGTTTATAAGCCCCCGATGATTGGACTTGGCAAAGCCACGCTGATCAATCCCGATATCAAAACAAACGGACTTGTCGAGTTTATTGAAGTAGTTAAAAAATATGTAGATAAAAATTTCTATGTAAGAGCTAATGCAGACCTGGGAAGAGATGCCCGCGTTGCCAAGGAGATGGGTGCCTCCGGCATAGGTCTCTGCCGCACAGAGCATATGTTTTTTCAGGATGACCGGATTATGCGGTTTCGCGAGATGATTCTTGCATCCGATTTTAATGCAAGAATATCGGCACTGAAGGATCTGCAGCCGCTTCAGAAATCAGATTTTTATGATCTTTTCAGAACTATGGCACCTCATCCGGTGACCATTCGACTCCTTGATGCGCCTCTTCATGAGTTTCTTCCGAGAAATGAGGATGTTCTGAATGAGTTCATGGACTATCTTAAAGGAAAAGGAAAGGAAAGCGATAAAAAGAAGATTTCCGATCAGATTGAAAGACTGCATGAGTTTAACCCGATGCTCGGGCACAGAGGGTGCCGGGTTGCGGTTACATACCCGGAAATTTACGAAATGCAGGTCAGGGCAATTTTTGAAGCCGCATGCCAGCTTAAGCGGGAAGGAGTGGAAATTATACCGGAGATTATGATTCCGATTGTAATGAATCCGAGCGAACTGATTTTCATTAAAAACGGTAAAAAAATTGAAGGTAAAGAAATTAAGGGAATTGTTGATATTGCAGAGGAAGTTTTCCGTGCGGAAGGAGTTACCATCGAATACAAAACCGGTACTATGGTGGAGCTTCCCGCTGCAGCCCTTCTTTCCGATGAACTGGCCCGTTACGCTGAATTTTTCAGCTACGGTACCAATGACCTGACTCAGACGACTATGGGCCTTTCCAGGGATGATGTGAATTCATTCTTCCCGTATTACACAGAGTTTGATCTGATTGCTGATAATCCTTTTCAGGTTCTGGTTACTCCTGTGAAAGAACTGGTTCGGATCAGTGCTGAGAGAGGAAGACTCACCCGGCCGGATATCAAACTCGGTCTTTGCGGGGAACATGGTGCTGATCCGGTGAATATTGAATTCTGCATCAGCTCCGGTCTGCAGTATGTATCTGTTTCTCCGTATAATGTGCCTATTGCACTTCTTGCGGTGGCTCAGAATAATCTGAAAAAGAAAGATAAATGATCCTATGAGTCCGCTGTCTGCCAGGCAGCGGACCTGAATTAAGAATTAAAGGAACCGGAAGGTTAAATAAAACTACCTTCCGGACCCCAGAGCGAGGGAGACCCGTCGTTTAACCGGATTTCGCAGCCAAGATATTTTGCAATGTCCTGACAGGTCCCGTGAATCAGTTTCTCAATTTCGCTCTGATCTGAATCCCTGTAGGCATCGACCCGGGCTGCAAGTTCCCGCAGCATAAGTTCTTCATTGCGAAGCAGAATCCCCAGTAAATTCTCAAGGCTTTCCGGATTATACCGGTCTATGTTTCTGAAAAAGACAGGATAAATAAGGGATGTTTCAAGCAGGGAACTCAGGTCCTCCTCAGTAAAAAGCTGGAGCAGATTCGCTGTGAAATCCTGAAGAGGCTGATGACTGTAGGTAACGTTGTCGTCAGAGATTACGCTGTAATCCCAGACTGTGTCAAGACTCTGTTCTATTACGGAAACCCATCCCGGGGACAGCTCGGTCTGGCTGATTTCAAAGTAGGCCAGAAGAAAAAATAAAGTATAGTTAACATATTTTTCGTGAAGCCTGTGTTTCCAGTCCACCGAAAGAGGATGTCCGTAGAGTGCTGCATCCAGCAGGTTATAAATATAGAAAACAAAATCCTCCCCGAATTCGGCGGGGAGTTTCAGAGTCCCTTCAATCAGCAGAGCTTCTATGTATTCATTTTCTGTGAAGACAAGATAAGCAAGCAGGATAAGCTTTTCATGGACTGTTTTTCTTCTTAAAAAGAGTTCATTAATAAGGTGGTACCGGTCATCTGCACCGGGAACTGTATCGAGATACCTCAGAGCTGTCCAGATATCGGCCCAGTCATTCTCAATAAGGAATTCTTTGGCAGCGGTGTGAGGAAAATCCCCCCCGATGATTTCAAAAATGTAAAAATCTATTTCGGAGAAATCCTCAGTACGGGCGAGGCGGTAGCTCTGTTCGTCTATGTAAGCAAAAAACGGCCACCGGGCTTCGTTTACATAGAAAACCGCAGGGTTAGTATCTTTTTCATCTTCCTGATGATACTGATGCACCGCTTCTGCAGTCTGCATGATGCCTAAATCAATCAGATCGCCGGAAGGGGCGGACTGGCTGTCCTGAATGTGAGTGTACAGGTCCCAGAACTCATCGAGAAACTGTTCATTTGGACTGCCTGTTGTTATCCAGTGTGTAAGCTCACTGTAGAAGGTGGCGGCGAGAATTTCACCGGGTCCTGCGTCTCCTGTGCTTTTATAGCTGCGGTATTCTTTAATAAACAGGTGTCCCATATATCTATGACTATTATGCAGAATGGCCGTAAGTTTTCAATGCAATTTCCGGGATGTGAATTAAAAACAGGGCTTTTGTAATATGCTTGATCGGAGACAGTAATTCCTGATTCTGTCTTTATGAGTGAAAAAAAATGGGACGTTTTCGGTGTAGGAAACGCAATTGTTGATATTCTGGCTTTTGTGGATGACGATTTTATCCGCGAACACGATTTAAATAAAGGAATTATGACCCTGGTGGATGCTGCTCAGCAGGCGGATTTAATGCAGGCTGTTTCTAAACAGAGCCTGGAACTCCGGTCCGGGGGATCAGCCGCAAATACAATGATAGGAATTGTGCGGAGCGGCGGAAGCTGTTTTTATACCGGAAAAATTGCACGGGATCCAAACGGTGAATTTTACCGTAAGGATCTCCTTGATGCTGGTGTCAGGTTTGATGTTCATCCGTCACCCGAAGAGGATCTGCCTACCGGAACCTGCCTCGTGATTACAACACCTGATGCAGAAAGAACCATGTTCACCCATCTTGGTGTAAGCACCCATCTTACTGCAGCTGATATAGATGTAAATGTAATGAAACAGTGCAGAATGGCATACATTGAAGGATATCTCTGGAGCGGCGAAAAAACCAGGGAAGCCAGTCTTCATGCATTTGAATCCGCAAAAAAACTCGGAGTACCCGCAGCTTTTACATTTTCCGATCCCTTTATGGTTAAAACCTTCCGGGCAGATTTTCTGCATATTGTAAGGGAATACACTGATGTTGTTTTTGCAAATGCCCAGGAGGCCCTTGAATTTGCTGATACTCTGGATATTCAGGAAGCTGCGGCATACATCGGAAAGATCACCGATCTTGCCTTTATTACTATGGGTAAAGATGGTGCCCTTGTGGTTAAGAAAGATTATACGGAGCAGGTCCCAGGCTTTCCGGTTCAGGCTGTGGATACAAACGGAGCGGGGGATGCTTTCGCAGCCGGGGTTCTTTATGGTCTTACGCACGGTTACACTCCCGAACAGTCTGCGAAGTGGGGTAATTATGTGGCATCCCGTATAGTTACAGTACATGGTGCCCGACTCAATGAGAATCTCACTGAAAAAGCAGCTGAGATTTTAGGCAGCCCGTAATCAAAGGTAGGTCCCCTTGAGAACAGTTCCTGTGCATATAAATACTGCCCGAACCTGGAGAGGGGGCGAAATGCAGACTTTTTATCTTGCTTCAAGTCTGCATGAAAAAGGGATTGCGCAGAGTGTAGTCTGTCCGCAGGGATCGCCGCTCGCACTGAAATGTCAGGAGAAAGGCATACCGGTGTTTCCTCTGCCTCTTAAAGGAGAGTGGGATCTTTATTCCGCTTATGCACTGGGCAGACTTGCAGAAGAGCTCACAGGAAAAGGTTACGATGTAATCTTTCATGCACATACAGCGAAAGCGCACGGGATAGCTCTGGCAGCAAAAAAAATCTTTTTTAAGTTCCCTCTTGTTGTTTCCAGAAGGGTGGATTTCCCTGCAGGCAGAAGTTTTCTGTCCCGATGGAAATACCAGAGCCCGCTGACAGACCGTTTCATCGCAATATCAGAAAATGTTAAAAACGTTTTGCTGAAGGATGGTATTTCCCCTGAGCGTATCCGGATTGCAAAATCCGGAGTCGATACTTTGCCGGTCAATGACACCTTAGGTGCGGAGTCCTTAAGAAAAGAATTCGGGCTTAAAAGCAGTACGGTGGTTTTCGGCAATGTCGGGGCACTGGTTCCTCATAAGGATCAGAAAACGTTTCTGAAGGCCGGAGCAATTTTCCTTAAAAAATACAATATATCCCCTGATTCTGTGCGCTTCTTTATTACAGGAGAAGGCGAACTCGAAGCAGCTCTGAAAAAGGAGGCCCAGGACCTTGGTATTTCGTCCTGTACTGTATTTACCGGGTTTCGCAGGGATGTAAGGGCCTTTCACTGCATGTTTGATGTGTTTATGATGACATCGAGTGAGGAGGGTCTTGGCACCTCAGTTCTGGATGCAATGACCGAAGGTAAGCCGGTAATCGGAACCCGGGGCGGCGGTATACCGGAAATGGTGGATGACGGGAAGGGTGGTTATCTGTGCAGTGTCGGCGATTCTGAATGCATTGCAGACAGGATGAATTCTCTGTATTCTTCTGCGGAACTGAGAAAGGTGATGGGTCTTTATAATCAGGTCCGGGTCCGGGAATTCAGTTATAAAAATACGGCAGCCGCAACCCTGAAAATTTATGAAGAGGTTCTTTCCGCACAGAAAGACAGCAGAACAGCATAAGAAGCATTGAGTGTTCTTGTTTTTTCGGTTCCCGCCGGGTTTCTGTCCGGATGATGTTTCTTCAGCAGTCGTCTGAAATTTTTTTTAACATCTTCTTCGGAGGGAATTTCCGTTTCGCTGAGTTCAAGTTCCCGCAGTGCATTCCTGATATCATCGGGAAGTATGTAATGCTTTGTCTGATACTCTGAATCAATGACTTCTTCCGGATTCAGCAGTCCTTCTTTAAGGCAGTAATCTGTCAGAAATCTCCATGCCGACTGATAAATATTTTTTAATCGGATGATCTTATTCTGGATAAGACCCAGAAGCGTCTGCTGCAGGATATGACGGCTGAGGTAATGATCTTCCATTCCGGAACGGATCAGAAAAATATCTGACACATACCGGATCAGATCGGAAACAGGGAATTCGGACTGCAGATAGGCATCGAATGCATCTCTGTAATCTGAGCAGCCTGACAGGATGGTCTCAAGAAGTTCACGGTCCGGATTCTGGCTCTGCATACGCGAAAGAGATACCGATATGAAAAGTTCCTGCAGAAAAATCTCTTTATCGGAAGGAAGGTAATAACCGGCCGAGAAAAATTCAGCCGCGGCATCGCTTCTGTCAAAGGCTTCCAGAATGCTGATCAGTTCATTAACGCTGTCCTGTGTGTAATAATCCCGGACTTCCAGAGAATCCATTACCTGTCTTCTCCGGGAGTATACAAATTTTGCGTACTGCTCCCGGGTAACGGACAGAAAATCCAGAAGATATTCGGTGTCGAGTCTCCATTCTTTACCGATAGTAAGTGATTCGATTTCTTCCAGCAGTTCATTCATGTCACTGCTCCGTAAACAGCCGGTATTCCATTACTTCAAGCAGTCTTTCCAGATTGATTTTTTTTTCAGCGGAAACAGGGACTGCGTTCGGCTGGGCAGCCAGTAATTCCAGATCGCCTTCAGAAAGTAAATCCATTTTATTATACACTCTGATCACCGGAGTTGAGGTGAGCTCCATGTCCTCAAGGATTGATTCCACTGCCCGGATTTTTGCTTCCCGGTTCCGGTCTGAAGCATCGATGCAGTGCAGAAAAAGATCAGAGTCTTCAAGCTCCTCCAGGGTTGCCTGAAATGCCCGGGAAAGTTCCGGAGGAAGATCATGTATGAATCCGACTGTATCAGAAAGAATGATTTCTTTTTCTTCAGGGAACCGGAGTCTGCGGGTAGTAGGATCCAGAGTGGCGAACAGTCTGTTTTCAGAAAGTACTTCTGAATTTGTGAGCGCATTGAGAAGTGTTGATTTGCCGGCATTGGTGTATCCTACAATAGAAACTACCGGTATCCCGGTCCTGTCCCGCCTCTGCCGGTTGAGTTCACGTCTGTGCCTTATGGAGTCGAGTTCTTTCTCAAGCCGGGTGATTCGGTCATTTACCCGGCGACGTCCGATTTCCAGTTTTGTTTCTCCTGGTCCGCGGGCTCCTATGCCCCCTGTCAGCCTGCTCATGTTGTCGTCTTTTTCTGAAAGACGCCCTTTCAGATAGCGGAGCTGGGCCAGCTCCACCTGAAGTTTACCGTCATGGCTGCGTGCATTGCGTGCAAAAATATCAAGAATAAGCTGAGTCCGGTCAATGATCTTCAGTTCGGATTCAGCTGAAAGCCTGGATGCCTGAGCAGGTGAAAGCTCTCTGTCAAAAATCATAAGTTCTGCATTTTCCTGAACTGCCATAACTGAAATTTCTTTAACTTTTCCGGATCCTATAATAGTTGTGGAATCGAGACGAGGACGCTTCTGTATAATAGTCCGCACTGCTTCGACTCCTGCTGTGGCGCAGAGTTCCTTTAGTTCTTCCATGGAATCTTCGGGGCTTCGGATCTTTCTCATGTCAGGAGTATAGACACCCACAAGAAAAGCCCGTGGTCTGCTGCCGGAGGATCTGGTTTTTTTTTCTTCGCGGTTGAAAAGGGCTTCGAGTTCTTCTATTGTTTCCCGGAAATTTTCCTTCAGCTGACCGGGAAGAACAGGTTCTTCTGTAGTATAACCCGGGCTTTGTCCAGGCAGCACATGTGCACTCCAGAATTTTTCAGGAAGACCCGCAGCATTCACTGTGATGGCTGTAATGTAATCCAGTCGCAGCAGAGTCAGGTCAGCAATATCCTCCTCACTGAGTTTTTCGCCATGCAGGTGAGTATGAACCAGTCTCAGACCGCGCATTCTTGCGGAACGTGAGCGCTCGAGTTCCGGAATGAAAATCCGGTGCGAATCGCCGATAATCACATAAACCACTCTGCCAAGGCGATCAATAAGCACACCGATCTGACGGCCCAGTTCACGGGAGATTGACGCCATAGAGCGGGCCATTTCCTGACTGATCACAGCGTTTTCCCGTATGCGTCTGTGAAGCAGTCGTTCAATTCTGTGGAGCTGACTGGGTTTTAAGTCGGAAGTATTGCCGTGAATCAAGCTGATGATTTACCTCAGTTTATTAAGAAATTCTTTCGGAAAACAGAAAGAAATACCGATAAAATAAATGATACCCGAAATCATAAATTCATTTTTTATGCAGAATATTGATTTTTCAAAAAAAATTCAGGCTGAGAATACAGCACAAAGGAACAGCGGGAGCCGTACACCGGTTCAGGCCGGGATGCAGAGCGGAGCCGCCGGCAGCAGCAGATCCGGCAGTCTCTGGATGGCTGCTCTGATCGCCTTAAGCCTTGCTTACGGTGCAGGAGTCTGGTCCGGGCTGAAGATCGGCGGTTTTGCAGGTATTGAAAAAAATCTGGTGAAATATCCCGATACAGCAAAGAAAGAAGACCCGGAGCAGAAGGAAGCATCCCGTCTGACCAGCAGCTTCTCAAATGTGCCGCTGGATGCTGATCCGGGCACAGGAAATTATATAATATTTATAGGAAGTTTCAGTCCTGAGAAAGCGGCTCTGGCGGCAAACAGGCTCAACAATCATCCGGAACTGGCAGGCTTTCGGCCAATGCGCTGTGCCAAAATAAAAGAAAGTGTTCCTGGCAGGTATTCTGCTTTCCGTACCAGATCAAGGGATGATTCCGCGAAACAGGATGTTTTTGTAGGCTGTTTTCCCGGAGAGGATGCTGCATCGGAGGTTCTTTCAGTAATTCAGGAATCCGGTATACAGGGCGTTTCAGAAGCAAGGATTTTTTCCATTGAGTAATTTACCTGAATATGCAGAGATTCTCTGGAAGGAAGGCGGAGTGCCGTATTCAGAGGAATTTCAGGATATTTATTATGCGCCGGAATCAGGTTATCAGGAAACACTTCATGTATTTATAGAAGGAAACCGAATTACGGAACGGGCACCGCAGGTAAAAGACTCTTTTGTGATTGCTGAGACCGGTTTTGGAACAGGTCTGAATTTTATTACTGCAAGGTCTGTGTTTCGCAGACTTGCCCATGCCCACGCCCGGCTGATTTATTATACCTGTGAAAAAAAACCTGTGCGAAGTGAAGACATGCGCAGGGCATTAAGCGAAGCTCTGAAAAACACAGCCGTTCAGTATGATGATCTGGAACTGCCTCCGCCTACCCCGGGCTGGCAGCTGCATCTTTTCGATCAGGGAAAAACGGAGCTGCGGATTTTTTACGGAGAAGTGACTCAGTTTCTGAAAGAGATCAGTTCCTGGAAAAAAAGCGGGGCTGATGCCTGGTTTCTCGATGGGTTTGCGCCTTCGAGGAATGCGGACATGTGGTCACTGGAAAGCCTTAAACTCATTGCGGAGTTTACAAAATCCGGGGGAACGTTGTCTACTTTTACAGTCGCGGGGTCTGTACGCAGAGGACTGGAGGAATCCGGGATCATCTGTGAAAAGGTGCCGGGCTTTGGAAATAAAAAAGAAATGCTCCGCTGTTATAAAACAGGTTTTACTGAGGAACAGAATCCGCTGCCGGAAGATTCGGAAATTTATGATGCCGTTGTGATCGGGGCGGGTATTGCAGGAGCATCAGCCGCATTTTCTCTTGTCCGCAGAAACCGGAGAATACTGCTTCTTGAAAAAGAGCCGGAAGCAGCTCTGCACGGTTCCGGTAATCCGGCAGGCGTTATATTTCCGTTTGTAACTGCAGAACCCGGATTCATCAGCAGAATTCTGATTATCGGATTTTATTATGTAAAAAATATTATAAAACTTATCAGGGCAAATTCTTCTGAAATTCCCGGAAACGAATGCGGTGTGCTCCAGTTATTTCATGAGGAACGGCAGAGAGTCCGGCTGGAAAAAGCACTTATCAGCATGGGCTACCATAAAGAAACTCTCAGAAGCTGCAGTAAGGAAGAAGCCCTTTCTGTTTCCGGTCTGCCGGTGAGCACCGGAGGTGTTTTCTTTCCGGATTCGATGTGGGTCAGTCCCGGAGATCTGGTGAAAGGTCTGATTAATTACTGCGAAAAAACAGGGCCCGGCCTCTTTGCAGTGCATTATAACTGCGAAGTAAAAGAAATCATTCCGGATTCAGATACCTGGGTAGTCATCACGGAAATGCAGGATGAAAACGGAAACAGAAAAACGGTCAGAATTAAAACAAGGAATACAGTCGTGGCTGCATCCTGGGAAAGTCCGAAACTTATAAAAAAATATACTGAGACTGATCTTCCTAAAAACAGGGGGCAGATTGTTCTGATGCCCGAAAATGAAATCAGCCGGAATCAGAAATGTGTGATTTGCTACGACGGATATCTGATCCCGTCCGCCGGAGGAGTTCATGTGGCGGGCACTACCTACGAAAAAAACCGGGAGGATTATGAAACAGATACAGAAACACTGCGCAGTCTCGTGAAAGAGGCAGAACACTGGACAGGACCACTGTTCCCGGAATCAGATTACAGGGGAAGAGCTGATTTCCGGTCTGCAACAGCGGATCACCTGCCTGTATCCGGACCCGTTACCGATTCAGCCCTTCTTAAAAAAAATTATAATAATTATAAAAAAATGACTGATAAAATGATTTTTCAGCTGAGAAAAGAAGGACGGGCACTTGACTCAGGAAATGAGCTGACAGATCTGATCCCGGCGGTAAAAGGTCTCTGGCTTCACGCAGGGCACGGCTCACGAGGTCTTTCGTATGCTCCTGTTACTTCCGAGCTGATTGCATCTCAGATCTGCGGGGAGATACCTCCGCTGCCTGCGGATATGGCTGCCGCTGCTGATCCGCGGCGCTATGATTCCCGGAAGCTGCGTCGCAGCAGCTGATCAGTTTTCTTTATACAAACCTGATTCACTGATGAGGCTGAGAAGCTCTTCCACCGCTGTTTCTTCTGGTATGTTTCTTTTTACGGGAGTATGCCCTTTGTAGAGTGTTATCTTTCCCTGACCGGCCCCTACATAACCGAAATCAGCATCAGCCATCTCTCCCGGACCGTTTACTATGCATCCCATGACAGCAATTTTAACTCCGATCATATGCGAAGTTTTTTCCTTAATTTTTCTGGTTACATCCATAATCTGAAAATGTGTCCGGCCGCATCCTGGGCAGCTTATATAATCCGCTTTGGACAGCCGGAGGCGCACTGACTGAAGAATATCGGCAGCAAGATCGGCCGCATCGGAAGGAGAAGATGTGCGGTAAGGATCCTGAAACTGCTGGTCTTTGTCTGAATCGGCAATGACCCCGGTAATAATCCTGTCCTGAAACAGGGAACCCGCAATTGCGGAAAGCGAGTAGAGAGTATTCCGCGAAAAAGAAGCAGAAAACAGAATCTCCCGGTTCTGTACCAGTTGTTTCAGATTTCTCATGACCTTTACCATACCGGCAGGGGATACTTCAGAAAATTCATCGAAGCGGACGATCAGCGGCACTTTCCGTGTTGTATCACCCTGAATCAGGCCTGCAATCACGTCCAGCTGCCATTTTATAAGGCTTACATCCAGAGACCGGATGTCTGCAATGATTATATGATCGGGACTTTCATTTTCGCTGAGATACTGGTAATGTTTTAGGGGTAACAGGCTGCTCACACTTATTTGATTGTCTGAATACAGCAATTCCGCACCGTCCCTGTCTGAAAAGAGGATGAAATCAGTTCCTTTGTTTCTGAGGCTGTCTGCTGCGGAAAAATCTGCCGGATCCAGAATCACTCCGGAAGTAATACGGAGCCGGTACGTTTCATCGGGAAATTCCGGAAGAAAAAGGCTCCATTCCTCTTCAGGTCGGGACCCAAGGGATTCAATCAGTGCCTTTGCGGCCGGTATTTCTTCTGCAGAATCCTCCGTCAGGGAAACCCGGATGGTATCCCCGATACCATCAAGCAGAAGAGAGCCGATCCCGATACTGGAGCGGATCCTGCCTTCGCGACCGTCACCTGCTTCCGTAACACCCAGATGCATCGGAAAAAACAGTCTGCGTTCCAGCATCACCGCTGCCAGCCTTCTGTAGGCCTCGACCATTACAGCAGGGTTGGAAGATTTCATGGAAATAACGATATTATCAAAGCCAAGAGATACAAAAGCTTCGGTGAATTCAATGGCAGAGACTACCATTCCTTCGGCGCTGTTTCCGAATCGGTTCATAATTCTTTCAGAGAGAGAACCATGATTTACTCCGATACGCAGGGCCTTTCCCTGCTTCTTCAGAGATTCAGCCAGAGGGCGGACCGATTCTTTAATAAAATTAAGTTCTTTCTCCGGGGCGGGATTCCGGTAATAACTGTCGGAGGAAAACTCCGGCAGCGTTAGCGAATCCGGATACCTGGTCCAGTCGATATAGTTACCGGGATTGATCCGCACTTTATCCATGGATTCTGCGGCAACCAGCGCAGCCTGAGGCAGAAAATGAATATCGGCCACAAGAGAAACATCAGTTCCCCGGCGATTCAGTTCGTCTCTGATGTTTTTTAAATTTTCAGCCTCATTCACTGTAGCCGCGGTGATTCGCACTATCGGACATCCGGCCTCTGAAAGCTTTATTACTTCTGATACAACAGCTTCTGTGTTCAGCGTAGGTGCTGTGACCATGGACTGGATCATTACCGGACGGGAGCCTCCGATTCTGAACCGGCCGATACTCACTTCCACTGAAGGAAAGCGATTCATGTTTTTTTCCTGACGGATGTTTTTTTAACCGGTAAACTTTCTTCGCGGTGTACACTTACAGTAGGTCCGGAAAGACCTGTGAGCTCATAGAGGCGGCTTTCCTTTTCTCTGTATGCTGCTGCTGTTTTACAGTGCATATTATAGATCAGAGTGGAAAGGATGGCAATGATTACCGCTGTATTCACCAGCAGGATCCCTGTGATCATCTCCGCGCTGAAGCTGATCCTCAGGAGAACTGTGGAAATCAGAAGTCCGGTATTGCGGAACACAAGCTGATAAGAACCGCCGTACTGCATGGTAATCAGAACCAGAAGGATATCAGTAAATATCATAACCGAAAAAACTATTTTATAAAAACTGTATCCGAAGTGTCCGTGGTCCCCTGAACCCTGCGGAAGGGAAGGATCTGAAATCAGAAAACTGATGAAATGCATTACTTCCTGCACACCAAGCCAGAGGATGACCCCAAACAGAAACAGGGCCAGAATCTTTTTTAAAAAAACAAAAATCAGCAGGTTTTCCTTAGTGGTTTCCAGTCCGGTGTGGAGCTGCACCTTCCGGAAGATTCCGATCAGAAAGAATATACCGAGTGAGCCAAAAATACTGGCTGCCAGAGACAGGAAGGGCATGTAGTCTTCGGTAAGGCTTTTGATGTGAGTGAAGTCCCCGGTGTATTCGAATATATGCCGTACAATCACCAGCGAAATCACTTCGTACTGCTTTGCAACCGAGCGGGCAATGGAGTAGGGGAGCGCAAAGACCATCGAAATGATTTCATAAAAAAGGATAAATGTAAAAGCTGCATAAATTGCAGAAAAATAATTATTCGGAATGGCATGCCATTCAGAAAGACCTGCATTCCGGAGCCAAACCAGAAGAATCGAAGTAAGGAAACTTATTACTGCTGCATAAATACTCAGATGCTTTATAAATGAGAGAACATCATGGCTGAGGATTTTTGAGAGAGGGGCATCGAGGCTGCGGATGGCAGCGAGAATCAGTTTTTTTTCAAAATGCACAGAGTTTATCATCAGTCTTTTATTCCTTTTATGCTTGTTAAAGATACAGGCCCGAAATGCCGTGAGTCAATCCCTTCAGATTCGGTGTCGGCAAGCAGAAAATACTCCCCGTTTTTAAGGGTGATGGACGGAGTATTATGATCAAAAGATACGGATTCAGGAAGAACAGGCCCTTCAGAAAGCTGTTTTGCAGCCTCTCCATTCAGATACAGAATCCCGTCCCGCACCAGAACAGAATCTCCGGGTGTGCCTGCAATACGGCGGAAAAGAAGAATTTCCGGATTTCCCGGATGTTCCGCCAGAATCAGGGCATCTTTGCGGAGTGAGTCAGCAGAGATGTTCCTGGAAAAGAAGACTGTGGTTCCTTCGGGAAATTCCGGAGCCATGGAGTTACCCTGAAGATGGACAGGGAATACCCAGAAGGAATGGACCAGCAGGGATAGAAGCCAGCCTGCTGGCAGGGAACCGGCAATCACAGCCAGAATCACTGTCCAGCCGGAACGCTTCCGCCGGAGTTTCATGGGCTGCACCCGTTCAGAACTAA
Source organism: uncultured Leptospiraceae bacterium (assembly GCA_964594095.1). GTDB lineage: Bacteria > Spirochaetota > Leptospiria > Leptospirales > Leptonemataceae > CAZQKZ01. The sequence continues at coordinate 98,797 of CAZQKZ010000005.1, read as the reverse complement.
GCATAAAATCAAAAAATTCAGTCGATTTATTCCGGACAAGAAAATTTTCTGGTTTCTGAGCTGAAATAAAAATCATGTCCGGTTATATTTACATAGATAGGCAGAATCAGCTGGATCTTGCAGTAAATTCAGTGAAAGACTCTCCGTGCATCGGGGTGGACACTGAATCCTCAGGGTTCTACACCTATGAACCGGAACTCTGTCTTATACAGATCAGTGCATCCGGGCATAATTATATAATAGATACCCTGGTAAACCTTGATCTGACTGCCCTTGGGGAGGTTTTCGGAAACCCCTCCATTATCAAGATTTTTCACTCGGCCGCTTCTGACATTGCCGAAATGCGGCGGCTCTATGACTGGAAATTTTCAAACGTACACGATACATTCATCGCCTGTCGTATGCTGGGTCTCGAAGGATGCTCCCTTGCCACTCTGGTTGAAGAGCACTGTCAGGTTAAACTGCAGAAAGGAGAGCAGAAATCCAACTGGAAAAAAAGACCTTTGACTCCTTCACAGCTCGAATATGCCCATTATGATACCGTTTACCTGGAAAAGGTAATGAAAAGTCTTGAGTATATGCTCGAAAAAAGGAATCTTCTTGAACTGTATGAAGATGAGGTAAACTGGTCTATCAATATTGAAAGTCCTGAACCAAGGGTTATCAATCCGGACGGCTGGATGCATATTCAGGGCGCACTCAATCTCGGACCTGCGCAGAGAGGATACCTCCGTGCACTTTATCTTTTCCGGGAGGAAAAGGCAAAAAGAATGAACATCACCCCTTTCCGGCTGATCTCCAATTTTGAAATGGTCAGCATGGCTAAGCAGTGTGTTACCGATCCTGAACGCCTTCGCATTCACCCGCGCCTGCTGAAAAACGATGCTGAGACTCTGATTCAGCTTCTGCGGAAGGCGGATCCTGTTACAAACGAAGATCTCCCTGCTTTTGAAAAACCTGATCCTGTAATTGAGGAAAGGATGCGAAGACTGAAAAAGTGGAGAAACGATTTCAGCCGGGAAAAGGGAATGGATACCAGTGTGATTATCAGCAATAAGGCTCTGAGAGTTATTGCGGGAGAGTATCCGGCAGATCATGAATCCCTGAGGGCCCTTAAAGTTATGTCAGATCTGAAAGTGCGCCTGTACGGGGAGGACATCCTCAGAGCGCTGAAGAATGAAATGCCGTAATAAATAAACTATTTTACATATAAGGAGTATATATATTATGAAAAACAGAACACCCTCACGTCAGACTCTGATTCATGCGGTGATAGCAGCCTTTTTTATCGGAACATTCTTCAGTCCGGTCATATACAGTGGTTTCCGCAGGACTTTCACCAGCTATATGAATACCGGAGCCGGTCCGCTCAGCAGTGATACACAGATGGCACTGAAAGGTCTGCAGGAAGGTTACATGAATGTCTATAAAAAGGCATCGCCTTCTGTTGTTTATATCCGCACAAACATGCTCGTAAAACCTCAGTTCTGGTTTGATTATTACAGGCAGGTGGAAGGTGCGGGCTCCGGATTTATTATTGATGATGAAGGTTATATTGTAACGAATGATCATGTGGTGGCTCAGGCACAGAGTATAGAAGTGATTTTTCATGATGATACCCGTGCTCCTGCAGTTCTTGTGGGGCGGGATGAGTCCAGTGATATTGCAGTTATAAAAGTACCGAAATCCGAACGACTGGTTCCGGCCTCTGTTGGTGATTCCGATTCCATGGAGCCTGGTATGATTGTTTTTGCACTGGGCGCGCCTTTCGGTCTTGACCGTACTTTCACAAGCGGTATAATTTCCGCTAAGCAGAGGATGGTGGACAATACCCGCTTTTCCAGGATTCAGACCGACGCAGCCATTAATCAGGGAAACTCCGGAGGACCTCTGCTCAATATTTACGGAGAAGTCGTAGGAATCAATCAGTCCATCATATCCACTGACGGAAACGGAGGGAGTGTGGGCATTGGCTTTGCCATTCCCATCAACGAAGCTATGCCCGTAATTGTTCAGCTGAAAAAAGAAAAAAGGGTGATCGGCAAACCGGCGATAGGAGTATCTGTCGGCATACCTAACCCTGCTTACCGCGATTATCTTGGTATTGGCGAAACTGAAGGAGTCGTGGTACGATTTGTGGTTCCGGGTTCTGCGGCAGAATCAGCCGGTCTTCAGGAGAATGATTTTATAACTCATGTAAACGGAAAACCGGTTGTAACTCCGGAAGAACTCATAACAGAAGTGCAGCGGACCGGTGTAGGCAGCAGACTCACTGTGGATATTTTAAGGTCAGGAAAAAAATTAAGCATAGAGGTTACTGTCGGAGAAGACAATCAGCTTCCATCCAGGAGATAAGCGGAATATGTCTTTCCTGCTTTCCGAAAATCCTGGGGACTGGATTTATCTTGAAGAAACAGATTCCACAAGTTCCTGGATTGCACGCGAAAAAACGCCGGGCGGTACTCTGGTAACCGCCCGGAAGCAGACATCAGGCAGGGGCCGTGCGGGAAGATCATGGGTTTCCTCTGAAGAGGACAGTCTGGTATTCAGCTTCTGTCTTGAGGGTGATCCCAGGGATCTGCATAACATTGCACTGATCCCTCTGACAGCAGGGATCGCGCTGATTCAGACAGTGAAACAATCGGTTCCGGTAAATAATTCCGAATATTTTATTAAATGGCCAAATGATCTGTATATCCGAAGGAATTCGGTTTCCGGTAAAGCAGCGGGAATTCTTACAGAATCAGACTGGCCTGCTTCCGGTAAAATACGGGTGACTGCCGGGATAGGAATTAACTTCACCGGGGCACCGCAGGAATCAGAACTGAAAAATCCTAAAAAAGCTGCCATAAGTCTGTTCCCGGACAGGTTTGCAGACCAGAATGAAAAAAAAATTGATTTTCTTAAAGCATTTACAGTGCAGCTGAATCTCTTACTGAAGAGCTGGATTCTGAGTCCTGGTGATCCTGCGGAGATAAGCTATGAAGTAAACCGCTGTCTTTGGCGTGAGGATCCCTGGACTGACGAAAGCGGGCGTAAATGGAAAGTGGCAGACGTTGCTTCCGACGGACGACTGAGAGTTTTCGATCCTTCTGCTGATCCGCCGGAATACTGCCTTATCAGTCAGGCCGAATAGATGCGGCGCTCAGAACAGGTGTTTTATATAACTTATATAACCTCTTGACATAAAATAACTAAGTTCTGAATCTGTGAAATTATCAGACGTCGGATCTGATCAGGAGTAAAACATGACAAAAAAAATTTTAATGGCTGTTCTGACTCTATCTCTGGCAGCGGCAGTCTCATGCAAAAAGGAAGAAGCACCTGCTGAACCTGCATCAGATGAATCAGCTTCTGCAGAAAAAGCCGTATCCCTGATGGATAAGGACGCAGACGGAAAAGTTTCCAAAGAAGAGTACATGGCACATTTTGATGTGAAAGATAAGGATGCAAACGGTACCATTTCTAAAGAAGAAATGCGTGCGCATCATATCGAAGTGCACGGCAATGATAAAAACTTTGAAGAACGCTTTAAAATGACCGATAAGGATTCAAACAGCGAAGTTACCAAAGAAGAATGTGAAGGAAAATTCACAATGATGGATTCCGATAAAGACGGAAATCTTTCTGTGGAAGAGTTTACTCACCGCATCGGAATGAGCCACTGATCTTTCAGGTTTCAGGTCAGATGACCTGAAACCATCCGGAAAAGCTTCATGAATCAGAACCAAACCTATTATCTTGCTGCCGATACAGGCAACACAAATTCTGTTTTCGGACTCTTCAGTGATCATACCGAAGACATTCTCTGGCACTGGAGGACTGTAACTCAGAAGAACCGCACGTCCGATGAGCTGGGTATTTATCTGATGGGTTTTCTGCAGTCAAAAGGAATATCTTCTGCGGATATTAAAGGCGTTATGTATTCCTCCGTCGTCCCCACATTCAATCCGATACTTGAAAGAATGGTGCAGGATTATCTGCACTGTCCTGTGCATAAAGTCACTTACGAAAGGGGACTTACTTTTCGCATTGATTACCCGCGTCCCTGGGAAATCGGGGCTGATCGGCTTGTAAATGCAGAAGCAGTTTTTCAGAAACACGGCGGAAATGCTGTTATAATCGATCTTGGTACAGCAACCACTTTCTGTTACATGAAAGACGGATCCTATATGGGCGGTGCAATTGCACCAGGTCTTAAATTATCTATGGAGGCACTGCACAGAAACACTGCCCAGCTCCCTCCCATTGAGTTTATACGCCCTGAATCCGGCATACTGGGAAAGAGTACCGTGGCGGCACTCCAGTCCGGTTTTTATTACGGCTGGGTTGGTCTTTTGAAAGAAGTGATTAATCAGTTCCGGAAAGAACACGGAAACGGCGAAATAAAAGTCATCGCCACCGGCGGACTCGCAAGCCTGATTCATAAGGAAGATACTTCTTTGTTTGACATAGTGGATCCTCTGCTTACTTTGAAAGGGCTTCGGTATATTTATTATAATCTGACACGTTACTGAATCGGTTATTTTTGATTTGTAAAGAAACAGCCCTTTTTCATGACTGGTATAAAGGCAGGCTTTATGACAACCACATCCAACCGACTCAGCGACCAGGAACTCAGGGAAAAAGCAGATCAGATTCGTGCACTTATTCTGAAAATGGTTCATGCTGCAAACTCAGGTCATCCAGGCGGGCCCCTGGGTCTGGCAGATATTTTTTCAGTTTTATTTTTTGATGTAATGAAACACAATCCCTCGGATCCGGACTGGGCCGAAAGAGACCGGCTTCTGATCTCTAACGGACACGTTTCCGCCGTACGATATGCTGCAATGGCACTGTCCGGATACTTTGAAGAAAAAGAAATCTTCAGTTTCCGGAAACTCGGCAGTGCCCTTCAGGGTCATCCTTCTACCCGCTACTTAAAAGGTGTGGAAAATTCCAGCGGATCTCTGGGACAGGGGCTTTCCCAGGCAGTGGGTCTTGCACTTGCGGGTCGCTTCCGGAAAGAGATGGGCCGGGTGTATGTCTGCACCTCAGACGGCGAAATGGGCGAAGGTATGAGCTGGGAAGGAGCGCAGGCAGGGGCGCATTATAAGGCTCCCGTAATTGCTTTTATGGATATGAACGGAATTCAGATCGACGGAAAAACCAAAGATGTTATGGATCTCCGGGATCTTGGGCTGAAATTCAGAGCGTTCGGATGGCATGTAATCGAAGCTGACGGTCACAATATCAGCGAAATCCGGTCCTCATTTGAAAAAGCCGGAAATGTCACTGATGCACCTGTAATGATTCTGTTCCGTACTGTTCTTGGGAAAGGGGTCAGCTTTATGGAAGACCAGCCAGGATGGCATGGTAAGCCTCCCTCCGATGCTGATTTAGCCAAAGCACTTGGAGAACTCGGTCTGAACTGAAAAGATCAGTGCTGGTTACGTCCGCCGCAAAGACAGAAGTAACCAGCAAATCGCGGGTGCCCCCGCAAATACATCAGCCGTGTTTGCTGAAAAATTCCTTGGATTTTGCTACATCCGGCTTAATAGTGTCGGCACCAGGTTCCCAGTTTGCCGGGCATACTTCGCCGTTTTTCTCATTATACTGCAGGGCCTGTACAAGTCGCAGTACTTCTTTGGTATTCCGGCCGATGTTATTATCATTTACCATGGATACTTTCAGAATGCCGTTCGGATCAATGATAAACACTCCTCTCAGAGTAATACCCGCTTCCTCAATGAGAACGTTGTATTCCCGGGCAACGGATTTTGTAATGTCTGAAAGAAGAGGGAATTTCAGATCCCCCAGGCCGCCTTCTTTCCTTGGAACATTGATCCAGGAAAGGTGGCTGAATTTACTGTCAACACTGCAGCCCAGAACCTGAGTATTGATTTTTGCAAATTCATCTGCCATATCCGAAAAAGCAGTGATTTCCGTGGGACACACGAAAGTAAAATCGAGTGGATAGAAAAAAAGGACCACATATTTTCCTTTATAATCCGAAAGAGAAACGTCCTGAAAGGATTTATTGACCACCGCAGGAACTGTGAACTGCGGAGCCGGTTTGCCTACCTGAGCCATTGATTTGCCTCCAATACAAATAAGATTAATTCTCAGTTAACCGGTTTTAAGTTTAGAGTCAATCTAAAAAACCGCAATTGTGCTAAAAATTCTGACTTTCAGTTTACAGAATGTCCCTGTTCCGGAGACTTTGACGAACTGATTATGAACCGTCTTCTGAAAAAAATGCTGCCTGGATTACTCATTCTCCTGATTTCGTGTGAACTCTATCATCCAGACCTCATCAGCCGGAAAGAATCAGAAAAACGCATTTCGCAGGCGTGTATTGCAAACCTTTTTGCCAGGTTCGGGGTTCCGGGGGAGACCACCAGTACAGCAGCAGCCTCTTCCGTATTTGAACAGAAAGCTGCCGGCGATGCCGCATATCTATGTAATTATGACAATCACATCTATACAGTGAAAGATGAAATGGTCCGGATCAGTGATACCGAAGCCTGTGTAAAAGCAGTTGCATTCATGCCAGGGCCTGCATATTCTGATATTATTGTGCAGTATGCGGTGGTTAGAAACATTGTGTGTGACATAAAAGCAGTCCGGTTTCTGGAATTCACAGAACCTGGTCAGGGCGGAATCTGAATTCATGAAAACAGAATACATAAGAGGTATACCTGTCGTGAAACTTTCGGAATCTCTTGTTTCGGGAGTCGATGAAAACCTCAATGAGGCCTATAAAGCGGTGCCGGAAAAAAGACGCAGATACATAATCCTTGATTTTTCCGGAACCGGCTATATCAATTCTTCGGGACTTGCAGCTCTTATCGCGCTGGTTTCCAATGCATCAGAAAAGGGTCACCGGATTGTATTCTCCGGTGTAAATGGTCATGTTTCTAAAGTAATGGGACTTGTGGGACTCCTTGATCATGTAACAGTTTTTGATTCAGTGGAACTTGCTCTTGATGCCGCGTGCTGATTTATCTGATCATTCTGGTTAAGTCTTCCTGTGAATGAAAAGTTTTCAGGCTGAAGTGAATATGCGCATGGTTAATGTGTGGCTTTGCTGTGTTTCATTCATACATTCAGCATTTTTTTATAGTGAAGCACAGCAGTGTATTTCGGCGAAACTGAATTTCAGTAATCAGTATCCTGTAATCTCTAATCACTGGTTCCTGTAAAAGAATTGCCAAAGTATGGGGTTTTCACAGGATTTACAGGACGGAGATATTATGTTAACCTGGAATGATCTTGATACTGTCCTATATCAGAATGAAATGCATTTCCCTGACCTTGCAGTTTGTGAGCATTACTGCGGTAACGCAAAAACAGCAGGAAAAGCTCTGGAGCTTCAGTATCAGAAGAATGGTGCTTTTGATATAACCTTTGATCTGGAAGATGGTGCCCCTGTAGGAAGTGAGAAAGAACAGCTCAATCTGGCTGCGGATGTTCTGCTGAGCGAAGCAAACAGATTCCGCCGGGTGGGTGTGCGGGTGCATGATCCTGAATCTTCCTTTACAGAAAATGAAATAAAGACCCTTATTAAAAAAGCCGGCAGCTCTGTGGCTTATATCACGGTACCCAAAGCGAGGAATGCAGCCTCTCTGTTTGCAGTTCTGGATCTGATTCATGATGTATGTATAAAAGAGGGGATCGAAAAAAAAATTCCGGTTCATGTTCTGATTGAATCACAGTCAGCACTGAAGGATGCTGATGTCATGGCCGCAGCCGAACCGGTGGAAGTTCTGGACTTTGGCCTTATGGATTTTGTTTCTGATTTTCAGGGTGCCGTGCCTGTTGCTGCTATGAAAAGCCCTGGTCAGTTTTCGCATCCTCTGATTCGGGCTGCCCGGGAAAAACTGGCTTTTGCTGCTCTGTCAAACGGGGTGATTGCCTCTCAGAATGTATGCATCGATCTTAAAAATGAATCCGTTATTGAAAGCGATGCCCGTACAGCCCGTTCCCTGTTCGGTTTCTTAAGAATGTGGTCCATACACCCGGCTCAGATTGATCCGATCCTCCGGGGAATGTCACCTGAACCGGGCGAAATCCGGACCGCAGAGGCCGTTCTGAAAAAAGCAATGGAAAATCATATGGGTCCGGTGGAATACGAAGGAATGCTTCATGACCGTGCATCCTACCGATCCTGGTGGAATGTCCTGAAAAGGGCAAAGAAATCCAGGCTTTGGGAGGCCTGAACGGTCTGATTTTTTTTTAACCAGGCAGCTAAAATATTTCTTTCCTGAAAAAAGCTGCTTTATATTCTGGATTCATACAATCGGAGGAATATTTTGGAAGAAGAACTGGATTTTTACAGCGAAACAGAACGTCGTTATCTGTTATTATTATTACTTGTGGAAGAACAGGAGTCAGAAAAGCTTCTGGAAGAACTGGACAGCATTGCAGACAAACTGGAAAACGATGAGGAAGGCGCAGATGAGCTGTTTTATGAATTTGAAACAAGAATTCTGAATGGCCTCCCTGCAGATTCCAAACCCGAATGGCTGGCTGGTCTTGATCAGTCTATAACCGCTTCGGAAGAAGATCTGGATCTCAGTGTACTTCGTAACAGACTTGTTCTGCTTCACTATTCCAAGTCACTGATGGAAGATACCGACGATATGGAAGATCTTAAAACTATTGCCTCTAATGTAACCAAAGCTGTTACAGAAGGTGATATGGATCTGCTCGATAATGCGGACGACGATCTGCTTGAAATGGAAGAGGAATTCATTGATCTGTATTTCACAGAAGATCACGAAGATGATGAATTCGGAGACGATGAAGAAGAATAATCTTCGGTTTATTCGGCTGCCCGTATAATTCAGGTTACGGGCAGCGAATCCCTTTTACGGTATATTGTAACGGAAAGTAACTTTATCCGAAACATTCCCGGCCATATCGCTGATCACAGCCTGCAGTACGTAATTCCCTTTCGCAAGCACATTTTTCGGATACACAACTTCCAGATGATTCCGGTCTGCATCGAAGTCTGTGAAGACTTTTTTTCCGTTTATCGTAACCTCTGCAGTTTCAGGATTAATACCACTCCCTGTATCTCTGGCATAGAGCAGGAGTCTTCTGCCTCGGTCGCCGGTCATAACTATTTTGGGCGGCAGCCAGACCGGAGCGGTTGTGTCTTTGATCAGTGCAAAGGAACCGGTAACATGCTGGCGAAAAAAGAACCGGTTTTCACTTTTTTCAGATTCAATCCGGCGGATGCTGTTCCCGTCAATACGGTAAACATCAGTTTTACTGGCAGAGTTACCTTTGATTTCTGCCTCATACCAGGTAAGGAAATCTCTGGTTGAGGGGGCAATGGTGTATACTTTACTCTGCAAAGACAGTCCGGCAGGCAGACGGGGTGCGGTTCCATTCTGGCTTACGGAAAGCCGGAAGTTTCCGATCTTTTTGCCTTCGGGTATTTTAACCCGGAAAAGTCCGTCTTCACTTTCCAGAAGGATTTCCTCTGAATCAATTCCGGTAAATGCCTGGAAGCCCTGGACATCACCGTAAACAGCCGTATCCTTTCTGAACAAAACTGAAAACTGTGAATAGTTTCCGAAGGAGTCGGCTGCTTCTGCGATAATTTTTTTTTCCGGCTCACCGGAATCAAATTCAATAATGCCTTCGTTTTCAGACTCTGTGAATGAAAGACTTCCCGGGATACGCTCAAAAAAATAATGGGCATAGGTGGTTCCTCCGCTGATTTTTGAGCGAAGTCCGTCATAGAGCAGAATATTGCGAAAAGCTTCGATGTCGCCCGCTCCCGGATTCAGATAATTCAGATCAAACGAAAAAATCTTTTCAGATTTCTGCTTATTCCCTGACAGCGGAACTTCATAAAGGGACCCTGTTTTATAACCAAGGCGCGATTTACTGAACGGATCCCATCCGGTTACGATAATGCCAACCGGCCCGGTTATGCGGATTTCAGGCTCAGAACGGGCCTGTTTTGATTTCGGATCATGAAACACAACATAATCCATCCGGTATCCTCCGGATTCTTTCATGGGCTGAGGGAATGCTTCCATGAGCTTCAGGGAAAATGGTTCGGCTTTGCCGTTGATTCTTGACCGTGCAGACAGAGGCACGATGCTGATTTCATCAATCACCGGGGGAGTGGTATCGTTTACAGGAAGTCCGTATAATAACGGATTTACGTAAATTCCGTCCACTTTATATTCCATATGAAGATGAGGAAGGCCAATGCCGGATTCCCCCGAAAAGGCAATATGCATTCCTCTTGAAACAGAAATACTGTCGTCTTCAAAGCTGATGGTGAATTCCTGCCTGCGTTCTGCTTTCTCGCGGATCTCAGCCGGTATGGCGGGGTGGTTCAGAATCTCCGGTGCAAAATCATTCAGATGGCCATAAAGGGATTCTCTGTTACCGGGATGCCGTATCCATACAGCCAGTCCGATTCCGTAGCGGTGGTATGCGAGTTTTGACACAAAGCCTTCGTCAATTGCGTATACTTTTTTACCAACTTCATTACCGGTACTGAAATCGAGCCCCCGGTGGAAGTGGTTTGGCCTGTATTCACCCACGGTTCCTGTTACAATCAGTTCACCATCTAACGGGGGATGCAGGGATTTTTTCTTTTTACCGGAGAAGCAGTGCAGGGGGCCGGGAAAAATGATGAAAAAAACAGCAGAATAAAGAAAGAAGCGGATTAAATAAGACATAACTCGGGAATAGGTAGGTAACAGAATAAAAATCTGTCAATTCTAAAAAAAAAATTAAAAAATCAGAAAAAAACCTTGCCGTTTTATCAGGTTTTTAGTTCAATGTTACTTAATGGCGGGAAACCGTCAAGTAATGGAGAATGTAGAAGTATGTCAAAGAAACTATTTGTGGGTGGTCTTAATTGGAAGACTTCCGAAGAAGGACTGCGCACCGCTTTCGAGCGTTTTGGAAATATAAGTGAAGTGAAAGTGATCATGGATCGGGAGACCGGTCGTTCAAGGGGTTTCGGATTTGTCACCTTCTCAGAAGATGACGCAGGTACAGCAGCTGTTAATGAGATGGACGGAAAGGAACTGGAAGGACGGGCGATTAAGGTAAATGAAGCTATTGAACGTGAAAGAGCACCTCGCTCTGGTGGCGGGCATGGCGGCGGTTACGGAAATAATCGCAGGGATAACTATCGTCGCGATTACTGATCAGACTGACTGTTAAGTATCCGAACCCGCTTTATAGTGATCTATAATGCGGGTTTTTTTATATCGTTTTCTTTCCGGGAAGTTTATTTCTTCAGAAGCTTAATGAGGTCCATCGTGGTGATGATTCCGACCGGTGCCCCTTCACGGATCACAGTGATGCGGTGAATGCCTCTTTCAAGCATCAGAGCAGCCACCTCGGTCACAGAATCTTCTTCACTGACTGAATGCACCTGCTGCGTCATAATATCGCCAACAGTAATAATCTTCGTGGATTCTGCGATTTCTCCGTCCAGGTATTCAACCTGGAGGCTTTCTCCGTAGGTATAATAAGCTGAGTCAGGCTTTTTCTTTAATACAATGTTTCCGGGTGCTGCAGAACACGCATACTGAATTACGTCAGTAGCAGATACGATTCCCACAGCTTTTCCGTGCTCGTCCACAACAGGAAGTCCGCTGATTCCGTGGGCTTTCAGTGTTTCCACCATTTTTTTTATGGAAGCGTCTTTTGTAACAGAAATAACGCTCTTAGCCATAATATCCTTTGCTTTAATTGTATCCAGATCCAATGCCATTGGGAATCCTCCTTACCCTTTAGAATTCTGCAGTGCAAAACGGTTTCAAAAAAGAAAAAGTTCTTTTCTGTATGACCGTATCTGAAAATTCAGTTATTAATGATAAGCATCACAGATCTCTCCGTAAGTTTTGGCAAGAAAACTTTATTCGAAAATGTATCCATCAAATTTAAAGAAGGGAACCGCTATGGTCTGATTGGGGCCAATGGTTCCGGTAAATCCACCCTGCTGAAAATCATGGCAGGCATGGAAGAATCCTCGGCAGGCGCAGTGGCCATCGATTCCGGTGTGAAGGTCGGCTACCTCAAACAGGACCACTATCAGTATGAAAACGAAACTGTAATGAACACAGTACTTATGGGAAATCCGGAATTCTGGAAAATTAATCAGGAGAGGGATGCCATCTATGCAAAGTCCGAAATGACTGAAGAAGACGGGATCCGGGCTTCGGAGCTTGAGGAAACTTTTGCTGACATGGGCGGATATGAGGCTGAAAGTGTGGCCGGGGAGCTTCTGGAAGGTCTTGGGATACCCACAGCCTACCACGGGGAGCTGATGAGCTCTCTGACAGGCGGATTCAAGCTTCGTGTTCTTCTTGCACAGGTTCTCTTTTTACGTCCTGATGTTCTTCTTCTGGACGAACCTACGAACCACCTCGATATTAAAACCATCCACTGGCTGGAAAACTTCCTGACCGCATATGAAGGGGTTGTGATTGTTATCTCCCATGACCGCCATTTTATCAACTCAATCGCCACTCATGTCTGCGACCTTGATTACGGTACCATTAAAGTCTACCCCGGCAATTATGATGATTTCATGGAAGCATCTACTGCCGCACGGGAACGGGCCGTTTCGGAAAACAAGCGTAAGCAGGAAAAAATCGCTGAGCTTCAGGAATTTGTGAACCGGTTCTCTTCCAATGCAGCAAGATCCAAGCAGGCAACTTCCAGAGCCAAGGCCATTGAAAAAATCAAGCTGGACGATATCCGCCCAACCTCCCGGGTTTCCCCGTTTATCCGGTTTAAATGCAGAAAACCTCTGGGTAAGGATGTTATCGAAGCGGCAAAAATTAAAAAAGTGTATGACCGTGTGATTTTTGAGGATCTGGATTTAATAATCGGTAAGGGAGAAAAAGTGGCCATTATCGGTACCAACGGTGTAGGTAAAACCACACTGCTGAAAACTCTGCTTAAAAAAACAGAGCCTGATTCCGGCACTGTAACCTGGGGTGAGACTGTGAGTGCGTCCTATTTTCCTCAGGATCACCGGGAGGCAATCACAGAGGATGCAGACCAGCTGACCGACTGGCTTTACCGGAATTCTGAGAACCCGGAAATTGATACCACTGCAGTCAGGGGAATCCTGGGCAGAATGCTGTTTCGCGGAGATCAGGCACTGAAACCGACCTCAGTTCTTTCGGGCGGAGAAAAATCCAGACTGATCATTGGCCTCATGATTCTCCGGGAAGACAATCTTCTGGCGCTGGATGAACCAACCAACCACCTTGACCTTGAATCCATTGAATCTCTGAACTATGCCCTGACTGTTTACGACGGAACTGTGATTTTTGTTTCTCATGACCGTGAATTTGTTTCGTCTCTCGCTACGCGGATTATTGAAGTTACTCCGGACAAAATCATAGATTTCCCCGGAACCTACGAAGAATACCTTGAAAGAGAAGGTGCAGAATATTATAAAAGAATGTATGCGGCTGCGAAGCTTTGACGGGAACGCAGCATGAAAGAACTGCTGATCCGTTACAGCGATACCTGGTTTAAACAGGATACGGAGCCAGGAAGTGTTCTCCGGATTCCGTCCGGAGCCAGGGTTTTTTTTTCCTGTGCTGTGTTTTTAAAAAAATCACAGAAAAATAAAACAGTAGTGGTTACGGCAGCATCCAACCAGGATGCAGGGTATCTGGCAGAGGAAGCCTGTTCCTATCTGCCTGAAGAGGATGTGGTGTGGCTTCCTGGTTACGAAGGGATTCCTTATGAATTTGCCGCGTATTCCGCGGAAATCACAATGCACCGTATCCGGGCCCTTGACAGAATCCTTACCGGAAAGCCCTGTATTATTTTTACCTCACCGGAAGCTGTGATGAAAAAATTTCCGGATCCGAAGCGGCTGCACTCTGTATCTTTGAAGATTGAAAAAGGTAAGAATTACAGCTTTTCCGATCTGCAGAGAAGTCTGTCCCTGATGGGATACTCCCGCTCCAGCCGCACGGAGCTTCCTGGCGAATTCAGTGTAAAAGGATCCATAATTGACCTTTATCCGGTAGGGAGCCAGCTGCCGGTGCGGCTCGATTTCTTTGATGATGAGCTTGAAAGTATTCACAGTTTCGATGTGGAAACACAGCTCAAAGCCGGGAAAAAAGAATCCGAAAAAAGCATTACGATTCTGCCAGCAGGCGAATTTTTTCTTACCCCGGAAGAAAGTAAAAAACTTGACGAAATTCTTTCCGGTACAGACTTACTGTATCCCGACTGGGTGGGCAGCCCCGAAGAAGGGGGAATATATTCCCAGATGAATCATCCTGGAATTGAACAGCTCTATTCCTTTGCCGCTCCTCTCCGGAGTCTTTCCGAAATCACAGGGAATGATACTTTCCATATTATCTGGGACAGGGAAAGACTTCTTCACAGAGAGGAACAGATCATCCGGGAATACCGAACCCTGTACGAAAAGGACCATCAGTCAAAGGTCTGCGCAGATCCTGAAAATCTCCTTTCTCTTCCGCTGATATCGGAAACGGCTGCCGAACTCAGTCTGCTGGGAGAATCTGAAACCACATTCGGCCTGGAAAGCATCACCGGGTTCCGGGGCAGAATCCGGGAACTCAGGGATCAGATCACGGCCTGGATCGGATCAGGCAGGACTGTGATCATATCGAGCCTGTTTCCGGCTCAGATGAACCGGGTGGCAGGCATTTTCCGCACGGAAAAGGATCTGACTATAGAAATTGTACCTTCCGGAAAACCTCTTCAGATTGCAAAAGGTAAAAATAAAAAAGTACTGTATATCGTTCAGTCCGGAATACGCGAAGGATTCCTTTTAAAAGACACAGATACTCTTTTTCTGAGCGATGCAGATATATTCGGGCGCAGCTACCGAAAAAAGAATCATTTCCGCAATATTACGTCCAGCCCTGTGGATTCCTTTCTCGATCTTAAGGAAGGGGATTACGTGGTGCATATAACGCATGGCATAGGCCGGTTTCTGGGTCTCGAAAGGGTTGAAGCAGCGGGCCGCGAAAGGGATTTTCTGGTTCTGGAATATGCCGACGATGACCGCCTGTTTGTTCCCCTGGATCAGATTTCCCTTGTTCAGAAATATTCATCGCATATTGAAAAGCCGAAGCTGGATTCTCTGGGCCGCGCTTCTTTTAAAAAAGTAAGGGAGCGGGTTGAGGAAAAAATTGAGGAGTTCGCTGCAAAACTTGTGAAACTTTATGCTGTCCGCATAAAGGAAAAAGGTTTTGCCTTCCCTCCTGACACAGCATGGCAGGAAGAGTTTGAATCAGAATTTCCCTACGAAGAAACACCGGACCAGATTGCAGCGATTGAGGCAGTAAAAAGAGATATGGAGTCCGAGAAGCCGATGGACAGGCTTGTCTGCGGAGATGTGGGCTATGGAAAAACAGAAGTGGCCATACGTGCTGCCTTTAAAGCTGTTATGTCCGGTAAACAGGTGGCGATTATTGCTCCCACAACAATTCTGGCCATGCAGCATTTTCGTAACATTTCCGAAAGGTTTAAAAATTATCCGGTCACTGTGGACTGGATCAGCCGTTTCCGAAGCCGCAGGGAGATCACCGAAGCCCGCAAAAAACTGAAAGAGGGAGAGATTGATGTAATCATAGGAACTCATGCCCTGCTTTCCAAAGATGTTGCCATGAAAAATCTGGGTCTTCTGATTGTCGATGAAGAGCAGCGTTTCGGAGTTAATCATAAAGAAACTATAAAATCTGTGCGCAAACTGGTTGATGTGCTGACCCTCACCGCAACACCAATCCCCCGGACTCTGCATATGTCACTGACCGGAATTCGTGATATTTCCATAATCCAGACCCCGCCCCAGGACAGGCTTGCCGTAAGAACTTATGTAATGGAAGACTCTGATGCGGTGCTCACCGAAGCCGTGCAGAGGGAACTGGCCCGCGATGGTCAGGTTTTCTTCCTCCATAACCGTGTGGAAACCATTGAAATCCAGGCAAGCCGTATTCAGAAGCTGCTGCCGGAAGTCCGGCTGGCCACACTTCATGGTCAGATGACGGAAGATCAGATCGAGGACATATTAATGGATTTTCTGGAGCGTAAATACGATATGCTCGTAACGACTTCCATTATAGAAAGCGGTATCGATATGCCGAATGTGAATACTCTTATTATTGATCGTGCGGACATGTTCGGTCTGGCACAGCTCTACCAGATCCGCGGAAGAGTCGGGCGCTCGAACAGGCAGGCATATGCATATCTGTTTTATCCGGCAGGCCGCAGTCTTACCGAACTTGCACAGAAACGTCTTTCCACAATTCTCGAATACCAGGAACTGGGAAGCGGGTTTAAAGTCTCCATGAGGGATCTTGAAATCAGGGGTGCCGGAAATGTTCTGGGAAAGGAGCAGTCCGGCGAAATAGTGGAAGTGGGTTATGAACTTTATGTGAAGCTTCTGGATGAGGCGGTCCGAAGACTCAAAGGAGAAACCTCCATTGCTGAAATCCGGACAGCAATCAATCTGAAGACTGATTTTTATCTGCCGGAAGATTATATTACCGACACCAGACAGCGTATAGAATTTTATAAAAAATACGAAGCAGCGCGCGATGATGAGGAAGTTCAGAAGATCTTCACTCAGATGGAAGACCGCTTTGGCAAAGCACCTGAAACCGCAGTAACTTTTGTTTTAATCGAAACTATCCGGACTCTGGCAAGTCTCTGCGGATTTGCAGCTGTTTATGAAACCGAGAACGGAAGAATCCTCATGAAAGCGTCTGACAGTTTCCGGGTACCCCCGCTGCATGTGATTGATTCACTGAAAAAAGGACTTGGGCTTTCTGTGGAACCTAAAAGTGCGGACACCATGTATTTTACGCCCAGAGGAAAGGGGAACAGTTCTCTTGAGGAGCTGACTCAGGCACTGAAATTTCTCTCGGAACCTGTGAAAAAGCAGCTTGCCAGTGAGGACGGGGTTGGTGAAGTTTAGCCATTAACCGGAGGATCTGAATTAATGAAACTGAAACTCACTGGACTGCTTCTGACTGCATTTCTGGCGGTAACGGCAGGCTGTCAGAAACAAGGCGACCGAATCGAGACTATTGGCAGTCATAAAATCACTACAAAAGAATTTGAGGATTATTATTCGGCTTATGTAGAAAAGGCATCTATGTTTACAGGTGCAGAAAAAGAAACTTTTGCTAAATACATGTGTAATCCGGATCTGATCCAGAATCAGATGGCTGCTGAACTGACTGAAAAACTGGATCCACAGAACAATTATGAAGAATACAGGCAGATGCTCATTATTCAGGAAGTAGCTCAGAAAGAAGGCTTCACTGAAAAACCGGAAATTAAAGAAATCCTGCGTCAGGTGGTTCTTGAAACCACAATCAGGCTTTACCTGCAGGAGAAGCTGGAAGAACGGATTAAGATTTCAGCCGAAGAAAAACAGACTGCCTGCGAAGAGCTGCGTAAACAGTATCCGGACCGTGTAGGGCCCCTCCCGCTGGATGACTGCCTTTATATGGCTGAGATGTCCATTAAGCAGAACCGTATGCGCATGGAAGAAGGAAAACTCCGCGACGAAATCCGTGAAAGCATTGTAATCGATAAAAACAAGGATTTTGACCGCGAGAAATTCCTTACAAAAGAACTGAAACTTTATCAGACCCTCAGAAAAGACGGCGGATGTGCTGATCAGCCTGCTGCAAAATAAAAAGTTAAGAATGAATGTCGGTTTTGCCGGAGGTAAAAGCCCTTAAAAAGGCCATAGCCTGATCAATTCGCTGAGCCAACCGGACATTCATTTACCCACTGGCAGCTGCCTCATGCAGCGGCCAGCGGTAACTGAGAATCTGTTATTTTCCTTTTTTAGAAACAGCATCCATAAACGGTTTGAAAAGATCTATCGGAATCGGAAGCACGAACATCGAGGTCTTGTCGTTGGTTACTTCCTGCATTGACTGAAGGAACCTGAGCTGCATTGCCATAGGAGCCTGAGCTATTACATTGGCCGCTTCTGCCAGTTTGGTGGATGCCTGGTATTCCGCATCCGCAGAAATGATTCTTGCACGCCTGTCTCTTTCCGCCTGGGCCTGTTTGGCCATAGCTTTCTGCATTTCATTCGGAAGGTCAATGTGTTTTACTTCCACCATGCTGACCTTAATACCCCATGAATCTGTCTGTTTATCAAGCACAGCCTGCAGATGTTCATTGATCTGTTCCCGGCCCGACAGAATTTCATCCAGCTCCGATTCTCCCATAATGGAGCGGAGCGTTGTCTGAGCCAGCTGAGAGGTGGCATACAGATAATCTTCAACTTCAATAATTGCTTTTTCAGGATCGAGTGCCCTGAAATAAACAACTGCATTCACTTTAATGGAGACGTTGTCGCGGGTTATTACATCCTGCGGCGGTACATCCATAGCAACGGTCCGCAGACTGACTTTCTGCATTTTATCAATAAAAGGAATCAGTATAATCAGACCAGGACCTTTTACAGCGGTAAACCGGCCCAGCCGGAAAATAACTCCGCGTTCATATTCGTTCAGAATTCTGATGGCACTGATGATGAAAAACACCAGAAGACCGATCAGAGGCAGTAACATTTCTATCATTGGTGACTCCGGAAGTTTAATTTTAATTCCTTAATAAAAATATATAATAAGGACAGCTCAGAGTGCTTTTACATAAAGCACAGTTCCTTTTCTGCCGGTGACCTTAACGCGGCTGCCTGCGGGCAGGGGACTTCCATCCGTAATCCTTGCCGACCAGAGCTCCCCGTTCAGTCTTACAAAACCGGATGAGGCGGATACTGCTGATGTGACATCGGCTTCGGCCCCTTCGAGGTTTGTATCAAGACTCACAGTATGGGATTTCATTGCTTTTGAAGCCAGATAAACCATAGAGGCTGTTATTAAACCCGTGCCGATGCTGAACCCCGTTACAAGTGCAAACGATAAACTGTAAAATGCTTCATCGCCCGGAAGCAGCATAAGCGATCCGAGTATCATGGATGCGATACCGGAAATCGTAAGAAGACCGTAACTGATTACTTTGACTTCAAGGATCATCAGAACTATACCAAGCACAATCAGACCAAGACCTGTGTAATTCACCGGAAGAGTCTGCATGGCATACAGCCCCAGCAGAAGTGATATGGCTCCGGCCACCCCTGGAAATACAGAACCAGGATACTGAATTTCTGCAATGATTCCGAGCATTCCGATCATCATAAATATATAGGCTATGTTGGGATCACTGATCACCGAAAGAATACCGGATCTGACATCTTTTTCTATGAGGATTATTTCCGCATCCTGCAGATCCAGAGTGATGGTTTCTGTCAGCATCCTTACTTTTTTACCATGAGCCTTGCGGATCAGTTCCTCCGGAGACTCCGCAATGAGTTCTATAACTCCGCGTTTCAGGGCTTCTGAGGAAGTAATGTTTTCGGCGTGGGTAATGGATTTTTCAGCAAATGTTACATTTCGTCCCCGGTATTCAGCAAGACTCCGGATCTGCGCCACAGCATGATTCATTGTTTTTCTTTTTAAATTTACGGAATCATCGGTGCCGGCCTTTTCGGGGATGGCATCGGTTGTTTCTTCGGAGGAAGGATCGGATGGCTGCGGCTGACCTCCCATGGTCACCGGAGTGGCAGAACCCAGATTTGTGGCTGGAGCCATTGCTGCCAGATGAGACGAATACAGAATATATACTCCCGCTGAACCGCAGGTGGACCCTGCTGGTCCCACATAAGTGATGACCGGAACGGACGATACCATAATAGAACGGATCATATCGTCCATTGAGCTCATGAGTCCTCCTGGGGTATCGAGTTCGGCAATCAGAGCTTTGGCATTGTTTTCTTCTGCTTTCTTTATTGCCTGAGTCAGCCGTTCTTTCAGAGAGGGTGTAACAGGTCCTTCCAGCCGGATACGATAAATGATGCCGGAAACCGGTGCTTCGGCCGGTTCTTCTGCATAAATAAAGAAAGTGGAGGAAAGGATAACGGCTGAAAAAAATACAGCAATGCTTTTAAAGGGTGTTTTCGGTAATTGTAAAATCATAAGGATGCACTGACAGTATAGTGCATCCTTACAGTAAAGTCAAGAGCTGTTCTGAAAAAATCAATTTTCGATTTTCCGGGAAACAGTCTCCAGAAGCCAGATCAGGAATCCACCGAAAAGCGCAATCAGCGCCCCGTAAAAGAGCCAGAGGGTGGATTCATCTCCTGATAGATAATGCCCAGGCCAGATTTTTCTGAGACTTCCGATCATCAGACCGGTCAGAGCAGCCATTGTCATGCTGTGATAGTGTTTCAGTAAATACTGCAGAATTTTAATAAAACTCATTATGCCAGTTAGAATTCCGGCTCCCAGAACTCCGAGGGTAGCAATATCAAAATTATGAATGGCTTCGAGTACCTCTTTGTAATGACCGGTAAGAACCAGGACATAAGCTCCGGAAATACCAGGCAGAATCATAGCACAGATGGCTACCGCACCGCTGAAGAAAAGATGCAGATAGCCGCCGGCCGTGTCTTCAGAGAGGGCCAGAATCACAGTTACCGCTGCGGGGCCCCCTGCCGGATCAGGATTAAATCTTGATTTTCTTAAAAACACTCCCTGTTTTTCAAGATTCTCGCTTATTTCCGCTGATACATCTGGTTTTCCGTTTTTTTCGGTCAGAGAGAGGGTAATGCTGAAACTGCCAAGGGATTCGCCCGACGGAGTTTTAACCTGGGCCTGATAAGAGGCAGGAAACTCATCCGCATTAAGATCCAGTTTCCATTCTCCGCTCATTCCGGCGGTATAGGTCAGGGAGGAAGTCTGACCATCGGCTGCAATGGTTTTCTGCATTGTAACCGCAGCATCAGAAACGGCAGAGGAACCCGTGAAGATCCATGCCGCCGCTGCAAAGAAGGCAACAAGTACAAATTCAGTGAATTCCTTTTTCATTTCGCGGAAAGGTATAAATGCGGAAAGGACGATCAGACCAAAGAAAAAAGAATACATAAAAAAAGGATATTCTTCCATAAAATACGGAATGACCCGTGACATACTCAGAATTCCGGTCAGAATACCGGCCCCGAGAGTCAGAATGAAATTCCAGTGAATCTCTGAGAGCCTTTCGAGATAGAATTTTCTTTTATCTGTATTGGGAAAGGTAAAAATCAGAAGCAGCAGATCTGCTGCGTGCCGGACTTTGACACTTGCAATCGCTTCAATCAGATTGTCATAAATATGACTGATCAGTGCAATAGTTCCTCCGGAGACTCCCGGTATGATGTCGGCGCCTCCCATTCCTATACCTTTGAAATACAGAACTGCTCTGGCTTTCCATGTGTTATAACTGTGCATAAAAATAAGGTTTCCGGCATGCTTCCTGAATGTAAATCGTTTTCCGTTTCCGAAAAATACTTTTCAGATTCCACTGACCGGTTTCTGCTGACACAGAGCTATGAGAACTTTATTTTCCCTGAAAAAAATGACTCCGCTGATGCTGCTGTCCGCGGCACTGATTTCTGCCTGTACAGGTAATCTTAAGAAACAGGGCACCGATTCCGACCGGATAGCACCTGTGAGTATCACAGCGGTGGGGGATGTCATGGTGCATGAAACCCAGCTTCGCACTGCATGGGAAGAAAGCTGCCGCTGCTGGAATTATCACAAAAGCTTTGAGGAAGTCAGGGATTATATCGGTAAATCCGATTTTAATATAGCGAATCTCGAAACGACTCTGCCGGGAGACCCGAAGCGCTTTTCCGGTTATCCTGAATTCGGTGCTCCCGATTCCCTGGCCACTGCACTGAAAGATACCGGATTCAACCTCATAACCACCGCAAACAACCACTCCCTTGATAAAGGCGCTTCCGGCCTTGTACGCACAATTGAGGTGGTCAGGTCTTCCGGAATGCACTCCACAGGCACCTGGCCTGATCCGGATTCCTATGCAAGAGAGAGGGTCACAGTAATCAAAAGAAAAGGGCACAGAATTGTGTTTTTAAACTATACTTACGGAACCAACGGAATCCGCATACCGGCCGGAAAAATTGTTAATTTAATCGATAAAAAAAATATATCGTACGATATAGCGGCTGCCCGGGAACAGAATGCTGATGCCATTATTGTCCTTTATCATTATGGTGCCGAATATATCCGGTTCCCTGATTCTTTCCAGAAGGAAATGACTGATTTTGCGTTCTCTGAAGGAGCAGATATTGTGATCGGAGGTCATCCGCATGTGCTGCAGCCCTTTGAAGTGAAGGAAGTTACAGACCGTTACGGAATCAGAAAACCGCGCCTTGCTGCTTATTCTCTGGGTAATTTCATATCAAGCCAGGTGAAGCGTTACACCGACGGCGGAAAAATATTTAATTTTAAGTTCATTAAAAATCCCAAAGGACCAGGTCTTTTATTCGGGGATATAGACTATATTCCGGTGTGGGTCTATTCTCAGTACGGGGGGCCGAGACCGGGGCATTTTATTATCCCGGTTGAAAAACACCTGAACAATCCGGAAAGCCCTGTTAAAGGCAGCTACCGGACTAAAATGGAGCTTTTCTACCGGGATATCACAGAGCACCTTGCCCCTTCGCGTCAGGCAGCGTCTGAGATTAACCGTAAAAATGCAGAATTTTTCCGCTGAAGTCTGGTTTGAAGGAGATGCGTTCCTTGAAGCTCTCTTTTCAGATATTAAAAAAGCAGAATATTCTGTGCATGCAACTGTTTACATACTTAAAGATGATGAAACAGGCAGTGAATTTCTCCGCCTTCTGGCCGGAAAAAATGCCCAGGGACTTGATGTCAGACTTATGACGGACGGCATTGGTTCCTGGGATCTGGGAACTTACAGTCTCGATAAAATCCGCAGCACCATCAGCAGATTTCATATCTTTGAGCCTGTGAGTCTTCTCTCACTTTTCTCGATGTCAGTGAACAGACGGAATCATATAAAACTTTTTATAATAGACCGGAAGATCGTGTATATCGGGGGCATGAATATTAAGAATGCCATAAGCCGCCGTCAGTCCGGTAATCAGGCCTGGATTGACTGCATGATCCGGATTCAGGGGGTCTCACAGGGCAGGGCGGCCGGGGAGATTTTCGAAAGGGCCTGGGGCCGGTTTTATCACGGAATCCGGCTTCCTGTATCCAGATCTGCCGGATCCGTACGTTCCTGGCTCAGCAGGATCCGGGCTGTTCAGGTTTCGGAAAAACCCAGAGGACTTTTTTTTGATAATATCGGTCTTATACAAAGACTGATTCACCGAAGGGTATTTCTGCAGATTATCCGTAAAACAGAAAAAAATTTATATATAGAAACACCATATTTTGTACCCGGAATCACGATGCTTGCCGCACTGCGCCGGGCTGCCGCAAAAGGGGCGGACGTAAGACTGCTGCTGAACTCTGTATCCGATGCTCAGGCTGCCATGTGGGCAGGAAGGGCCGTTTACAGCACGTTGTTAAAAAAAGGTGTAAGAATCAGTGAACGAAAGGAAAAATTTTCTCATGCAAAAGTTCTTTCCTCTGACGGAACTACCGGAATCATAGGATCATCGAATATGGATTACCGAAGTTTTTTCCACAATTATGAGGTTGATTTTTTATTTAATGATCCTGAAACTGTCTCAGTTACCGACAGAAGGTTTCTGGACGAATGGAACCATGCAGAGGAGATACAGCTGACAGAATGGAAAGCGCGTCCCATGCTGAACAGAATCAAAGAAGCATTCTGGTATAATATCCGCTGGTTTCTTTAAAAAGGTCACTCGTCTGAGAGGGGCCGCATTCAGAAAAGATGGAGGCTTAATATGGGTGAATATGAAATTATAGATGATTCCGATGATGAACTTACAGAAGAAGAGGCAGAAGAGCTTGGGGAGGAATTTGCTTCGAGAATGGGTGAAGACTCAGAAGAAAGCATCGTAGTTGCCTCGGAAGTTCTGCCTGAAAAACTCATCATCCTTCCATTAATACAAAGACCCGTATTCCCAGGTATGATGGTCCCCCTTGTGTTTTCAGGGTCTATTCTTCTGGATGGGATTAAAGCAGCCTACGACACAGAGCACCGCGTCATGGGAAGCGTTCTTGCAAAAGAGCTTTCTGAGGATAATCCGCTTGAATCCCAGCTTTACGAATACGGAACGGTGCTGCGTATTCATAAAGTTATACCTGTATCCGACGACACAGTTCAGGTTCTGGTTCAGGGCATCCGCAGATTTAAAAAAATTAAAGCAAACGGAACTCACCCTTTTATAACCTGGGAAGTTCAGTATTTCTATGAGCCGGAAGAAAAGCTCGGGGAAGAGCTGCGGGCTTATACAATGGCCATTATTAACTCAGTTAAGGAACTTCTGAAACTGAATTTTCTTTTTCAGGAGCAGCTGCGGATTCTCATGTCGCACATAACTTTTGAAAAACCAGGGGTTGTGATGGATATGATTGCCTCCATGACCACGGCCGAAGGGGAAAAACTTCAGGAGATACTGGAAACCACGGATCTGATTGCCAGGGCCAATAAAATTCTTATATTACTTAAGCAGGAGATCGAAGTAAGCCGTCTTCAGGAAAAAATTAAGCAGACTATCGAAGAGAAGATTTCTAAACAGCAGAAACAGTTTTTTCTGAATGAACAGCTGAAAATCATTAAAAAAGAACTGGGTCTTGAAAAAGACGATAAAACAGCTGAAGCCGAAAAATTTCAGAAACGGGTTGCTAAACTTAAATTTTCCGAAGAAGCCCAGAAGGTCTTTGATGAGGAAATGGACAAGTTCCGGCTGCTGGAACCGGCAAGTCCGGAATACCATGTAAGCCGCACCTATCTCGACTGGCTTACAGAACTGCCATGGGGAGTTTTTTCTGAAGACCGGCTGGATATTGCCCAGGCAAAGGAAATTCTCGACCGGGACCATTACGGTCTGGAAGATGTAAAAGACCGCATCCTTGAATTTATAAGCACGGCATCTCTCAAAGGAAAGCTTTCCGGATCCATCATCTGTCTTGTGGGTCCGCCTGGTGTAGGGAAAACCTCGATTGGCCGATCTATTGCCGATGCGGTAAACCGTAAATTTTTCCGGTTTTCCCTGGGAGGTATGCGGGATGAAGCGGAAATCAAAGGGCACAGGCGCACTTACATTGGTGCCATGCCAGGTAAACTGCTTCAGTCCCTGAAACGCACCGGAACAGCCAATCCTGTCATTATGCTCGATGAAATTGATAAAGTCGGTAAAAGTTTTAACGGAGACCCTGCCTCGGCTCTTCTTGAAGTGCTTGATCCCGAACAGAATAAGGATTTTCTTGATCATTATCTGGATGTGAGATTTGATCTCTCCGGAATCCTGTTTGTCACAACAGCGAATCAGCTGGATACCATTCCGCCCGCTCTTCTTGACAGAATGGAAATTATAACTCTTTCAGGTTACATTCTTGAGGAAAAGAAAGAGATTGCAAAGCGTTATCTTATACCAAGGCAGCTGAAAGATCACGGCCTTGAAGGAAGAGGGATTGAATTCAGCGAAGAAGCCCTGGTATTTGTGATCGACCGGTATGCAAGGGAATCAGGCGTGCGCAATCTGGATAATCAGATTAAAAAGATTATGCGCCGGCTTACCCGGAAAATCGTGGAAAATCAAAGCAGTGAAAATGAAATAAAAAGCGAAATACCGGTCACAGTCACTAAGGACATTGTTGAAGAATATCTCGGGAAGCCTGTTTTTTCCGACGAAGAACTTTATAATAAAGATGTCGTCGGTGTGGCTCTGGGTCTTGCCTGGACCAGCATGGGCGGAGCCACTCTTTATATTGAAGCCAAAGGAATCATGAGCAAAAACCCGGGTCTGAAGCAGACAGGCCAGCTTGGAAAAGTAATGGAGGAATCATCCGAAATTGCTTATTCACTTATTCGCTCTGTTGATTATTTAAGCGGATTTTTCGACAAAAATTTTATACATATTCATGTTCCGGCAGGAGCTACTCCCAAAGACGGACCCTCTGCGGGGATTACTATGGCTCTGGCGCTTTTTTCGCTTGCATCGGGGAGGGCGGTACGCAGCGGTGTGGCAATGACCGGGGAACTGACTCTGACAGGTAAGGTGCTGCCGATTGGCGGAGTAAAAGAAAAAACCATCGCGGCAAGAAGGGCCGGAGTATTCGAAATAATTCTTCCGTCCGAAAACAAAAAGGATTTTGATGAACTGCCTGACCATATCCGGAACGGTATTACAGTAAATTATGCAGTATACTTTAAGGATGTGCTGAAGTTTATTTACGGTGAGGAGCTCGATACCATTGAGGCTGAATTACGGAAAAAAACGGAAGAAAACAAAGGCCGGAATTCCCGGACGGAAGGCGAAACCGGAAGCCCGCAGCAGCCTGATTCCCGCTATGCATTTTATGACAGGGAAGGCTGGTAATCAGCCCTCCCAGACGGGATGCAGTGAATTCGGTATTCCTGCCAGAGAAAGTGCGCGGCCCGCAATGAAATCCGCGAGGTCATTTAAAGTCTCAGGACGATGATAAAAACCAGGAGAGGCCGGCATTATAATTCCTCCTGCCTCTGTAAGAGCAGTCATGTTTTTTAAATGAATCAGACTCAGCGGGGTCTCCCTGGTCACAGCAATCAGTCGTTTTCTTTCTTTAAGCATCACATCAGCAGCACGTTCTGTAAGATTCGAGGCAAGTCCGTTACTGACAGCAGCGAGAGTCTTCATAGAGCAGGGAATGATAATCATAGCTGAATACGGTGCTGAACCGCTGGCAGGGGGAGCACCGATATCATCGGAATCAGAAAGAAAAAATCTGTGTTTTTTATTATTTTCGGGAATATCTGACAGGATGTGATACAGTACATCAGCAGGACCGTCCACCGGTGTATTTATTTCTTCCCGGTAAACCCGGACAGCGGCATTACTGATAATCACTGTGCTTGGTCCGCCTTCAAAACGGCTCAGACCGCGTATCAGAGCCGCAGCATAGAGGGAGCCGCTGGCTCCGGTAACAGAGATAATCAGAGAGGGGGCCCGGCCCGCGCTGCCTGAATCCATCAGAGTGTATCCGGTTTTTCTTTGTAGTTTATTTCAAAAATATCAAAGGGTGTGCGCCGTCCCACCACCATCCTGGCCTGCGAAATTCCGAAGTGAAAGTCTTTGGCTATGTCGATCATTTTAAGGATCTGTTCCGCCATTCCGTCGTCGGAAAGTGAAAACGGATGAACCACATCTCTCTGACGGTCGTAATAGAGTCCTTCCCAGCTTTTATAGGTATTTCCTTTTCTTTCCAGTTTCAGTACGCTTCCGTATAATGCATAATTTCTTTTAGAACCTGTTTTTTCTATGAAGAACCGCTGGGGCAGATCCTGAGGGAGTGAATCAGAGCGGGCTTTCACTCCGATAACCTCAAAACTGGTTCCCAGTCCGATAGGTTTTGCATAATGAATTCTGAATTCAAAAACCATCTCCCGGCCGACATTCTGATTTATAAAATAAGCCACCTGTTTGGAATCTTCATGAACACTGAACTCCCCGGTTTCCAGTACAGGAGTGTAGCAGAAATTTTCTTCTGCATTGCAGGATTCATCTTCATTGTAACCAGCATATTCCATGGTTCCTTCGTAAGACTTAATAATACCTTTGGATTCAAATTTCAGAACCCTCACAATCATTTTACCGGTAGAGAAAGTACCGGCTGCGCTCAGATCGGAAGCTGGTAACAGCAGAGAAAAACCCGAAAGCAGAACGGCACCGGAAAACCGGCGCAGAATGGCAAAGATTTTCCAGATTTGCTTTCTTTTTAAAAATGTGCTTGCTGTCATAGGCCTGTATCCTCTATTCATTAACGGATACGATGAATCCCGGATTTACTTCAACTCAAAAAAAGAAAGTGGATCTGGCCATTATCGGGGCTGGTATGGCAGGAATGTCATCGGCTCTTTGGTCTGCAAGACTTGGGATGAGCTGCCTTATAATAGAAAAAAACAGCCAGACCGGAGGGCAGCTGCATTCCATAACCGGTACCATACCTGATTATCCGGGCATCCAGACCACCGGGCTTGATCTTGCTGACCGGTTAGAAAAGCAGATTCATTCCTTAGGAATTCAAATCCTTCTTGGGAAAGAAGTTACGGAGATTATACCGGCTGCGGATTCTGCTTTCCCCCTTTTTCAAATCAAAATAAAAGAGTCGGGCGGAGCCGAATCAGAAATTGAGTCCGGGGGGATTATTCTGGCAACAGGACTGCAGAAAAGAAGACACCCTGCTCATCTGGATTCAGACCGTTTTCTTTACAGTGCCGGTCGGCATCTTCATTTATTCATAAATAAGAGAATCGTCATAGCCGGGGGAGGGGACGGCGCAGTGGAGAATGCTGTTCGTATTGCAGATCGGGCTGCATCCGTCATTGTATTAACCCGTTCCTCACTCCGATCGAGGGATGATCTTAAGGAGGAAGCCTTTGCGCGCAGGAATATTCAATTCCTGACCGGTACAGCAGACTCCGTAACGGAAACCGCGGACGGACTTAAAATCCGGACCGGAAATGAAATCATCGCAGCAGATTATTTTCTTGTCAAAATCGGATTTGAACCGGTTGTTCCCGGTGTAATCAGGACACCTGCCGGAGAAATCCGGAAAGATGAGGGAGGCTATATCATCACAGACACCGGTATGAATGCAGCACCTGGAATCTGGGCTGTGGGGGATGTCTGCAATCCGGTTGACCCTTCTCTTTCAGTGTGTGCAGGGAATGCCTGTATTGCAGTCAGAAACGCCGGGCGCAGTAAAACACTTGCCCTTCAGAAACGGATATAAAATAATCATCAGAAAGGAGTAATAATTATGATTCGTACCGACCTTACTTACACAGCAGATCTCATAGGGGATTCCGTATTAAACGATGCCATGAAGGCAAAGGACATTCTGGAAAAGCGGAGCGGTCCCGGAAATGATTTCCTCGGCTGGATTGATCTGCCGGATCAGATCACCGCTGCTGATCTCGAAAATATCAGGAAGGCTGCGGCGGCCATCCGGAAAACCGATGCACTGGTTGTAATCGGTATCGGAGGTTCGCATCTCGGAGCCCGGGCCGTTATTGAAGCCCTTACCGATCCGTTTAACCATGAATTCCCGGTTTATTATGCCGGTCATCATATGGATCCGGCTTATCACCTTTCATTGCTCAAAAAATTAAATAATAAAAAATACAGTATTGCAGTCATATCCAAAAGCGGCACAACCACAGAACCAGGAGTGGCCTTCCGTCTGTTTATGAACGATCTTGAAAAAAGATACGGACACCAGGCTCTGAAGGATCTTGTCTATGCTGTCACAGATGCATCGAAAGGAGCTCTGAAAAAACTGGCCGATGCGGCTGGTTTTTCCACATTTGTAATCCCTGATGATGTAGGGGGACGCTACAGTGTACTGACACCGGTCGGACTGCTTCCTATTGCTGCTGCCGGCATTGACACTGAGTCCCTTGTGAAAGGCGCCCGCGAAATGAAAAGCACCGTTCAGACTGCTGCTGCCAGGGAGAACCCCGCAGTAATATACGCTGCTTACAGAAATGCAGCATACCGTTCCGGTAAAAAAACAGAGATCATGGCAGGTTATCAGCCTGGAAACCACTTTGTTTCTGAGTGGTGGAAACAGCTTTACGGGGAATCCGAAGGTAAAAATAATAAAGGAATTTTTCCGGCATCCGTGGATTTTTCAACAGATCTGCATTCCATGGGACAATGGATTCAGGAAGGAGAACGGACCATATTCCAGACAGTTCTTGATGTGGAAAACAGTGTCTCTCTTCCTGTGCCTTCCGCCTCAGATGACGGAGACGGGCTGAATTATCTTGCGGGGCGGGAGCTGCATGAGGTTAACCGGGTTGCTCTGATGGCAACGATGGAGGCCCATGCATCCGGCGGGGTGCCTATCCTGCGTCTGATTCTGCCCCGGATGGATGCATGGCACCTGGGCGGACTTCTTTACATGTTTGAATATGCCTGCGGAATATCAGCTTACATGCTTGGGGTGAATCCGTTTGATCAGCCAGGAGTGGAAGCTTATAAAAAGAATATGTTCCGTATGCTCGGTAAACCCGGCAGCTGATTATGTTCCGTTTAAGCCGTTTCCGCAAAGCATTCATCAGGTTTGCCACGGGAGCGGCTTTATTTGTTTTAATTAATTATCTGTTTTATTATATTTATACTGATCTTCTTGCACCGTATACGGATCAGGATGTATATGTATATAACTATAAGGCAGCATGTATTTCGGAAGGATGTCAGAATGTGACTCATTCCTCCGTCCTGCTTCTCGGTGACAGTCAGATACAGAGCGGTGCTGATCCGGCTGTTCTTTCTGAAATCACAGGCCATTCAGTCTGGAATGCAGGGCTTCCTGCGATGCAGCCAGAGGGAATCGAGCTGCTGCTTCCTTATACATCTCCCGGGACTGAACTTGTGATCCTGAATATCGGCCCTTATTCCTTACTGGAAACCGATAATTACCAGGCCTTTCGTAAGTATTACGGAGAACTGATTCTCCGGACAGCAGGCTTCAGAAATTTATTTCATTTAATGGTGCTGATCCGGGATTCTGTTAATCCATTTCCGCTGCTGCCGGTTATTAAAACAGGTTCCATTATCTCTGAATATGCGAATCCATTCAATGCAGTCAGCATTCCTCCCGATATTCTGATCCGCTTTCCGCAGCTTGCCAATGCAGCTGAAATCCGGCGCATTACGGAATCACCGGTGTCCCTGCCGGGGGGATTTCGCGCCGCCAAAGCGCGAAATAAAGAAACCGCAGAGATCATGAATCTTACTGGTGGCCGATGGACCTGGAACTCCACCCGGAAAGATGAAGAAAAGCCGAAAAACGGATCTTTCTGCGGATCCGGTTCCGAACCTGCTGATCTTCCTGTCAGACCTGTTTTTAAGCACAGAAAGGGAGCCGTTGCTTCCTGGAAAAGGATACTCAGTTATTATAAAGAAAAAAATATAAAAACCGTAATCATACGCATTCCGTTCTCTCCGATGTGGGAAAAAAAAGCAGGCGAAGCAGCATTGAGACTGACAGATGAGGCTGTTCGGGAAATCACCCGGGATTTCCCCGGAATCCTTCTGTCTGAGGATGCTCTGAAAGCCGGTTTACCGGAAGCCGGTTCTGAAGTTTTTCATGATATAACTCATCTTTCACCGTGCGGAGCCGTATTGTTTACCCGGAATCTGGGAAAGGAGCTCATCAGACAGAAAATTTTTCCTGAAAAATGAAATTTTTTTTATTCTAAGACTTGCGTTAAAATGCTCTGTTTTTAAACAGGATTGAGAAGGAATCGCATGGATAACTGGAATTTTTTAACCGATGTAATACCGCAGGGGGCGCTTCTGCTTGACTGCCGGTCGGAGGGGAACTATGCGCATTCCACAATCAAAGGTGCAATCGGAGCAGCTAACGTAAAAAAACCTTATGGCTCCGGTCCTCAGTCCATGTCCAGGCTGCACGGATTCATGGCAGCAGTTCTTGCTTATATAAAAGAAAATAATTATTCCTCTGTTGTTGCGTTCGATGAAGGGGTGGGGATGTATGCATCACGCATGGTATGGCTGCTTCTGTCCAGTGGCTATAAAGATGTTAAGATGTACAATAAAAAATTCTCTGAGGTTCCGGATTCTGACCTTGGTCCGGGAATGATGCAGATTGAACCCGTTACTCCTCCCCCGGAACTGAGGATTGGTGCGGTTGCCTCCATCAATTATGTGCAGAAAAACCTGACGAAAGTGCAGCTTCTGGATGTACGCACACCGGATGAATATGAAGGCCGGCTTCCTCGCATGATGAATCTGGAACCTGGCAGTATCTGCGGGCGTATTCCGGGTTCGCTCAACTGGGACTGGCGTTCCCTTTACACAGAAGAAGGAATGCTTAAAGAAAGAAGTCAGGTAATCAACGATATACGCAGAATCGGACTGATTCAGGAGCGTCCTACAGTCATTTACGACTTCAATGGCGCCCGATCCGCCACTACAGCCCTCATACTCAGCCGCTGCGGCTATAAACAGATCAGTATTTATATGGGATCCTGGATGGAATGGCGGAAGACTCAGCTGCCGAAACAGGCTCTCAGTACCTGGCACGGCTGATCAGAAAAACCATGAATCCTGCAGCAGGGCAAATTCTATGTCAGATAAAAAAGAAAGAAATATATTAATTACTTCTGCACTTCCGTATGCAAACGGACCCATTCATATCGGCCACCTTGTTGAATATGTCCAGACAGACATATGGGTGCGTTACCACAGGTTTATGAACCGCAATGCTTTTTATTTCTGTGCAGACGACACTCACGGTACACCGGTCATGATCGCTGCCCGGAAGGCGGGCATTACACCTGAGGAGCTTACGCAGAAAGTTCATGCAGAGCATTACAGGGATCTGGCTTCTTTTCATGTATCCTTCGATAATTATTACACCACGAACAGCAGCGAAAACAGGGAGCTTGCAGAATTTATTTATCTTGCTGCAAAGAAAAAGGGTCATATAAACAGAAAAACACTGAACCAGCTTTACTGCAGTCATGATCAGATGTTTCTCCCTGACCGCTTTGTAAAGGGAACCTGTCCTTCCTGCGGGGCAAAGGATCAGTACGGAGATTCCTGCGAAGTCTGCGGAGCCACCTATAATCCTGAGGACCTGAGCGATGCAGCCTGCTCCATCTGCGGAAATTCACCGGTAATCAGAGAAACAGAGCATCTGTTTTTTAAACTGGGGGATTTTCAGAAATTTCTGGAAACATGGCTGAACACCCCGGGCAGAGTGGACGACGGCATTCGTAAAAAAATGGATGAATGGCTGACAGGCGGACTGAGGGATTGGGACATAAGCCGGGACGGTCCTTATTTCGGCTTTGAAATACCTGAAGAAGAAAACAAATATTTTTATGTATGGCTGGATGCACCGATCGGTTACATGGCTTCCGCCCGGAATTACTTTAATAAAATCAGAAAACCGGAGCTGTTTGATTCATTCTGGAAAGCCGAAAGCAGCAGTGAAGTTTACCACTTTATCGGGAAAGATATAGTCTATTTTCATACATTGTTCTGGCCTGCGCTGCTTCACTGCGCTGGTTTCCGCACCCCCACCGCAGTGCATGTACACGGATTTCTGACCGTGGAAGGCGAAAAAATGTCTAAAAGCAGGGGAACTTTAGTAAGGGCTGAAACCTACCTGAAACACCTGCCTCCGGAAGCCCTGCGTTATTACTATGCAGGACGGCTCACCGGAGGACTTGATGATCTTGACTTTTCGGTAAACGAATTCGTTAACCGTTACAATACGGATGTAGTCGGAAACATAACGAATATTTTTTCCCGGCTGGGAACTTCCATCGCCGATAAGCTTGGAAGAAAACTCAGTGAACGGTTAACCGAAGAGGGTGAAGCCCTGTTAAAAAAAGCTGAAGAAACTGCAAAGAATACAGCAGAGCTCTACGAGAACCGGTCTTACGCCAGAGTACTGCGCGAAATCACCGCTCTGGCCGATGAAATCAACCGTTATGTTGCATCGAAAGAACCGTGGAAACAGATCAAAGAGGACCCGGAAGCTGCCCGGAATACTCTTACCGATGCTCTCACAGCTGCTAAGGCTGTGACCGGTCTGATCAGTCCCATTCTGCCGGTTTTTGCGGAACAGGCCGCAGCACTGCTGAATCTTCAAGAACCAATAACATTTAAAAATCTTACCGATCGTTTCGGTCCAGGCCATACTCTGGCAGCTTATAAGCCGCTGGCTGTACGCATTGACCCGAAAAATGTGGAGAACATGATGGAAGAAGAAAAAAAATCCGCTGCTGCTCAGAATCCTGAAATACCGAAAAAGACAGAGACCAGGGAGGCACCTGGGACAGGCCTTATAAGTATCGATGATTTGTCAAAAGTTGAACTGAAAACAGGAAAAATTCTTACTGCTGAATTAGTGGAAGGCGCCGATAAACTGCTGCGGATTACTCTTGACCTTGGAGAAGAAAAACCGCGCAACGTAATTGCCGGAATCCGTGCCGCCTATCAGCCCGAAGACCTCATAGGTCTGCATGTGGTCGCGGTAGCCAATCTGCAGCCCCGGAAAATGAAATTCGGAATTTCTGAAGCTATGCTTCTCGCTGCCGGAGAAGGTTCCACCCTTTCTCTATTCACCCCTCACCGGGGCGCAAAGCCCGGAGACCGCCTGAAGTAAAAGAACCTTTTAATTAAGGTTCTTATTCCCTGGCTCATCCCATCACTTCCATTCTGCCAAAAACATCTTTCGGTTTTTTCATATCGATCATTGAAAAGGGGATCGTCGCAAAAAGGAGACTGAGCTCGCTCAGAGCAAGTTGGAAGCATAATCTGTGATTCCGCGGCCGTGAAGTAAAACCGAAAACAAGGAGGTTGTATTGGTAATGAGGATATAATGATACCTGGAGGCTGTAAAAACATGTGCATGCCAGTCGTGATACGGGTTCAAAGAATCCTCAGCAATTGTGAGACTTTTCTCTTTGATTTTCGTTGCAAGTTTAACAGTAGGGCGGATGATAAGCGGCATAGTTATTCTTCATAATCCTGGTATATTTTTCATTGTTTCAGGGTTCAGCATATCTTACTTCTACGCTGAGAATTTTCTGGTATCGTTTTAGCATTTGCCGATTTCAGGAACAATTAAAAATTAAATTGAGAAACCCTTGCCCTTCTCCTTTTTAAATCCCTCTGGGTTCGCAAATCAGGTGAAATTCCGGTATAATCTGCAAATTCTTTTAACAAAAGTCAGCAAAGCTGCCCCACATCAGTAACGATTTCTATTAGAATATAAAAATGAAAATCAGGAAACTCTATCTCGATGATTTACGGAATCCACCCGATACAGGCTGGATTGTTGTCCGAACCTATCAGGAATTTGTAAACTGGATCGAAACAAATGGTCTTCCTGGCTGCATCTCCTTCGATCACGATCTGGGAGAAGAAAAAACCGGTTACGATGCTGTGAAGTGGATGTGCAACTGGATCCTGGATCGGGTTGTATCCGGAGCGTCACTGGAGTTGCCCGAAATCACGGTTCACAGCGCTAATCCTGTTGGCAAAGAAAATATAATAAAATACTGGGAGAGCTTTGTTCGGTCCGGAAAGACCAGGGGCGAATGACACTGAGGAGAAGATCCTTCTGAACCATATACTCGGGGCTAATGATCGGGGATTTGAGTTCCTTAAAAAATGGATTATAAAAGAAGGCATTCTTTCTATTCAGGAGGGCGATAATCCTCGAATCGTTCTTGAAAAACTGGGGGCCTGTCTGGGCGAGAACCTTTATTTGGAAATCCGGAAACAGAAAGAACTTCACGGATCTCATTTTTTGCTCACACAATAATAGTTTCGAGTCGATTCGACACGCACTCGAAAACCTGCTGAATCAGTACGCCCCGGCCACCAAAACAGAGGACCAGCAGATGCAGCATCCTCCTGCAATTAACGAAGACCGGGTCATCCAGAGGGTGCTCCGGGAATTTGGCAAACGGGATCTTTACAGAATTCTGAGGGATGTCTCTGTTGCATCCCGCAAAGCCCTTCTTCGAAACTTCAGTAAATTTCGGATCCGAAGCATGATTGCCGATCTGGAAGATGACCCCGGCTGTTTATCCCCGGAAAATGGCTATCCCGGAGCAAAGATCCGGGATGAGGCCGTGGAGCTACTCATGAATCACGGGGAGATTGTTTCTGCACCGGATCTTTCTGACTGAAAAAGTACACAAAAGTCAGAAAACCTGACTTTGTTTTATTCATCAGTATGCTATGCTTCATTTACAAAATTACCGGAGGTTAGAAAATTTTATGGAAGAGAAATGGTATGAAAAAACATGGCTGGTTGTGGTACTCCTTTTTGTGTTTTTCCCAGTAGGGCTGTATGCTCTCTGGAAGAATACAAAAATCGGAAAAGGCTGGAAGGTTGGCGGAACGGCTGTAATTGTTCTGGCAGTTCTCATCAACCTTGCAGGAGGAGGGAGCGGAGCCGGAGAGAAAGGAATCAGCACCGGTGCAGATGAAGCCAGGCAGGAAGCTGCAGAAGCCCACGTCTATCCGAAGCTCGGTGAGGTGCTGCATACTCAGTATTTTGATTTTACTGTACACAGTATCAGACTCCAGAACTCTGTAAATACAGGGAATATGTTTATCAAACTGGATCCGGAACCCGGAAACAGATACCTGGTGATGCGTGTAACAGTGAAAAACACCGATACAGAAAGCCGGATGGTTCAGGAAGGTTCGGTGAAAATAATTTATAATAATAAAGAATATGAATTCGATAAATCCGAACATCTTCTGGCCGACGGATGGGGGTTTGTAATGGATCAGATTAATCCCCTTACCACTAAA
Source organism: uncultured Leptospiraceae bacterium (assembly GCA_964594095.1). Lineage (GTDB taxonomy): Bacteria > Spirochaetota > Leptospiria > Leptospirales > Leptonemataceae > CAZQKZ01. Next base: position 62,436 of record CAZQKZ010000005.1, on the reverse strand, counting down.
ACAGTCAATCTTGTATATAAAATTCCGGCTGAAATCCAGGGTCAGGCTTACTGGAATCCGGGCCGATCCGGCGCCAATGACCTGATTGATCTGGGAGTAATTAAATAAAACATATCAATAGGAAGGCGAGATTCCCTATCGTTAAAAAATCTAAGAGGTGTAAATATGGCATTAACAGCATGTCCCGAATGTGGAACTGAAGTGAGTGAATCAGCTCTGGCTTTTCGGCGATATCATCCTGGGCCTTTTCACTCTGCTTACGAGGCCTTCACGATAAAGAGTATCCGCAGATTATATCCACGCAGATAATCTGCGGATTTTTTTAAAACAAATCCGGAAGTGACCCGTGAAGGACTCCTGGGTCGAGTGGCTGGGAGTGATGGAAGAATTGGTTTGCACAGAGGGAAGCAAGGTTAACAGGATGGGCAGGATAAGGCAGGATGGAGCTCACGCAATGCTATAATGGGAGAGAAAGGTTTTATGAATTATAAAAAGTATGATAGTTATAAAGATTCGGGTGTGGAGTGGCTGGCAAAGATTCTGGAGGGGTTCCCTAATGGATGCAGATAACACCGATGAGCAGAACCGGAACCTGGCCCTTGAAAAAATTTTACAGGATGTAATGGCGCAGAAAAGAAGAAAGGAACTTGAGCTTTACAGACTTTTTGCAGCGGATGATGCATTCTCAAGAGCCTTTTTTCAAACCGTGAATCAGCTGGTAGATCAGGAAAAGCTGGTGGGGTGAAATGGGATGGCAGCCTCCGGGTATAGCTGCTCCTGCTTTAAATAATAACTGAATTTCTGGTTTTTACAGGGTGCACCGGTCCTGCAGCATACTTAATGTTTCTTTATACACACGGTAGAGTTCTCCGGAGTCAGATTCCTCAATTACTAATGTTTTAAGAAGTTTTTCAGCTTTTTCCTTCGCCGCAGCCGCCTGATCAGGATTTCCGAGAGCCGCTTCTGCAGTTCCTTTTTCCGCGAGAATGCGTGCGGCTGTTACTATTCTTGCCGGGTCAGGCTTTCCGTCATAAGAAAGAAGGGGAAGCAGGCTTTCTGCAGTCAGACTCCCGAGGAGTCTCAGGTCCAGTCCCAGAAGCATCCGCGATGCGGACTCAATTTCAATCAGCAGGACTTCCGGATCATCAGCTTTTTTCAGCCCGGCAATTCTCGCCAGAACCACAATAAACTGCTGCAGTGTGCGAATCAGAAAATCCTGGTGATACATGAGACCCCGCTCATTTTTTCTGTCTGGGCCGGATGACCGAAGGCAGATAATCTTCGGGTGGTTCATAGCCAAGCAGAGTCAGCACAGCGGAGGCCAGGTTTGCAAGTCCCGGCTCTTTTACATCAGGATTGATTTCAAATTTTTCGGACTCGCCGGAAGTAAGAATGAACGGAACCGGATTCAGAGTGTGACTGGTCTTGGAAACCGGTTTGCTGTATTCATCAAGTTTCAGATTTCCGGATTTTTCAATCTGGTACATTTCATCGCAGTTTCCGTGATCCGCTGTGATGATTACTGTTGCACCAATATTGCTGGCTGCTTTCAGAAGTCTACCGAGATTCTCATCCACGGATTCCACAGCACGCACAGCTGCCTGCAGATTTCCTGTGTGGCCTACCATGTCTCCATTCGGATAATTGACCCGCAGAAAGCGGTATTTTCCGCTCTGCAGAGCAGCGATTAAAGTATCGGTTATTTCGCGGGCTTTCATGGCGGGTGCCCGGTCAAAGGATATTTTTTCTGAGGGAATTTCGACCCAGGTTTCCAGATCGGCGTTGAACTTTTCGGAGTTATTTCCGTTCCAGAAATAGGTTACATGTCCGTATTTCTGAGTTTCAGAAATGGCATACTGACTGATTCCGTTTTGTGCAAGGTACTCTGATACTGTTCTTGATATATTCGGAGGAGTCACAAGGTAGCGGGGGGGAATGTGCAGGTCTCCGTCATACTCCATCATTCCGGCGAAGTGGACGGAAACCTCCGGATCCCGGGCAAATTTATCGAGACCAGGTTCAGTGAATGCCCGGCTGATCTCAATAGCGCGGTCCCCGCGGAAATTAAATAAAATAACAATATCGTCGTTTTCGATTCTGCCCACAGGAACTCCGTCTTTTTCTATAACAAAGGGAGGAATGTCCTGATCGATCATCTGGGGAGATTCAATCCGGAGAATCCACAATGCATCAAAAATACTTTTGAAAGAACGGACATCTCCTTTTACGTGGGTTTTCCATCCTAAGGAGATCATATCCCAGTCCGCTTCGTAGCGGTCCATGGTGATTTTCATCCTTCCGCCTCCGGAGGCGATAATATAATGCTCACCGGTCGGATCACACTGCCGCAGCCGGACTTCGAGCTTTTCTGCATAAATATGAGCGCTTTTTTCTTCTACGTCGCGCCCGTCCAGAAGGGTGTGGACCCGGACATCTTTAACTCCGACTTCTGCACACTCGTCAAGCATTGCAAAAAGATGATCAATGTGACTGTGGACATTTCCGTCTGAGAGGAGACCTAAAAAATGGACTTTTCTGTTTTTTCCCGGTTCCAGGGCAAGGCCTGGCATTTCCCTTGTTCCAATCAGCTCCATCCATGCCTTACTCCGGAAAAAATCACCGGATTTCAGGGCCTCGGTCACGAGTTTAGCCCCCTGATCAAAGACTCTGCCGGCTCCGATGGCATTGTGACCTACTTCAGAATTACCCATATCAGAGTCGTCCGGCAGTCCCACAGCTTTTCCATGAGCTTTCAGAGTGGTTTTCACCGGACTGTTCATAAGAAGGTTTTTCAGGACGGGGGCCTGGGCAAGATCAAGTGCATTTCCAGGATATCCTTCATTCCGGCCGCGGTAAAGCCCTACGCCGTCAAGGATCACAAAGAGCAGAGGTCCTTTTATTCCGCTGCCGGTTTCTTTTAATGAAAATGAGGTCATGGAGCTTTTTCCGAAAAACAGATTTTTCTTTAAGATTCATAGGTTACCCGAATCTTTCAAGCGATTTTCCGCATTTCCGGTTTTCCGGTTGATTTATTTTACAGACATCCCGATTGTAAGGCAGGAGTATGCCGTCAGGGCAATAAAGTTATGACAATTTATAATTTAATCAGTTTTCTTGGGCTGTTCGGCCTTATGCTTTCCGCTTATGTTTTTTCCTGGAACAGAAAAATCATTCACTGGAAAATGATGTTCTGGGGGGTCGGACTGCAGCTCCTTTTCGGTTTTTTCATTTTTACCGTCCCGGCGGGAGTCACTGTTTTTCAGTGGGTCAATGAAGGTGTCCGGCTGCTGATTGATTCTTCTACGGCCGGTGTTCGGTTTGTGTTTGGCAGACTTGCTTTGCCTCCCGGGGCAACCGATGAATTCGGGCAGGAGAGCATCGGATTCATTCTTGCTTTTCAGGCTCTGCCCACTATTATCTTTTTCTCAGCTCTTACCTCAGTTCTTTATTATTATAATATTTTACCAAGGATTATACGTCTTTTCGCAGCCTTTTTCAGCCGGATTTTCGGAATATCCGGTGCGGAATCGCTGTGTGTCACCAGTAATGTGTTTGTAGGAGTGGAATCCGCTCTGACTGTGAAGCCTTATCTGGCCCGAATGACACTTTCAGAACTCGGTACAGTGCTTACCGCTATGATGGCCACGGTCTCCTCCAATGTTCTGGCGATTTATGTTTTCAGTCTGCAGAATCATTTTCCGGGAATTGCAGGCCATCTGGTTTCAGCTTCTGTTCTTTCGGCACCGGCTTCCCTTGTGATTGCAAAACTCATGATGCCGGAAACCGGCAGCCCTGTGACCCTCGGCCAGGAGGTTTCCCTGCAAACCGAAAAAGACTCCGGTCTGTTTGAGGCCCTTACAAAAGGGGCCAATACCGGGCTGCAGCTGATGCTGGGAATTGCGGCCCTTCTGATTGCTGTTCTGGGTCTGCTGGCTGTAACCGACAAAACTCTCGCTTTTATAATAAACAGTGCGGCCGGATTTCTGGGGTCTGACTATAAGTTTGTATTCACGGATGTTCTGGCGGTTATTTTTTATCCGTTTGTACTGATGACCGGGGTTCCTCTGGAAGAGGCCTTTGCTGTGAGCGGGGTTATTGGTGAAAGGCTTCTGCTTACTGAGGTGGCCTCGTATATGCATCTGGCTTCCCTTGCGGAAACCGGTGTAATCAAAGATCCGCGTTCTCTGCTGATCGCCTCCTATGCATTATGCGGTTTTGCCCATGCAGCAAGTCTTGCGATTTTTACCGGAGGGCTGGCAGCCATAATCCCGGAAAGACTCTCTGATATCGGGAAGGTGAGTCTTCGGTCCCTTTATGCAGCCACACTGGCTACTTTGATGACGGCGGCAGTGGCCGGGATCTTTTATACAGCTCCTGCGGCACTCTGACCGGGATTAAAGATCAGTTCTCTTTCTGCGGCAGATAGCCTTTAGTGTATTTATCGCGCATTCCGAAAATCACATGGGCATCTGCAATGACTGATTTCAGTACATCAGGAGTGATGGCCTGTTTGGGGTCGTCACCAATGCCTTTCTTTGGATTCACATGTGATTCGATGATCAGTCCGTCTGCACCATAAGCGATTGCTGCCAGACAGGAATGAGGGGCATAATAACCACGACCAACGGAATGGGACGGATCTACAATGACCGGAGCCCATGTTTTCTGTTTCAGAAGAGGGGTGATGCTTTCATCGGGCTGATTGCGATAGCCATCCACGGAAGGGAGAGTTCCGCGGGGGCAGAGTACAAGGTTAGGATTTCCACCGGCTACAATGTATTCCGCAGCGGAAATAAACTCATCCATTGGTCCCATGTGCATTCCGCGTTTAAGAAGCACGATTGTTTTTTTGCCCGAAGTAAGCTCTCCGATTTTACGAAGAAGTGTGTAATTGAGCGCATTCCGTGCACCGATCTGAAGCATATCGACTCCGTTATCGAGTGCAATCCGCAGCTGCTCTTCATCCATTACTTCGGTATCGACGGGCAGACCTGTTTCCTGGGAGGCACGCATCAGTATTTCTATGGCTTTGGAATTGCCCTGATAGGAATGGGGGCTTGTTCTGGGTTTCCATACTCCGCCACGGATTACATGGGCACCGGCTTCTTTTACTGCATGTGCTGTTTCTAAAAAATATTCAGGATTTTTCGGATCAATGGTGCAGTGTCCGGCCACGATGACAAGGTCTTTGCCAAGAATGCGGCTGCCGACTGTAATCCGGTGATGGGAGAGTTCAGAATTGATATCCATCAGTTTATACGGAGACTGGATTCTGTCGACCCGGGAGATATAATTCAGGCCTTCGAGGCGGTTCATCATCAGCTCATGGCGTTCGTCACCGCGGATGGCATAGATTACCCGGGTTTCGCCAGGTATGGCTGTAAGAGTGCAGTTAAACTCCTTAAGAATTGCGGTAACTTCCTGATACTGTTCGTCGGTCAGTTTGTCTTCTGCTGGTATGATCATAATTGAGGCCTCTGATACCAAGCTGTGAGATGGCGGATTGGCTTCAAGGTAAAATCTGCTGATTTATGATATTTTTAATGGATTCAGATATGAAAAAACTCAGATTTTCCCTTAGAGGAATCTGATCTTTAAATGTGCCGGTTCGCTTTTTCAGCTTTGCAGACAGGAGTTCTGCTGTATCTTTTTCCTCAAGGTGGCGGATGGTTATCCCTTTTTCGCGGGCGAAGGAATTCATCGCATCGAAGGAATCCTGGTTAAACCCGCTTCTGTCATCGGAATAACGGCCGCTTTTTCTGCTTTCATGGGGAGAAGTTCTGCTGCAATCCAGAAGAGAATAATACTGATAGCCTGTTCCTCTTTCATGGCTGACTCCGTTTTTCGAACGAAACAGACTGCCTGCCATAAAAATCTCCTTTCTGCCGGTGATTTCTGCAATGTGCAGTGCAATTCCGGCGGCATTCCTGACCGGATTTGTAACCAGAGACAGAGAGGCAAATGTTTCATCATTTGCTGCAAGAGCGGTATCCAGAGGAAAACCCGTTCTGTAATAAACCGTATGGTGGAAAAAAGAATGCAGGAACAGTGGCCCTGGAGTCCAGGTGAGTGCCGGTATCGAAAAGGGAACTGAGGATAATTTCAGATTTTTTTTGGGTGTTCCTGGTGGCTGCGAGGCCAGAGCAGCATTTTTTCGTGAGTCCCTGGGAAGGGAATGCATCATAGCATAAAAATGATAGAGAGTCCCTCTGCCTGAGTCTGCAGACAGAATCAGATCCGGGGACAGTCCGCTCAGGAGGAGGGGGGCTGCCGCAGTATCAGAAGAAATCAGCCAGATTTTTTCCTTAAGCCGGCCAGGATCAGCTGCTTTAAAAAGATTTTCTATGAGATCTGGTCCGCCTCCGCAGTAAACAAGAGGGACTTCGGGATCATTATGAGATGCTCCCTGTTCAGGGGCATCCAGGAAATCCAGCGGAGAGTAATGAGTGTGCAGCATGACCGAATTCCGAATCCATTGTCTCAGGAAAATCTGTGAGCTTTTCATGTCATGACTGTTTTCGGTTAAAAAAGCAGAAAGCATTTCAGGCAGACCCGGAAAAGCTCTCTGATAGGCCGGATTTATAATTACAGAAAGTGGTTCCTGATCAGCCTGAATCCGGCGGATCAGTTCCTGAATCCGGAAAAATATCATGATATTCGGGAAGCTGCTGGTTTTAAGGAGAAGCTCCCGGTATCTGCCTGTCTGAATCAGGTGGCGGGACACATTTTCGGATGGTTCGTAAAAATAGAGGTTCCGGTTTTTAAACCATGTGTCGGCTGCGGCCGCATCAGCCAGATATCCCCAGCCGAGACCTGCTATTAGAATTGATTTTTGGCTGCTGTCTGTTTTGAACTGATTAAGAAATCTGGAGGCTTCTTTGAAGGGATCCCTGCTGCTGTGCAGCGGAATCCCGTTCAGGGTTGGTACGGATTCAGTCCTCGTCTTCGTCATCTTCGAAGGTGGTGTCGTCTTCCTCGTCTTCATCAAAGGGAGAGTCTGTTTCTTCAAAATCGTCGGAGGATTCATCTTCCTCGTCATCAGAACGGGAGGAACCGGAATTTCCGGATTCTTCATCCTCTTCGGAGTCATCATCTTCATCGAGGGGAGGTTCGATGTATTCTTCGGAAGGTTCTGTCATGATATCTTCATCGAGCTCTTCATCAGAATCATCTGCCATTGGAGCTGTGCTGAACATTGCATCCAGTGCAAACCGGCCTTTCCTTGTAGTCCGGAGTTCTTCTTCAAGAGCTTCCCGGCGGTTTTCGTCAATAAAATCGTAAGTTACAATACCTTCAGAGAGTGCCATCATTGCACGCACAGATGCTTTTTTTCCGCTGTATTTTCTGGGAAGATCCAGCTGATCCAGCTTATCTACCGTTTCAAAAGCAGCTACTGTAACAGCGTACTTGGCTTTGTCGGTTAGTTCGAGCAGTTTACTGATTTCAAATTCTTTAGGCTCTTTTGACATCCTGCCCACTTTTTTCAAGGGACCCTCAGTGTCAAGATAATTTACTTGTTATTTCAGGGTGCTGTGGCAGTCTTTGCAGATATGATCAGATTTTTTTTCCATAGATTCACCCCGTTTCTGAAACTGCTGTTAACAGTGGCCGTTGCAGGGTCTGTATCATGTTCTACTGAAGTGCCCGCCGATAATTTCCGGCTGGAACTTCTGAAAGGCAGAGATCTTCAGGGAAATCCGGTGGATTTTACCTCCTTCCCTAAGGTTGTTGTCAATTTTTACAGTCCCGTCTGTGTTCCCTGCATCGAAGAGCTTCCTGCCCTGCATTTAATGGCTGAAGAATTAACAGCAAAGAATGTACCTTTGTACATGGTGGTTGAAGGGAATCCGGAAGCTCATGAAGTCTATCCGGATTCCGATGACCCTGAATCTGTCTATAAGGCAATTCGGGACCGAATCCATAAAGATACTGTCAGATACGGAATCACTTTACCTGTCGTGGTGCTTGACCCTGCCTTCCGGGTTTCTCCTGAATACGGTCTGATTACCGGAACACCGGAAACACTGATTATGCAGAATAACCCTCTGAGAATACTTTATAATTTTATAGGACCGGTCTCCAGATACCATTCACCGGAAGAGATCCGTGCAGATTCACGGTTTCAGTTTGCGGTCAGTAAAGCAGCCGGAAGATAAGGTTAATGGTATGAATCCGAATACTCATCTTACTGTCGCGATAATCACTTATAACGAAGAAGAAAACATACGCGGATGTATAGAATCAGTGATTTCCATTGCTGATGAGATTCTGGTTCTGGATTCCCACTCATCAGACCGCACAGCGAGTATAGTAAAAGAATACAATAAAACTGTTTTCAAAACTCATGATTTTGATGGTCATGTACAGCAGAAAAACAGAGCCATCGAAATGAGTAAGGGCCCCTGGATTCTTTCCATAGATGCCGATGAAAGAGTATCTCAGGAGCTGGCAGCGTCGGTTAAAGAATTCATTGAAAAAAAACCTGAAGCAAAAGGTGCCCGGGTCAGCAGACTTACCTGGCATCTGGGACGGTTTATAAGGCACGGGGGATGGTATACTTCGCGTTACAGGCTGTTCCGGAAAGGGGAGGCGCGCTGGGGCGGGGAAAACCCTCATGATGAAATTTTTATTAACGGGTGGAGCCGTTCCCTCCACCGAAGCGGGCCGCTCCTGAAGGGTGATCTGATTCATTACTCATTTAAGGATCTTTCTCATCAGGTTGATACCATCAATAAATTTTCAAGTATAGTGGCATTCAGCCGGCAGGGAAAAGGCCGGAAGTCCTCCGTATTAAAAATTATTTATAAGCCAGTTGTTAAATTTACTGAATGTTACATTATAAAGGCAGGATTTCTCGATGGTATTCCCGGGTTTATAATTGCAGTATCATCCGCCTATTCTGCATTCCTGAAACAGGCAAAACTATGGGAGCTGGACCGAACAGAACTGAAACGGCCTTCAAATATAAGGTCTGATTATCGTGTACAAACGGAAACACCAGTAAAAAAATGAAAATTCCGGATGGCTACAGAAAGGAAATGCTGACCACAAGCAGGATACTGCTTCTGGATCTAAGGGTCCTTTTTATTTCTGTCATAACAGGGATCACGCTGCTTCTGGGTATTCTGTTTGGTCTGGAGCATATGAATCAGGGGAGCACCCCTGTCGCTTTTACCGATTTCTTTCTGGCAGGTTTTTCGCTGCTTCTGTTTCTGTTCTTAATCATAACCAGAAAAGTTTTTGCGGCCGCTCAGGCTTTTTCAGTACTGTATGCTGTCTTTCTGATTCTGCTGATCCTTGAGGGAGCAGGGAACGGTTTTTCCGTTGTCTGGGCTGTGCTTTATCCGCCTGCTGTGTTTTTTCTTACAGGAATACGGTCCGGATTTCTTTATTCTCTGATTACCGGTATCGTGGTTTTCAGCATTTTGTTTACTTCCTCCCATTATGCAGGTCAGGAGGCATCCTTTCAGCTGCGGATTCTTCTTTTATATATAATCAATTATATAATATCTTTTTTTTATGAAATTATAAGAAGTTACGATAAAAAACTGATTAAGCAGCAGATTATAGATAAGGAAACCGCATGGAATGATCTTTCCCGAGCTATGGTTCTTGCCGGGGAAAGCGATCAGCAGAAAAAAAATGCACTGACTGACATCAGCCACAGGGCACTGACTCCGCTGAACGGAATCATCGGCTGTATGCAGCTTCTTGATACCGAAAAGGATGAGAACCTGCGCCTTATGTATTTTAAAGCGATTGAAAAGAGTTCAGAAGAGCTGGCCGAAATAGTTAAAAGAATTGTACAGAATCCTGAGAACAGTATTTCTGCAGACTATGAGAGTAAAGAAAAGGTTTCTGTAAAACTGCTGTTAGAGGAACTTTCGCTTTGGAACAGATCTCTCTTTTCCTCGAAATTGAAAAATCTCGAGATTCATACAGAAGGAGATTTTTCCGTCAGAATTAACCGTTCTGTAATTTTTCGAATACTTACTATTCTTCTGGAACAGTCGCTTCACTGGAGCAACGGAAGAAAAGTATTTATCTTTTTTCAGTCTTTCGGCCAGAGTCCTGAAGATCCTGAAATTTCCGCATTACACAGTCTGAAAATTGTGGCAGAAAATCAGGAACCGAAAACTCTAACGTATCTGATCAGCCGATTCCGCAGGCTTCTGATGGGAGACCTTTATCAGCCTGAGGCAGTCTACAGTCAGGGTCCATCCATGACACTGGCCCGGAATCTGGCCCGTTCACAGGGATACTTTGTAAGATTTCAGAAAGATCCCTATGGCAATCTGATTCTTGAGCTTAGTAACCAGGATCTCAGATCTAAAGCTGATCACCTCTGAAAGATTCTCATAAACAGTAAAAAAAATGGATTGAAATCAGGTGAACCAAAGTCATACTGTAAAAAAAACGAGGAGCAGTCATGTATTTAAAAAGTCAACTCAGGAAAGCAGCTCTGTTTGTACCGGTTCTCCTGATTGCAGCAGGAAGCATTTCTTCCTGTATGCACTCGCGGGTAAGAATGGCCGATGCACCAGCTGATTCAACTGTAAACTATCAGAAATGGTTTTTTTTCGGAGGGCTTCTGCCGCACCGTAAATATGAAGTGAATGATCTCTGTCCTGGGGGCAGTGTGCAGGAAGTTCATCAGAGAATGTCAGGTTGGGATGTTCTGATCACAACAGTTACACTGGGTATTGCAGTGCCCCAGAGACTTGAAGTGAAATGTTCAAGGAATCAGTGATTCAGGAGGAAAAATGCATATGAAATTAACCCTTAAAACCACAGCTATCCTTCTGCTTGCTGCCTTTATTGTTGCATCGTGCACGTCGTTTGAAGTATACGATGCTAAGATGACTCCGGCGGCAGCACCAGCGGACCGAATTCCCCTGTATTCCAGTATCTTCCTCGGACTTGTAGAAACTTCAGAACCCGACAGCATTACCAAATACTGCCAGGGAGGCCGGGCAGCCAAAGTAGTAGTGCGCACTGCCTGGTATAACGGCCTTCTGAATATCCTGCCTGGATTCGGAGGTCTGTTCTGGACTTCCAGAACCACAGAAACCTATTGTCCTCAGTAAAGCTATGAATTCAGTCCTCCTTTTTCCGGGGGGACTGAATTCCCAGCTCATCTATTTTTCTTCGCAGAGTGTTTCTGTGGATACCAAGAAGTTCTGCTGTCCGGTTTAAATTTCCTTCTGTTTTTCTGAGTGCAGCGGAAATGCATCTTTTTTCAGCCTCTGTCAGAGAAATAACTTCATTGAAGGGGAGCAGTTCCGTAACCGGCTGATGTAACGGTGCTGCCTCATGGCTCACTGGTTTCTGAAGATGCTCCAGTTCCTTTAAAATCCGGTTCGGAAAATCCTCCGCACGTATCATTCCGTCCTTTGAAAGAACAGCCATTCGCTCCATACAGTTTTCCAGCTCACGTATGTTACCTGGCCAGGAATACCCGAGGAGCATTGAGGCCACTACTGAGTCTGCGAATGTATAATGAATTCCGTCGCGGGCTTTCAGAACAGAAAGAAAATGACGTGCCAGAGGAAGAATATCTTCCTTCCTTTCCCGAAGGGGCGGCATCACAAGAGGAATTACATTGAGGCGGAAATAAAGGTCTTCGCGAAATCTTCCGTTCTTAACATCTTCTTCGAGATTCCTGTTTGTGGCTGCAATCAGTCTTACATCCACAGTGATTTCCTTTTCTGCTCCAAGAGGTTCGATGATTTTTTCCTGAATGGCGCGGAGCAGTTTTACCTGCAGGTTCAGCGGCAGTTCGCCGATTTCGTCCAGAAAGATGGTTCCTGTATCGGCCAGCTGAAAACGACCTTCTCTGCTTCTGCTTGCCCCGGTGTAGGCTCCTTTTTCCACACCGAAAAGTTCCGATTCAAGCAGATTATCCGGTATGCTTCCGCACGAAACTGTGATGAAGGGAGCATTTTTTCGGGTACTGTGGTCATGAATATGGCGGGCAAGTCTTGTTTTACCAACTCCTGATTCTCCCAGAATCAGGACGGTAGTATCGGTATGGGCCAGCTTACCGGCTGTTTCCATGATTCTGATAAGATCAGGATTATGTGACTCAGGGGCCCGGGGGGCATAGCGACCCGGTGACCGCAGGTAGGGCTCGGCTTCTTCCCAGTCCGGCGGATCCATAAACCCCTCCGAAAGCAGAATTTCTTTAAGCAGGGGCATACCTGAAATTTTCCTCCCCATAAGAGCCCGGAAATTTCGGCGTGAAATAAACCCTTTCTGCAGCAGTATTTTAAGTTCTGTTTCCATTGATTCCCAGTTTACGCATACGATGCTGCAGGGCTCCGCGGGACATACCGATCAGTTCCGCGGCTGCACTCTGATTTCCCCTGCATTCACGCAGCGCTTCTGTGATTACAGTATATTCAAGCCTTTCTGTTTCATGGCGCATACGTTCAAGTTCAATCTTTTTTTTGAAAAGATCCCCCTGATCGGATATAAGTCCTTTAAAATCTTCTGTATCAAGAATGCCGTTTTCACTCATTACTGAAGCCCGAGGGATCACGTTTTCCAGTTCGCGTATGTTTCCAGGCCATTTCCAGGAACAGATCATTTTTTTTGCTTCTTCTGTTATAACGAGACCAGGTCTGTGAAAGGTCTGTCTTGCAGTTTTAAGGAAGTGTTCGGTTAACAGGGGAAGGTCACCCGGTCTTTCTCTGAGAGGGGGTATCATCAGTTCAAAAATGCTTATCCGGTAATAGAGATCCGCCCGGAATCTGCCTGCATCGGTTTCCGTTTCGAGGTTCCGTGAAGTGGAAAAGAGAAATCGTGCATTTGCCTGAATGGATTCGGAGGATCCGATCCTTTCATACACTCCATCCTGTATAAGCCGAAGCAGTTTAACCTGACCTTCGAGAGAAAGGTCACCGATTTCATCCAGAAACAGAGTTCCGTCGCGAGCGCGCATAACCAGGCCGTCTGTGGTTTCAACCGCACCTGTAAACGCTCCTTTGACATGACCGAAAAGTTCATTTTCTATAAGATCCTGCGGAATGGCCGAAATATTGACTCCTATAAAAGCTCCGGACCTCCCGGACATTTTATGGATCATTCTGGCTACAAGCTCTTTTCCGGTTCCGGTTTCTCCGGTAATCAGCAGAGGGGAATCCCTGAAAGAAAAACGTTCCGCCTGATCCATTACTGTTCCCATAGGACCGGTCTGATCGAAAACAAAAACAGCATCGGAACGGGCAGGCGAAAAGGCGGGGTTTTCTTCGTATGGTTTTTCGGGTATGGACTGCAGGGCAGGTTTTCTGAGCTGCCTTGGACTGAAAAGCACAAGGGAAAACGGGCGCAGCATGTTGCGAAGCAGACGAAGCTCCTGCTCCGAAAACGGAAGAACTCCCCGGCCCCGCCCTGAAAATATTAAATAATAATCATTAAATTTGCCATCTGATGTGAAATTATGCACTGGTAAAACAATTTCAGCGCCGTGAACTGCGAAAGCCGCGAGAATCTTTTTTACATCCTCCCGGCCGCGCAGATCTGCCTGCAGGTAAAGGTCGCCCGTAAGGGCTCCGAAACGGTTCTTTCCCTCATCCCGGAGAATGAATTCAAGAAAAAAATCAGGCAGAACAACAGGTGGTGCCTCTGATGATTCCACAGACCGGAAAGTATCCGGAATCAGCACTGCATCTGAGGCAGACTTACTCCCATCGCGGTGGTAAACGGCAAAAAACTGAAGACTGTATAAACCGTTGATAAAATTATATATATGTTCTGATGGTTTACCGTCCCAGGAAAGATATTTCTCAAGAAATTCCTCCCCGTAAGGCGAACGGCTGATAACAGTATCCACAGAGAAAAACGGATTCTTTGATTCTTTACCTTCAAGAATCGGTTCTATGGTAATCTGCAGATAGAGAAGTGCAAAAGACCAGAGCACATCCACAAACAGGGAATAATTTCCCGAAAATAAAGTAAACGCACTCAGTACTGCAAGGCCTGGAACCGCTGATTTCAGTTTACGGTTCAGAGACCGAAGGCCGGTGCGGTAAGGATTTTTTTCCAGATTTCGCACATTCTTTCTGGTGCTCAGGCGGGAAAAGAGAACGGCGAGAAAAAAATAAAAGCGGTTCAGTTCATAACCGGGAACCTGTGTTCCGGCAGGGTAGGGAAAAAACAGAGTAAACAGAATCAGAAAGAAACCGCCGGTCTCCAGAAAATAAAGTCGGCGGAACTTAGTGTTGAGGCTGAGAAGCCTCGGTCTTCCCCTTGGCCGGATTTCCGGAGGGTAGCTAAGAGAAAACCACAGAAGGACCGTGGCGGATGATACAAAAAAAAGTTCAGAAATACGAAGTGTATGGAACCCGGGTATGGGTTCAAAGATAAGAAGAAGGGAAGCAGTACTCTTTAAAAAAATCCAGAGTGAGCCGGTGATTGCAAAGAGAAAGAAGATCCGGTGCGGTTCCGAATTGGGGTTGATACGGTAAATCTTCTGACCGGAACTGAAGGACAGCCATGCAAGCAGATACTGGAGCAGAATTACAGAAAATTCAAGGTAAAGAAACATCCTCAGTACAGAATTTCAAAGTTCTCCGGCAGCTCTGCCTCGGTTTCGCTCCGGGTAATTTCAGCCACCTGGCTAAGGGCAGGTCCCTGATACAGAAGTATACTCAGCTGTTCAATCTGACTGGGAGGTCCCTGCACTACGCATTCCACAGAGCCATCCGGCAGATTCCGGACAAAGCCTGAAAGCCTGAGTTTTCTGGCCTGCGTGGCTGTGAAATTCCTGTAGCCTACTCCCTGTACACGACCCTGAATGTGAAAACGAACTGCATTCATACTGATTCCGGTCAGATTACAATGAGCCTTTGCCGCTGGCTATAAAAAAAATCACCGGCTGGCAGCCATATAACTTGCTATGACTGCTTTTACAACAGATGGCTCCAGTTTGATTTTCTCTGCAATGAGATCAGCATCCCACTTATGCTTCAGGTGAAGACTGATAATCCCTTCTTTTTTCCAGTCGGGAATGGAGCCTGCCCCTGCTGCCGTTTTTGGTTTTTTCTCTGCGGAAGAAGATGTTCTGCTTTTCTCGGAAATACTGCTGATCGCAGCGGGCTCGGATGGGGTCCCATTCTGGGAAAGCATCCTGTCAACAGTCTGATAGAATGCACTGAGTCTGTCCATTTTTTCATCGGCTTCGTGAATCACTGATTCGAGTTCCGATTTAATATGCTCCCCTGAAGATTTAATATCTTCAACTTTTTTAGTCATAACAGAAATCTGACCCTGGCGGCTGTTCAGATCTTCAAAGAGACCTTCCATCTGCTCAAAACGGGCTTCTACCTGCTGAATATCCGATTCCATCTTCCGCAGTGCTGCAGCTTTGTTTTCCAGGGACTGCAGATATTTCGCAACATCCTCCTGGCGGTGCTCTGCACGTTCCACTTTAGAAATAAGTTTCGTGGCAGCGTCCACTGCGTTTCTGGTTTCTTCCTTGGATTTTTCAATGGAGCGAAGTGCGGACTCCATAAATTTTCTTTTTTCATTCATGGAATCGTAGAATTTTTCAAACTCTTCTCTGAACTGCACAAGCTGTTCTGTGCGGTTTTCGAGTTCTTCTGCGATCTCTTCTCCGCGTGCCAGGAGTGCAAATTTTTCACCGAGTCCTGTGAGCTGGCGGTCAATGTCATGAAAATGATCTTCAGCCTGAGTGATCCGTTCTCTCTGCGCATCGAGGAGACGGAGTTCACTTTCGAGTTCCTTCCTTGTTTCTCTGATGGTTTCGATGCCACGCATAAATTCATGCATGCGGGCATTTTCTGTTTTTGCTTCTTTTAGTTTTTCGCTGAGAGTTTCCACGGTGGAGTCAAGCTGCTCAGTAAGCTCTTCTGCTTTATCAATAACAGAAAGTTTTTCCATGAATTTTTCGAGCCGGGCACGGTCCTCAGACATATCCGCACTGAGTCTGTCCCTGAGTTCGCGGGCCTGAGCCGCTTCCTGACCGATTTCTGTCCGCAGTTTCTGAAATTCTCCTCTTGCCTGATTCAGCTGAGACTGAAGGGCTTCCATATACTTCACTGCATTTGCCTTAGTCTGCTGTTCCAGACGGCCAATAACCTGATTTCCTGCGTTTTCAACAGACTGAGCAGCTTCTTTTATATATTCATCGACTTTGGCACGGAATTTTCCGGCTTCGCGGAGCTGACCTTCCAGCGTTTCAAGTCTGTCTTTCAGTTCCTCACGGGTCCGGTTCATATCATCGCGTACGCGGACGAAATGCTCTTCTTCTGCTTTTCTGGCTTCTTTTATAAGAGTAATTGAGTGGTCTGTTTCCGAACGGATACTGGTTTTAATATCTCCGGCGATCATATCGAGAGTTTCCCTTATCTGTTCGAGTTCATCGCGGGCTGACTGCAGATTCTTTTCTTCTTCGCGGTGGGCAGAGCGCAGGTTTTCTTTTGCGTTATTCAGTTCCTGCTCCAGCTTAACGGCAAGTTCAGAACTGTATTTTTTAAGATCGTCTTTGATCTGGTCAGTTTCCAGATCAAGACTTTCGGCTCTTTGTTTTCTGAGTTCAGCGATTTCATCGTCGAGAGCTGCGATCCGGCTGCTGATTTTTGAGATCTTAACATCTTCAAAGTCATTTATAATTTCTTCAATGTAGGATCTGCTTTCATCTGCAGAAGCCATCAGGCGGTTTTCCACCTGAATGTATTTTTCCTGAAAGCCTTCAATCTGGCGGTTCATTTTTTCGGCCATTCTGTGTGTTTCGTTCAGAATTTCATCGCGTTTGGAAATAGTCTGAAGACTGAAATTATCCAGCTGTGAGCGGATTTTTTCTGCCTGCTGCTGAATTCCTTCTATA
>CAZQKZ010000005.1:0-45525 GCA_964594095.1 uncultured Leptospiraceae bacterium | reverse complement strand
TCTGAGTTTTTCCTCCAGTTCTTCGGCCCGTATATCAAAGCGGCCGGTTTCCTGGTCCCAGCGTTCCTGCATTTTTATGTGAAGAGTCTGAATGCGCTCTGCAAGATAATCTGTTTCCTGACTCCGGGATTCGATTTTTTCTTCCATTGCGGCAAAGTCATTTTTCATTACCTGAAAGGAACTCCGGATCTGTTCGGTTAACCCACGGGTGCGTTCATCAGTTTCAGTGATCAGTTTCTGAACCACTAAGGTCAGTCTTGAGTCAGCCTCTTCTCCTTTAACAGATATCATTTCATCAAGATGCTGGATCTGATCGCGGAGTGAGTCTATTTCTTCCCGCGCAAGATTCATTCTCTGCAGACCAAGATCGAGCCGTTCCACCTGCCGGCTGACGAGTTCTGCGTTTTCTGCAATGCCGGAGACTTCAGCTGCTATTGAATCCACTATTTCGCGGTCGGATTCGATTTTTTTAAGGCGTGTGTCGAATTCATTCAGTGCGGTTTTCAGTTCATTCTGGAGGGAACGGCTCTGTCTTACCAGCACTTCAAATTCCAGAGTGGAATCCTTTATTTCACGGGTGAAGCGTTTAGCATTTTCCTCCAGGGTTTTCAGCTGCAGCTCGCCGATTCTCTGAATCTGCTGTGGTTTGTTTTTTTCTTTATCAAGTTTTCTGAGAAGTATGGTAATCCCCACCGAAGAAAAAAAACCTGCCAAAATTAATGCAATATACATTGTTCACCCTGCGTTTAAATTATTTCATTAAAAAATATCGTAGTTTTTCTGCTATTCCTGTTAGGGGACATTTTGCAGTATTATGTCACATTAAATTCCGGTAAGGACGCATAAAAACTCTTTTAAAGGACATAGTGAAACAGGAGTACTGAAAATGCAACATTTTTCTGATTATGTCACATCTTTTACGCTTTTTTTTGTTTCTCATCCGGAAAATAATGCAATTTTCTGCTGGATTTGATTTTTTTTTTACCTGTTATGGTATGACTACCGTAAATTCTGCTCCGCCACCTGAAAAACAGTCTCAGTCAACCCTGTTAATCGGGGAAGATCTGTACGATTCAATAATTAAAGCCAAATCACTGAAAGGCAAACGCCTGGTTGCTTATCTTCATCAGTTGCTTAATGATCCCGGGCTGGAACTGAAACTAAGACATCTTAAACCTAAAAAATGGAAAACTCAGTATCAGGATGAAGGGCAGGCATTGGTTCCGGTTTATTTTTTTCCGGATGAGTGCGACTGGGCGCGTCTTTCTCAGATTTCTTTTGCGACTGGGTTTTCGAGGTGTTATCTGTTCGTATATCTGATGCTCCTGGATATGGGTATTCTGAAATTGAGGGAAAACATAACTATAGATATTCAACCCCAAAAAAATAATAAAAATAAATTTATTAGTGTTATAATACTCGAAGAAAGGAAGAAAAAACTACTGCGAATATTAAAAATACAGCCTGAATCAGAAAAACCTGATGGAGTATAAAAAATCGGCAAGAAGTCCCAGGAAAATCACAGAACTGACAGCCGCATTTATATGGAAAAAAGCCACCGGAATTTTTTCAAGTTTTCCCGGTCTTACCATAAGGTGCTCTGTAAGAAAAAGCAGGGCAGTAATACCGAGAGTGAACCAGAAAATCACACCGGCACCTGATACCACGGCAGCTCCGGTGAAAAACCCGAGGGCAGTAATATGGCTGAACCTTGCAATCCACAGTGCTGCGGGTATACCTAACCGAGAGGGAATGGAGAATAGATTTCTGGACAGATCAAATTCCGCATCCTGACATGAATACAGTATATCAAAGCCGCCAATATAAAACATAAGTCCCATGGTCCAAAGAGCGGGGAGCCAGTCAAATTCTCCTCTGACAGCAATCCATGCGCCCAGGGGAGCAAGGCCTATTGCCAGTCCAAGAATATAATGAACCAGTATGGTGAATCGTTTGGCATAGGAATAGCCAAGTCCCAGTCCGATAGCCACCGGAGAAAGTAAACCGGCCAGAGTATGAATCCAGAAAGCATTTGCAGTAAAAATAATCAATGAGATGATTACAAATATCCAGGCCTGACTCAGCGGAATTCTGCCTGCCGGAATTTCCCTTGATGCGGTTCGGGGGTTCTCAGCATCAAATTTTCTGTCGGCTATCCGGTTAAAACCCATAGCTGCACTTCGGAGGCTGACCATGGCAATGATGATCTGCAGAAAGAGAAGCCAGAAGGAAGCCGAAGGGATCCCTGCCTCGCTTAAATGCTTCGTTCCCTGAAGTGCCTGGAGAAAGGCAATCAGAGCGAAAGGAAGCGCAAAAACTGAATGAGAGAATTTAATCATCCGTAAATAGTGATTGATCTGAGTCAGCATCCTGGCCACACTGCATAAAAGGCCTGTTTTATGTCTATCCGCTTTTTCTTAATAACAGCTTTCCTCCCGGCGATTCTTTCATCCTGCTTTGATTACAGTGAAAAAGTAATCTTCACCCGGGAAATGAGCGGCCGGGTTGAGTTTGATTATACGGTTCCGGTGCATCCTTCCACAGGTAAATCGGTTATAAGCTCTCTGCCTGCCGACAAAGATTCTGTATTCAGTAAATACAATAAACTGTTCAGGAATCTGAAATATACAATAGAAGACTTCTCGGTTACAGATCTTCAGTCCGAAACCGGACCTTTTAAAGTAAAGAAGAGAGTCCGGTATTCTGTTTCCTTCCGGGATCCTTCTGAACTCAAGACTCTTCTTGCAGGGAACAATCAGATTTATACAGAGAACGGCCGTCTGGTTATTGTAAGAAATTTTCCATCCTTAAAAACGCAGGAAGGAAAACCGGGTTTTATAATGAATCGCTTTGATTCCGTGACTTCTGCTTCCTTAAAAGGACATTATGCCGATTTTTCAGTTGTAATTCCTCAGGGTTTCTTACTGCAGAGTGCAGAAGCTCTTACTGCGTCACCTGATACTTATTCTTTCCGGCTTCCTCTTTACGCGACTGATGAATTGAAGGGTCCGGTCCGCTGGAGTATGACTATTGGTCCTGCACCTGTAACAAAAGAGCTTCCGAGCGATCCTTACGAAAAGTATCCAGATTATGAAGCAGACTCCTGAAAAGCTCTACAGCTTTTAAATCATCCTGATTCATAAAATAATGCAGACTTTCTGTTATATAATGCTCCGTTTCAGGAAAATCTGAATTTTTAACAATATCCCGGATCCCCTCGGGCGACAAACCTGCTCTGAGGGAACCAGTAAAAAAATCAGTCGGAAACACGGTTCCTCTCGGATAAGCCCATAATGCAAAAACGAAGGGAAGATTAAAAATCCTGTTCCACCAGAAGGAAAGATCAATCACCCGATATTTGTGATCTCTGTTCCCAATTATATAATTTTTTTCAAATTCAAGGGCAGCATCTCCTATCAGAAGACCTGAAATCTCACTGCTGATTCCGTTAAGAATCAAATCGGGATGTGTTTCTTCCAGAGGGTAAAGTTTACCCGTGGTTTTATAGAGCAGCGCATCAAGCAGAGCCACAGAGCTTCGTGAACCGCTGTCTGTCAGAATCTTTTTAACAGAAGGAGAGGGCCGCAGAGCTGCATCAGCAGAAGATCCCTTTATACCAGGAATACACCTCTCTGAATCCGGACAATGTTCTATGTAAAGTATGGAGCGTACGTTGTCATCTGCGCAGACACCGGTCTCTTTGTTCCATTCAAGTATATGACTGTTTCGCAGCACTTCTGCTGTGCTGATCAGAGCACAGTCCAGCCGGCCGGAAAGAAGCAGCCGGGAAAGGTTTGCAGGAGTATCGAAAATGAGTGTGTGAGTGCCTGATTTACGGAAACCGTAATCAAGCGGGCGTGCATTGAGGTATTTAACCAGACCTATTTTCATCGGACAGCGGCAGAGTGATTTTTACAGTGAATCCTTCGGGGCCGTTCAGTGCCTCGATTCTGCCATTCATTTCATGCACAACCATTTGTGCCATATAAAGTCCGATTCCGGCAGCATTTTTTTTAGTGGTGAAATACGGATCAAAAGCCCTGCGAAGAACTTCCGCAGACATACCAGGTCCGCTGTCTGTAATACTGAGTACGGCTTTGTGATCTTCCTGATGAAGATTTATTTTTATAGAAGGGTTTTTAATATGTGCTGCCGTGAGAGAATCCCTTGCATTAAAGAGTATATTCAGCAGTGCCTGAGCAAAACGGCCTGGGATTCCCCTTACAGAGAGTCCTTCCAGTATCTCCACCTTTACCTCGATACTGTTTACTGCGAAAACAGACTGAGTCACAGTTAGCGATTCAATCAGAACATCGTGCACAATGAAATCTGTTACTTCCTGTTTAAGGCTGTGGAAACTGCGGAAATCATCTATTGTGGTACTCAGTTTCTGCAGAACCATATCGGCATCTCCGCTCAGTTTACGCATTCTGGTTTCATCGAGTTCCCCGTATTCAAAAAGATCTTTTATATTAGCAAGTATCAGAGCCATGGTATTCAGAGGCTGCCTCCATGTATGAGAAAGAGCAACCAGCAGCTCTCCCATGGCAGCCATCCTGGCCTGTTCTATCAGAAGGTGATCTTTATTACGGTTGTTTTTCACTTCTTCTTCGATTCTGATTTTAAGCTCTGCCTCTTCCCGGGAGGACGGACCTTTTCTTCTGAATATTAAAAGGAGAATGACAGCAGCTGAAACGGCAGCTACAGAAACCACAGGAAGGGAAGGATGCAGGGAACTCAGCCGGTCTGAAAACATTACAGAAAGCCCGGCGGCGGCGAATACTGCTGCCAGAGCTGCGGCAGTAACTGAACCTGAAAAGGAGGGAGTTGTTTTCATAATGTAACCTTTTACGTTTTATAATTACGTTTAAGTATTCCGGTCACCCATCCGGAAACCTGCTTCCCTTCTGCAGCCCTCCGGAAATGATATTCCGCCTTCCGGTAAACCAGATCGGAATTCAGAAAAGGCAGACCAAGACTGGTCCAGAGTCTCTGCGCCCTTGAACTGTCCATATAGTTGAAGGAATGAGAAAACAGATCCTGCCTTCCTTCGAAAAAATCAATCAGATCATCGGCCCAGTACATCTCCTGAGGTGTTCCGCGGAAATGATCATTTCTGTGGAAATTCATATCTGTGAAGGAATATGTATAAAAAGCCGTTGTAAACTGAACAGAATCTCCGTACCGCACTTCTATTGCATAGATGCCTTTAGGCGAACTGACGGCAAGGTGTTTCAGCGGCTCTTCCGGATGAATGACCTGCGAAGGAAAAAAACGGTTCCGGATTAAATCAAGAATGATATGTTCTTTTTCCTCATGGGAAAGACTGTAACCGGTATTTTCGTCGGTGGGTCCGTGGTCTGCTGCATAAAGCGGCCCGGCAGCAGAAACGCGGCGGACCGGGGTATCGGGCAGATACTGAAGAGGATAACGCTTCATGTGAGGCAGGAAAGAAAGATCCTCCTTTTTTACAATACGTCCTTCCTGAATCTCAAAGGAGCGTCCTGGTTCATGAGCAAATATTCCGAAAGTAAAACCCGCATCCCGGGCGGCTTTCACTTCATCCGTGCAGACTTCTCCCTGAGGATAAGCCCCGCTGATTTTCAGAAAATCAGGATTGATTTCGGGAGGGAATATAATTCCCTGTCCTACATATATTTTAATAAAATGCGGGAGATTCCAGAAAACGGGAAGAGTTTCGGAGGCCTCTTCGTATACTGAGTATTCCCATTCCATTTCTTCACGACGCTTTTTCCGGTAATCACGTATTGCGGATTTTCTTTTGTTTTTATCTTCTGCATCGTAAGATAAAAAGAGTGCTTCCAGTTCATTCCGGGTAGCAATGTACAACCTTGAGGAATAATCATGGGCGGAAAAATGACTGTACAACAGGTTCAGATTCTGTTCACTGAGCGGTACCGCAGCATCCCCTTCATAAAAAATGATTTCTTTTTCGTTGGAGACAAAGAGCATCATTACATCGTCTTCATTTGTGGGATAGGGGGAAGGGAAAGTATACCCCGTAAAATTCACCCCGAACAGCCGCACTTTTTCTCCGTGTTTTAAAACGAAGATGTCCGGGTTATCCAGATACTGTTTCAGCAGAGGTTCCAGATAAGCCATGGTAACCGGAAGAATGATGGCCGGCCTCTGATGACGGAAGATTTCCGTGAGGGAGTAAGGATCAAAATGATCGCAGTGGGGATGAGTGATCCAGAGGGCATCGAGATGCGGCAGTTCAGAAAAATCTGCATTCAGCGCAGGCTCCCTTGCAAATAGATCTCCGAAAGCATGGTTCGTAAGCCAGGAATCACACAGGATGCTGATTTCCCTGTCTGCGTTGTTTTTAATACGGAGTATAAATTCAGAATGGCCAAGAAAGCTGAGATGCATAAAAAGCATTATGAAAGGGGTGCTGTAATGTGTCAAGAAAGAGAAACGCTTTGCTTGACAGCCAGAGACATTCTGAAATTTTAAATTCCTGATGAGTGAACAGAAACTGAAAAGGCAGCTCGGTCTTTTCACAGCAGTTATTGTGGTAGTAACCAGTATGATCGGTTCCGGTATTTTCGGAAACACCGGTTTTGTGCAGGGCTATGTCGGTAATCCGGCTATTGTGCTTGGTCTGTGGGTTCTGGGAGGTCTCGTTGCCCTGTCAGGTGCTCTGGTTTATGCAGAACTGGCCACCATGATGCCTCATGCGGGCGGAGAATATGTTTATTTAAAGAAAATCTACGGACCGGCTTTTTCGTTTCTGACCGGGTGGATGTCATTTATAGTCGGATTTGCAGCACCGGCCGCTTCTGCCGGACTTCTGTCAGCCAGCTACGGACATGAGTTTCTTAAACTTACATTCCCGGAATCAGGAATCACAGACTGGTTTTCCTCTGTCTGGAATCAGAGATTCTATGCAGTGATAATGGTTATTCTGATCACCGGTTTTCATATGGCGGGAACCAAGAAAGGGGAAATCGTTCAGAATATTCTCGGAACAATGAAATCAGTTCTGATTATCGCATTTACTCTGATCGGTCTTTTCACAGCTTTCCATTCTGAAACTGCCGTGAGCGGTATATTTGATCTTACAGATTCCGGCAGCATACGCTGGGCCGGTCTGGGTATGGGACTTCTGTTTGTGATGTTCGCCTACAGCGGCTGGAACGGAGCCTCATATCTTGCAGAGGAAATAAGGAATCCTGAAAAAAATCTGCCGAGTGCCATGGTATCAGGAACGCTTCTTACTATAGTAATTTATTTTCTGATTAATCTGGTTTATTATTTTTTTATACCGGCAGCAAAGATGGAGGGACAGCCGGCTGTGGCTGCAATGGCATCGGAAGCAGTTTTTTCAGGACAGCACAATGCTGCAGTTTTTTTTAATTTATCTTTCACAATAGTTCTTCTTTCTTCACTGTCTGTTTCTATTATGATCGGACCCAGAGTTGTGTTTGCTATGGCCAGGGACGGAATGTTTTTCAGCGTGGCTGGAAAGCTTGATTCTGTTAACAGCACACCCGTGGTATCGATTGCCCTTCAGGGTTTTCTGGCTGTGCTTTATGTAATCACCGGGACCTATGAAACCATAATGATTTACATGGGTTTTGCACTGGCTCTGTTTCCAATTCTGGCTGTATCGGGTATGATCTGGCTTCGGATAAAGCATCCTGAGCTTCCAAGGCCTTACCGGGCACCTCTGTTTCCCCTGGTTCCATTGTTTTATATTGTGTTCACCGGGTTTACTCTGGTGGCAGCTCTGACGGAATGGACAGAAACCAGCCTGTTTGCACTGGGGGCTGCCCTTGCCGGAATTCCGGTATATATAATCTGGATGAAAGTAAACGGCAGAGTACCCGTTTTCTTTAATGAGAAACCTGTACCTTAGCACCTGTCAAACACACTACCGGATCGAATCTGACAATCAGCCATCTTTAACCTGAATTCTTAATCACAAAAAAAAGGCTCCGGAATTCCGGAGCCTTTTGAGTAGTCATATATACTCTGATTTTCACTCACAGATATAAGTGACGTCAGGGTTATTAATATAGTTTTCTATACTCATTTCACACATCTCTTTTACTGTTATTGTAAAAGGGAGTTTGAGATAAAAATCAAATGCTTTATTGTTGACGGTTCCTTTCATAGTTAAAGTAGATGATCCGCTCATACCGCCCGATCCGGATGATCTAATTGTTAATTTTGTATAAGTATCATCTGTATACTGATACGTTGTTTTTCCACTCATGTCCATAGTCAATGTGCCATTGGAATCACTGACTGCATCGATTGCCACCGCATCGCCGAGGACTGCGGTCTCTGCCTCAGCGGCAGTCGGTTTTGTAACTGTTGCCAGACCTGTTGTGTTAACAGTTACACTGCTGTCAGATGTATGATTTGATTTTGATTTAGAATTAGTGGTCGCTGTGAGGTTATCCGCAACGGCATAGGAAGAGGTAGAGCTGTAAGTATAAGCCGCATTGGCAGTTCCACTGCTGAGGTTTATATCGCCATTTACCTTTATGTATACAATTGGCCATTTCAATGGATTCCCGGTAAGTTTGGAGGGATCACTGACATCTATGGCAGAGACTACACAGTTTGTGTAAGCAACATTAGCCTGGAATTGAGTCATCCTGTAATTATAATTACCAGAAGAACTGCCTGAGCTATAGTCAGAAGCATTATAATAGGAGGACTGTCCAGTGTATTCAAAATTTGCAGATCCGCTCATAGAATATGTGCCGGAAGTAGTGGCACTGCTGCTCGTAAAATTGTAAGCAAAACAGGCTGCATCTGTAACTGAAAAATTTACTGTGTCATTATAATTGTAGCTTGAATCTGCAAGTGCCTGAACAGGACTGGATTTTCTGAATTCCATTTCCCGGATAAAGGCCGCTGCAGCATGTTTTTCAATTAAAGACTGGCTTGTTGCGGTTGATGAACTGGTAGCTGTATTAACCGCTGTTGTAGTAGCTGAGGTGGAAGCTGTGGTTGTTGCAGAGGATGAGCCTGTAACGTTACTTTCCTCACCTTCTGGAACATTCATAGTAACTACCGTTTGATCAGCAGTTGTCTGCTGGGTCAATGCGAGTGCTCCGAGAAGCATCATAGAATTATCGTCATTTTTTGTTCCGCCGCAGGAGGTGATCCCAATCAGGATTGCGGTGGTAACAAATGCGCTTTTGAAAAGTTTCATAGTGATTACCTTTGAATTGATTTTGCCTTAATGTAATCGTATATCTTAGATAATGCAACGTTTTTTTACAAAAAAAAGATGAATACAGGCTTTTTTTTCAAAAAATATCCGTTTGTCATACCAATATTCAGTAAAAATACGTAACGGAATGCGTAGTTTTACGCATACTGAAATACATTGATAGTAATCTTTTTTAGTAGAGAATAAAGGAAAAGCTTTCGGGATTCCCTGGGGTGCAGCAGAAGTTTTTACTGTTACTGACTGGTGCTTTGGGTACGGATCTGTACCAGCTGTTCCAGCCGGAAAGTTTCGCACAGCTCCCGGCGACCGAATACATTCATACTGAGATCAGCATAACAGTCCGCTTCCCGGAAATAGCCAAGACCCATGAGAGTAAGCCGTGCAGTGCGGCGGAATTCTGCATCTTCTGCAGCCCGGCTGGAAAAGACATTTTCAAGGCGGGCGGCCTGTTTCAGTGCGCTCAGGTAATCTCTTTCTTTCAGGAAAGTTCTTGAAAGCAGGAGTCTGGCTTCAGGTTCTGAGGCGGGGGCATCGGCAGCACCTGTTAAATAATCTTTAGCATTCTGCAGGTGAGACTCTGTGCCGGTCCGGACCCACTGCAGAAGGAAAAGCCTGCCGAGATCAAGCCAGTAGCGATGCCTTTCTGAAAAATCTGAAAAATAGATTAATTTATTTACAATTGCAATGCTTTCGTCGGGAGCATGACAGGCAGGGCTGAACCGGGCACCTCTGCATACTGTCGACTGAAACGGATCCGGTATAGCCCCGGAATTATATTTTTTAAGGGCCAGGATATAATCAGGGTGCTGCCGGAGCTGGTACAATGTAAGCAGGTCCTCTGCAACCGGGTATTCATGTCCGGATCTGTCTTCTTTTTTCAGTATTTCCCTTGCCGCACTCATCTGACGGAAGGCTTCGGTTTCAAGGAAAAGGGAATAGTCACCCCAGGCAAAATGACCGATGGAGTCTGCACAGGCTGCGCGGCTCAGAATTTCTGCAATCTCAGGTATGAGAATCCGGCCCCTTTCGGGAATGCCGTGAACTTCAGCATCGATTCTGTATGCATAGTTCATGGCCGTCACTGTCAGGTGCAGAGCCTCCAGTGCATCCGGGATTTTGGATTTCCAGTAACCGGAAGGTTCAGTGACATAAGGTGTCTCCCCGGATGGGGCAAGATTCCAGCGGTGCAGATCGGACAGCCAGTGGGAACGAAAGAGTTTTTCGTTATTCCTGACAGGGAGCGCATAGGCATCACAGGCAGCAGCCATCATCTCAGGGCGGAGCGGATCATCCGGGTTTTCTATGATTCTGAGTGCATCTTTTATATAAGACCATGCTTTTTTCTGGTTTTCCCTGCCAGGTTCCGGGGTATCTCTCAGCCATAATACAATCCGGCTGAAAATACTGTTATGGTCGGGGATTCGGAGCGGACCCCTCTGCAGGGCCCGGTCGGGAAACAAATATTCATAGGCCTTCTGGACATGGCTTCGGTCGGTGGCAAAGAGAAAATAGCCCGCTATCAGCCAGACTATGGTGATGGGAACCATAAATTTCCAGCTTTTGATCAGCTGCCATATCAGAATTCGGAACATACTGAATGAAAGGAAACTTCAGTTACCCCGGGCGTAAAGCAAAAAAAAGTGGCCCGCAGCAGGGGGATTTTCTGTAATGTTTAAATGATCCGGCGAGTTCTGCTGCTAAGCTTACTTTTTCTTTTTGCCTGCGGGCTTTCTGCCCAGTCCGGTATTTCTGATGTTTATTCTGTGAGGAACGCTGTTCCCGATGATGCGCCGGATCACCCATCGAAAGACCCGGATCTCATTTTACAGAAGGCCTTTTATGCAAGGGTGCAGGGAGATTCCAAAGCAGCGTTTACTTATTTCAGGGAGTATTTTGCCACAGGTAAGGAAAGTGCCTATGCCCGTTCTGAATACGCCCGTTTCCTTACCAGTGTTCCGGGAAAAGAAGCACTTACTCTTGCCCTCGAAGAAGCCGATAAAGCATCCCGTCTTCAGCCGGACAATGAAGAGCATGTGATTCTGAAAACAGAAATCCTGAGGAGGGGGGGAAGGAGTGACCTTGCTTTTCAGACAGCATCGGAATTTCTGATCAGGCATCCCGAAAACACAGAAACAGAATTTTATTTAGCCGAGTCCCTGAATGATCAGAAAAAATTCAGTGAAGCTCTTTTTCATTACAGAAGGGTTCTTTTTGCTGCTCAGAATACCGGAAGCAAAAGTGCTTTTTTCCGTAATTCAGCACTTTGGAGAATTTCGCATATTCTGCTGCTTCGTAACCGTCCTGATCTTGCTGAGCCGTTTCTTTCTGAATATGTGAAACTGAATCCCGAAAGACTGTATCCCCGCTATGTTCTTTCTGTTAATATATATTTAATAAATAAAGAAATTGATCCGGCAGGACCGCATCTGGATTTCCTTGCTGAACAGAGTCCGGAAACCCTGCGGAAAGAAGGAATCGACCCGGCGGTCGTCCATTCCGCTCATGCTCAGGTACTTTTCCTTCAGGCTTCTCCTCTTGCGGGACGTGCGCTTCTTGAGGCCATGAAATACAATCCCGGTTCGCTTCTGCTGAACGGTATGTGGTATGCTTATATAGGCAAACCGGTTCAGGCCCTTCGACTTCTGATTCCTTATCTTAAAAAAAATCAAGGTTATATACCTGCCCTGGTAGCCGTACTCCAGTCTGTGGAGGAGCTTGGTGAGAGGGAGCCAGGTTCGCTCGAAAAAGAATTACTGAAAATGTCCCAGATTGCTGCACAGCAGAATATGCATCTGCTTGGTCTGGATTTTGCTTACCGGGCTCAGTCCCGTATAGCAGACAGGGAATCTGAATCCGGTGATTCCTTTCCGGTGAAAATGCATCAGGTATATTATCATCTGTCCCTTCATCATCTTGCTCTGAAACGGAACGCCAGGTCCCTGGTTTATATAAGGAGGGCATTGGAGACAGCTCCTGCGGAATTCCAGGATCCATATAAAGCACAGCTTATTCAGGTGCTTCTTTCTGTTAATACTGATAATTCCAGGAACGAAGCATACCGGACAGCGGTTTCTCTTCTTTCCGGGAATGAGGCGGACGGAGCCCTGTATTTTGTGAAAGGTATTCTTGAGCTTTCTGATATGAAGCAGGAAGATGCACTCAGCAGCTTCACAGAAGCTATCAACAGGAAACCGGAGATTGTGCTTTCTTTTCTTATGCGGGCTCAGCTGCATGAATATAATAATGATGAGGAGTCCAAACTGCGTGACCTGAATCAGGCCCTGGTCCGCTCTCCGGAAAATCCGCAGGTACTCAACAGTCTTGCATATCATTATGCAGAAAAAGGAGAAAACCTGAATCAGGCAAAACACATGCTGAACAAAGCAATTGAATCGGACCCGTTCAATCCGGCTTACGCAGACAGCCTCGGATGGGTCTATCATAAATCCGGAGACCAGCATATGGGTCTGCTGTGGCTTCAGTATGCCCGGAAGCTCATGGAAAGTGAGGGGAAAAAAATACCGGTTATTTATGAGCACCTTGCTGCAGCACAGCTTGCCCGCAATGAAAAAGAAAGTGCACTCGAATACATAGAAAAGGGGCTTTATGCCGCATCCTGGGATAAGCCGGATCTAACGGCAGCCGAAATCCGGGAGAACCGGCAATCCGAAGAAAGACTGAAAAAAATGAAAGAAGGACTAAAATAAAATGTATAAGATAAATTATTTAATAACCGGGACAGTAATGGCAGCCGTCATTGCCTTCTCAGCTGCAGGCTGCAGCACCACAGATAATAAGGACGGTGACGCCTCCGGTAATGCATCCTCTGAGAAGGGAATCCGTTCGGCGCTTGCTGATATTAAATCTGTTTATGAGCCGGTTCCCTGTTTTGACGCTGATTTTAATGTAACCATTGATTCACGAAGAGAAGGCCGTCAGAACGGACGCGGCAAAGTTTACGGAGATAACATCAATGACCGGATGCACCTTGTGGTTACGGATGCAGTGATCGGGATAGTGATTTCGCGGGTTACTGTGGCAGGCGGATTCGTGCATATTGATACACTCGGAGAAAAAACCCAGGTAAGGCCGCTTTCTGATTTTGTTACAGGAAATATGTCCCGCAATGCCATTTCTCTCCCCTTTGCAGCATTTAAAGATATGATTATGGGCCGCATACCTGAGCCTGTTTATTCTGCCAAAGGAAAGCAGGAAATGCATAATCAGACTTTAAGAGTTGTTCTTTCCGAACCGGCAGAAGATTACTATTATGATTTTATAGATAACAGACTTCGCAAAATGACCTATGTATCCAGAACCGGAAGTTACGTTATGATGGATCTGGAAGGCAGATACGAGCAGACACCTTTCCCGCAGATCATCAGTATTAAGAGCCAGACTGCAGGCGGGGAAAAAGATCTCGGTGAGAATCTGCGGATTGCATTCCGTAAAATCAATACAGAAACTGCTGCCTGTCCTGATTCGCTTTTTGTAATCCCAGGGCAAAACCGCTGAGAGACCAGAAAAGCTGCACGGCCTCATCATCCTGAAAATAGCACTGGGCCAGACCTGCCACAAAAAATGAAATCAGGCCTGCTCCGATAAACAGCCAGGGAGACTGAATCAGTATTTTAAAAAGACTGTTTTTATTTAAAGACAGATCCGCGGAAGGACGGGAAAAACCTGCAGCAGTAAAAGCAGCAAACAGAAGAAAAAGAAATCCGGCAGGCAGACCGGCTGCAGCTGTAAAATGCAGCAGGTCATTGTGAGAATGCTGCACGGGAGTGTTACTGATCCAGTACCAGATTTCCGGCTGATTTCTGATGAAACTGAATTTTTTAAATTCTGCCGTAATTTCAAATAAGCCCGGTCCTGTACCGGTGAGCGGATTTTCCGCAATTATTTCCCGGGACAGCAGCCATACAATGCTTCTCTGGTGATCTGTGTTTCGCAGCAGGCTGAATCCGTCTTCAATATAAAGGAAGAACACTGCAGAAGCGGCTGAAAAGAGAGCCGCCAAAGACAGAACAGAAAGCAGTCTGAATGAGACGGAAAAAGTTCTTGTTTTAAAATAAAAATATATAATTAATAAAGCAAGCCACAGCATCCCGGCAGTAAAGCCTGCCTGCGCAGACCGGGCCCCGTTCATAAGCAGAATCAGAATACCGGAACCGAACAGAAAAAACAACGGGACGGACTTTCTGATGTCTGAAGCTTTGGCAGCGGAATACCAAAGAACAAAAGGGAGAATCAGGGAAAGCATTCCTCCGAAGGTCAGTCTGGTATTCATGAAACCGATGGGACGGTGGAGCCTTATAAAAAAGAGGTCTGTAAAGGGGTGCAGGGGACGGTGGTCTTTTTCTATATTAAAAAAATAATACGAAACCAGATGAGAGAGTCTGTATTCAGTGAACGAGGAAATGACTCCGGAAAAAATCAGAATACCGGCAAGAATCAGAAAAGATTCTGCAAGGATCCGTGAGGAATGGCCAGGGGAAACAGTTAAAAAAAATATAACGACTCCGAATAGAAAAAGGACAGCCTTACTGAATTCGGATCTCAGAAGCACTTTCTGGGCCCCACTTAGGTCGGAATGATGCAGCAGTACAGCTGACTGCACAACTGCAAGAATCCCCAGCCATAGAAACAGGCCTGCCCCCCAGAAAAACCAGCCGGAGCGGATTAAAAACGCAAAAGAATTTTCAGAATCCCGGTGAGTGAATAAAAAGAGGATTACTGTAAGGGTCATCAGGATCTGCGAAAGACTGACAGAAAGACCCATGGCCACCACTGAGGCACCGGCGGTATAGACAGTGATTTTATAAGGAAGATTCACTGAGGAACCAGCATCAGTTCAGAGTAAAGGTGACGGTAGTGTCCCAGATGAAATCAGCGGCCTGTCCCCCTTTGGCATAGGGAGCATTCATCAGCTGAGTTTTCTGCAGAAGAATTCTGCGGACGGATTCCTTAAAATCAGCCTCATACGGAAGGGCTGCATCACCCTGGGACCGGATGCTCCTGATGCGCACATCACGGACTTTACCCGCTGCAGAAATGTACAGACTGACAGCTACAGTAACACGGCCTACATTCCCCCGGCGTGCCCTGTCGGGATAATCATCCGGAGAAATATTGACTAAAAGTTTAGCAGAGTACCTCTGATCAAAATCCATGGCCGGGTCCGCGGCATTTTCCCAGTTGATTGGTTTTTCTTCTGTAATAGTGTCTTTTTCGATGATTTCATCGGAAAGATCGGCAGTTTCAGCCGGGACCTCTGAACGGATTTCCTGAAACTCAATGAAATCCAGAGATGCCGTCATGGAAAGTTCCGGTGCCTGGGCCTCCCGTTCAGGCAGAAGGTCCAGAAACACCTGAGTCATAAAAATAAAGACAATCTGCAGAACAAAAGAGGCAGCGGTCCATTCGGGAATATCCCATCTGCGGGTTTTTTCAAGGATAAAACTCATGCTTCCTGCGGCAAACGTCATTCAGAAGCACCTCCTTTGGGAGGAATGGTGGTGATTACCACATTGCGTATACCGGCCTCCTTAAAAGCATCCAGAGATTTCTGCATCATCCGGAAAGGCAGGTCCTTTTCCACATTCAGATAAAAACGTACCACAGTGGGCGCAGAAGCAGCCTGTTCCTTCAGAAGTTCAGCAAGCCCGCTTACCGGTACCGGTTTATTAAAGAAATATACCTGTTCAGTTTCTGCAAGTGCTTTATTTGCATAAACGATCAGAGGGTAAGGCGAGGCTTTGACCGGTGCTTTTACTTCCGGAAGTTCAAATTCAAGCGGCCTCTGATCGGTAACCATAGTGGTGGCCATAAAAAAAACCAGGAGAAGAAATGCTATGTCGCCCATGGCAGAGAGAGGAATATTTGACATACCGCGTCGTTTATGCAGCTTCATTTCGCACCTCCCTTCATCATGGACATGGAGAACCGGGTGATCCTTTCATCCTGAATGCGCTTTATAAAATGCGGAACCCTGTCAGAAGGTGCATCCGGATGGATTTCAAGCACCACCACAAGTTCAGAGTTTGCCTGATGGGCATCCCGGATCATTGAGATCATTTCATCTAAAGGCATATTTTTTTTATCTTTCTGGAAGGAGCCATCCGCCGAAATGCTTACGCGATAGATGTTTTCCTTAAGGATCTGCATAGGCGGAGCATCTTTTTTGGGCAGAGGGATTTCAACTCCCTTGAATTCCAGAAGTGCACTCACCGTCAAAAAGAACACAATAAGCAGAAAGGCGATATCTGAAGTACTTGCGAGAGGAATCTCCTCAGCATCCCGCCTTTGTCTTTTGATCTTCATTCCCATAGTAAAATACCATTACAGCGGAAATCAGGACTTCAGCTTTTCCAGGACCGCGGTCGCATTTTTTTCAAGCTCAATGACAAGCGAATCTATATAATAAATAAACATATTATAAATAAAATAAGCCGGTATCGCGACAAAAAGACCTGCGATTGTGGTAATCAGAGCTTCTTCGACCCCGCCTGCGAGATCGCGTGCTGTGGGTGCTGCCTTTTCCACAAACTGGAGGAAGCTGTTACGCATACCAAGAACGGTTCCGAAAAACCCCAGAAGAGGAGCAAGGTTTCCGAGGTTATTCAGAAGGTTCAGCCCTTTTTCCAGCTTGCCGATTTCAACCGAAGCCTGGGATTCAATAGCTTTTTCGACACGCTCCCTTCCTTCAGATTTGTGATGCAGTGCCTCTTTGAGGATACGCGCAATGAGTCTTGGATCGTGTTCCAGCAGTTTCACAACAGCACTTACTCCGCCTTCATCCAGAGCTGTGCGGACCTGATCAGAAAAGCCTTTGGTACTTACATTGGCTCTGCGGAAAGCAAGGTAGCGTTCCAGGGCGAAAGCAAGTATGACCGTGGAAACAAGGCCGATGCCGATCATGGTGGGACCACCTTTGTAGATAAAATCCCAGAGAGTTTCCTTAGGAGGTGCGGCTTCTTCCGTTTCTGAAACCGGTAAGGATTCGGCAGCCGGAGCAGGGGTTTCCTGAGCGGACAGACTTACCGGCAGTGAGCCGAAAAGAACCGCTGCTGAAAAAATCCACTGAAAAGTATAAAGATAAAGTCTGAAGGATTTCAAATTAAAACTCCTTATTTTTTTATTGGCAGAGATACTGCAGTACGGGACAATGTAAAAGCCCGATATCAGGAAAGCAAACAAAAAATTAATTTAAACACAAATTCATACATCCGTTCATGAATCAGGGAAGGGTCTGCCTGATTCTGCAGCAAAATGACAAAGGAGATACAGAATCATGAAAATAAACGGCGATGAAGTAAGTCTGAGCGGGAGCGGGGCTGCTGATCTCAGAGCGCTGATTGAAGGACTCGGACTCGATCCTAACGGAGTGGCTGTGGAGTATAACGGAACTCTCCCCGAAAGAGAAACATGGGACCGGATTTCTCTGAATGAAACCGATGTAATTGAAATCATACGGTTTGTCGGAGGGGGCTGATCATGCAGACTTTGAAATTCCGTGGAACTGTTTACCCGATACTTGATACGGAAACTTTAAAAAGAAGAAATATTATTCCCGAAGAAGCAGTTCTGCTGTGGCTGCACAGCGGGCTCACCTATTATCAGCTGCGTTCCCATGATCTGAACCCGGAGGAGTATACAGAACTTGCTTACAGGCTTCACAGAAAGTTTCCTCAGATGTCCATAATAGCCAATGATCATATTGAGGCGGTCTTTCAGCATCCTGAAATATTCAGCGGAATCCATGTCGGGCAGGAAGACCTTGCACAGTCGGGGGAGGAAGGCAAAGCCATGCTGCTTTCTGTAACGGAACGGGGCCAGGCAGCCGGAATATCAACCCATAATGTTACTGAGCTTAAAAGAATACTGCCTGGTGAATGCGGTATCCCCTGGACCTACATTGCGCTGGGTCCTCTGTTCCCTACGGCTACTAAAGAAAAGGCCAGTCCGGTTCTTACAGACGAGGATCTGGCAAGGTTTGCGATGCAGTGGAATTCAGAAAAAAAAGCCGGAAAATTTCCAGATCTGGTAATGATCGGAGGAGTTAATTCGTCATATCTTAAAGGAAGGATCAATGAGATACGAAAGGCATTCCCGGATGAAGACCCTGGATTTGCAATCATTGGATCGGCACTGGACAGTCAGGAGATTTCCGCTATACGGCGGATTATGTCGTATAAGTCTGCTTGACATTCAGGGCCATATTAAATACCCTTGAATAAATTATGATAAAAACCGCTGCAACCGCCACACCTTTCGGATCCGCCTGGGACGATAAAGACTATCTGCTTGAGTATAAGTCGATTGACCTCCGGAGCGTTGTAACAGAAGAAATTCTGGATGTACCTGTGCATAATGCTTCGAGGGATGAGGCGGTAGCGCTGATACTTGATTTAATAGAAAAAAAGACCGGGCCGCATCATATACTGCTCCTCGATCCTGTTAAACTGATGCGGGTCAGGCCTGGCAGCAAACTGAACAGCATTGTAAATGAGGCCAGATACATATTTGCAGACGGTGGCGGGATCGAATGGGCAGCAAAGAAGCTCAGGACTCCCCTGAAAGACCGGGTTCCTATGATTTCCCTTGTAATGGACCTGATCCGTGTAGCCTGGAAAACTGATCTTACCGTATACTTTCTGGGTTCTACCACGGAAAATCTGGATAAAATCAATGCAAATCTGCAGAGGATTTATCCGGGAATCCGCATCATCGGAAGGCAGAGCGGCTATTTTAATAAAGAAAGGGAAATTCTGATCCGCGAAGCAATCCGCAAATCCTCTCCTGATCTTATATTCATCGGAATGGGATTCCCTGACCAGGAAAAATGGATGAGGGAAAACTGGGATGACCTCTCAAAGGCGGTTGTAATAGGAATTGACGGAACTTTTGATATACTGTCGGGAGCCCGCAGAAAAGCACCCGATTCCATACAGCTTTCCGGATATGCCTGGCTCTGGCGGACCCTGACCAGGCCCTATCTTCTTCCGAGAGTCTACCGCACGATTCACTTCTATATACTGACCTGGTTTCGCTCAATGCAGATCAGTAAACGTGTTAATGACGGTTGAAAATAGCCCATTTCCGCTATTCCCCGCCGTCTCGACGATAAGACCTCCTGCTCTGCATTTGAGGCATTGCCGGGCCGGCACGTCCCTGCATGGCGGAGTGCGTTTGAATAGGAAATCTAATTACCAGTGTCAATGGTAAACATAGAAATCCAGAAATCCAAATTGATGAAAAAGTTCAGAGGCAGGTTTCTGCAGATTCAGTAAATCACATGAATTCGGACCAGAATTAAGGGTTGACATTCGGGGCTTGTTTAACGTTAACTGGAAATATGAACCTCCTTTCAAAAAAGAGCATCTTTTTAATAATAATGACTGTATCCCTGGTGTTTTCGGGTATTCACAGCACACTGAGGGGCGAAGCTGCCTCTTCTGTACCTGCCCGGAAGGGAACCTTTGCGGTTCTGGAAACGGATCGCGGAATTCTGGTTATAGAACTTTTTCCGGCAGCAGCACCTAAAACTGTAGATAATTTTATTTATTTGGTAAATAAAAAATATTATGATGGTGTAGTATTTCACAGAGTTATTCCTGACTTCATGGCTCAGACCGGCGATCCCACCGGCACCGGCCGAGGAAGTCCGGGTTATACCTTTAACGATGAAATCAATGCAGAAGCCCTTGGTCTCCATAATAAAAAAGTTTCGGAAGCACCGGAATACAACGGATTTGTGCAGCAGCTTGCCAATCGTGCCGTTGTGGAAAGACTCGGAATAAAAAACGAAATCGAATGGCGGAAACGTCAGGCAGAAGTAGAGGCCGAATTTCGCAGAATTTCCGGCAGACTGCTGAATATGACTGTTAAAGAAATGCTTGAAATGGCCGGTTACCGGTTCACTCCCAAGCTCCCTTCAAGGTATCCTGACCGCTTCGCAGTAGCTATGGCCAATTCAGGCCCGGATACCAACGGAAGCCAGTTTTTTATAAACCAGGTCCGGACTCCTCATCTTGCCGGGATACATACAGTATTTGGACAGCTGATCAGTGATCCTACTGTTCTGAATGAAATTATTCAGGCCGGAAACGGAAAAACAAAAATTGTAAGGGCTTCAGTAGTAGTAAAAAAATAACTATAAGAATTATTTTTTTTTCTTTTTTGACTGGAATGCTTTTTCGGCAGCCTCTAGGGACAGACTCAGAAGCTGCTGAAAGGCATCCGGGTCTTCCAGAATCTCTGCCGGGGGGGCCCAGTAATTCATCGATGATTTCTTTCCGCCTGAACCTTCGTATACAAACTGCTTAGCACCTGCTTCCTGAAAGGCTGCCTTGCTGCTTTCATCTGCTTTCAGATAAAGCTCACCGAAAGCTTCCAGTCCGAACATTGCATCCCCTGAATAGAGTCCGTGTCCTCCAAACATTGCGCGCAATCTTTTTTCCGGCACATCCCGGCAGAGCTCCAGAAAATATTCTGCCATTTCTCTGTTTTTTCCCATAATGAAGTCTTACTCAGAGGGGGTGTTTCTGTCATCCGGAAAATTCTGATTTCGTCCGGGTATCGCAGCCTGCTGGTTAAGTTTTTC
The DNA here is from genome assembly GCA_964594095.1 of uncultured Leptospiraceae bacterium. Taxonomy (GTDB): domain Bacteria; phylum Spirochaetota; class Leptospiria; order Leptospirales; family Leptonemataceae; genus CAZQKZ01. The sequence continues at coordinate 24,706 of CAZQKZ010000005.1, read as the reverse complement.
GGTCAGATCCCGATTATAATGAAGAGGAAGATTATATGACAGCACCACCTGGAATGAACCTTGGAAGCGGTATGGATGTACCGGGAATGATTAAACAGCTCATTGAAATAGAGCGTCAGCCAATCCAGAGAATGGTACGTGAAAATGAGCGCAATCAGGTAATGATCAAAGCCTGGGAAGAAGTGCGTAACAGAAGCATGACTCTCCAGGATAAAAGCCGTCAGATTTACTCATTTGCTGGTCCGTTTTCACGAAAGCTTCTGGAATCTTCCGAACCCGGAGCGGTTTCCGGGGAGGCATCGCTGAGTGCCGGTGAAGTATCCGAAATGATTGAAGTAAAACGTCTGGCTTCCCGCCACCAGATTCATTCGGATCCTGTCCTTACAACTAAAGATCTGCCGGCCGGAACATTTTCTGTTATTTCGGAAGGGAAAAAAAGGACCTATAATTTCCCGGGCGGTTCTGTTTCTTCACTTGAAAAGCTGATTTCCCAGGATACAGAAAAAAACTTTTCTGTTTTTACTGTTCGTTCCGATGCCGAGAACTCTTTAATCGGTTTCAGGTCCTCAAAAAGCGGTAAGGATGCCGCGCTGCAGTTTGAGGATGAATCAGGGCTTCTGAAGTCTATCGGTCTGATAAAAGAAAAAACCCTTGAGGGTAAAGAAATACCTCTGAATCCGGAAGATTATATCAGGAAGGCAGAATCCTCAGGAAGCTATCTTCTTGGAAATAAGGAAAAATCGGTCAGCATCAAAGGTCAGGGTGAGGTTGCTCTCCGGGATTTTCGTGCAGAAAATGCACTGCTTCTTTTTTCCGGTAAAACTGTAAAACAGGAAGGTGAATCGTCTTCGCTTTACAATCTTACAGAAAAACAGATTACGGAAGCTGTGGTGCCCGGACCGGAAATCCGTGCATCGGTCGGTGATGTAGATCTGAAAGGACTGAACATCGAACGAAAAAGAACCAGGGAGGTAAACGAAGCAGCTCCTTTGCCGGATTCCGCAGAACCTGGTAATTCCGGTTCTGTGACCGTTTACTGGAAAGAAGGAACAGAGGAAAAATTTAAAAAGATTGAATATCCGGCGGGCACTGAAAAAGATTCTGAATATAAAGAACAGATTATCGACATAAGTAAGATCACTGGCGGAAATAAAGCCGAAAAAATCGTATTTGCTTCTGAAAACGGAGTTCATTCCGAATTCAGAAATCTGAGAATTATGGAAAATGCCTCAGGTCAGAGCAGGGTTGTGCCTGTGCATGAAACTGAAAAAGCTCAGGATGCTCTTCTGAAAATCAACGGAGTGGAGATTACACGGCCTGTAAATGAAGGAATCACAGATATTATAGAAGGAGCCAGTCTGAACCTCCATAAAACCACAGAAGGGGCAGTGAAAGTCACAGTCCGTGCTGACACAGAGAAAATCAAAGCATTGCTGAAGGATTGGGTGGCCGCCCACAACAATCTCCTGATGTTTCTGAAAGAAAACTCTCAGACCGGGGATGCCAGTGATTTTAAAACCAGACGGCAGGACAGTTCTAATGATGACCTCGCAAAAGGTTTTGAGGTGCTTCAGGATACACACGGAGTGTTTGCCGGGGATGCCCTGGTTCGAAGGCTGATTACAACTCTTCAGTCCGCCACGGGCAGGTCGTATCCGGTCGTCAATGCTGACGGTTTCCGGATACTCAGTGATATCGGAATCAGTACGGGGGCACCAGGAAAGAACTGGGATGATATTAAAAACGGCTACCTGGAAATCGATGAGGCAAAGCTTGATTCTGCCCTTTCTAAGGCTCCGTATAAAGTCAGGGATCTTTTTGCATCTGATATTAATTCTGATGCAAGGACCGATAACGGTGTGGCATATACTCTGGTTGAAGATCTTGCTCCTTACACACGGAATGCAGGCGGTCTGGTAACTCTGAGAATTGATACAATAAAAACGAAAATTACCGATAATAAAACTAAAATCGATAAAATGGAACTAAGTCTTAAGTCCAAGGAGCAGAGTCTGCGCCAGAAATTCGGACGGATGGAACGTTCCATGAATGAAAGCAGAGCTGTGGGAAGGTCTCTGCAGAACAGTCTCCGGGCAGCACCTGGAAATTAAAAAAAGGGAGATACTATGCAGATTTTCGTTAACAATCAGAAACTTGAAGCTGAATTCACAGGCAGGGAGAATCTTGCTGAAATTTATGAAGAAATGGACAAATGGACACTTGAAAACCGCCGCTATATAATTGGTTTTATGGTCGATCAGAAAGAAGTCGCGGTCCGGGAACTGAACGGTGTCGGGATGGAAGCAGTGGAACGCCTCGACTTCATGATTGGTGATGAGATGGACATGGTTCTTGCCACAATTGAGGAGCTGGACCGCTATGTGGATCAGATAGGTTCGGCACTTTACGGTGCTGACCGGATTTCTGAAAACACCATTGATGAACTTGATGAGGGAATCAGCTGGATCGCTCAGATCATGGACAGCCTTTCTTCTATTCTGAAGATCGATCTGAACAGAGCTACTGCCAGTCTTGATAAACCTGCTGAAGACGGATCAGACAGTATGGGAGCGAGGATCGGAGCTCTGACTGTGCTTGTGCGCAGGCTGAGAGAGCAGAACAGTTCCCAGACAATTGAGCTCTTCCTTGAAAACCTGCGTTCACTTAAATACTTTGTAATGAAACTGCAGCTTCAGATGAGAGCCCTTGCCTCGGGTATCGAAGAGCTCATTGAGCTGGCTGAGGAGTTTCAGAAAGGAATTCCAGGTCTTATAGAAGAAGCAGTCAGTATCAATGAAAAATTTCAGTCCGGACATGACCGAACCGCTATGGATGAACTGGACCGGTTTTCCGGCAGACTGCATTTTTACATATCAGCCCTGTACGGTCTGGATTACAGACTCTCCCAGGAAAACGGCGGCGATTCCGGAATATTCGGTTATGAAGTGGACGGAATCCCTTTCAGTACCGTTAACAAATCACTGGCAGGACTGCTCGCTGAACTTTCCGAAGCACTGGAGCAGTCGGATATTGTAACCACAGGAGATATCATCGAATATGAGCTTACAGACCGGCTGAAAGAGTTCGAGCCGTATCTTGATGGTATATGTCAATTATTAGTTGCCAGAAAATGACTGTATGAAATTTAAAAGTCTGTGGCTTATGTAAAACTCACTGCACTGCTGCGGATTTTCTATGAAACAGGTCTGCCTTTCCTGCCGGTCACAGAAGCAGGTCTGAAAGGGGAATCCGCCCTTCTGGGCTTTCTCTCACGAAGGTTTATTGATAAAGAGCTTGCAGATATTGAGCGTTCTGCCCGGGAATATGATTTTATTCCCGACCGCCTTCTGATTAAAAATGAACTTCCCGAAAGTCTCCTTGAAACCGTAAAGAGCGGTCTGAAAATCCCGGTTTACGATTCCCTCGGAAGGCGGATCGGGGAATGGGACTCTGTTGAGCTTCTCAGCCACTGGAAAAAACTGAATTCCTCTGTAACTCCACCCGGACCGGATGAACCGGTCATGGAAGTTCCCGGAACACCAGCGAATGACGGCAACTGGCTTGCAGAGGCAATCCTCAGCACTCTGGATTATCCGATACTTGTTACGGATCTTGAGGGGAACACCCTTTTTTACAACGGACCCTATGAAGAAATCATTCTGAATCACAGTGCCTTCAGGAAAAACCCTGCCCTGGCAGAAACTTTTTTTCTGGAGCTGAACCGGGGTCTTCTTGCCCAGAGTCTGACCATGAATCATGAATCCGGATACCCGAATCAGTCCCGCATGTCATGGATAGAATCTTTACAGTGTATGATGGAAGTTAAAGATCTTTATACCGATGGATTTCTCAACGGATATATTTACAGCTTTTTCCGGACCGGTGATACCGGCTCCTTAAAAGAGGTCAGTGTATGGCTTGAGTCCGGAAGGGGACTTACTGAAATCATTGAAGATATAGAATCACATATAATCTATTCATATCTGAAAAAATTCGGTCAGAATATATCCCATGCGGCAGCTGCTCTGCAAATGAGCCGATCCACACTCCAAAGCCGGATTAAAATGCTCAGTATTGATGAAAAATTCCAAAGAGTGGTGGAAGGTCCTGTCCGGAGAATCCGAAAGCCAAAATCCCTGCCGCCGGAACCCGCTGCAGCAGTCAAAAAGAGGAATATAAAAGAATCTAAGAAGAGTCCCTCCAAAAAAACAAAGAAAAAAACTTCCTCCGGAAAATGAACGTTTTTTTTAAAATACGGGTTTACAGAACGGCCGAAGCGTATTCCGATACATAAAGGAAGAGGAAAAGTATGTCCGCTCAGACTGATAGCAGAACAGGTGCTGCCGAAACAGCACAAACCGGGGATCCCACCCGAAAAAGAAAGTTTACGGGATCGCTGCGCTTTAAAATTGCACTCTTCTACCTCATCCTCGCCTCCGTGAACATTCTGTTTTTTTCTGCTATGATTATGGAGACCCGTTTTGATTTCCTTCTTACAAATTTCAGCCTTACTTCAAGAGATCTTGTGCGTACTACCCTGGATGAAATGGAGACCCTCCGGATTGGTGCGGAGGAGGACGATTCTTTTGAACGGCTTGTAACAAATCTAAAAGCAAGGGATGCCGAAGAATTTCTGATTTTTGATGCAAAAGGAAAAGTAATCAACGGAAAAGTAAAAACCGGAAGTCTTCCTGACTCTGTGCCTGAAGACATTGTTCTCAGATCAAAAAAACTCGCTTCCGGATCTGAAGTTATGCGGGAGAGGTTTGACCAGCAGCTTCGCGAAGAGGATTTCAGTGTTCAGTTCATCCTTCCGCTGAAAGATAAAAATGATCAGGATATCTTCCTTACTACAGCAATCAGCGTTAAGGCAATCACAAGTAATCTCAGGAAACTCTACTGGCAGGTGGGGCTTGTGGTTCTCTGGGGAGTAATCTTTCATGTGGCATTCGGAGTATTTGTTTACCGTGTGATTTTCCAGAGAGTCGGCTTTTTAAGGGATGTTTCCAATGATATGGCATCAGGTCATCTTGAAGCACGGGCCTCATGGAATATGAAAAGGGATGATGAGCTTGATGATCTGGGTCATGCCTTTAATCAGATGGCTGCAAAAATCCAGGAAACAGTAACAACCATTACAGACCTGAACCAGCAGATTCAGAACGAGCTGGAAATCGGTAAGGATGTTCAGGAACTTTTTCTTCCGCGTAAAAATATTTTTGAGGACCTGAATATCGCAGTATACTTCCGGCCGATGCGCGAAGTAAGCGGAGATGTTTACAAATACTATCAGTATAAAAGCGGACACAGGGCACTCTTCTTTGCTGATGCAACAGGCCATGGGGTGTCTGCCGCGCTTGTTACAACGATAACCATTATGAGTCTTGATTCCGTGGTCCGCTCTGAACTCGACAGTGGCCATGTGGTAAGGCGGCTCAGCAATATTCTTGCCCGCAGGCTGGAAAGCTCTTATTTCGCCACAGGTTTTTTTGTGATCATAAACCCTGATTTCACTATTGATTACACAAATGCCGGTCATCTCAATCCATATATACTCAGAAAGGAAACCGGTGAAATTGAAGAGCTTCCCCGTCACGGCCCGCCTCTTGGTATGGTTGAGGATTTTGAATTCGCTTCAGCCCATGTAAAGATGTATCCGGGGGACCGGCTGATGATTTTTTCAGACGGACTTACAGAATCGAAGAATGCGGACGGAGAGATGTTCGGCGAAGAAAGAGTAAAGCAGTATCTGCTGACCCACAGTGATAAAGGAACCGCAGGATTCGTAAAGGACCTTTCTGAAACCCTGGATCGCTGGACCCCGAAATATGATGATGATGTCAGTATCATCATGCTGGAAATTCCTGGAGGGGAGTGATGAAATCGCGCTGGGCAATTCTCGTACTTCTTATACTGCAGATACCGCTTTTTCTGCTGGCTTCTCAGTCTATAATTGAGGTGACTCTGCTTCAGCTCCGTACATCCCTTGTCAGAGAGAGACTACTGAATTACGAGCTCTCTTCAAGGCTCCTTCAGGCCAGGTTTCTGAATATGACATCGCTGAACGATGAACTTTCCGGAGAAATCAGGATGAATGTCCTGGAGTCGACAGTTCTGAATTTCGACACATCTGAGATGCTTACTGATTATTCCTTACTGGAATCAATCGGATTGTATTTAGTCAACGGAGTCCGGTTTCTTTCCTTTAAGCCGCCGATTCGTCTTCGCGAAGACCAGGAAAAAACTCTGATGCTGCAGACAGCTTTCCTTCTTGAGAGAGACCGCCATTTCAAAAAAGCCAGTGAAATTTATACAAAGCTGGAAAAAATAATTCAGCCCGGTGATCAGGATTATGCATTCGTTCTGCTTCACAATGGTTACAGCCTTGCGGTGACCGGGGAAAAGGAGAGTGCTGAAAAAAAACTGAACATTGTAGTGCAGAATTTTCAGGACAGCCATTATGCAAAAACCGCAAAACTGATACTTGCTCTTATGGATGAAGGGAACAGGAGAACCGAGAAAATCGAGGCAGCAGACCTCGATGACCGGATGAAGGCAATGGCTTTCCACAGGTCCGGTCAGTTCCGGCGCTCACTGGAAATATACAGATCGCTTCCCGATAAATCCTATGAAGACCAGTATTATGAAGCAAGGAATATGGAAGAACTGGGGGACGTCAGTGCAGCGACTGCGGTCTATCTGACTCTGACACGTCAGACTGCAGACATTCCGACTGCCACAAAAGCTAACCGAAGACTCCTTATGATCGGAAGCTTTTACCGGAAAGATGAAACCTTAAAGGAAGTAGCTAAAAATAATGCGGAAACCCTTGGAGATACCAAAGCGGTTGAGGAAGTAAAAGAAGGGGCTGAACTGCAGATGAGTCCGGTTGTTGTGGAAATTCTCAGGGAAAAAGCCAAAGAAGCCGAAGAAAAGGGAGAGACAGCCGAAGAAAATCCCGCCCTCGATGTTATTCTGAATTTAACTAAAGAAATTGATACTGTAATTGAAGAAGAAAAGAAAAAAACAGAAGAAATCGCAGCTGTTGAGTTAGCAAAGCTGAAGGAGGAACCTAAACCTGTTCCCAAACCGGAACCACCCCCCAGACCGGTGATTCGGCTTGGCCTCCGTCTGGTGCTTGTAGACGGCAGGCGTCTTGCCACTCAGAGACTGGAGATATCCGGTGAGAATGTGCAGCTCATTGGAAAAAATTTCAGTATCTCTCTGCCATTATCAATGATTGAAGCTATTCATATTGAGGATACTGATGGTGTTTATAAAAGCGAGGAGCTTTTTAAATACGCTAAACTGGAAATCCGGACGGTGTCGGGGAAAGTCTTTCAGGGTAATTCTGCTGTAAGGCGGAATGAAAAATTTGAGTTGTCTGATCTAAAAGAAAAACATACGGTGCGGGCAGATGATTTTCTGGCTGCCGAAGGGCGGCAGCTCTGAAAAACCATGAAAATTTCGTTAAATAAAACCATTTTATCCGGAAAATCCGTCAGATTAAATATGACGACCCGGATACAATCGGCCTTGCTTGTAACAATCGGGTTACTGCTCCTTACAGCGGCACCGGTGCAGGCAGATATGATTCACCTGAAAAATGGAAGCGTTATAGAGGGTTATTTTCTGAATCAGGAAGAGGATTATTTCATTTTCCGGACCTTCGATGGAGAAAAAAAAATCCGCGCCTCGGAAATTCAGAAAATGGAAATGGGGTATTCCGGGATTCCGTTCTGTCTGAAAGAATCCGGTGAGAATGAGTTCTGCGAAGGGCTGCTGCATGGAATCAGTGAATCAGGCCTGGTTTATGTAGATAAACCAGAAAAAAACAAAAAAAAATCCATCAGTCTCGAAAATATAGATTATATTACATTCCGCAAAAGCAGTGCCGGTCAGTTTATTCTGCCAATGCTGGGAACAGGTGTGCTCCTGGAAACGGGCAAAGACGATAATCTGATAAAAGGACGCATAACAGAAATTGCAGAGGATAAAATCACAGTGACTGATTCTGTGCGGGGAGAGGTCATTCTCGGAGAAGATGACCTGAGGGAAGGAAAAATCTACCGTTACATCCATCCGGTAGACCGTCCTTTTCAGATTCGCCGGGGTATAGGTCCGGGAACCTTTATCCCAGGTTTGTACCAGTTTCAAAGGAAGGATTATTTACGGGGAAGTCTTATTCTTGGCGGGCTGTTGTTCAGCGGAGCGGCAGCAGGTTATGAAATGCAGCAGGCCAATCTGATCGATGACCGGGCAATGACAGACCCTTTGTTCCTGTTATACGATAATCCTGTATACAGAAAAGAATTTCAGGCAAAACAGATGAATCAGGCTGGTTTAGGTCTTCTGATGGCAGGAATCTATTTTTATCATCTTTTTGATGCAGGTCTGCCATTGATGCTGTTCGGGGAGGAGCAGCCGGAAACTCAGGTTAAGGATTCATCGGTTTATTTTGGAGTGAATCCCTGCCTGACCGCTACTCGGAATATTTATACTGGTGACAGAGAGCAGTACTGTGAAATTCGGGTGGGATTTCGTTTTTAATGCAGATCTTCCACTTTATCTATCATGGAAAAAAAACGATCCAGAGCAGCCAGTTTCAGCACATTGCGGATATCTTCGTTAACATGCAGCAGATAAAAGGAGCCTCCGTTGGATTTTACCTGTTTCTGCAGATTGGCAAGAAGGGCAATGCCCGAGGAATCCATGTGGCTCAGAGACTTCATGTCAATGACCAGGCTTTCCATGGACTCATTAACGTAGCTCATAATTTCTTTTCTAAGTTTGCTTACACTGTATAAGTTCACTTCTCCCTGTATGGAAATGATCCTGTGTTTTCCTTCTTCCGTAACAGAGACTTCAATGTTGTCATTTTTCATCGGTTATATATAATTTTCAGAGTTTTCAATGTCAAACATTTTTTGTTGACAGTTCGGGGGAAAGGATTCACACTAAACACATGAGAACAAATTACACTTTTTTTTCGGTATTTTTATCAGCAGTTTTTCTTGCTGGTCTGAACGGTCTGGCTGCGGAAGAGACTGCACCGGCACCGGCATCTTCTCCTGCTCCGGCTCCGGCAGCCTACGCTGATCTTTCTTCTAAAACCGCGGCAGAGAAAATCACCATTATTCGCAAAGCAGCTGCAGAGAAAGATATTAACGCACTTCCTGCATTAATGGGCCTCCTGAAAACAGAAAAAGATCGCAATGTTATGGTAAACACTTTCTCAGCCCTTGGTCAGATCGGTCAGCCAGGGGAAAAAAATGAGGTCAGTGCCGCCCTCATTGAAAAAGTAAAAACAGAATCTGACCCGGTACTCCAGTATGCTGCCGTAACCTCTGTAATGGCTCTTACTACCAAAGATAATGCATCCGATTCCGCTGAAGCAGTAAAGCATGCCAATAAATTTCCTGCAGACAACCATGTAAAGGATCTGACAGATAAAGTGATTAAGGCTGTAGAAGAAGAGGGTGGTTCTAAAGCTGAGGAAAAACCTGAAGCTACTGAATCGAAAACTTCATCCTGATTTTCTTCTGGAATGTGGCTTCTGTCTGCCCATTGGCAGACAGACCGCAGAAAAAATCAAATCCGGATCCCACTGAACAAACGGGCATCTTTCAAAGCAGGAAATTTAATCCGCCAATCCTCCGTTTCAGAGAAATCCCAGTAAAAATCAACCACTCCTTCCTGATCTTCGAGAGAGGAAATCAGGGTACCTTTTGCATTAAAAGCAGCTGAGTCGCCGCATAACTCCATTTTCCCCCATTTCCCGCAGGCATTACAGGCAACCAAAGGTATCTGGTTTTCAATGGCGCGTGCCTGCAGAAGGGGACGGAAATGTTCTTTACGTGCTTTGGGCCAGAAAGCCGGTAAAAGAATCAGATCCGCCTTCTGGTTAAGGGTGAGCTCCCGGAACAATTCCGGAAATCTGAGGTCATAGCAGGTAGCCAGTCCGATTTTTTTGCTGATATGGGGATGCTCCGGATGGGTAAAATCCACTGTAACTGTGCGGTTACCTGGTGTAAGATACCGATCTTCGTTGAGAACTCCAATCAGGTGGATTTTATTGTAGAAGGCAGTGATATCACCATTTCGGTTTATAAAAAAAGTGCGGTTAAAAAAAAACTGATCTTCCTGAATTAAGGCGGGCAGCACTGCAGCCCTTTGGTGATTTCTGCAGATCTGACTGGTTTCCGTTAAAAGCTCATGATTGATTCCGGAAATGAGGGGCAGATCATCGTAAGGAAATCCGGAAACTGCGGCTTCCGGAAATATACTTATGTCTGCTTCTGACTGAATCAGCAGATCTGTAATCCTTCTGAAATTTGCTGAGTAATCTCTCCATGCAATGCTCATTTGAAAGGCACTGATTCTGACAGGCCGGATTGTTTTTTTTTCTGAAAAGGTGGTTGTCACGAAAACCAGAGAATAAAATACCGACCAGAGTTCAAGTATTACAGGTGATTCTATGGATTTTTATGAGGTAAATTCTGATTTAATGGAAGATGAAATGGATGAATGGGATGAAGAAGAGGAAGGGGGAGACCTCGAAGATGCCAGTTTTGTATGTGAAGACTGTGATTATCGATGGGAGGAACTTTCCGGGGAAGATATCGAAAGCTCATCTGTTGTCTGTCCCATGTGCGGCAGTGTGAATGTAACCCAGCTGTAAAAACAAATTGCTGAAAATTCAGAAAGGAAAATACCGCGGACGGACCATTGCCTTACCGCCCCGGGTCAGCGGGAATGTTAACTGTACTCCGGCTCTCGTAAAAGAGGCTTTTTTTCAGATTCTGGAAAACCGCAGACTGCCGGACCAATCTGCTGCTTCAAACCCCTTTTTTGATCTTTGCGGGGGGTCAGGACAGATGGCCTTTGAGGCACTCAGCCAGGGGTATTTTCCGGTTCATATATCTGAAGTAAATGAAGACCGACTGCGTTTTTTGCTCGATGAGGCAGCCCGTTACTCCGAAAAAGTTCTGATTCACAAAAGAGATTTCCGGAGAATGGCTCCGCTGATTCTTGCCGAGAAAAACCCTGTGGTTTATCTCGATCCGCCTTACTCTTTCTGGAAGAAAAAAAGCTGTGAACCGGTGGACAGACTTCTGTTTAATCTGGTGAAGGGTCTTGCTGAGAAGCAGGAAGTGAATTCAGTTTTTCTGGTGGTCCAGGGACCCGAGGAGTATTTCCCGGATCAGTCTGTAAAAGAAGCCGTGCTCAGGCACTGCGTAGAGTACAACCAGTATTCAAGGGATTATCGCGGGAATCAGCTCACCGTCATTCAATTCGGGCTCCAGGAATAATGAGTTCTGCCTGGTAGTAACCGGACTGAAAGCTGTCCTGGAACAGTGCATCCAGTTTTAATGCAGTATTTCTAAGAATAACGGAACCGGATCCTTTTGTGTCCTGTTCGGAAAAAAGGCTGGAGGATTTCAATCTGACCAGAAGAGAGCCGTCTTTCAGTGAAATTGTCCATTCCGGGCTGTCCGTACCATATTTCAGATCATTTGTAATCAGTTCTGTTAAAAAAGAAATAAAAGATAACCATTTTCCCTTCAGGATATCGACTGTTTCTGTCTGAGGAATATCAGTCTTAATTCTTACTATTCTTCCTGATAATGAATATCTTCGGATCAGGATTTTTTTTAAATTATATTCAAAATTACTCTGCAGCAGTCCGATCTCCGGTTTTTCTTCAAGTCTAGCCTGAAGTCTTGCGGTCAGACTCAGAACTCTTCTTTTCAGAAATTCAAAATCCTTTTCAGACGGGGCTATGTTATTCTTCAGCTGCTCTATACTCACAAAAAGATCGGTAAGCCCGGCTCCGAGGAAATTATGCATATCAGTGAAAATCGATTTTCTTTCTTCGTAAATTAGATGTTTCTGCAGTATGGCGATGCGGTGCCTCTGCTTAATATCGCGGATACCGTTCTGGTATAAATAATGCTGCATAAACAGAGTAAAAGTGAAGGCCGGAACCGCATAACTCTGCATCACCAGAAAATGGCTCAGAGTTTCGTAAGTAAAATTATCCGCAAAATAGCGGATCAGCGCAAAGAAAAATACCAGAATCCAGAACAGAAGAAATTTCATAGATGATCCCGGAAAAAAGAAAACCGAAAGAAGCATAATCAGATAGGTTGCATACCCAACCCGTGGATCATAAAAGGGACCGATGGGATCGTGCATCTGGGTTTCTGTTTCGATCAGTGCCGACAGAAATACCAGAATCAGTGCATGGAAGCTTTGCCTGTCCGGTGTTTTTTTTCCTGAAAAGAAAATAATTCCTGCCGCAACCAAAACAGATAATCCATTCAGTGCCACAAGAATCCATACTCCGCGCAGGGAGTCGAGAAACATTCCCATAACCCCTGCCAAAGCCAGTATCAGCGCATAGAGAAGCCTCGCAAACCTTGCCTTTCTTTCGTAAAGATGATTGTAGCGGTGATTCTTCCACCGGATAAGAGAAGCAAACCATGGTTTAAATTCCGGATGCATGGACATTATTTTTGCCCGAAGTTTCTGATAAGATCACTTCGCGAATTAACCTGAAGTTTCCGGTATATGCTTTTGATCTGATTCCGCACCGTTCCGGGAGTCGTACCCAGGTCTTCGCTGATATTCTGCACTGTAAAACCATTCATAATCAGATCGAGGATCTGTTTTTCTCTTGGGGATAGATCTTCCGGTTGGTATGTCCGGGCTGCTGTTCTCTGAAAAAATTCTGCAATACGCAGGGCAATGCTCTGGGAGATAAGAGCCCCTCCATCGAGAATCTGCCGTGCGAATTCAGGGATCATAGTAAAATCTGACTTCAGAATATATCCGATTGCACCAAGCCGAAGCGCTTTAAAGATCCTGTCTTCATCCTGAAAAATGGTGATTACAGTAATCGCGGTATCGGGCAGTTCTTCCCGGATTCCTGGTATCATTCCCAGCCCGTCCCCATCGGGAAGTCCAAGGTCCAGAAGGATTAAGTCGGGTGTTAATCCGGATTTACGGAAATCAGAAAAATTTGAAAGATGGTAAAAATGGTGAGGAATGCTGCTGGATTCAAACTGAGATTCCACGATGGCAGCAAATTGAACATCATCCTCAATCAGGACGATCTGTGGCATTAATAACGACTGCATAGTCTTTAATTTAGCGGGTTGTGCAAAAAAGGCAAGAAAAAATCAGAATTGAGCGGGCGAAGGGACTCGAACCCTCTCCAGAAGCTTGGAAGGCTGCTGTGCTACCGTTACACTACGCCCGCGCTCAATATGGCCAGTATTTTTGACAGCCTCAGTATGTCAAACCCATTTTTAATCGGAGATGTGATTCGAGCGCACCCGCGATTTGTAGGAAAAATCCCGGGTGCGAAATGTAAAATGAAAAATTAAGAATGATTGTCGCTTTTGCCGGAGGCAAATGCCTTTAAAAAGGCCATAACCTGAACAATTAGCTGAGTGAATTGGACATTCATTTTCCATTTTTTAACTTATAATTTTTAATTCCTGCCCGCTACCTACATTTAGCGGGCAGGCCCTTGTGATTCACTGCATATCAGCCCTGTAAAAATTCTAAAGAGGGAAGATCCTTTTCCGGGTTTTCCTGCAGTCTGAATTTTCTGTAGTAGCAGGTAGTCCGGTGCTTTCCGGTTTTTTCAGAAATTGTGTGGCAGACACCTTCATTTACCGGAACCACCAGAAACAGAAGGCTGTTCTGCTCACAGTTGATGCGGATTTCCTTTAAATGCAGATAATCGCCGGAAGTGGCCCCTTTGATCCAGAGTTCGTTTCTGGAAGTACTCCAGAAAACAGCTATGTTTCTTTGAATAGTTTCTTTGAGTGCCAGTTCATTTACAAAAGCCAGCAGTAAAACTTCCAGAGTATCTGCATGCTGTACGATCACCGGTACAACATTTTTATCTTCACCGGAATATCCAAAAAAACGGGCGATTTTATTATAGTCGAGGTAAACTGAGCTGCCTTCTTCAAGGGTATGAAAATCCGGTATGGTGTCCATGGAATCAGAATTCAGGAAATGAGTGAGATGTCTATAAGAATTCTTCTCAGGTGATTTATCTTAGTTTCAGCAGAAAAAAAATCGGAAATGCTTTTTAATTCCGAATTAAATGCAACATAGATATTTGTTATGCTGCTTCATTGACATAAATTTTCATATGGGATACTATTCAGAGAATCGTCCTGGATGATATACCAAAATGGGACAGGAGACATACAATGTACACTAAATCAACCCGTAAAATTTATTCTTTTATGGTAATAGGGATGCTGCTGTTCAGTGCTGCAGCCTGTGGAAAAAAAAATGAGCCGGATATGATGAATAACATCGTTCCTCTCTATCTTTTTATGTTTAATAATAATGAAAGTACTCTTGGGGCCGGGATTCTGGGAACAAGAAAACTTTTTACGGCTATGAAAGTCGAAAAAACAAGTGTCACTTTAAAATGGGAGATTCCGGCGGATGCCACTGTTTTCAGTATTAAAACAGAATCAGCGTTTTCAGGAGCAGCGATTCCGGCGGATCTGACAGGAATCACTGCTGATAATGCTGCGATCGAAGGCCTGACAAGCGGAGCCGAATATACATTTACACTCTCATCCACATCGGGTGCCAAATATGAAACTGTGATTCGAGTCACTCCGGATTCCAGACCAGAAATTCTGGCTCACCGGCCCGCTATGGATTTGGTGAATGACTATACAGAATATAACAGTAAAGGTTATGCATTCAAAGATAAAAGCATTCTTGTTACAGAAGATGGTTCCAAATGGAAATTCGCAGGGGAAATCAATCCTGATCTCACAGGAGATGGCGGAAGGAGCAGTTTTTCAAAGATTTTCAGAGCAGGGAATATATTGTATGCAGTGAATCAAGTAGGCACAATCTGTTATACAAAAGAAGCCTTAAATCAGGATGCATCTTTGTATTGCGGCAGTGCCGGTTGGATTGTCGACAGTACAAATTCAGGATCAGGGTTTTATTCTCCTGTTGCTGTAACCCCTTCCGGGAAGTTTGCAGCACTGACTCAGACGCATACCTGTATTGGAGATACCCTTTACAGTCTACAGTGTCAGGAAAGCACTCAGGATTTCTGGGAATTTTCTGGCTATGGTATTGGATCCCTGACGGCAACAGACGATAACACATTCATTGCCTGTCCCATAGATCAATTTGGTGATATATTGAATGACTGTATTCGGTCCACAGACGGAGGAATTACCTGGACAGATTACACAAATGTACCCGAAAGTCCGGAAACCCCCACAATCACTTTAGAAACGGCAGGGGCTCCTGCGTTTTACCGAATTGCCAGGGCTCCTGTGAGTGGCAATCTGATTGCTGTCAGTTCTTCCGGCATTCATTTATCTGCAGATCAGGGTGTCACCTGGACTAAGCCTGTAACATCCACAGCATATCAGCAGCTGGTCACTTACGGTCCATCTTCAGAAGTTTTTTATGCAGTCCCCAGCTTTGGTAACCCTCAGTATACTGCTGATGGCGGTGCTACCTGGCAGGAAGTAACTTTTTTAAACAATGGGGCAACATGTCCCACATCAAAATCAATCCGTCTGGTATTCAGCGGGGATGGGACCAATCCTCCGGTTTTTGTGAATTCTAACGGAGTTGTGATGGCAGCAAACACAACTACAAAGAGCCAGCTGGATTGTAAAAGCACGATATTTTTTTCTGATACTTCTGCAGGTCTTACCCAGGGCTTTTTTAAAGATGGCTATTATTATGCAGCTACAGAAGACTCCCTCAAGCGGATCAGGAAAATCAGTACATCGGATAATTCAGTGAGTACAGTTGTGACTATACCTTCAACTGTATCCGGTATAAGTATAAATTATACTTATAATCTGTTTGATTTCCTGAATGGCTGGATTACAGGAATCTATACATATAGTAATCCATCTGACTATGGACTGTTTACAAAGGATTACGGATCTTCCTGGAGTTTAATGAACGCAGCTGCAACGGATGGTTTCCGTGTGGCGGATGTTATGAATGTCACAAATCTGGGTGCCGTTGTCATTGCCGGCAACAAGGGAATCATTACAGATACAAATACGGATCTGACAACCGGAAAAGTGCGGGGTGGTTTTGAGAATCTGATTATTCAGAGTGTGGCGCAGGATAATGATTACTTCTATGCTGTCGGTTACGATGGGCTGATCGCTCGTTTCCCAAGAATGACAGATTTGACTGATTATTAAAAAAAAAATCAGGCCGCAGATCCGCTGGTAAAGGTGGATCTGTGGCTCTTTTTTCCCAATCGCCCGAATCAGATATCCAAAACAGGAATTTTCCTTAGTATTCTGCGGATTCTGTCAGAAGACCCGAGCCTTTATATTTTGGTTGCCAAGGCCGCTCTCATTCTGAAAATCTAACCAATGACTAAAGTTATCACTCTGCCCAGAATACAGAAAATTAGCGGCAGCGTCCGTCTGCCTGGATCCAAATCCATTGCAAACAGAGCTCTGATGCTTTCCGCCCTTTCCGAAGGGGTCACAATCCTTGAAAATCTTCCGGATTCAGATGACGTAAAAATCATGCGGGAAGCACTGCCAGGCCTCGGCGTTCATACAGAAAATCAGGGGTCACCCGGTGCCGGGCAGGTCAATCAATGGAAAATTCACGGAGCAGGGGGAGCCTTCCCGGTAAATAAAGCCGAAATATATCTGGAAAACGCTGGTACCGCACTGCGTCCCATGACTGCTGTAATCTGCGCATCCAGAGGATCTTTTGTAATAACCGGGAATCCGTCCATGCAGAAAAGGCCGATTCTTGATCTGGTACAGTCCCTTTCTAAAGCCGGTGTAAACATAAAGGCTCCCACCGGATGCCCGCCTGTATTTATTGAATCACAGGGTCTTCCGTCCGGAGTCTATGAAGTTTCCGGCAGGGTATCCAGTCAGTTTTTATCGGCACTGCTTATAGCGGGTCCTCTGTCTGGACCGGGTGATTTTGAAATCCGGGTGACTGATGAACTCGTAAGTAAACCATATATTAAAATAACTTTAGATATGATGAAGATCTTCGGAGTGGAGACAGAAGTTGCGGCCGATTACAGTCATTTTAAAATCAAAGACGGAGCCCGCTATAAATCTCCGGGAACTTATTATGTGGAAGGGGATGCTTCAGCAGCCACGTATTTTCTCGGGGCAGGTGCTGTACCAGGAAGCGGTCCTGCAGAAGTTACGGGGATTGGCGAATACTCTCTTCAGGGCGATTCTGCTTTTATAAATGTTCTTAAAGAAATGGGAGCCGTAACTGAAATCGGAAAAGACTATATGCGGACAACTGGTCCTGAAAAAGGGAAAAAACTTAAGGCACTTGACATAGATATGAATGCGATGCCGGATGCCGCAATGACGCTTGCTGTGCTTGCTTTATACTGTGACGGCACCACCCATATCCGCAATATTGAAAACCTGCGGGTAAAAGAGTCCGAAAGAATCAAAGGGCTGCGAAGCGAACTGGAAAAACTCGGAGCCATTGTGGCTGAGGAAAGGGATGCTCTGCATATCACCCCTCCGGAAACTGTTCAATCTGCTGTAATCGAGACCTTTGATGATCACAGAATGGCAATGGCCTTTTCGCTTGCTGCGTTCGGGAACACAATCAATATAACGGACCCTGACTGCACAGCCAAAACCTACCCTCGGTATTTCGATGATTTTTTTAAAGTGGCAGTAACCGGATCCTGAACGGTGATTCATGGTAAAGCATTCGGATTTTATAGACAGACTCGAAAATGATTCTAATGGCCGTTTCACTGTGGCCAATACAGATGGGATGGCGAGTCTTACAGTGTTTCCTCCGGGTAAAAATGGTAAGCCGGTCAGCGTCCAGGATGTGATGGCACGTCTGCGTCTGTTTGGCCTTGAGGGCTGGGAAAAGGACCGGATTTATGAAATTGTAAAGAATGCTGATTCGCTTCCCTGGCCGGTATGTCCATGGAGGGAACCGGAGCCCATTCACGGTACAGCTGAAATTTCTGTATCGGAAGATGAAATGGAAGCTTGGATCGAAGCGGAACCGCCCCGGTTCGGAGGTGCTCCGGTGGGGGATCAGTACATCAGAGATCTTCTGCATGAATCTAAGGTAGTCTACGGAATTGATGAAGGCGTGATTCTGCTTGCGGTAACGGCCGATAAAAAATTCAGCGGTCTGATCGCATCGGGTGATTCTCCAATGCCGGGCAGTCCTGGTTATATTGAGCTTTTTTATAAAGTCCGGCCTGAAGTCAGACCGGAGTCCGCTGCGGAAAAGGATGCTCCCCGGATTGACCTTCGCGATCTGAATGTAATTCAGACATGCCGCAAAGGAGAAGTGCTCGCAAAAATGCATACTCCGAGGCCGGGAACAGAAGGCAGGACTGTTACGGGCAGAACAATCCCGGCTCCCGTTATAAAAACAGCGGTTCTGCAGGCGGGTAAGAATACTGTCTTTGAAGGGAGTGAACTCCGCTCCACGATAGACGGCCATGTAAAAATCCATCCGTCTTCCAATGATCATAAAGCAAGGATAGATGTAGAGGAAATTCTTCATCTCGATAATGTGGATTATTCGGTGGGGCATATTGATTATCACGGAAGCGTAATCATTAACGGAAGTGTGTATGACGGATTCCGGGTAAAGGCGGAAGGAGATATTGTAATTGCAAAAACAGCAGGTTCTGTGAGACTTCAGTCAGGCGGTAATATTGTTTTGCAGGGTGGCATTGTAAGCAGGGGAGTTGCTTACGTGGAGGCGGCCGGAAATATATATGCAAAATTTTCTGAGAGCGTTACACTGAATGCCAGGGGCAGTATATTCATTGAAGAGGCTGTGATGCACTCAAGGATAATGGCAGGCGAAAGAGTGGTGGTTCAGGGCGGACGCGGAGAAATCATGGGCGGAAGCGTGATTGCAGGTAAATCCATTCATGCAAAAAAAATCGGTGCGAGGATGGGTACTCCGACTCTGCTGAATGTGGGACTTGATCCGGAACGTCTGGAATCTCTGCGTGCACTGGATTCAGAAAAAGAAGAAAAAAGGGAAACCCTGCGTAAAATTGAAACCAGGCTTTCCCAGATGGAAGAGTCCAGAAAAAGGGGGCGCACAATTCCCCCTGAGGAAGCAGAGGCAGAAAGCAAAATGCTTCTTCTGCAGACAAAGCTGAATGAAAACCTTGAATCCCTTTCTGCGCAGAGGGACCGGCTCTATTCCACTGTTAAGCCGGATCCTCAGTCCTTTATTGAAGCTTCTGATGCAGTGTATCCAGGTACTGAGTTTTCATTCGGAAGTGGCATATCCCGTTACAGGGTAACAGTCAGACCCATATATAATTACTGTTTTTTTTCTATAGAACATGATGCTGTTACACTGCGGCATTCACGACTGCAGAAACAGCAGGAGAATAATTAAAGATGCACCATAACAATTTAGAACTCCCGATTTCGAATCCTGTACTGCTTTTTTCTATTATATTATTTATAATACTATTTTCACCCCTGATTTTTAACCGACTGAAGATCCCTCACCTGACCGGGCTTATTATAGCTGGAGCGATTATAGGTCCGAATGGATTTGGGCTTATGCTCCGGGATTCCAGTATTATATTATACGGAACAGTTGGTCTTCTTTATATTATGTTTTTAGCAGGGCTCGATATTGACGGTCATAGTCTGCGGAAGAATTTTGTATCCGGACTTATTTTCGGATTTTACACATTTGCAGTGCCTATGGTTCTTGGTTTTATTACCGGTTTTTATATACTGGAATTTACTCTGATCACATCCATTCTGTTAGCCAGTCTTTTTGCTTCGCATACACTTATAACATACCCGATCGTAAGCAGGCTGGGAGTTACAAAAAACCGTGCCGTGACGATTGCAGGCGGGGGAACAGTTATTACTGATACCCTTGCTCTTCTGATCCTTGCTGTTATCTCGGGAATCTATAAAGGGAATATTGACAGCTATTACTGGCTTCGTACCGGGATATCCTTTTTATTTTTCGGAGCGGTGATTATACATGGATTTCCGGTGATAGCGAGGTGGTTTTTTAAGAATTTTGATGATTCGATTTCTGAGTACATTTTTGTGCTTGGACTTGTTTTTCTTGGAGCATTCTTTTCCGAACTTGCCGGAGTAGAAGGGATCATAGGAGCCTTTTTTACCGGACTTGCGATGAACCGGCTGATTCCGCGGACTTCTCCGCTGATGAACCGTGTACAGTTTGTTGGGAATGCTCTTTTTATACCAATTTTTCTGATCGGAGTAGGAATGCTTCTGGATTACAGGGTATTTTTGAAAGGTCCGGAAGCTGCATGGACTGCGTTTTTAATGACTCTGGTTGCAGTTGCAGCAAAATACATTGCGGCTGTTTTGACACAGAAAACAGTACTGCTTTCTGCTGATGAAACAAAGGTTCTTTTCGGACTGAGTAACTCACAGGCAGCAGCCACTCTGGCAGGGGTTCTGATCGGACACAGTATAATTACGGGGCAGGATTCCAATGGAAATCCCGTAAGACTCCTGAATGATGCGGTTCTCAACGGAAGTATTGTGATGATTTTTATTTCCTGTACAATTTCCGCTTTTGTAACTCAGAGAGGTGCAAGAAATCTGGCTCTTACTGGACAGCAGGATAACGGGGATAATCCGGCAGAAGATAAAAAAATAAATTTTAAAGATAAGAAAATATTGATACCTCTTAGTAACCCGGATTCTATCCCGGAACTTGTAAACCTGAGTAATCTTATTCAGGTTCATGATTCAAAATCAGAAACTGTTGCAATATGTATAATCGATAACAGTAATTCTGATTTATATGCAGAAACAAGAGCTAAAAAAAATCTGGAGACTGCGCAGCATATTGCAGCCGGAGCATCGAAGTCTGTCCAGCCGGTTCTCAGATATGATCTGAATATTGTCCATGGTATAAGTAATGCTATAAGAGAATACAGAGTGTCAGATCTGGTGCTTGGTCTGCACGGACAGCGGGGGATTTCCGATTCTTTTCTTGGATATCTTACAGAGGGAGTATTAAACAGAAATAATATAAATACACTGATTTATAAAGCAGTGCAGCCCATGGCAACAGTCAGAAAACTGCATCTTTTTCTTCCGGCGGGTGCAGAAAAAGAGATAGGATTTGCAGAGGCCGCTGACAGCATCATCCAGGTTTCGCGAAATGCCGGAAAATCAGTCCAGGTTTACAGCTCTGAAAATGCATTTTCTATTTTTCATTTTGCAGCACAGAAGGAGGGAGTCGATTGTACGTGGACTAAGTTCACAGACTGGGAAGAGATACCTGCAGTGAATCATGAAATCCAGAAAGACGAGGGTATTGTTTTTTTCATGAGCCGAGAAGATCAGCTTTCGTGGAATCTGAGTATGAAAAGGATTCCACAGACAGTCAATACATGGTTTCCTACAAATAACATAATATTTGTTTATCCAAGGCAGCTGGGAGTGGCCGAAATTAAGGGGTCTTATTTAAAGGCAGAAGGAGGCCTTCTGAAAGTTGAGGACGGGGCAGAGCAGCTTACAAATCTCAGGCGCCGAATCTTCAGGGTAAAAAGAAATAAAACAGAGTAATCGGGCCTGCCCACCCTGGAGCGTTCAGGCCGATTATCACAGATTACGCAGCAAAAAAATCAGCTTTGAGAATTTCATCAATATGAATAGAATGAGGATTTCCATCCCTTTCATTTTTAATTACAATGTCTCCTTCCATTCTGCGGTTTTTATCAAGTTCCAGTACGGTCCCGTCTTTCAGGTATAATACTATATCAATGCCCCTGAAACCAATATACTGCTGTAACTGTTTTTTAAATTCTGAATCATTTAACTGCATTTGAAATTTTTCTCCGGATTATGTCTCGATTACTTAACGGTACGGTGCCTGAAAAAGTACAGCATTTTTTTCAGTAGTACTAAAAAAATTTTTTGTACTACTGAAAATTTTTTTTAATTATGAGGAATATATCCGAATTTTGGAGACATAAAAAAAAATAATACGGAAATGATTATTTCCAGTCGATGGAAAAGTATGGAATTAATCGCACCGGAACTCAAATTAATGCTTCAGAACGGCAGCCTCAGCCCTGCCAAAGTGGATTCTCTGATCCGTCTCAGAGAAATCGTGGAACGTTTCAGCTCATGCAGAAGAATCTCGGAAGAAGAATCCGCACTTCTGAAAGAAAAATACGGTGAAGAACCTGGTCTGACCACCTGGGCGGATTATTTTCAGGCGGAAACTGCATCCCGTTATTTTGAACTGAGCGATGCGGATTTTGACCGAATCACCGATACCATACGGTTTGATCTTATTTCAGCTTATAAAATCTTTTCAGATAAACCGGAAAACTTTTTTCAGGAAACGGAAAGAAAAGGCATGTATGCCTGGTCTGTGGACCGAAACGAGTGGGATTCCGGACTGGAGGAAGATGCCCATCTTTATGTTCTCATGGGCTATTTTAACGAAATGCGCCTGGATCTGATCACCCTTTCCGATGAGGATGAGAACTGGTTTATGGGTTTTACCGAACAGAGTATTCCCGCTGCCGGCTGATTTCTGATTATGAAACTGTTTCGATACCTCGGAATTGTTTTACTTCTTTTGGAAGCTGTCTCTGCTCCGGCTCAGGAAAAAACTGAGCCGGAATACACTCTTTCCAGGCCGATTCCCGATACTCAGAAAACAAAGCAGCTCCGGATGCTGAAAGCCGAATCTGACAAGTCTGCCTGGAACCATTTTAATTATGCAAGAGAGCTTTCTGCGGATGGAAACCGGAAGAGGGCGGTTTCCCTTCTGGAAGAATTTCTGATTATTTACCCCGGTCATGAACTTGAATTTTCAGTAATAATGGAATTGTCTCCGATTCTGGTGAAAGAAAACCGAAAAATCTATGCTGCTGAACTGTATATAAGGGCATTTGAATTAAGAAAAGAGTCTGAGGATGGCTGGAAATCCTATCTGGAAGCCGGCAGACTCTTAGCGGACAGCGGGGAGACAGAGAAAGCTTCTGTGATTTACCAGGAAATTATTAACCAGGAAAAGTATCCTGAGTTAGCAGAAAGTGCTTTAAATGAAAGTAAATCCATGCCTTTTCTTGACCTGAAAGGCCCATCTACTGAATCTGGGCAATAAAGGAGCCGATAATAAACCTGGTATGAAGACAAATACAGCACAGGGGATCAGATAACGCCATGTTTCAGATGGTTAGCTACAAAGCCGGCTCCTATGTTATCATAGAAGGCAAGCGGGAAGCGAATACTTTTTATATTATCCGCACCGGTAGAGTGCGCACCCAGAAAGCAATGCAGATTACCGGGGATGAGGGAGCTCAGACACTGGGGCCTGGGGATTTCTTTGGGGTTGAAAGTGCGATGTCCGGCCACAGCCGTATCGAAACCGTTGTTGCTCTTACCGATTGTTCCCTGATTCAGGTGAATAATGACCAGTTCGGTCTTCTGATTCAGAAAAACGCCCCCATAGCCATGAAAATTATCCGCTCTTTCTCCATGAAACTGCGGCAGGTAGATAATGTAATTACAAGAATTTCCTTCCGCAATGCTGTGGAGGAGGATCCTTCTCATCTTTTTGACCTTGGAGAATACTGGTTTAACCAGCAGAAGCCGAACTATGCCGCCTATGCTTTCCAGCGCTATCTTCAGTGGGTTCCCGACAGCAAAAAAGTCAGCATGGCTAAAATGCGTCTGCAGACTCTGAATAAACCATTGCAGGCTCCGCGTATCCCTGAAGAACAGATTAACCGAACACTGGCTGCAGACGAGATGGTTTTCTGCGAAAATGAACCAGGAAGGGAACTGTATATTATACAGAGCGGGAGCATTAAAATCCAGAAAATGGTACAGGGGCAGGAGGTGATGCTTGCCGTCCTCCAGCCGGGCGATATTTTCGGGGAAATGGCTCTGCTTGACAATAAACCGCGTTCGGCCACAGCGGTTGTTTCCGAAAACTGCAGTCTGCTTGCCATTAACAAGGCGAACTTCGAGACAATGGTAAAACAGAAGCCTCAGCTGGCCACTAAACTGATTACCCTGCTTTCCGAAAGACTCTGGATGGCTTACAGGCAGCTGGCAAACCTCATGATTACGGATCCTGTTGGCCGACTGTATGATACACTGATGACTCTTGCTGAAAAGAATCATGTTAAGATTGCGCCAAGAGCTTCCTACCGGTATGATATCGGAGGCGCTGATCTGCTTAAAATGGTGGGGCTGGATCCTAAAAAAGATGAAAGACTTCTTCTCGAACTCTTTAAATCCCGCTGGCTGAAACTGGATCAGGGAAAAATCATGTGCGCTGACCTTTCAGAGCTTGAGAAAATGGTACAGGCCTTCCTTAAAAAAATGGCGCTGGACAAAAAAAGGGAAAAGCGCTGAAGTCGCTCTTATGAAAGACGCAACATCAAACAGCTCTGCAAAGAAACAGGCAGCGCTATATGCAGCATCTCTTGTGGAGAGCGGCATGCAAGTCGGTCTGGGGACCGGTTCCACTTCTGCTTTTGTAATTGAAGAGCTTGGCCGCAGAATCCGCGAAGAAAATCTTTCCATAAAATCGGTGGTAACATCCCGGTCCAGCTTTATTCTGGCACGCAGCCAGAAAAGTTTGCTTTTCTGTGACACTTTCCGTACGATTACTCGTCCCGGATGTTATCCGGCGCTGT